>JAQBOM010000054.1 GCA_028288025.1 Mucilaginibacter sp. | reverse complement strand
CCAGGCGGGGCTGGAGCGCCCGGGTGATCTCGCCCAGCAGGTCGGCGTACTCGGCGTCGTCCAGCCACAGCCCGGCGATCCTGTAGCTCACGCCGTCACGCTGGAGATCGATGTCGCCGCGGGCGAGGTAGCGGTCGAAGTCGCCGAGGAGCGTGGCGACGAAGGCCAGGAAGGCCTGGCGGTGGTCGTCGGCGCTCATCGAGGCGAGTTCCTCGGGCCCGATGGCGGTGGCGGCGAGGCGCAGTTCGTAGGTGCGTTCCAGCGCGCCGCGCACCCGGCGCTCGGCGACGACCGCGAGGACCCCGGCCTCGACCAGCCGGGAGACATGGCGGTACAGGCTGGCCGTGGGGATGTCGGCCAGCTCGGCGCTGAGGGCGCCGGTGGTCAGGGCCCGGTCGCCGAGGAACGCCTGCACGATCCGTAGGCGCACGGGGTGCAGCAGCAGGTCCGCAGTGGTCGCCATGCCGCTCACGGTAGCACTTCACTCTCACTAGTGAGAATGTTCGCGAAGAGTGAGAATGCTCGACCTCGACGGGGCGCTCGAGGCGGCTCGACGGCGACCTCGACGGCGGGCTCGAGCTGGCGTGTAGGGGGGAATTAAAAAGTGTGGGCTACAGTTAGTTGCTAGGAGCAAGCAACTATTTTCGTGGGGGAGGGACCGATGACGCAGGCCACCGCCAGCGCCGAGGACGCGGCGACCGCGCTGGGCGACGAGATGACCCGCTTCGTGCGGCTGATCAACGCCTGGAAGCAGCGCACCCGGGAGGATCCGGGCGGGGGTGACCGGGTGCTGCTCGCGCGGCTGGTGACCTGCGGGCCGAAGCGGGCGACGGACCTGGCCGCGGACACCATGCTCGACCTCTCCACCGTCAGCCGGCAGATCCGCTCCCTGGTCGACCGCGGCCTGGTCGAGCGGCGTCCTGATCCCGAGGACCGCAGGGGTGCGCTGCTCTCCGCCACCCCCGCCGGCGTCCTCGCCTTCCAGCACTACCGGGACCAGCGGAACCAGAAGCTGGCCCACATCCTCGAGGCCTGGTCGGCCGAGGACCGGCACCACCTGGTCCGGCTGTTCGGCCGCCTCAACGACGACTTCGCAGAGCACCGCGCAGAACTCTTCGGCGGAACGGTCGCAGCGCAGCAAGGAGAAACCACGTGAGCAGCACTACCGGTGGAAGCGGCGGCGCGGCCACCGCGACCGCTTCCATACCCGCACCCGGCGGCCTGAGCCACCGTCAGATCATGACGATCCTCTCCGGCCTGATGATCGGCATGTTCCTGGCCGCTCTCGACCAGACCATCGTCAGCACCGCCATCCGCACCATCGCCGACGATCTGCACGGCCTCAGCCAGCAGGCGTGGACCACGACCGCGTACCTGATCACGTCGACCATCTCGACGCCGTTGTACGGCAAGCTCTCCGACATGTACGGGCGCAAGCCCTTCTTCCTCGCCGCGATCAGCATCTTCGTGGTCGGCTCGGTCGCCTGTACCTTCGCCACCTCGATGATCGAGCTGGCCGCGTTCCGCGCCTTCCAGGGGCTGGGCGCCGGTGGTCTGATGTCGCTCGCGCTCGCCATCATCGGCGATATCGTGCCGCCCCGCGAACGGGCCCGTTACCAGGGCTACATCCTCGCCGTGTTCGCCACCTCCAGCGTGCTCGGGCCGCTGGTCGGCGGCTTCCTGGCGGGTCAGAGCACCATCCTCGGCATCGCCGGCTGGCGCTGGGTGTTCCTGGTGAACGTGCCGATCGGCATGATCGCGCTGGTCGTGGTCGCCAAGGTGCTGAACATCCCGCACACCCGCCGCGAGCACGCCATCGACTGGTGGGGCGCGGTGACCATCGCGGTCGGGGTGATCCCGCTGCTGCTGGTCGCCGAGCAGGGGCAGACCTGGGGGTGGACCTCCGGCCGCTCGCTGCTCTGCTACGTCGTCGGCATCGGCGGCGTGATCGCCTGGATCCTGGTCGAGCGGAAGATGGGCGATGAGGCACTGATCCCGATGCGGCTGTTCGGCAACAAGGTGTTCAGCCAGACCAGCCTGCTGTCGGTGCTGGTCGGGATGGGCATGTTCGGCGGCCTGCTGATGGTGCCGCAGTACCTGCAGATCGTGAAGGGCGCCAGCCCGACCAAGTCCGGCCTGCTCATGCTCCCGCTGATGCTGGGGATGATGACCGCGTCCATCGTGGTGGGCCAGCTGACCTCGCGGACCGGGCGCTACAAGATCTTCCCGGTGATCGGCACGGCGCTGCTGCTGGTCGCGATGCTGCTGTTCCACTTCGAGGTGCAGTGGAACACCCCGCTGCTGGAGACCATGGTCTACATGCTGGTCTTCGGCGTCGGCCTCGGCTGCACCATGCAGACGCTGACGCTGTCGGTGCAGAACGCGGTCCCGGCCAAGGACATGGGCGTGGCCACCGCCTCGGCCACCTTCTTCCGGCAGCTGGGTGCCACGGCCGGTACCGCGATCTTCCTGTCGGTGCTGTTCAGCAGCGTCGGCGACAAGATCAACTCGGCGTTCACGTCGGCGGCCAAGACCCCGCAGTTCCAGGCCGCGCTGCACGACCCGGCGATCGCGGGCAAGCCCGGCAACCAGCCGGTGATCCAGATGCTGCAGCACCCCGGCCAGGGCGGCGGCGCCTCGGTGCTGAGCGACTCCTCCTTCATCCAGAAGCTGGACGCCGTCTTCGCGGCCCCGTTCAAGCAGGGCTTCGCCGACTCCATGCACACGGTGTTCCTGCTCGGTGCGGGCGTCGTCGCGGCGGCGTTCATCCTGGTGCTCTTCATCAAGGAGGTGCCGCTGCGCAGCGTCTCCGGCATCCAGGCCCAGGCGCAGGCCGCGGCCGCGGCGATGGAGAAGGCCGCCACCGGCGGCACCGCCAAGGACGCCGACGCCTCCTAGAACCTCCTGTAACCTCCTGGATCCGGACCGGACCTGGGAGTTCGGGCCCGCGTCCAGCACGGCACAGCGTGGAACGGCTCCGCCTCCGGGCGGGGCCGTTCGCGCGTTCGGGTCCGAACCTGCGAGGGTAGGCGCGCGCCGAATCCCCCGTTGTCCCCCGGCGCCGAACAGTACGGAGAAAGCCATATGAAGGGTTTCCGCAGTTTCCTGTTGCGCGGGAACGTCGTCGACCTCGCGGTCGGCATCGTCATCGGCGCGGCCTTCACGGCCGTGGTGAACGGCTTCGTCAACGCGTTCCTGACCCCGATCGTGGGACTGATCACCCACAAGACCGGGAACTTCAGCAGCGCGATCTTCAAGGTGGACGGCGTCTCCTTCGCCTACGGCCAGCTGATCAACTCCGCGATCAGCTTCGTGCTCATAGCCTTTGTCGTCTACTACTTCGTCGTCATGCCGGTCAACAAGCTGCACGAACGCTTCAAGCCGAAGGAGGAGCCGGGCGTGCCCACCAAGGACTGCCCCGAGTGCCTCAGCAGCATCCCCGCCGCGGCGACCCGCTGCTCCTTCTGCACCATCCCGGTCGGCCCGCACCAGCACATCCCGCACCAGAGCATCAGCAGTAGCTGATCAGGGCAAATACTGGTCCGAGAAAGGTCTGATCCAGCTGGTGCTGACGGTCCGTCAGC
>JAQBOM010000021.1 GCA_028288025.1 Mucilaginibacter sp. | reverse complement strand
CGTTATATTGGCCAAGCGATGCCAGGCGTTTTATTTTTTGAGTAGCATCAACCGCGTTCGAAACCAGCTCACGCAGGAATATCTCATGGTCGGAGTATAAAAACTTTTTGATGATTGGGAAAATGTTCTCGGTATGTATCGAGATCGTTCCTTTTTCTTGCATAACTATTGATTATTTTTTTGATTTACTATTGTTCTACACTTGACTATCAAGCCCTGTTCCAAACGGACAAATTTGTCAAATTGTCATGGAAAAATCAGTTATACTGAACTTGTTTCAGTAGCTTGGGACATGGGTATTTATGGGTATTTTAAGAAGTTTTTTCCTGATTCTGACGTCTTGAATCCTTTTCTGTTGGGCGTTGCCTTTGGCCCGCGCTTTTCGCTCATACGCCTGCAGGCCTTAGCCACGGGCCGGTATCCACTTCTATCACTAACGCAACTAAGGTTAAATTAAATAACTTTTCTTTTCATACCAGGTTGATAGTTTTTGTCCTCATCTCCCCCTGAAAATGGCATTTGTGCCTATCGCTGCCTGCCTGGTTATTAATTACCTTTACTTTATAAACTAAAATAAAATAACACGATGAGAAGCACCAATGACCAAACTACCGGTTCGGCTAAGATCACACCATTTTTATGGTTTGACAGCGAGGCCGAAGAGGCTATGGATTTTTATACCACGGTTTTTAGAAACTCGCGGAAAGGGAATGTTTCGCGTTACGGGGACGCGGGGCCTGGGGCAAAGGGTTCGGTCATGTCGGCAACGTTTTGGCTGGACGGGGTTGAATTTTCGGCCCTGAACGGCGGGCCGCATTTTAAGTTTTCCCCGGCTACATCATTTTTTGTGCATTGTAAAGACCAGGAGGAAGTTGATGAATACTGGGATAAACTGCTGGAAGGCGGAAAGGCTATGCAATGCGGCTGGATCACTGATAAATTTGGCGTTAGCTAGGCAAATTGTACCCGACGCTTTAGGGCAACTGCTTGGCGACCCTGACCGGGCTAAAGCGGGAAGGGTAATGCAGGCAATGATGAAAATGGTAAAGATTGATGTAGCGGAATTGAAGCGGGCATACGACGGGGAGTGAGTGCCAAAGTCGGAGGTCAGAAGCAGATCATGGGCAATAAAAATTATTGGAGTTTAACCCTCTTTCCCGGTCCGCCTGGAGAGAGGGTGGTCGAGTGTAACGATGACCGGGTGAGTTAACTATACGAGCGGCATTAGCGTGGACTCACCCCGACTACGCTGCGCTGGTCGACCCTCTCCCCGCCTGCAGCGTAAAGAGGGTGGCGGAGAAAAAATAGTTTTTTGTCGACATCAAATGATACACAATGAGACAATTAAAATTACAGGTGCAATTATCCGTTGACGGATTTGTTGCGGGGCCGAATGGCGAAATGGACTGGATGACCTGGAACTGGGATGACGAGCTTAAAAATTATGTGAACGGGCTAACCGACTCGGTTGACTGCATCCTGCTGGGCCGGAAAATGACCGGCGGTTTTGTCCAGTACTGGGAGTCGGTGGTGCAGGAGCCGGGCAACCCGCAATATGACTTCGGGAAAAAAATGTGCGACACGCACAAGGTGGTATTTTCAAAAACACTTGAGAAATCAGAATGGGAAAATACCGACCTCGCGAAAGGTGATATTTCGGCCGAAGTTAACCACTTAAAAAGCCAGCCCGGTAAAGGCATTATTGCCTATGGTGGCGCAGAGTTTGTTTCGAACTTAATCAAGCACGACCTGATCGACGAATATCATCTTTTTATTAACCCGGCGGTCATCGACGATGGCATGTCTATTTATAAAAACAGAGATGCGCGGATGAGCCTGAACCTGGTGAAGGCAACCCCTTTTGCATGCGGAATTGTGGTGCTTCACTACCAGCCGGCGCGAACCTGATAAGCGTTAAGATAAAGGTCAAAAATTATTCCCCGCAAAATTTAATTTGGTATGCTTATAGCAGTGCCGGTAAGTGTGTCAACATTTGCCGACACTTTATATAAAAATAAAAACACTTCTTAATTATTAATAAAATTAATTAAAAGTTAAATTATTGTAAATCAGATCATTGGTTTTTAGCTATAGTTTTATTTACGCTAATTTAACCACGGCACGATTTTGAAGCTTATTGTAAGTAAGTAACCACATGTTAAACTAAATTTAGAAAATCATGGCAACTACAAAAAGTTCAAGTGAAAAAGGAAACAACTCTTCATCGAAAAGAGGAAATTCATCAAGTGACAACAAATCACAAGGTAACAAATCTTCTAAATCAGGTTCAGGTTCTCAAAGCAGCAGATAAAGTGATGTAACCCAGTTTTCAGACTTTTAAAATTTAATCATTTTATCGAAAGAGAGGTGTCATCGGCACCTCTCTTTTTTTCTTAAATTTTTCGGCGGATTGATTCTATCGGGTACTTCAGTACACGACAAGTGAGCAATAATATTATGCACGCATAGTTACTTTATTTTGGTTAATTTTGCATCGTACCAATTGCGCCTGCCATGGAAAGCATTACACCCTACCAATCCCAGTACAAAATTCGTTTTGTTACAGCTGCATCCCTGTTCGATGGGCACGATGCCACTATTAATATCATGCGCCGTATTTTACAATCATCAGGCGCGGAAGTGATCCATTTGGGTCATAACCGTTCGGTTGAGGAGGTGGTGAATTGTGCCATCCAGGAAGATGTGCAGGGCATAGCCTTAACATCGTACCAGGGCGGCCACGTGGAATACTTTAAATACATGCACGATCTGCTGAAAGAGCGCGGCGCCGGGCATATCAAAATTTTTGGCGGCGGGGGGGGGGTGTTCCTGCCTAACGAGATCGCTGAGTTGGAAGCCTACGGTGTTACCAAGATATATTCGCCGGATGACGGCCGCAAAATGGGGCTGCAAGGCATGATAAATGATATGCTCCAGAAATGCGACTTCCAGAATAAAATAAAACTAAACGGCGAGCTGAAGCACTTGCCGCAAAAAGATATACAATCCATTGCCACAGCTATCAGCATCGTTGAGAACTACCCGAAAGAAGCCGACCATTTTTTAAGCGAAGTACATAAGCTGATCAATGCCACTCATATCCCCGTGATCGGGATAACCGGCACGGGTGGCTCGGGGAAATCGTCGCTTGTGGATGAGTTCGTCCGCAGGTTTTTAATGGAGACGGATAAAACGCTGGCGATCATCTCGGTGGACCCCTCCAAACGTAAAACGGGCGGCGCCCTACTCGGCGACCGGATCCGGATGAATGCGATCAATAGCCCGCGGGTGTACATGCGTTCGCTGGCCACAAGGCAAGCCAACCTGGCACTCTCAAAACACGTGCAGGAAAGCATTGATATTTGCAAGGCGGCGGGTTATGATTTGATCATTGTGGAGACATCCGGCATCGGGCAGTCGGACACGATGATCACGGATTATTGCGATCTGTCGCTATACGTAATGACGCCTGAGTTTGGTGCAGCTACGCAGCTTGAGAAAATTGACATGCTTGATTTTGCCGATATGGTGGCGCTCAACAAGTTTGATAAGCGCGGCGCGCTTGATGCGATCCGCGATGTGCGTAAGCAGTATAAACGCAACCATAAGCTTTTTGACGCGAAGGATGAAGATATCCCCGTTTACGGTACAATGGCTTCGCAATTTAACGACCCTGGGATGAACGCGTTGTTCACCGCGTTGATGAAAATGATCAAAACAAAAACCGGGGTGGAGTTTGAGGCAAAAGGTGAAGGGTTAAAGGTGAAAGGTGGAGAGTCAGAAAAAAAATATATCATTCCGCCTGACAGAAATAGGTACCTGGCCGAGATCGTTGAAAGCAGCAATGCTTATAAACAATGGGTGAATGAGCAGTGTAAAATAGCGCAGCAGCTGTACCAGATTGAGGGTGCGATTGAATTGATACCACAAACCGAGACGCAAAGTATTGCGTCTCTACAGGAGGTACAAAAACACCTCGAAGCGCACCTGCACCCCGAATGTAAATGCCTGCTCAAACAATGGCCCGAAACCATTAAACAATATACCGCTGAGAATTTTATATATAAGGTAAGAAATAAGGAGATCAAACTACCGCTTTATTATACATCGCTGTCGCAGTTGCGTATTCCCAAAATCGCCTTGCCGAAATACGAGGCATCGGGTGATATACTGCGCTGGCTGCTGACTGAAAATTTGCCGGGCGAATTTCCATATGCCGCGGGGGTTTTCCCACTCAAGAGGGAAGGCGAAGATCCCACCCGTATGTTTGCCGGTGAGGGCGGCCCTGAACGTACCAATAAACGTTTTCATTATGTATCGCTTGGGCAGCCTGCGCACAGGCTGTCGACCGCGTTTGACTCGGTTACATTGTATGGCGAGGATCCGCATATCCGGCCGGATATTTATGGTAAGATAGGTAACTCCGGCGTGAGCATAGCTACGCTGGATGATGCTAAAAAATTATACTCCGGGTTTGACCTTTGCGAGGCTGCTACATCGGTATCCATGACCATAAACGGGCCCGCGCCTATGTTGCTCGGCTTTTTTATGAACGCGGCCATTGACCAGCAATGTGAAAAATATATTACAGAGCATAAACTCGAACATTTGGTTGAGGCGAAGTTTAAGGAGCTGTATGACGATAAGGGGTTGAAGCGTCCGCACTATCAAAGTGCTAAATTGCCTGCGGGTAATAGTGGTCTTGGCTTAATGCTATTGGGCCTTACCGGCGACCAGGTTTTGCCCGCCGATGTTTATGAAAAAGTAAAAGCCCATGCAATAGCAAGTGTACGGGGTACTGTGCAAGCGGATATTTTGAAGGAAGACCAGGCGCAGAATACCTGTATATTTTCAACCGAGTTCGCCTTGCGGATGATGGGCGATATCCAGCAATATTTTATTGATCAAAAGGTCCGTAATTTTTATTCGGTTTCCATATCCGGCTACCATATTGCCGAGGCGGGAGCCAACCCGATAACGCAATTGGCCTTTACCTTATCGAATGGGTTTACTTACGTAGAGTATTACTTGAGCCGGGGCATGCATATCGACGATTTCGCGCCAAACCTGTCGTTCTTTTTCTCGAACGGTATTGACCCCGAATACTCGGTAATAGGCCGTGTAGCCAGGCGTATTTGGGCAAAGGCGGTTAAAAATAAATACAAAGGAAACGACCGCTCGCAAAAGCTGAAGTATCATATCCAAACCAGCGGGCGTTCCCTGCATGCGCAGGAAATTGATTTTAACGACATACGCACCACGCTGCAGGCTTTGTATGCTATTTACGATAACTGCAACTCGCTGCATACCAACGCGTATGATGAAGCGATAACTACACCGACCGAGGAATCGGTACGCCGCGCAATGGCCATACAGCTAATTATAAACCGGGAACTGGGCCTGGCTAAGAATGAAAACCCTTTGCAGGGCGCGTTCATCATTGAAGAGCTGACCGACCTGGTTGAAGAAGCTGTGTTGGCTGAATTTAAAGCGATCAACGACCGCGGTGGCGTATTGGGTGCCATGGAAACCATGTACCAGCGCAGCAAGATACAGGAAGAATCGCTGTACTACGAAACCTTGAAACATACCGGCGAATACCCGATCGTGGGTGTAAATACCTTCCTGAATAAAAAAGGTTCGCCAACCATTGTACCGTCGGAAGTGATCCGGGCCACCGAAGAAGAAAAAGAGTTCCAGATCACTGCGCTGCACGAGTTTCAGCACCGCAATGAACACAATATCCCGCAGCTATTAACAAACCTGCAAAAAACCGCCGTTGCTGGTGAAAATATTTTTGAAAGCCTGATGGAAGCCTGTAAGTATTGCTCGCTTGGGCAAATATCTCATGCCCTTTATGAGGTCGGCGGGCAGTACCGGAGGAATATGTAGGGGTATGGAGAGCGATAGACGTTAAGAGGCAAGAAGCAAGAAGCAAGAAAATCAAGCAGTTATCTTGCTTCTTGCCTCTCACAATCTTGCTTCTATCTACTACTCTCCTTCGCAACAAACTCATTCATCACCGCCTCTCTCATTAATGCCGGTGGCAAAATGCCCTGCGACAGGATAAAATCGTGAAAACGCTGCTGGCTAAATTTATCGCCTAAAGCCTTTTCTACATCTTTTCGCAGTGCTACAAGCTTGGTGAAACCATAGAAATAACTATTGGCCTGGCCTGGCGCCCTTAAGCTATAGCGTTCTACTTCTTGTTTGGCAAAAGCATGTGACAGTACAACGTCATTCATCAACAAATCGAGCGCCTGCTGCTGGGTAATGATGCCCGCCTGGAGTTCAGGGTCTAAAAAAGCGCGGGCTGCGCGCTGAAGGCGGTAGTCCAGGGAAACCAATTGGCCTTCAACCGGCATATAGGGGCGCATTATATATTCGGCGTATAGCCCCCAGCCTTCCACGTTGGTTGAGTTAAACGCATACAGCACCCTGGCCTGCGAAACACCTTCTTCTACCATTTTATCAAATTGAAGCTCGTGCCCGGGCCGGGCTTCGTGGGCGGTTAATGTCCATGAGGCTGCCTCGAAGGTAAAATCATTGTATTTATCTACTTTCTCACCGGGTGCCGGAGGCATGTTCAATGGCAAAACAAATACGCCGCGCTGCCCGGTATTATTCAAAAATGGCGGCGGCACCATGTGCGGGGCCGGCTGCTGCGCGGTTTCGGCCTCGGTTGCCAGCCGTATAATGGCGGGCCGCCCAGGTAAAGTTACCAGGTGGTGCTCGCGGATAATAGCTTCGATATCTGCCAGGTGTCTTTTGTACAGCGGCATGATGGAGTCGCCCTGGAGCTGGTCTTTTTTCAAATACTTAATTACGTCCCTGTAATCACTTGAAGGCAGGTTATATTTTTTGGCGACCTGCTCAGCCAGCGGTTTCATTTGGTTTTGTATATCGGTAAATGCGGCATGTGCCATTTTCGCCAGTTCGGCAGGAGGAATGTCGATACCGTAGCCTAATAAATTCAGCTGATATTCTTCCTGTGGCAGCCTGAAATCGGTACGCGCTTTTGGCATAACGTTGGCTTTTGTCCAGGCATCATAGTCTTCCAGTTGTTTTTTTATGACGGCGTAAGGTTGTTCCCAGCCAGCCAGGTTATATTTTTTAAACAGCTGCTCAAGACCGTTTACCAAACTCGAATTGTGCGAAAGCTCAACTTCCATTTGCTGTTTGGACGGGTATATCATACCCGGTTTAAGCATTTGTTTCGTTATACGGTCCTTCCATATCGAGGCGATCGGTTCATATCCTTTTACCATTCCCGCATATTTGCGCAGTCGGATCATCGCCGCGTTTCGTCTTTCAACAGGAGTTTGATCATCAAGCAAAGTTTGTATGCCCCTGAACACAGTTCCCGTCACATTCACAAATGGCACCTGCCGGTTTAAGTTAAAGTCTTGCTGTTTAAAGCCAAGCTCCGATCGGTTGATCAGGATATCCAAATCCTGTTTTAACGCGGTATTCGTTTCCTTTTGCCTGGCCTGCTTTAATAAAGCCACGGCGCTCATCCTTTCTTTGCGTTCGGCCTGGTCGTTGGCAAGCGTAGGTTTGGCTATCAATGTATCGTAAAAAGCCAATCCCTGTGATGAGCCTAGTTCGGGAGAATATTTTTTATCGACATCCAGCAGCAATTTGGTATAACTGTTTGATTTGGTTATCCAGTCTTTACTGGCCTGCGATCTGGCTGCGAATGGAAGGATAATACCGGCTATAAGGGCAACGTTGATAAGAGCTTTGGCGCGATTTGTCATTATTTAATATTTGAGGCTGTAAAATATGATAAAATCGAACAGCAACAAATAGCCTTGGATAAAATGTAGTATAAAGCTTATTTTGCATCATGATACCCGATATAGAAGAGGATAAAACTTTCACAAAAATTTCGGCCGAAGCAATCACAGGTAACAAACGCACGTTCGAAAATTGCCGCTTTATCAGCAGCGACCTTTCGTATGCCGATCTTTCGGGATTAACCTTCGTGAATTGTTTCTTCGACGAGTGCAACCTGTCACTCATAAAATTATCAGGCACGGGTTTACAGGATGTTCAGTTTAAAAGCTGCAAATTGGCCGGTGCTGATTTCAGCAAAAGCAACGATTTTTTGTTTGAAGTGAGTTTTACGAACTGCCTGCTGGATAATGCTATCTTTTACAAAAAGAAAAACAAAGGGGCAAAATTCAATGATTGCTCCCTTATTGAAACAGATTTTACTGAAGCCGACCTTACCGAGGTGCAATTCAATAATTGTAACCTGCACCGTGCATTTTTTAATCACACGGTCTTAAAAAATGCCGACTTCAGAACGTCGTACAATTTTATTATTGACCCCGACATTAATAACTTAAAGAAGGCAAGATTTTCGGTGCAAGGTTTGCCGGGGTTGCTGGCCAAGTATGATATAAGAATAGAGGGTTAACGGATATAAGACTTCCGAGGTTTTTAAAACTTCGGAAGTCTGTTTAGTAACCATTATTTTTTTATCCCCGCAGCGGCCCAAAATACCAGGTAACCAGGCTTGGTTTTGGAAATGCGTACCCCTTTGAGCACCCTTGCCGGATCAGCTGGGATTTTTAGCAGGTCGATATTGTGATGGTCTTTTTCTGCCATATTGTTTTTATTTCCCCATTTGGCCAGGTCGTGTGCGAGGTAACACAGGTCAGCGTCGCTGGGTTTTATATCCTGGTAGTAGTCCGGTAAAACAAATTCCATGTTTGTGGTGCCATTTTTATATATAAGGTGTATATGAAGATTGGAGGCGCCTTCGGCACTTGTCAATGCCAAAAACACAGCTAAATATTTAGCTTTTGGTACAGCGAATTGAACAGCGCCTTCGCCGGTGATGCTGTAGGCCTGGTTATGCAGGGTATCGTTATTTGAATAGTGCAACACTATTTCAGGATGCGAACTATTGGCTGCAAATACCGGATTGTCGGGAAGTGCATGCGCATCTTTATCGCCATTAAATAATGCGGCTGATTGCGTGAGGTAGCCATCTGCAAGGCCGTTTCCGTCTATACCTTTCGTCCAGGTTACCAGCCGGTGGTTTGTTACGACAGTTACCGGCCGGGCATTTAAAATCTTATTAAAATCAAATTGAACTGCATTGTTTTCCGGAGTTTGCGAACCAGGTATGTATAGCAAATAAATAGCAAAAATGAATGCTGTTCTCATTTTCAAACGTCTTTTTTAGGGCTAAATTATTGATGTCTAAAATAGGCAATAATTATCACCTAAAACCGGCATTGGTCCGCGATAAGTTTTTAAACACTCCGATATATAAGTTTAAGTTAAAGTAAACCAGCCGGATAAAAAGTTTTCATTACACAGTAAAGAAGGCAATACATGGTGAAGTAATTAACAAACATATTGCACAAAGTGTTGATAACTTTGGTGGTAGATAGTGGTAAAATATGGTAAAAGTGTTCTACTTTTACACTACAAAATCGCCAAAGCCGCCTAATGTCCTATTTAACCGGAGAATTTGAATGTAAACTAGATACGAAAGGTCGTATGATGGTTCCGGCTGGCCTAAAAAAAAAGCTGCCCGAAGCTGAGACTGAGGGGCTTGTTATCAATCGCGGCTTCAAAAAGTACCTGGTTATTTACACCAAAAAGGAATGGGACAAAAAGCTTGATGAGCTCAACAAACTTAATCAATACGAAAATAAAAATATCGAATTCATCCGGTATTTTACCCGCGGCGCTACCGAGCTGACACTTGATGCCACCGGGCGCATAAACTTGCCCAAGCAGTTACTGGATTACGCCGGCATCGACAACGAGGTGGTGCTGACCTGCCAGATCAATAAAATTGAAGTTTGGGATAAAAATGCCTACCAGGCATTGATAGATAGTGAACCGGAGAATTTTGCCGACCTGGCCGAAGAGGTGATGGGCGGTAAAAGAGGGGAGGGTATGAATGAGTAATTACCATACGCCCGTTATGCTGAACGAATGTATCGAAGGGCTGAACATACGCCCCCAAGGTACTTACGTTGACGTAACTTTCGGCGGCGGCGGCCACTCACGCGAGATATTAAAGCACCTGGACGATAGCGGTAAATTATTGGCCTTTGACCAGGATGCGGATGCGAAGCAGAATTTGATCGATGATGAGCGATTTATTTTTGTAGACCAGAATTTTCGATTCCTCAAAAACTTTTGCCGCCTGCACAATGCCATCGCGGTCGACGGCATATTGGCTGATCTCGGTGTTTCATCCTACCAGTTTGACCAGGCCGAGCGCGGGTTCTCTATCCGTTTTGATGCTGAACTGGATATGCGCATGGACCAATCATCAACGCTAACCGCAAAGGAAATAGTTAATACATATCCGGAAGCTGAGCTGCACCGGATATTCGGCATTTATGGCGAGATACAGAATGCCAAATCGCTGGCCAATACGGTTGTAACATCCCGGTTAACGGCACCCATTGTTACTGTTGCCGATTTGAAAAACGCTATTGCGGCCCGCATACCGCGCGGCAAGGAAAATAAATACCTGGCACAGGTTTTCCAGGCGCTGCGGATCGAGGTGAACCAGGAACTGGAAGCGTTAAAGGACTTTTTGATCCAGTCGGCGGATGTATTGGTATCGGGCGGCCGGTTGGTGGTGATGTCGTACCATTCGCTGGAAGACAGGCTGGTAAAAAACTTCATCGCGAAGGGTAAGTTCAGTGGTGAGCTTGAAAAGGATCTATACGGAAACGATAACAAACCTTTCGACGCGGTAAGCCGCGGGGCCATTACGGCATCGGAAGACGAGATCAGTAAAAATAACAGGGCACGGAGCGCTAAGTTAAGAATAGCGGTAAAAAGATGACGAACAGGCTGCGTACACAAATTGATGAAGAAGAGGCTGAGAAAAAGCTTATCGTTGAGGAAAGGCCTGCAAAGGAAAAGGAAATTCCCGATAACTTTTTGAGCCAGTTTTTTGTAAAGAAAGTATTTAATGTCGAGGTGGCTACAAGCGCTTTGCCATTTGTGTTGTTCCTTGCGCTGTTAGGCATGATCTATATCGGTAACAGGCACCTGGCCGAAAAAAATATTCGTGATATTGATAAGATAAGCAAGGAAGTGAAGGAGTTAAGCTGGGATTATAAAACTACCAAAGCCGAACTGGCTTACAAAAGCACGCTAACCGAAGTGGCCAAACGCGCGGATACGCTGGGAATAAAAGAATCGGTTCAGCCGCCGCAAAAAATAGCTGCAGAAGGGGGTGAAAAATGAGCATCAGGACCAACATATTAATGCGTGTTTACCTGGCCTTCGGGTTGGTGCTGCTGTTTGCTGCTGCAGTAGTTTGGCAATTATGCCGAGTGCAGATTGTACAGGGAAAAAAATGGAAGGCTATGGCTACCACGCTGTCTACCCAGTATCAAACAGTTGATGCCGCCAGGGGGAATATTTTTGATGTGGGCATGAACCTGCTGGCTACCTCGGTGCCTGAATATGAACTGCACATGGATATGCTGGCAGCCGGCATTTATGACGATGACGTATTTAACGAGAAAGTTGATTCCCTGGCGATGAAACTTTCGCAGTTATATAACGATAAAACCGAAAGTGAGTATTCGCGCATGCTGCGCGAGGCGCGTAAAGATAGTTTGCGGTATTTTTTGGTCAGGAGAAAAGTTACGCACCAGGAATTAAAGCAGATCCGCAAGTTCCCGATCTTTAACATGGGCAAGTATAAAGGTGGGCTTATCGTTGTGGAGCAAAACAAGCGGATATTGCCTTTCCGCTCGCTGGCCGCCCGTACCATAGGCTACAAGAACGAAAATGTGAAAAACGCGGTAGGGCTTGAAGGCGCCTATGCCGGCTATATTAATGGTGAAAGCGGTAAGCGCCTGATGCAGCGTATTGCCGGCGGCACATGGATGCCGGTAAATAATGGCGAAGAGGAAATTGCCCCAAAGGATGGTGCCGATATTATTTCAACGATCGACGTTAACTACCAGGATGTTGCCCAGGACGCGCTAAAGAAACAGTTGATAAAAACCCAGGCCGACCATGGCTGCGTGATTGTAATGGAAGTTGCTACCGGCGAAGTAAGGGCGATAGCCAATTTTACGCGCAACAAAGAAGGTGATTACCAGGAAAAATTAAACTACGCGATAAGTGATGCCGCCGACCCGGGTTCAACATTTAAGCTCGCTTCGTATATGACGGCGTTTGATCAGCATAAAATTGATACCAATACGTTGGTAAATGCAGAAAACGGCCGGTATGATATGTTTTACAAAGGGAAGCTGCTGAAAACATTCCGGGATGCTGAAGAAGGCAATTATGTGATAACAGCAAAAAAGGCGTTTGAAGCATCATCAAACGTAGCCGTTGTAAAGTTTATCACGTCGCATTACGGCGATAATCCCAGGGAATTTACAGATAACCTGTATGCCCTGCATTTAAATGAAAAACTTGAACTTCAAATTCCGGGCGAAGCACAGCCGGTCGTTAAAAATCCGTCGAACCGCAGCTGGAGCAAACTAACGCTTCCGCAGATGGCCTATGGGTACGAAATGCGGATGACCCCGCTGCAAATGCTTACGCTGTATAATGCAGTTGCCAATAACGGGAAGATGATCGCGCCGATTTTTGTAAAGGAAATACGCAGGCTGGGAAATACTGTTGAACAATTCCACGCCCGGGTGATCAATGAAAAAGTGTGCAGCGACGCCACCCTCGGTAAAATGAAAAGCTTACTGGAGGGCGTAGTTAATGAAGGTACAGGCAAGAATGTGATCAAGAATTCATTGTACACAGTGGCCGGTAAAACCGGGACAGCCCAGATAGCCAATGGTTCATCCGGATACGGTGTTCAAAAAACTTACCAGGCTTCGTTTTGCGGGTATTTTCCGGCAAATCATCCTAAATATGCCATGATCGTGGTGATCAATCACCCAACGCAGGGTTCATACCTCGCGGCGCTGGTTGCCGGCCCGGTATTCAGGGAAATAGCAGACAGGATATATTCAAGCGACCTGGAAATGAACCAGGCTGCGCCGGTGCATTTGGTCGGCAATACCAATATGCCTAAAGTAAAACAGGGAAATCAAAAAGCCTTGAAACAAGTATACACCAAGCTTGGACTTAAGCCGCTGTATGCATCGAACAATAGCGCGGCAGGTGGTATCGATACTACTAACGGTATAGCTTTTGCGGACATTAATTATAAAAGCGGGGTGGTCCCTTCTGTAACCGGAATGGGCCTAAGCGACGCTTTATACCTGCTTGGAAACGCTGGCTATAAGGTAGCGGTACATGGAAGCGGCGCGGTGACTAGTCAATCGGTAACCGGCGGTAGTTTAATACCAAAAGGATCAAAAATAATAATTGAACTGCAATGAAATATTTAAGTGAGATAATAGAGGGGCTTGCGTTCACTGAATTACAGGGGAGTGCCGACACCGAAATAACCACGGTGGTTTTTGATTCACGAAAGGTTATTCCCGGTTGTTTGTTTGTCGCGATAAAGGGGACGTTAAGCGACGGTCACGATTATATCGACCAGGCAGTGCACGACGGGGCGGTAGCCGTGATTTGCGAAGATCTGCCTGCCCATGTAACCGGCGAGGTTGATTTTCTAATGGTGGCCGATTCGACTATTGCGTTAGGTATTGTGGCGGCTAATTTCTACGATCATCCATCGGGTAAATTAAAATTGGTGGGGATAACAGGTACCAATGGAAAAACCACCATTGCCACCTTGCTTTATAAATTATTTCGCGACCTGGGTTATAAATGCGGGTTAATATCAACAGTCGAAAACCAAATTAACGGCCAGGTGATCCCGGCAACACATACCACACCCGATCCGGTTGAATTAAACAGGCTGATCGATGACATGGTAGCGCAAGGATGCGACTATTGCTTTATGGAGGTAAGCTCGCATGCTATTGCCCAGCACCGCATACAAGGCTTAAAGTTTGCCGGCGGTATATTTTCTAATCTTACGCACGACCACCTCGACTATCATAAAACATTTGATGCCTATCTTAAAGCTAAAAAAACCTTTTTTGATGATCTGCCGGCTAATGCATTCGCTTTAACGAATAGTGATGACAAAAACGGAAACGTTATGCTGCAAAATACAAAAGCGCATAAAAAGACTTACGGGCTGAAGAGTATGGCCGACTACAAGGCGCGCATTTTAGAAAACCAGTTCGAGGGATTATTATTACAGATAGATAACGAAGAGGTTTGGTTCAAAATGGTGGGCACTTTCAATGCCTACAACTTATTAGCGGTATATGCTGCCGCCATGCTGCTTGACCAGGATAAAGCCAAAATACTAACCAGCTTAAGCAAGCTTACCGGGGCGCGGGGCCGGTTTGATTATATCGTTTCGCCAAACAAGATCATTGGTATTGTTGATTATGCGCATTCGCCCGACGCTGTTCAAAATATTCTGAGCACCATCCATGATATCCGTAAAGGGAATGAAAAAGTGATCACTGTAATTGGCTGTGGCGGCAACCGCGATAAAACCAAGCGCCCGATCATGGCAAAAACGGCCTGCGAATGGAGCGACAGAGTGATCCTTACGTCGGATAACCCGAGGAATGAAGACCCGGCGCAGATCATCAAAGAGATGGAGGAAGGCGTCGACCCGGCTTTTAAAAGATATACCGTAAGCATTATCGACAGGCGGGAAGCCATCAAAACAGCCTGTATGCTGGCAAAGCCCGGGGATATTGTACTCGTAGCAGGTAAGGGCCATGAGAAATACCAGGAAGTTAATGGCGTGAAGAGCCATTTTGATGATATGGAGGAGCTGGTGGAACAGTTTAAGTTAATGAGTAATTGAGCAGGTGAGATTTGAAAATGTGCGGATTTGAAGATTATAAAACAACGTGGCTATGGACTATCGACTATGGTCTATGGACAACAATCGGTGAAATCAAACAAAAATCGGTGAAATCATAAAAAATGTTATACTACTTATTTACCTGGCTTAATAGAAATTACAATATACCGGGTGCGGGTGTGTTTCAATACAGCACGTTCCGGACAGCGATGGCTGTGATTACTTCATTAGTGGTAACCTCGGTTTATGGGCACCGGATAATCGAATTTTTGCGCTTTAAACAAGTCGGCGAAACGGTAAGAAACCTGGGTTTGGAAGGGCAAATGCAAAAGGCTGGAACGCCTACAATGGGTGGTATCATTATCATATCCGGTATTTTAATACCAACCCTGTTATTTGCCAAGCTGGATAATATCTACATCATAATGATGCTTGTTACCACTGTTTGGCTGGGAGCTATTGGTTTCCTGGATGACTATATAAAAGTATTCAAAAAAAATAAAGAAGGACTAGCGGGCAGGTTCAAGATAACAGGGCAGGTGGGCCTGGCTTTATTTATCGGGTTTACCATGTATAGCAACAAGGATATTATTATAAGCCAGGAGGTAAAACCACCGATCAAATATGATGCACCGGTTCAGTTCCACATGCACGGCAATACCGCGGTTTATACCCAGGATATCCGGTCGACTAAAACCACCATGCCCTTTTATAAAAACAACGAGTTTGACTATGGCAAGGTACTGAAGTTTTTAGGCCCGGGTTACCAGCGTTACTCGCTGCTGGTCTTCATGTTCTTTGTTATCATCATTATTACCGCCGTTTCAAACGGGGCCAATATAACTGATGGTATCGACGGCCTGGCGACAGGCACGTCGGCCATAATAGGCATTACGCTGGCGATCCTTGCGTTCGTTTCGGGCAATACAATTATCGCTGATTATTTAAATATCATGTTTATCCCCAACTCGGGCGAGCTGGTGATATTCGCGGGAGCCTTTACGGGTGCATGTGTGGGTTTCTTGTGGTACAACTCTTACCCGGCGCAGGTTTTTATGGGCGATACCGGCAGCCTTGCAATAGGGGGCATTATTGCGGTTTTTGCCATTATGATACGAAAGGAATTAATGGTGCCGCTATTGTGCGGCATATTCCTGGTCGAGAATTTATCGGTGATCATCCAGGTTAGTTGGTTTAAATATACCCGTATGAGATTTGGCGAGGGCCGGAGGGTTTTTTTACTGGCGCCGCTACATCATCATTACCAGAAAAAGGGCTTTCATGAAGCAAAGATCGTCACCCGGTTTTGGATCGTGGGCATCCTGCTGGCGATAGTGACGATCATAACATTGAAGCTGAGATAAGTCAGAAGTCGGAAGAATTTGATAAGAGAATAAAGATAAATAATACGTGAAATCAAACAAAAACATAGCAATTCTTGGGGCCGGCGAAAGCGGGGTGGGAGCGGCTTACCTTGCCCAACAGCAGGGCTATAATGTTTTTGTTTCGGATTTCGGCGCAATTGAGGCCAGCTATAAAAAACAGCTGCAAGAGTGGAATATCCGCTTTGAAGAAAATCAGCATACCGAAAAGGAAATACTTGAAGCTGCTGAAGTGATCAAAAGCCCGGGCATACCTGATAAGGCGCCAATCATAAAAAAGATAAAGGAAAAAAGTATACCTGTTATATCAGAGATTGAATTTGCCGGCAGGTACACCAACGCCAGGATCATCGGGATAACCGGCTCAAACGGTAAGACCACTACCACCAGTCTAACTTATCATATCCTGAAAAGCGCTGGTTTAAATGTCGGCCTGGCCGGTAACATAGGCAAGAGCTTTGCCTACCAGGTCGCGACGGAAAAATTCGACCTGTATGTGCTCGAATTAAGCAGCTTTATGCTGGATGATATGTACAAGTTTAAAACAGACATAGCTGTATTATTAAATATTACACCCGACCATTTAGACAGGTACGAATATAAACTGGAGAACTATGCGGCTTCTAAATTCCGGATAACGCAGAATCAAACGGACAATGATTTTTTTATCTATTGCGCTGATGACCCGGAAACAATAAAAGGAATGGAAACACGGACGTTCGCTGCAAAGCAATTGCCATTTTCTATCAAAAAAAAAGTTGAACCGGGAGCATATCTCGAAAAGGACAATATTGTCATAAACACACATCAAGAACATTTTCAGATGTCAATTACAGAACTGGCCCTGCAGGGAAAACACAACATTTACAACTCGATGGCATCAGGTATTATTGCCAGGCTGCTCGAATTGCGCGATCCTTTGATCAGGGAAAGTATGGGCAACTTTAAAAACATCGAGCACAGGCTGGAGTTTGTCGGAAAAATTTCCGGCATCAGCTTCATCAACGACTCAAAAGCCACCAACGTCAACTCTACCTGGTACGCCCTTGAGAGTATGACCAGCGATGTTGTACTGATCCTTGGTGGTGTGGACAAGGGTAACGATTATACCATGCTCAGGGACCTGGTTAGACAAAAGGTTAAAGCCATAGTGTGTTTGGGCAAAGATAACAAGCGCATTCACGAAGCCTTTGAAGATGATGTAGAGGTAATTGTAAATACATATTCGGCCGAGGAAGCTGCACAGGTATCCTATCACCTGGCAACCAAGGGCGATACGGTATTGCTTTCGCCGGCCTGCGCCAGTTTTGATCTGTTCAAAAATTACGAAGACCGCGGCAGGCAATTTAAACAAGCGGTGAGAGAGTTGTAGATGTGCAGATGAATGATTTGAGAAATGAGCGGATTTGAAAATTTGAAAATGAAAAGATAAAAACGGCTATGGGCTATCGACCATGGACTATGGACAAACAATCGGTGTAATCAATATGATAAATAATATACTCAGTAAAACAAAAGGCGACCGTTGGATATGGCTTATCGTGATATTGCTATCGGTTATTTCGTTGCTGGCTGTTTACAGCGCCATTGGCACACTGGCGTATAAGCGGGGCGTTGGCGCCGAGTCTATATTGCTGAAACACCTGGCTATGATCATCGGCGGTATTGCATTGATGTATTTATCGCACAAGGTTGACTACCGCTATTACCGTGGCATATCAAAATTATTGATGCTCATTACGCTGCCGCTTTTGGTATACACGCTGGTTTTTGGGCACCATGTAAATGAGGCCAGCCGGTGGATAGCTATTCCGGGCACGGGCTTAAGCTTCCAAACCTCCGATTTGGCTAAGCTGGCGTTGATAACCTACCTGGCGCGCACCTTGTCGCTAAAGCAGGAAAATATAAAGAACGTAAAACAATCATTTATACCCATTATGGGAGCTGTTTGCCTGGTATTCGCGCTTATTGCCTGGGCCAATCTTTCAACTGCGTTAATGCTGTTTGGAGTGAGTATTTTATTGCTGATAATGGGCCGCATAAGCGTAAAGCAAATTGCGGTGGTATGCCTTGCGGGGATAATATTATTAGCCGGCATTATGTTTTTAGGTCCGCGCCGGCACATGTATTTAACCCGGATACAAACCTTTATGCATCCCGAAAAGGCAAACCCGGATAAGGCTTTCCAGGGGATCCATGCCAAAATAGCCATCGCGTCGGGCGGCATATTTGGAAAAGGTGTAGGAAAAAGCGAAGAGATCAATTACCTGCCCGAAGCTTACTCGGATGAGATATATGCAATAATAGTTGAGGAGTATGGCCTTGTGGGTGGGATAGCATTGATTGGCATCTACCTGTTTTTGCTGTACAGGTGTATAAAAATTGTAACGCGGGCGCCAAAGGCATTCGGTGCCCTGTTGGCTGCGGGGTTGAGTTTCAGTTTAACGATACAGGCTTTTGCCAATATGGCTGTGGCGGTTGGGCTTGGCCCCGTTACGGGGATACCGCTGCCGTTCGTCAGCATGGGCGGAACATCCATATTGTTTACAAGTGTGGCGTTTGGCATCATCTTATCGGTTAGCCGCGATATTGATGAGCCTAAAAAAGTTATTGTGGGAGAGATAAGAGAGATGGCGGTAGCTTGAGGGATTTCGGAATTTCGACCCGATAGCTATCGGGTTCGGATTTAGTATAACGGGTAATAATCAGTGTAATCAAACAATAATCGGTGAAATCAAAGAAAATAATCATTAGCGGTGGCGGTACCGGGGGGCATATCTTCCCGGCTATTGCTATTGCCAATGCGTTGAAAGCGCTTGATCCTGGTGTGGAGATTTTATTTGTAGGGGCGCAGGGGCGGATGGAAATGGAGAAGGTGCCTGCCGCGGGTTATAAGATCATCGGTTTGGATATCCGCGGAATTCAGCGTGGCTCGATCTGGAAAAACGTGATGTTCCCGGTAAAGCTGTTTTTAAGTATAAGGGCGGCGACAAAAATTATAAGGGATTTTAAACCTGATGCTGCAGTGGGAGTTGGTGGTTATGCCTCGGGCCCGTTATTGTATGCGGCATCGCTAAAAAATATTCCTTATCTGATACAGGAACAAAACTCGTATGCGGGACTTACCAATAAATGGCTTGGGAAAAACGCGAAAAAGATATGTGTTGCTTTTGACGGTATGGAGAAATTTTTCCCACCTGACCGTATCATTAAAACCGGCAATCCTATCCGGAAGGATTCGGTTGACATAGCGGGAAAGCATATACAGGCGCTGGAGCTTTTTAAGTTATCGACCACAAAAAAAACGATACTGGTAACCGGTGGCAGTTTAGGTGCACGCACATTGAACAACAGCGTGCTGGCCGGGCTTGATAAAATTATCGCTGCTGATGTGCAGCTGGTGTGGCAAACAGGAAAGGTTTACTATAAGAGCATTATTGAAAAGCTGGGTGAAAATTACAGCGAAAATATTTGTGTAATGGAATTTGTGAACCGTATGGACCTGGCTTATGCCGCAGCTGACGTGATTATCTCACGCGCGGGGGCAGGCACCATTGCCGAACTATGTGTGATAAAAAAACCGGTGATACTGGTGCCATCGCCAAATGTAGCGGAGGATCATCAAACTAAAAATGCCCTGGCATTGGTGCAGGAGCACGCGGCCGTTTTTATCGCCGATAGGGATGCCGAAGCCAGGTTAATAGATAAGGCGCTTGAGCTGATAAAGGACAAGCATTTACAAAAGAAGCTCAGTGAAAATATAGGCAAGCTTGCTTTGCCGGAAGCGGATGAAGTAATCGCTAAAGAGGTTATGAAAATGATATAGTGCCTAAGTCTTGAGTCGGGAGTCTTAAGTCATAAGTCGAATTCGACTTATGACTTGACAGAAAGACTCAGGACTTAAGACTCAGGACTTAAGACTTAAAAAAAATGGAATTAATTAATATACAACGTGTTTACCTGATCGGGATCGGCGGCATCGGCATGAGCGGCCTGGCCCGGTATTTCCATCATTCGGGACGTGTTGTTTGCGGGTATGATAAAACTCAGACTGATCTAACCACCGAACTTCATAACGAGGGCATCCAGATAGTTTTTGAAGACGAAGTTGATTTAATACCGCTTAATTTCCTTTCACCCGACGATAGCACGCTGATCATTTATACCCCTGCCATACCTAAGGATTCCGCAATTTTGAATTTTTTTATAGACAAGGGTTTTGAACTGTTTAAGCGGTCGCAGGTGTTGGGTATAATCAGTAAGGGCATGTTTACAGTTGCTGTGGCGGGTACACACGGAAAAACCACCACATCCACCATGGTTGCGCATATCCTTAAAGATTCGGGTAAGGACTGTTCGGCCTTCCTTGGCGGGATATCGTCAAATTACCAAAGCAATGTACTGTATGGAAAAAATGATATCGTTGTGGTTGAAGCCGACGAATATGACCGCTCGTTTTTAACGCTTTATCCGGACATCGCTATTATCACTTCGATGGATGCCGACCACCTGGATATTTATGGCGACCATGCCCATTTGACGGAGTCGTTTAAATTGTTCGCATCGCAAATAAAACCTGGTGGTACACTTATTCACCGCAAGGGCCTGCCGCTTGATAGCGGCTTTACCTACGCCGTAGAAGATACTGCCGACGCATATGCATCGAACATCCAGATCAAAAACGGCGATTTTTATTTCGATTTTAAAAATACTAATACCATAATAACAGATATAAGACTGGGCATAGCGGGCACGCACAATATTGAAAACGCAGTTGCAGCTATTGAAGCAACTCTGATTTTAGAAGTTTCGCCGGACGCTATAAAAAGCGCGCTGGGTTCATTCAAAGGAGTAAAGCGCCGCTTTGAGTATATCGTAAAAAACGAGAACCACATTTATATTGATGATTATGCGCATCACCCGGAAGAGTTGAAAGCCTGTATCAGGTCGATAAAACGGCTGTATCCTGATAAAAAACTGACGGCCATATTTCAGCCGCATTTATATACCCGCACCCGTGATTTTGCCGACGGCTTTGCCGAGGCGCTCGACCTGGCGGACGAGCTGATCCTACTGGATATTTACCCCGCACGCGAATTGCCGATCGAAGGAGTAAACGCCGATATGATACTGGCGCGCATGAAAATGTTGAATAAAAGGAAATGTGGAAAACAAGAAACTATTGAGCTGGTAAAAAGCGAAAAACCTGCCTTACTTTTAACTGTAGGTGCGGGCGATATTGATCAAATGGTGCAACCTTTAAAAATAGCTTTACAGGATGTTTAAGAAACGGATATGGAAGTATGCGCTGATAAGCTTAGCCTGGGTAGTTAGCCTGGGCGGCGTGGTGGTGCTGATGAGTTTCATTGAAGTAAAAAAGGCCGAAGTGCTTTGCAAGGATGTAAAGATATATATCCCCGGTAACCAGTATTTTATTGACCGGCAGGAGGTGGATAAAATTTTACTTGCAAACGGCCACGTATTGATGGGCCGCAAGATTGAAAACATCAATATCCACGATTTGGAAAACAGGTTACGGGCAAATCCATTTATTGAATTTGCGACAGTATACGCCGGTATGGATGGTACAATTACTGTTCAGATCACCCAGCGCCAGCCCATTTTGCGACTGATAAACCGTTTTGACCAGGATTTTTATGTTGATCAGCACGGGCTAAAGATCCCACTGTCGGCAAACTTTACGGCCAGGGTGCCTGTAGCCAATGGCTTTATAGATGAACTTTTTGCCGGCAGGGTTGATACGCTGCATACCCCGCTGGCACGCGACCTGTTTAAAACAGCAGGTTATATCAGTAGAGATTCGCTATGGAATGCACAGATCGCCCAGTTGTATGTAAACCAGAACCACGAAATTGAACTGGTTCCGCGGGTTGGCAACCAACGGATATTGCTCGGAAACGCCGACTCGCTCGACACAAAGTTTCATAACCTGCTGGTATTTTACAAAAAAGCCCTTCCGCAGGTAGGCTGGGATGCTTACCGGGTAATAAATGTAAAATATGCCAACCAAGTGGTAGGAATTAAAAACGAAAACCAAAAATCCGACTCGCTGAAATCAAAAGCCGCCGGGCGGGATACAACCAAAACTATTAAAGACACAGCATTAATAAAGAATTAATATGGACAAAAGCTCGACTCAGGAAAAAAGTTCGCCTATTGTAGTGGGATTGGATATCGGTACCACTAAAATATGCGCTATCGTTGGCCGCCGAAGCAAAAACGGGAAGATAGAAGTGCTGGGGATCGGCAAAGCCGAATCAGCCGGCGTAACCCGCGGCATGGTATCAAATATCGATAAAACCGTGCAGGGCATTACCGCGGCTGTTGATATTGCGGGCACACAATCGAACGTGGAGATCAAGGTGGTAAACGTAGGTATCGCGGGGCAGCATATTAAAAGCCTGCAGCACCGCGGGTTGATAACCCGCCGCGATATTCAATCGGAAATATCCCGTAAGGATATCGACAAACTGGTTGAAGATATGTACAACCTGGTAATGCCTCCGGGAGAAGAGATCATTCACGTGCTGCCGCAGGAATTTACCGTTGATAACGAGCCGGGTATAAAAGACCCTATCGGCATGGCCGGCGTACGGCTTGAGGCGAATTTTCACATCATATCCGGCCAGGTAACCGCTATTAAAAACATTGTTAAATGTGTAAACAAAACCGGGCTCGAAAGTCAGGAACTGATACTGGAGCCGCTGGCCTCGTCCGAATCTGTTTTAAGCGATGAAGAAAAAGAAGCAGGCGTAGTTTTGGTTGACATCGGCGGCGGCACAACCGACGTAGCTATTTTCCAGGAGGGTATTATCCGCCATACGGCAGTTATCCCGTTCGGTGGCAATAGCGTAACCGAGGATATCCGCGAGGGCTGTTCGGTGATGCGTAACATAGCCGAGCAGTTAAAAATACGTTTCGGCTCGGCGCTGGCTGAAGAAAACAAGGAAAACGAGATCGTTTGCGTTCCAGGTTTACGTGGCCGCGAACCCAAAGAAATATCGGTCAAAAATCTGGCCTTCGTTATCCAGGCCCGTATGGAGGAGATCGTAGAACATGTGTACTACGAGATCAAATCTTCTGGTTATGAGAAAAAACTGATTGCCGGCATTGTAATCACCGGCGGCGGCGCGCAACTGAAGCACCTGCCGCAATTGGTTGAATATGTTACCGGTTTGGATTGCCGCGTCGGCTATCCGAACGAACACCTTGCTAAAAACGAGGTGCTCCCTAAAAATGTGTACGAAGAATTGCAAAGCCCAACGTTCGCGACAGGTATCGGCCTGCTGATAAAAGGTATCCAGAAAATGGAATACAATGACGTAGCGCAATCGCCGGCCGAAGTGAAAGTTGAGAAAACCAAATACACAGACGACAGAAAATTCGGCTTGTTGGGGAAAATATTAGAGAGCGGAAAGAAATTTATAAAAGATGATATAAAAGACGAGGATTTTTTGAAATAGTCGTCCAAATCAAGGGAAATTACTGTAAAACAGCAATAATTATTCACAATATCCAATCTTTCCACATATTGACAAATGTGGAAAAGGATTGTGGAAAAAGTGTTATTATTACAATAGAGAAATCTGAATATTCGTCATTCACATATAACTGAAAACAAGGATTATGCAGTTTGAGATGCTAAAAGAAAAGTCGTCAATCATTAAAGTGATCGGTGTTGGCGGCGGCGGCGGTAACGCGGTAAACCATATGTACAGGCAGGGTATTACAGGTGTGGACTTTATCATCTGCAACACCGATGCGCAGGCATTGGAGTTAAGCCCTATTCCCAATAAAGTACAATTGGGCGCAAGCCTTACCGAGGGTATGGGCGCAGGCTCGATACCGGAGGTGGGCAAAAACTCGGCGATCGAGAACATTGACGATATTAAGCAGATGCTTGGCCCCAATACTAAAATGCTGTTTATTACAGCAGGTATGGGCGGTGGCACCGGCACCGGCGCCAGCCCGATCATAGCCAAAGCTGCCCGCGAAATGGATATATTGACCGTTGGCATCATAACCACCCCGTTCGCATTTGAAGGCAAGCGCCGTAAAATGCAGGCCGAGGAAGGTATGGAGGAGCTGAAAAAATATGTCGATTCGTTTTTAGTGATCTCAAACGACCGCCTGCGCCAGATATTCGGGAACCTTACACTGGGTTCGGCATTTGCGCAGGCTGATAATATTTTAACGACTGCCGCGAAAGGTATTGCCGAGATCATCACACTTCCCGGCTATATCAATGTTGACTTTAAGGATGTGCGCACCGTAATGAAAGACAGCGGCGTATCCATTATGGGAAGTTCGGCAGCCGAGGGTGAAAACCGTGCCTTGAAGGCGGTTGAGGGCGCTTTGTCATCACCATTATTAAAGGATAACGAAATTGAGGGTGCAAGGTATATCCTGCTAAATATCAGCTCGGGCGATAAAGAGGTGACCATGGATGAGGTGAGCATCATTACCGATTACATACAGGAAGAGGCCGGTTTAGCTGCCGACCTGATATGGGGTAACTGCCGCGATGAAAGTTTGGGTGACAAGTTATCAGTAACCATTATAGCCACCGGGTTCCAAACCAAAGATGAGCGCGAAAAAGAGCAAAGCACTAAAAAAATCGTTTCGATGCTCGTGCCCGACAGTCAGCCGTTGGTAAAGCCTGTAAACGAGTTTATTACCCTGGTTAAAGAAGATGCGGAGACCGAACCCTACATGAAAATGAAGGATGAGCCTAAACAAACCGGCTTGTTTGATCTGTTTGCCGCGCGTACGGACGAACCGGCAATTGTGAAGCATAACCTGGTGGAAGAACAGCCTGCCGAAGAACCGGAAGCAACTGAAATGTCGGAAATGACTTTTAAGGTTACCGAATCGGTAATGGCTTTTGAGCCTGTTGCGGAAGAAAAAATTACTGAAGTTGAGGAAGAGCCTGAGATTATTGTGGGTGCTGACGACCACAAAACAGATGAGTCGATAGAGGAGCAATTGCGTAAATCGCGTGAGCGGATCATGCGCCTGAAGGACTTGAGCATGAAACTACGTAATGGCAACATCCAGGAGCTGGAAAATATTCCGGCGTATAAGCGAAAGGAAATTGCACTGCAGCAGCCGCCGGCATCGGACGAAAGCCAGATATCAAGATTCTCCCTGCTATCCGACTCCGAAGGCAATATCGAGATACGGAATAACAATTCTTTTTTGCATGATAATGTCGATTGATGTTAGTTCATAGAAGGAATGATTCATAGGAAAGCTATTAAAAATCATAATCACAACAAAAAAAAGAGACGCTAAATTTGTGTCTCTTTTTGTTTACATTGTAAAATATAGGCTATGAACTATGAACCATCAACTATAAGCCTTTCATTATAGCCTATTCTAAAAAGTAATAACGATTGTTACTGAACGTTTAAAGGGGTATATTTGTACGTTTAATAATATTTAAGACATTTTGGATTTATTTGATAAAATATCGAGGAGCATGGGCGGCCCTTTGGGGCAGCACCAGAAGTGGTCGCATGGATATTTCTCCTACCCTAAGCTGGAAGGCGAGATCGGGCCGCACATGCAATTCAACGGGGAAGAGCATTTGGTATGGAGCCTGAACAATTATCTTGGTTTGGCTAACCATCCCGAAGTGAGGAAAGCCGATGCACAGGCGGCGGCGGATTATGGTATGGCCTATCCAATGGGGGCGCGGATGATGTCGGGTAATTCTGAGCATCATGAGGAGCTTGAAAGCGACCTGGCCAGTTTTGTTGGAAAGGAAGACGCCTATTTATTAAATTACGGTTACCAGGGCATGCTGTCGATCATTGATTCGCTTGCCGACCGTAACGATGTGATCGTTTACGATGCTGAGTCGCATGCCTGTATTATCGACGGGTTGAGGCTGCATATGGGTAAACGTTTTGTTTACCAGCATAACGATCTTGAAAGCTGCGAAAAGCAGCTGGTACGTGCTGCGCGTTTAACGAAACAAACCGGCGGCGGCATATTGCTGATCACCGAAGGTGTTTTCGGTATGTCGGGTGCGCAGGGTAAACTGAAAGAGATCGTAAAACTTAAAGAAAAATTTAATTTCCGGATGCTTGTTGACGACGCGCATGGTTTTGGAACCATGGGTGCAACAGGCGCCGGTACACACGAAGCGCAGGATTGTGTTGACGGGGTCGATGTTTATTTTGGAACATTTGCCAAATCAATGGCTGGCATAGGCGGGTTTGTGGCATCAACCAAAGAGGTTGTCGATTACCTTCGCTACAACATGCGCTCGCAAATATTCGCCAAGGCTTTGCCTATGCCAATGGTTATAGGGCTGAAAAAGCGCTTTGAATTATTGAAGTCGAAGCCGGAATTGCGGGAAAAGCTTTGGGAAATTACCCGGACCTTGCAAAATGGTTTAAGGGAACGCGGATTTAACCTGGGGGTTACCAATACCATGGTTACACCTGTGGTTTTAGAAGGCGACCTGTACGAGGCCACCTCGCTTACCCGCGACCTGCGCGAAAATTACGGCATATTCTGCTCTATCGTAATATATCCTGTTATACCAAAAGGACTGATCGTATTGCGTTTAATACCAACAGCTGCGCACAGCTTTGACGATGTACAGCGTACGTTGGATGCTTACAGCGAAATGGCTGAGAAGCTGAAAGCCGGGCATTACAAGCAAACCAAAATGGCGGTTGCCTGATATCAGGCTGTCTGATTCCGTCTACGTAAAGTGACATCATAGCGAAAATATCACGGGTGGGATATTAACGGGCCTTTTTTAAGTTTCAATTTTATTGGATGGTATCTTTTTATTGAAAAATAAAAGTCATAATTACAACAAAAAAGCAGGCACGAGCTGGTTTATTTTAATGATCGGATGTCTTTTGTTTAAATCTCATAATTTTCAACTTTTTAGCCCGCATTATTTAATAATATTTAAATAAAAAGAATATTATTAAATAATTTATATAAACGGTCTGCTGGGTAAAAATGTGGAAAAAAACCATTTTAAAGGCCTTATTTTTTATCCTTTAAAAGTTTTTATTTAAGAAAAAACCTTTTAGATTAGCTTTATAAAACAATAAAACCTCAATCTTTAAAAAAGGAGTAACTGAAATGAAAAAATTCAACGAAGTAAAACAGCTAGTAGCATCATTAGAAGCCGATGCCGACAAATTTTACAACAAAGGGAACAGCGCTGCTGGAACCCGTGTGCGCAAAGGTATGCAAGACCTCAAAAATTTAGCACAGGCAATTCGTTTGGAAGTTCAGGAAGCAAAAAACAAAGCCTAAGTTATAGACCGCAGGAGATCTTAACTTTATTCACTAAAAAGCCCGCCGTACTCGCAGCGGGTTTTTTATTTGGCTAATTTCTTCGTCTCTGCTATGATGGACGCGGCGGTATTGTCACTAACCTGCACCAAAGGGAGCCTTACCGCATCACCACAAATGCCAAGGCTTTTCAGCGCAGTTTTGACGCCTGCAGGGCTGCCTTCCGTAAACATTAAGCGGGTAAATTCAATTAAGCCCGAATGGCCCTTTTGAGCAGATTTAAAATCGCCGGCCAGGCATTGGCGCACCATATCAGAACTTTGACGGGGCAGTGCGTTTCCGGTTACCGAGATCATGCCGACAGCGCCTAAAGCGATCATCGGCAGGGTAATTGGGTCGTCGCCCGATATCATTAAAAAATGCTCAGGCTTATCCCGCATAATTTGATTGATCTGGTCAAAATTACCCGAAGCTTCTTTGATGCCGATAATATTTTTAAAATCACGGGCCAACCTTACTACGGTGGCGGCGTTTACATTGCTTCCGGTGCGGCTGGGTACATTATATAAGATCACCGGCAACGGAGCGTTCTCAGCTATCATTTTATAGTGCTGGTAAATACCTTCCTGTGTTGGTTTATTGTAATGCGGGCTGGCCGATAATATGGCATCGTAACCGCTAATGTCGAACTGCTTTAACTGTTCAACAAGATCGGCCGTGTTATTTCCGCCGATGCCAGCAACCAGGGGTATCCGGCCATTAACAGCTTTTGCAGTAAAAGCCCACACCTTTTTTCGCTCTTCATTGCTTAACGTCGCGCTTTCACCGGTTGTACCTAACGATACAATATAATTGATGCCGCCGTCAATTAGATAATTGATAAGATTACCCAAACCGGTGTAATCAATTTGTCCGTCCGCTTGAAAGGGGGTAACTATTGCTACGCCGGTCCCATGGAATTTGTTCATTTGAATAATTAAAGGGTGCAAATATAATGATTGTTTGTGTGAGAGTCCATAGTCCATGGACCATAGCCGATGGTTTCTTTGGGTTGTTACTGAAACTAATCTGTTACTATGGTCTATGGGCTATCGACCATGGACTAAATTAAAAACCTAATCCAATCCTGAATGCTGAATTTGTTTTACTGCCGCTGTTAAATGAAGTTCCGTACATCAGCCGGAAGTTGAGGTATTGCAGGCCAAAACCCAGTTCGGTATAATTTTTTAACTCTGGTGTAGATAAATAATTTACATCAGCGATTTCCTGCAGCTTCAGCTTCCTGATCAATGGGATCTTATTCAAAATAAAGCCCGAAAAATTATGCTCAAGGTGCCCCTCGATATATTGAGTACGAGTGCTGAAGGTATAATAATTCAGCAATAAAAAGCTGGTAATGCCGCCCTTGTAAAATAAAACTTCATTGCCTGCAAACTGCTTGTAATCGGGATAAAACAGGCTGTTATTGTTTAGGAATTTGCCTGCGCCTATGAAAAAGGATGTGCGCCCCAATACACCTGCACTGATATCTGATTTTGAAATATCTGCCGATACCAGGTCGTAATCCACGTCAGAGCCAAGTATATTTTTCACTCCTTTGGTGTAGTTGAAGCCAATAGTTGGATAAGGTGATGGCAAGTACCGTTTTCCGTTTGGATAGGTTTCATATTTATCGCTAAAATCATAGGTTGTCCGCAGGATGATCTTAAACGATTGGTTTTCGGCAAACAGCGGCACATCCTGCGCAGGCAGGAATGGATTGTTCGAGGTATAGTTCCTGTTTCCGGGGTTGAAAAAGCTATAAGATGACGTATTCGGCAGCCACTTACGGTCGGCCCATTCGGCCCCGGCAGTGGCCAGCCAGCCGCCGGCAATTCGTTTGTGAAGGAACGCCGAAATATATTGTTTTTGATAGAGCTTTTCATAATTCTGCCTTTCAAATAAACTGTAAAGCGAATTCATAAATGGTGAAATCGGCACCGTGTTATTCAGATCAATAATATCCGAGCCGGCATTAAAGCCCAGCGTAAACGCACTGATAGGTATTGATCCTGTTATATTGCCGGTAAATTTATGGTCTGAAAATCCGTAGCCAATCTTTGTACCAAAAGAGAGGAAACGATTGTTTAAACTATCAATTCGTTTGCGATAGGATACGCTATAGTTAAGCGTAAACCCCTGTACTGTATTAAAACCCCTGATATTTAACAAGGATCCAAGGTCGTAGTATTCATGCTGATACCTGTTTGAATGGTGATAACCCGTGAATAAAAATTTGTTCAGGCTAAAGCGGTTATTCACGTTATCCAGGGAATCGAGATATGGCTTCGATTCGCGTTTCTTTGCCAGGATCGCCTTGTTTTTGTAATCTGTTTTTTCTTCTGCGGTTAACGGAATAGGCCGTTCGCTTTCCCAAAAAGCCGAATCTTTTTTGTTGACGCCCCTGGTGATCCGCATCACTTCAGAAAACTCCTTCTTAGTGAAGGTTGGCGCCAGGTCGTAATCTTTATACAATGAAATAAAATATCCGCCGAATTTAAACCCAAACAAGCCCCCGGTAAATTCAAATTTTATAGACGACGGCATCCATACCTTTTTCGTTACCGGGAAAAACTGCTCGTTTATCTTTAAAGTATCTACAATATTTAAATTCTGCTTTTTGGTGATGTAAAAATCAATGCCGTAAATGCGCCAGCTGTCTTCAAGAATATAAATGTAGCCCATAAAGCAGGCATCATAGCCGCGTTTAGGTATAATCTGTATCTTATCAATGGTTTCGCCGTTTTCAACCGATATGCCGATATATTTATAATTGTAGTAGAACAGCGCGTTATCAGCAATCGGCGATATAACTGGCCTGTTGCTCAAGCCCTCCCAGGTCTGGATATTTTCGTAAAAATTCACTTTCATATCCGAGGCACGGTTAAAGCTAAAGGCCCGGTTGCTGCCCGATACTTTCGACGAGATCAATTCCTCATGCACCTTATCGGGTCGCATAAAACTGTATTTTGATTCAGATTCTGACAGGTATACGATGCCTCTCCGGTTTGAATCGAGGCCGTTTTCACGGGCCGCCTTTTGTACGTCAAAACCAAGGAACTTTTTTGGCGCGGCCAGCAATTTTTGTAACCCTTTTATATACACCTCGCAGGTGTAGGCATTCACTTCATTTAAGTGCGCTTTGCGGTTTTTTATGGCCTTCCGGATGATGGCGTAAGCCGGGTCCTGCCCCTTTCCATTGATGGTTACGGCCTGCAGCTGGTAGGTTTCTGTCTTTAAAGCAACGTTTACAGCCTGACTGGTGCGTAAATCTACCTTCCTGCTTTCCTGGCGGAAGCCTACAGCTTTGTATTGCAGGTCATAAGTCCCCGGCGTTAATTGTAAATTATACTCGCCTTCGCTATTTGCCGATGTTCCCTTAGTAGTGTTCTTAATGTATATGCTTGCGAATGGAACGGGTTTATTGTGCTCGTCGGTGATCTTTCCGCTAACGGTAACTTGTTGTGAAAATGCGCGGGAAACGGCAAAGAAAAACAGGAGACAGGTAAAGGTGAATTTCATTTATTGTGAGGTTTAAGCTAAGATGAATTTTTTTTGGCAATGTTACGCGGGGTTTTATGTTAATTAGTGTTAAAGCATTGGCTGAAAGGAGAAAGAAACTGATCTGTGATGACACAGATCAGGAAGGAGTTGGACGCCTACTTTATCATCCCCAGCAATTCCTCATCGCTGATAATAGGAATATTCAGCTTTTGGGCTTTTTCTAATTTAGCCGGGCCCATATTATCGCCCGCCACCAGGAAGTTTAGCTTTGCGGATATACTGCTCACTATTTTTCCGCCATTTTTTTCTATCAGGTCTTTCAGCTCATCTCTTGAGAATTTTTCAAATACACCGGATATGATAAACGACTGGCCGTTTAGTTTGTCGCTGTCAAGCTTTAGCTCTTTTTCTTCGGTAACGAACTGAAGGCCCTGTGCTTTTAGTTTTTCAATTTCGACCCTGTGATTTTGGCTACTGAAGTATTCCATAATACTTAAGGCTATTCGCTCGCCGATCTCTTCGGCGGTAACCAGCTCATCGAAGGTAGCCGAAGCGAGATTATCGATCGTTTTGAAATGGGCGGCCAGTTTCCTTGCCACCGTTTCGCCAACATACCTGATGCCTAAGCCGAATAATACTTTTTCAAAGGGCATTTGTTTTGATCGTTCAATACCCTCCAGCATGTTATTGATCGACTTTTCGCCAAATCTTTCCAGCTGTTTTAACTCCTGGCTGTGCAGGCGGAGGTCGTAAATATCATGGATCTTGCTTATTAACCCCTTTTGATAAAGCGCCTCGATGGTCTCATCACCCAAACCATCAATGTTCATGGCTTTACGGCCGATGAAGTGCTGCATTTTGCCCACTATCTGCGGTGCGCAGCCTTCGTCATTCGGGCAATAAAAAGCGGCTTCGCCTTCTTTTCGTTCCAATAGGGTATTGCAGACCGGGCAATGGGTGATGTAGTGTATCGGGGCGGCGGAGGGATCGCGTTTTTCCAAATTAACGCTTATGATCTTTGGAATGATCTCACCGCCTTTTTCAACGTATACCCAATCATGCTCGTGTAATTTGAGGCGTTTTTCTATTTCATCGGCATTATGAAGGGTGGCGCGTTTTACGGTAGTCCCCGCCAGCAGTACCGGCTTTAAATTGGCGACGGGCGTAACCGCCCCGGTACGCCCAACCTGGTAGGTTACACGCAGCAGCTGCGTTTGCACCTGCTCGGCTTTGTATTTATAAGCAATGGCCCAGCGCGGCGATTTTGCAGTGAACCCCAGCTCCTGTTGCTGGGCGTAGCTGTTTACCTTGATCACTATACCATCGATGTCGTAACTAAGGTCAAAACGTTTTTTATCCCAGTGATCTATAAATTTAACCACATCTTCAATGCTGCTGCACAGCCTGCTATGTTGGTTGGTATGGAAGCCCCAGGTTTTTACCGCCTGCAGGCTTTCCCAGTGGGTTTTAAACAACTGTTTTTCGGTGTACAGAAAATACAGGAAGCAATCGAGCGGGCGGCGCGCCACTTCGGCCGAGTCCTGCATTTTAAGCGTTCCGGAGGCGAAGTTACGCGGGTTGGCATAAGTTACTTCGCCATTTTCCATGCGCTCGGCATTAAGCCGCTCAAAAGCTTTCAGGTGCATAAACACTTCACCACGTATTTCAAACTCATCCGGGTAATTGCCCGGGTGAAGCCGCCTGGGTATGGTATTAATCGTGCGTACGTTGGTTGTAACATCATCCCCCTGGATGCCGTCGCCGCGGGTTACAGCGCGCAATAATTGCCCATTGGCATACGTAAGACTGATGGATAAGCCGTCAAACTTCAGCTCGCACACATATTCAAAATTGTCGCCGATCGCTTTGCGTATGCGCTGGTCGAAATCCAGCAGTTCCTGTTCATTATAGGTATTGCCCAGCGACAGCATCGGCCAGCGGTGTTTTACCGTGACGAACTCTTTGGTGATATCGCCGCCTACTTTTTGTGTCGGCGAATCGGGGTCGGCAAATTCGGGGAATTGCTTTTCAAGTGCGCTTAACTCCTCCAGTTTCCTGTCGAAATCATAGTCGGTAATTGTTGGCATAGCCAGCACGTAATAATTATAATTGTGCTGTTTCAGTTCAGCTGACAGTGATTCTATGCGTTTTTTTGCTTCGGCGGGCGACATGGAAGCGAAGATAAGAAATTTAGTGTTTTGGGGAGAGATTAGTGATAAGAGATTGAAGGTTAGAGATTGGTGATTAGAGGTTAGAGGTTAGTGATCAAAGATTAGAGATTAGTGATAAGAGATAAGAGGTTAGAGATTGGAGGTTAGAAGTTAGCGAGTTGGGAGAATGTTTTGGGCGATATCCGGTCAAAATAATTTAAACCTATGCCGGCGTTAATTTGTCTTAATAAAACAAAACAATATAGCCATGAAAAAGATCATTAGCATTTTGATGCTGGCATTAATAGTATTCGTTTTTGCGGTTGAAAACAGCCGGGCGCAGCAGCTGATTGTTCGTGTACCTGCAAGGCGGCCTGGCATAGTGGTATTCAGAAGGCCACATCGCCCGTCGCCCCGCCATGTGTGGGTCCAGGAAGAATGGACTCCGGAAGGTACTGCCTATGTTTATCACCAGGGATATTGGGCTGTTCCGCCGCATCCGGGCACAGTTTGGTTAGCCGGCCATTGGGGTCGCGAGGGAAGGGGATATTTTTGGATCCCGGGCCACTGGAGATAGTTCGGGTGTAAAATAAAAATAGCCAGGCTCTCATTCCTGGCTATATCTCAAATTTTACAATAATTATGCATCATTGAATGTTCACTACACCTTTGTACGCATATAATTTAACCTGGGTTACAAACAAAAAACTCCCATGTTGCGTGGGAGCAATGTCTTACGAAACAAGAATCAAGATAAATCTACTGTAAAGTAAATACTTACAGCGATTTACGCCTAACCATTGAAATACTAGTCCTGATGATAAAAAATACCGGAATTGCCTGTATCGCTATCCCTACCCATGCTAGTGTGCTCATAACTGGTAAAATTTGAGAGTGAACAATATTAACTATGCAAAAATCGTTCCTATTTACTTAACCAATTGACAGAGAAAGTGTTTTAAATATTAAATATTTTTTTGATTATTTTCAAATCAATAAAACGTGTAAAAACGGGCAAATAATTACCCTAATTGGGCAGTTATTTCTACCATATTGAACGATAATTTAATATATTAACTGCATGGAAAAACCTTTTTAGCTGTTATCAAAGTCCGCCTTTTGAACCACCGCCTTTTGCCAGCATGGCGTTTTTAATATCTTTCACGGGGGCGCTGCCATAACTTAAAAATTTCTCATTAAAATCTTTCAATTTATACTTATCGCCTACTTTCTTTTTGTAAGCCTCGCGCAGCTCTGTTATTTCTTTATAGCCGGTATAGTAGCTATCGAGCTGTACGCTTGTTACGCTTACGCGCTTCCATTTTCCGTCGGCCTCAGCCTGCTGCTGAAAGGCTTCGTGTGTCAACAGTTTTATAGCCTCCTGCCTCGGCATATTTCCGGCATGTACACTATAGTCCAAAATGGTATTACAAACTGAACGCAGGTGCCATTTATACCACATCAGCCTCATTTCGGGTTCGTCGCCGGCATAGCCGTTATCCAGCATCATTTCTTCGCTGTATACGGCCCACCCTTCAACCATAGCGCCATTGCCAAATACTGATTTGATCAAACTTGGGGATTTATTAGCATACACCAATTGAACATAATGGCCCGGTATTGCCTCGTGCATACACAGGATCTGCAGGGTATATTGGTTATATTCGCGTAAATAACTCTCGGCCTTTGCCGCTGACCAACCAGACAGGCTCCCAACGTTGAAATAGGAATTGCCGTCTTTATCATAAGGGCCGGGCGAACTCATAGACGCGCCAGCAACGCCAGCCATATAACCGGGTTCTTTGCGTACGATCAATGGTTTGGTAGGGTCGAGGGTTACAAGGTCCTTAGTTTTTACAAAAGCGGTAAGCTTTGGAAGGATGTTGCCGATAGCTGATTGAAATTCAGCCGGCCGTACATGTGTAGCTGAAATAGTATCGATCAGTTGCGCAATCATGTCGAGTGAGTCGGCCGGCGCGGCTTTCGTACCAAAATATTTAGGCCACAGCTTTTTGCCGATCTTAGCCATTTCGCGGTGTATATATTTTTTGCGCTCGAACGCGGCGTTATATATTTGCTGCGCCGTTAATTCCGACTGTATATCATATTTAAACCTGGCTTCATAAAACTCTTTGCCCAGCCTAAAGCTGCGCGGGTGGTCGTTTTTTAAAGCTTTCAGCCATTCGGCAAAACCTCTTATCGTTTCAGCGGTTATCCGAGCCCTGTCCAGCATCAGCTTTTGTTCGCTTTGCGGGATGTTTGTTTTCTTTAATGAATCGGCAAAGTCTTTTTCAAACACGCCTACACCCCCCAAATGCTGTTCAACTGCCAGGCTGGTAAGTTCGGTAACCGGATTTTTTATCTGCTTTTCGGCTTCTTTATAATATGCCGGTACATTGGTCATTTTCTGATAAAAATTGCGCAGCCGTTTAGCCAGTGGTGCGTAATGTTCGTTAAGGATATAGGCAAATGTGCCGATCACGTTGTATCCGCTAGGATCCCATTGGTACGATCGTAACTGTGTTATACTCCACTGTATTGATTCCATTTGGTTTTGCATCATGTGATAATCGATCCGGTTGGCATCGTTTAACATGTTAACTTCAAACCTGCTCAATGAATCGATCTGTAATTTTGCAAAGTTGACCATTTTCTCCCTGCTCTGGTCGGTGGGGACCACCAGCAAACTGTCGTATTTATGATAGCCTGCGGATGTTGCCCAATCGGGATTTAATTTCCATAAACCTTCAAGGAATGAATTTTCGTAAACAGTAAATGCAGCATCATCTTTGCCTTGCAGCGGGCCCGCTGCGCCATCTTTTTTACATCCTGTAAAGGCAGCAACAATTAATGCAGCAGTAAATAATAGTTTTTTGATCACCGGGATATTAGTTTAGCTTTTGGTGCATAAACTTAAAACATTTTAGCCGGAATAAATGAATTGAATGTAAAACCTTGTTTACAGTTTATAAAAAGATTAAAATCATAAATAAACAGTGCTTTGAAACTGTTTGATTAACAGGGTTAAGCCAATAGTATTGTTTAAATTATATTTTATGTATAGATTTATATATTCTTCTACCGTTGCCCAGTTTATTATTGCCGATATGCAAGTGACCGGCCAGCCGCAATTGGCATTTTCTCAACAGTTAATAGCCCGTTCATCAAATAACCCGCAAGAAAATCGTCAATATTTAGGGATGAACGTTATAATTTTTGAACCAAATAAAGTTGCCGTTGTTATGTATAAAAACCTTGACCTATGACAAGCGAGCATAAAATACTTGTTGAGGAGTTAAAAAAATTATTGCTTGGGGGCAATGCGCATGTTAGTTTAAAAGATGCCTTAAAAGGACTGCAGCCGGCGTTGCGCGGTGTTAAGCCGCCAAATATGCCATATAGTATTTGGCAACTTGTGGAGCATATCCGCATAGCGCAATGGGATATGCTGCAGTTTTGTAAAGATGCCAGCCATACATCCCCAAAATGGCCGGACGATTACTGGCCCGTTAAAGACGCGCCTGAAAAAGATACTGCCTGGAACGAATCGTTAAAGCAGATAGATGCCGACCTGGATGAGTTTATTGAATTGATAAAACGCGCTGACCTTTATCAGAAAATACCGCATGGCCAGGGGCAAAACATTTTGCTGGAAGTATTACAAGTGGCCGATCATAATGCCTATCATATCGGGGAGATCATCGGTTTGAGACGAATGATGGGCGATTGGAAATAAGAGCCTCACCCTGCCCTCTCCAAAAGAGAGGGTTCTGATTTGCATTTTTGCGAGAAGTATTTTGCGATTTACTCCGTCTCCTTTGGGGATGGCCGGGCTGAAGCTTACTTCAATTTATTTATAAAATCAACTATCCCGGTAATCAATTCAGGTTTTAGCGGGAGATCGGGTTTGTTGAAGGTGGCCATATTTTGGTCGGGGTCGGCAGGCGCTTCTTTCAGGATGTGGTTCATCCCGTTAATGATCAACAACACTGCATCCGACTTTGCTTTTTTTAATTTTTCGGCATTATCAACCGGTACCTGTAAATCTGTGGTTCCGTTAATGATCATTACTGGCATTTTCATCCTTTTCATACCTCTTTGCGGCACTAGCCGGCACCACGACATTAAAAAATGCTGTTTGCTGGGCGCTGCGATATAATACAAGGCAGGATCGACATTAGGGGTTGTTTTACCCTTACGCAGGCTATCTAAAATAGCTTTAAATTCACCGGCTATAAACTCGGTTTTCGATTTCATTTGGTCGGTCAACATCTTATCCGCAGGCTCGCCCGGCCCTTCGGCCGAAATAAGGCCTTTAATGGGCTCATCAAGAGTTGCCATCATGGCTACCAATGTACCTTCGCCATGGCCGAATAAAATGATCTTCGAAAACCGCGGATCATCATTCAGCATATTGATCAAACTAACGGCATCGTCGCCATAATCCTCCATGCTCAATTGCGATTCTTTAACCGTGGTGACGCTGCTGCCCGCAAAACGTTTATCATAACGCAGCGTAGCAATGCCACTTTTACCCAGGCCGTTTGCCAGTAATTTATAGGTGTTGCCGGCTATGCCCGCTTTGGGGTTGTTGCCGTCGCGGTCGATAGGGCCGGCATCGGCAATGATCAATACGACCGGGATTTTGCCGGAAATATTTTTTGGTGTGACCAACGAGCCTGAAACAGTACCGGTTAAAGTTTTTACCAACACAGGCGACTCAGTTAGCGCGGGATCAATAACTACCCCCTGTTGTGGCGGGGCCTCCTGGTATGGACTCAGGAGAAGGCCGGTTAATTTGTTCTGCGCGTTAAGCGATATGTTTAACAAGAAAACGCTATTTTCAAAAGTAGCCTTATATACGGCTAGCGACTCTCCATATTTAACGAATTCAGTTTTTACCAGGCTGCCGTATTGCGATTTTAGCTGTTGGGTGGTTGGCTTAAATTTATCAAGCGGCAATGCAGCTTTCATTTCCGGGCTGAACATGCTGAAAATGCTATCCGGCTTATCGTGATTATAAAATTGCGTAAAGCGCGCCGCCGCCGCCGCATAACCGGGTGGCCCGGCCTGTGCAAATGTTTTTACTGTGAAAAATATAATGAGGATAAAAAAGGCAAATCTCTTCATCTAAATATATAAGCTGGTGACTTTCAACTCCGAAATTAATAAAAAAATCGGGCAGCTTCGCCGATGGGGTGCGAATGATAATATATTTTTTTTTAAATTGCTCAAGATTAAACCTTTAACAATTAATGACCGGAGGAAGTCCGGAAAAGCTAGGAAAGTCCGGAAAGTCTGGAAAGTCGGAAAAGCCCGAAAGTGAGTAGGAAGTTTGAGGTGGGAAGTCCGAAAGAGCGGATAAATCCAAAAATTGCATAACGAACTAAAAACACGGCAAACTGCTAACTCAAAACTGCCAACTGAAATCATGGAAGTACACCATCACCCCGAAGTAGAGAAAAAAGGCCTGAAAGAGTATTTACTGGAAGGCCTGATGATATTCCTTGCTGTTTTTATGGGCTTTGTAGCCGAAAATTTACGGGAACGGGTTGCCGATCACGACCGCGAGCAGCAATATATGGAATCGATGGTGCGTGATCTTGTGCTGGATACGGCTATGCTAAGCGAGGGTTTTCCGAGAAAGCAAAAGCGGATCGAAGCGATAGACTCTGTTTTTATGTTTTTTGAGAAAAATTCCGCGCCGAAAACTATACCCTTTAATGTATATGTGAATATAAAGCGGGGATCCTGGGACCGCACTTATACCCGCCATACAGGTACCATAAACCAGCTAAAAAATGCTGGCGGTTTACGATTGATACGAACAGCCGATGTACGCGATTCGTTGGCGGTTTATGATCAGCTTTGGGACAGGATAGAATATTATAAAGCCAGTTATTTTGTCAACCAGCAAACGCAGGATAGCATGATCGAAAAACTGCTGAACGCCAACGACCTGATAAAAAGCTACCGGCTAAATTCCACCGGAACATCATTCTATCCATCGTTGTCAAATTCCAGCATCATCAGGATAAATACGACCGATCTGAATTCTTACCTTAACTTTTTGGGCCGCCAGAAAATAACCACCAGACAGGATAAAGACAACTATAAACGTTTGGAGATAAAAGCTGTACAGTTAATTAAATTGATTAGAAAGGAATATGGGTTGGAATAGTAAAAGCCCGGAAAATCCGGAAGTCAAAAAAATAAACCCGGAACGGCGATGCCTTATTTAACACAATTAAAAATAAACAACCGCTAAAAATCGAAAATCAAAATAAATCCGACATCGAACATCCGACATCCGAAATCACAAACCATGGAAGTACACCACCATCCCGATCTGCATCATGAGAGAAAACCTTGGAAAGAATACATCCTTGAATTTGTGATGATATTTTTGGCCGTGACAATGGGTTTTTTTGCCGAAAGCCTGCGCGAGAATATTTCGGAAAAATCAAACGCAAAAGATTTTTTAGAAACCTACAGAAATGAACTGGTGCAGCAGCATAAGGACTTTGAAAGCTATAGCAGGATATTTCATAAAAAGATTGATTTATGTGATAGCCTGACGCGCATTTTTGATGAGGGAAGAGAGAATAAGGATATCCACGTGGTAGAGCGGCTGTTAATACCTGCCAAAAGAATTATTTATATACCGGTAAACACCTCCGCATATGACCAGATGATCAGTTCGGGTACACTGCGCTATATAAAAAACATCCCTTTGAGGGATAGCATGGCCTACTATAAATCCATGATGGATGGATTGAAAAATTATAATACCCAGATAAACTTAATGTTGCTTAATGGTGAACTGGAAGTGCAAAAACTTGAGGATGTGCACAACGCTGTTCCAAAAGATACAGGCAATTACATAAACATATTAACATACAAAGTTGTGATGAAACCATACCAGGCGATGAGCGATAGAGAACGAAGGTACCTGGTTGGGTATTATGAAGATTACGTGATCAGCGCCGCCTCGTCCATAAACAAGCTTTACATTTTGGATAAACATAACCGGAACTTACTGAATTTAGTTAACCGTGAACTGGATAAATAGAGTCAGGAAAGTCGGAAAAGTCCGGAAAGTCCGAAAGTGAGTAAGAAGCCTGAGGTCAGAAAAAAATAAATCCGGAACGGCGAAGCCCTCTTGAGCACAATTGAAAATAAACAAGCGCGAAAAATCGAAAATCAAAATAAATCCGACATCGAACATCCGACATCCGAAATCACAACAATGGAAGTACACCACCACCCCCAACTAGACCATAAGCCAAAAGCATGGAAGGAATACGTGCTTGAAGGCCTGATGATATTTTTAGCCGTTACCATGGGCTTTTTTGCCGAGACGATCAGGGAGGGAATTTCTGACGGGGCAAAAGGCAGAGAATATATCAGGTCATTTGTGCAGGACCTGAAGCACGATACAGCGAACTTTTCTGCATTGACAGCATTTGACCAAAACAAAATGATCGCATTGAACAACCTTTCTCCATGTTTTGATACCATCGAAAAGAATAACAAGTCGGTATCATGCCTTCTGCCAATTATGGAAAAGTCGGCATCGAACAAAGTTGTAAATTTTACAGATGGTACCATGCAACAGTTAAAAAATGCAGGGGGTTTTCGGTTATTAAATGAAGTTGATAAGGACAGCATTGTTGCATTCGATCATGCGGTGCGGGCTTTCCAGAATTTTGAGTCTACGATGTTCCAGCAACGGCAGGACATCGTAAGGGATGTTTACGTTAAGCTCATTAACTTTAAGGCTGAACCGATGCTGCATCCTGGCGCGGCTAAAACCGTTGCCACTGCCATACCCCTGTTTTATTCAAATGATAAGTCGTTAATTAATGAATATTTCAATGACCTGACTCTTTACAGGAGGGTTATTAACTACCAGCTGGGAGCGGTGCAACGGTTTAAAAAACGAGAAACCGGGCTTATCAGGTACTTTGAAAATAAGTACAATTTAGTAAATGTACGAGAATAGAGCTGCAAACCCGGACCCCGGGCAGAATTAAAACAAACAACCGCAAAAATCGAAATCCGACATCCGAAATCACAACATGGAAGTACATCATCACCCCGACCTGCATCACAAAAGAAAACCCTGGAAGGAATATTTCCTTGAATTCATCATGATATTCCTGGCTGTAACACTCGGCTTTTTCGCGGAAACCATGCGCGAAAGTATATCGGAAAACCAAAAGGCTACCGAACTGGCAAAAAGTTTATACCAGGAGGTTTACGCAGATTCGGTTAATATGCAAAGTAAAATAAAGCTGCGCCGGGAAAAAGCCATCCAGATGCAATATTTCAGAAATTATGTTTCGGATAGCAGCCTTACTCATGTATCGGATAAGTTTAATCAGAGTTTTGAATGGTCGTTTATTTTAACCAGCTCCATTCTGTTTGAACCGAATGAAGGGATATTAACCCAGTTAAGAAATTCGGGCACCCTGCGTTATTTTAAGAGCATCCGGCTGCAGAATGCTATCAGCCGTATTAATATCGTCAATGCAAATGTCAGGAACCGGAACGGGCAGGAATATACCTTTATCGAAAGCTCCATACGGCCCTTTTCGCTGAAACATTTTGATTTTAAATGGCAGGACGAGTTTACGCAAAACGGAAAGCTTTCTATCCCGGAAGCTTTATCTCAAACCAATTTTCATTCAACAAGGCCGCCATCTGTCAGGAACCTTAAGGATTTTAAAAGGGGAGACGCAGACGCGCTCGCCGGTTATTATTTGTTGATCGTACGGTCGACCGTGCAAATATATTACGCGCCTTTTATAAAAGCTAACCATGAGTTGCTGGAGGCATTGAGAATGGAATATCATTTTAACGGTGAATAAAAGGGTGAAACAGAAATACAAAGCATATGAAATCAAAAAAATAGTTATCGGATAATATTATTTAGAGTTAATGGATATACAACCTGAAAAATGGCCCGACGAACTGGACGCATTAATTGCCGCGCCACAGCATCATTCATTGCTGCTTGAAAATGAATTTGTGCGTGTGCTGGATACTTGTATTCCGCCCGGCGAAATGACAGCCGTGCATACGCACCGTTTTGCCGCGTCGCATATTGTTATCAGTTGGTCTGATTTTATCAGGTATGATGCCCAGGGTAATGTGCTGCTGGACTCGAGGAGCCTTGGTAAAACCATTGTGCCCCATGCCGCATTGTGGTCCGAACCATTAGGGCCGCATGCATTAAAAAATGCAGGCAGCAATAACTTGCATATTATAAGTGTTGAAATAAAAAAATAAGATGGCAGGTAACAGCCGCATGTTAATAATCACGGATTTTGTATGAAGTATTTTTTTACCCTGATCTTTTTGTTGCTTATAAGCAGGCAGCTATTAGCGCAATACCCGCCCGTGGACCAGGCCGTGCAAACAATACGAAACGCCAAAACGCCTGCCGAAAAATTTCGGGGCTATCGCGGGTTAGACAGGTATTGCTATACCACCGGGCTATATGACAGTTCGGCCATATTGCAAAAAAAAATGTATGCCATAGCCGGGGGCTTAAAGAATGATTCGTTGATGGTACTGGTTTACAGGGCTATCGGTAACAGGCTGGTAACCCGAACAGATTATAATTTTGCCCTTAGCGCTTACTTCAAAGGGTTGGACTATGCCAAAACAGATGAAAGCAAAGCAACATTTTACGGCAATCTGGCTTACGTGTATGCCATTACCGGGAATGACAAGGTTGCCCTTAGTTATCTTAGAAAATTTGAGTCTTTCGGCAATTTTCCGTCGAGCGCGTTTTTCAAAAACATATTATATGGCCTGGTATTTAATAATTTAAACAAACCCGATTCGGCGCTCATCTATTTGCAAAAAGCGGCTAGCTCAGCTAATAAAAATAATGATCCGACCCTGGTTTCTATTTCCCTGGCGCAAAGCGGTAAAGCGTACGAACTGAAAGGCGATGCCGACCTGGCAGAAGTGTATTACAAAAGGGTAGTAGCCTATTGTAAAAAACAAAACCTGGCATCCGGGCAAATACGCCACGGCAGCCTGTATTGCGATTTTTGTATTAAATCGGGCAATTATGCGCAGGCAAAGGCTATCGCATTGGAGAACCTGGCGGTCGCCAAAAAAGCCGGCATAACCGAAGGGATGAGCACAGTAGCCGAAATATTGAGAAAAGTATACGCACATGAAATGAACAAAGACAGCGCTTATTACTACGCAGTAATGCAGATAGAATATAAGGATTCGGTAAGCAGTCAAAAACGCATTGCAGAGTTTCAAAACCTAACCTTCGGACAACAATTAAGGGAAATAGACGAACAGGCAAAAACCGCAGAAGCTGCAGAACAGCGAAAACAAAATATACAGTACGCGTTAATTGCCCTTGGCATTATCACCATTATTATATTATTTTTAATGGCAAGCCGCAGCATGATCACCAACACAAAAATGATAGAGTTTTTGGGCGTACTCGCCTTGCTTATTGTATTTGAGTTTATCAATCTTTTGGTACACCCCTTTTTAGAGCGTGTTACTCATCATTCACCGGTATTGATGCTGCTCGCGTTGGTGTGTATTGCAGCATTGCTGGTACCGCTGCATCACCGGCTTGAAAAATGGACGACGAAAAAATTAGTAATAAAAAATAAAGCTGTACGCCTGGCTGCGGCTAAGCGAACTATTGAAAAACTAGAGCGGATCAATGAGTGAGAAACGAATTCGGAAGTCTGGAGTCGGAAGTCCGAAGTCAGAAGTCAAAAGAGCGGATAAATCCGAAAATTTGCATAACGAAATAAAATTACGGCAAACTGCTAACTCAAAACTGCCAACTGAAATCACAATGGAAGTACACCACCACCCGCAATTAGAACACAAGCCCAAGCCCTGGAAGGAATATTTATTTGAAGGACTAATGATTTTTCTGGCCGTTATGATGGGTTTTTTTGCTGAAAGCCTGCGCGAGCATATTACCGACCAGCACCGGGAAAGGGGATTTATGGTATCAATGATCGAAGATCTGAAATCGGATACCGTTACGCTTGCAAGCAATATCAATTTTAGGAAGCACCGGGTCGAAATGATCGATTCGCTGGTTTTTTTGCTTGGCTCGCCCTCCTTAAAAGATAAGGGGAACAGCGTTTATTATTTTGCCCGGGTTATCTCGCCGCCGCAAAATATTTTTCCAAACGACCGCACCATTCAACAACTGAAAAGCTCGGGAAGCTTGCGGCTGATCAGCAATTGGAAGATATCGAACAACATTATGGCATACGACCAAAAAATGCGGGTTCAAATACTTGAAATGAATGAGGAGCAAATGTTGAGGGAGGATTACAGGCAGTATGCCAGGAAAATTTTTGATACCAGGATATTTAACAGCATGGTTGCGGGCGACAAAATAATCAGACCCACCACCAACCCGCAACTGTTTTCAACTAACCCTGCTTTGTTGAATGAATACATTGGTTCGGTACAGTACCTGAAAAAATCAGATGAAACACAACGAAGAAGAGCAGGTGAATTACTGGTACAGGCGAAGAAACTGATAGGGTTAATTAATAACGAATATCATTTGAAAGAGTCGGAAAAGTCCGGAAAGTCCGAAAGTCAATAATGTCAAAAAAATAAATCCGAAACGGCGAAGCCCTCTTGAGCACAATAAAAAACAAACAACCGCGAAAAATTGAAAATCCGACATCCAAAATCAAAAATGGAAGTACACCACCACCCAGAAGTAGAAAGAAAAGGCCTGAAAGAATATTTGCTGGAAGGTTTAATGATATTTTTAGCTGTTACGATGGGCTATTTTGCCGAAAGTGCGCGTGACCATCTGTCGGACGGGTCGAAAGAAAAGGATTACCTGCGCGCCTTATCTGCCGAGTTGAAAAGTGATACAGCGATGTATACCAGTTCGCTTCATAAAGTATTTTATTTACGGCCACTTTTAGATTCGCTGTATAATAATGCCCGTTATCCGGCTGCGTATAAATTTACGTTGCTGGGTAAGTGGAATACGCCGGTTAACGAATACGGCGTAACCTACTGGCCAGCATTAACGATCATCCAGCAATTAAAAAGTTCGGGCAACTTAAGGCTGATCGAAAATCAGGGTGTCGCTCAAAAAATAATGGAGTACGAAACATTTATTGAAGGCAATTATAAAGAGGATTTGAATGACGTTAACAAAGCCTATAACACGCTATATGCGCTTGAAGATGCGATGTGTGATTATACCGATTTTAACAGGCAGGTTAATAAGAATATGCAAACGAACCCAGATAAAGACGTTATGCGAAGTTCATTTATGTATGATATGCCCCTTTTTGAAAAAGATCCGGTTAAACTTAACCAACTGGCCAACAGCGTAGTCAATATCAATGCCCGCAACTGGGGATATATGACCCGGTTAAACAAAGCGAAAAATGAAGCCGCGGGGCTGCTCAAATTAATCAACGAGAAATACCATTTTGAGGAGTCCGGAAAGTCGGAAAAGTCCGAAAGTCAGTAAAGTCAAAAAAATAAATCCGAAACGGCGAAGCCCTCTTGAGCACAATAAAAACAAACAACCGCGAAAAATTGAAAATCCGACATCCGAAATCAAAAATGGAAGTACATCACCACCCCGAATTAGAGAAAAAAGGCCTGAAAGAATATGTTCTTGAAGGCTTAATGATATTCCTGGCCGTAATGATGGGCTTCGTTGCCGAAAATATACGGGAGAATATTTCGGAGCATAAACGTGCGGCAGAGTTTGCCCGTTCGTATTTTGACGATATTAAAAAGGATACAGCGGCACTGCACACGGCTGTGCGCTTTAGTAAGCATAAGCTGGCAACTTTAGACAGCGCACTGAATATGCTTCATTTCTCAGCCGAAAAACAAAAGGATACTGTGCTGTACAAGCAGGTATCGGTCGCCAGCAACGTGGCGCCTTTTGAGCCTTCTGCAGGCACTTACGAGCAAATCAAATCATCGGGATCGTTAAGATATTTTGATCAAAAGCTGGTGACCCTGATGAACAGCTACGATGTGCAGGCGAAAAAAACCGTCAAACGCGAAAACATCGACCTGAAATTTATAGTTGACTAGGTGATGCCCTTCGCTATAAAAAATTTCAATAGCGAGGTTGTTTTTGATACCTATTTTTTGCACCATATTTCGCACGAATTGTATTACACCGACCGAAGCAAACAGAGTACGAGACAGACGATCAATTATATTGTTGTTGTGAAGATCGAGCGGTTGCGTTCGATGACCGAATATGCCCGGCAAATGAAAACCGCTGAAGATGTTTTAGCCGAGTTACATAAGGAATATGATTTGGAATAAAAGTCAGAAGTCAAAAGTCATTTGGGCGGGTAAGGTATCATTAAACTCGTTTTACCTTCGTTAATTTTATCCTATCGCAGCCACATTCTTATAAAAACAAAACTTTTTTAACACATTACGTATTTGGTTGTTATGGAATTAAGCAGCCAAATTGCCTGGTTATTTATTTTGGCCATACCGATAGCTTGTATCGCATGGACCGTGACCCACGAGGAGATATTCAAAGAGCCGCGCGAATATTGTGTTAAATGCAGTCATAAGGCTAAAACAATGGCAAGCCGTAAATTTTTCTACCTGTTTACCTGCGAGTACTGTTTCAGCCATTATATAACAGCCATTATGCTGATTATTACCGGGTATAAATTATTGCTCGATGACTGGCGCGGGTACCTTATCGGCGGCTTCGCTTTGGTATTTGTGGCCAATGTATATATGAGTTTGTTCGGGCTGATACGTGTCGACCTCAGAAAGGAACGGATTGAAGCAGAGATAGAAGAAGCCCGGAAGAAAGGCGGCTGAGTGTATGCCCGTTATATCTGTATTGAGTATTGATATGCAGCCTGCTGCTTTACTAATTTATTGGGCTGTCGCAAGGTGTCGCACTTTTTGTCGCAGTTGGCGCAGTTGGCGCAGTGCGCCACCGTAAATTATATTTGTTAAGATCATGAACGGGTCGGAGTTTATTGAGAATTCCGACACCCTTGTTAAACAACAAGCTGTGCAAACAAACGATCAAGCGTTTCCAATGCACTTTCGGTCATGCCGGGGTGTACTTTTGATGTTTGCAAAACCGTGCTGCGGGCGGCTGTGAGCCAGCGAAATCGTGAAGCGATATCCAGCTTGCCTATCGGTCCGGCGGCTGTATCACCTTTACATATCCGTTCGAATGAGCAGAGATGCTCTTTCAACTCAACCATATCTAACTCAGCTGAAAATGCGGCAAGACGTGGCTGATCCAGCAAATACCTGGTTTGCAAAAACTGCTGTTTTGCGCAATACAGGATCACACCTATATTCAGGAATTCTTCGCGTTCCACTTTCGGCACAACGCGGATAACGGCATATTCAAACAAGTGTTTCTGCTGCATGTTGTGCTTCTTTTATAAAAATAGCTGAATTTTCAATTCGTGATAGTAAAAAGTCGATGTAAGCCTGCCGGTGTTCTTCAATTGTTTTGAATGTTTTTTCGCCGGCCAGCCATTCGTCCGGCACCAGGCCGACAATTGAACGGATGCGCTCTGCGGTCAAAACGAGACGCAATTGTGCATCAACCAACTCCAGTTCAGTAGCATGCGGCAGCAACACATGGTCTTTAACCTGTACAAAGGGCCGTTTGGCCTGCTCCATCCAGTTGTGCCACGAATGATGGAAATATAATGCGGCCCCATGGTCAATAAGCCATAATTCTTTGTGCCAGATAAGCATATTGGTATTGCGGGGCGTACGGTCCACATTGGTGAGCAGGCAATCGAGCCAAACGATTTTTGACGCGAGTATTGGGTCGGGTTTGGTAATAGCCGGGTCGAAAGTTATAGCGCCTGAAAGATAATGAAGGGCGAGGTTAAGCCCAGTACTGGCCTTTAACAGGTCCTGTATCTCTTCATCCGGCTCGGTGCGGCCGAAAGCTTCATCCAGGCTGGCGAAAACAATCTCCGGCACTTTTAATCCGACTGCCCGGGCAATTTCGCCGCCTATCAGCTCGGCAATAAGCGCCCTTGCACCCTGACCGGCGCCCCGAAATTTAAGTACATATAAAAAACCGTCGTCGGCCTCGGCAATTGCGGGCAGCGAACCTCCTTCCCGCAATGGCGTAACATACCGCGTAACGTTAACGGTTCGTATTTCCAGTTCCTTGTTAGCCATAGTCACGTTCGCTTAGATATTCACCAAAAAAAGCCTTTAATTTGCCTGCAATATATAAATGAATTGTGTAAATTAGCAGTAAAAGCTTTATCGAAAAGGTGAATTTTTTAGACCAATAAGGCAATTTTGTCAATGATTTATAATATTTTTATATAAGTAATTTAAATTATTATATATTCGTTAAGCCCTTCTGGTTTATTCGGTTAATTATTGTTGCTATATTGGGAGCGTGTTTTAATTAAAGGATAAGATATAGAAAATTTCTACAATATATATTAATGAAGGTTGTTATCGGGTGCTTGCTCTCAGCGTTCCTGGCTGGTTTTTATGGTAGCTCCTATGCGCAATCACCGACGGCGGCAGTACAGGGAAAAGTGTTGTTCCAGGATCATTCGCCCGCGGCCGCGGCAACAATAATTTTGTTGAGGAGCGGTGATTCGTCAGTTGTTAGGTCAGTTATTACCGAAAAAACGGGTGTATTCAGGTTAACCGGCATACCGCCGGACAAATATCTTGTACTGGTAACGGTTATCGGCTACACCAAATCATATTACGGCCCTTATCAGGTTAACAGGGGGCAAACCGTTAATATTCCGGATATTACACTAAGCCTTTCTCCGAAACAATTAAACGGCGTAACCGTATTCGGCACCCGGCCTGCAATTGAGGTAACGCCCGGGAAAATGATCGTGAATGTCCAAAGCATGATCACGGCGGCCGGCAGCTCGGCTTACGAAATATTGAGGCAGGCGCCTAATGTGCGGGTAGATAACAACAATAATATCAGCATAATAGGCAGGCAAAGCGCATTGGTTTTGATTGACGGTAAGCCCACCAATTTGGCAGGGGAGGATCTGGCTGAAGTGTTAAAGGGTATACCCGCCAGCACCATTGAACGGATTGAGCTGGTTACCAGCGGGTCGGCTAAATACGATGCATCAAGCGGCGGGATTATAAATATTTTTTTAAAGAAGGGTGCAAACGCGGGCGCCAATGGAACAGTTACCGGGTCGGTAGGTTATGGGAAATATGAAAAAGAAAGCGCAGGGATAATTTTTAACGACCGCACCAGGCAGTTCAATATTTTCGGGAACTATAATTATTCCTTTAATAAGTCATTTAGAAATATTGTTACAAACCGGGTCATTAATTACAATAATGTTTTAAGTAATTATAATACCGATTACAATAATGTACAAAAAGATTATACGAACACATTTAGCCTGGGTACAGACTATTTTATTTCAGCCAACAACACAATAGGATTCTTAATAAACGGCTCTGTTGCGGATGATAATTTTGTGAAGAACAACAATCTAAAAATATTCAACCAATCCGTGCCGGACTCAACCGTTACGGCAAATTCAGATCTTAACAGGCATGTTACCCGGGTAAACTATAATCTTAACTATAACGGGAAGCTGGACGGGCGGGGGAAAGCGCTTTCGGCTGATCTGAACTATACTACTTATAAACGTTCATCATCGGAGTACATAACAAATGATTTTTTTAATGCTTCAGGAAGTCAATACAGACCGCTGCAATTATTGCAAAACTTATCTCCGTCCAATATTAAAATCTGGTTGTCAAAGGTTGATTTTACAGATCCGCTTTCAAAAACATCAAAACTGGAGACTGGTATCAAATACAGTTATGTAACCAGCAATAACGACCTGATGTTTGGTCCGCTGGTAAATGGCCAGTATCAGAATGACCCCCGGTTCAGTAATCGCTTTTTATATACCGAAAATGTTAATGCCGCTTACATTAACTATGAAAATAAGTTCCGGAAGTTTGATCTGACAACTGCCTTGCGCGCTGAACAAACCACGGCGAAAGGCAACTCGATAACTACCGGCCAGGTTGTAAACAATAGCTACCTTGATTTTTTTCCGCAGGTGCTGCTCACTTATAAATATGATGATAAGAATGAATTTTCAATCAGTTATAACAGGGCGATTGCGAGACCGGTTTATGAAGATATCAACCCCTTTTTATACTATATTGACCCGTACGATTACCGGTCGGGGAATCCATATTTAAAGCCCCAATATTCCGACAATATCGAATTATCATATAATTATAAAAAAACTTTCCTTTTTACGCTGTACAGCCAAATTTTGCACAATGCTTATGATCTTAATTTTTTTGAGCAAAATGATGCTTCAAAGGTAAACATTACCATACGGAAGAATCTGGGTACTATCTATAACTATGGGATAAAGTTTTTTGCGCCGGTACGATTTACCAGCTGGTGGAACGGTAATTTTTCAATTGATGCCGCTTATCAGCGTTATGTAGCGTATCCGGTTAACGGTAACCTAAACAAGGGCACTCCGGATATCAACTTTTCAAGTACCCAGCAGTTTATAATCAGCAATACATTGTCTGCCGAGCTTTCAGGTAAATACGAGTCACCTAATTTTTATGGTATAAGCCAGTTTAAAACAAACTATCGTGTGGATGCAGGCTTAAGCAAGCAGTTATTTAACAAACGGGCCAGTTTAAAACTGAGTGGCGCAGATATTTTTAATACGCTGCGCGACAGGAGCCAGGTAAATTATCAGAATTTGAATATCTCGATAATGGATAAAAAAGAAAGCCAGGTGGCACGGCTTACCTTTACCTATCGCTTTGGAAGATCCTCTGTAAAAGAAGCTTCAATTCATAGTACCGGGAACGAAGAGGAGCAGAAGAGAACCAAATCTTCAAATTAAATTATGCCTTTAGCCGGTATGCCCACCCAACATACTCATGAAAATAATAAGTAATACCAGCAGGCTGATGCCCACGTACAGGTAGTCTTTTTCAAGCACAAAGCCAATGGCCGAAAATATTACCCGCAATATTGGGGTTGCGATCAATAGTAAAATGCCAATTTGAATGATGGCCTGGCCCCGTAAAGCCATTACCCCTTCAAAAAGGCTCCCGGTTTGATGCAGGAAAGCCGGCGTGCCGGTAAATATTTTGTAATCGGCCATGAAATGCCCGTGCCTGTGAAGATAAATTACACCGCCAAAAAAAACGATACTAACAGAAGTTATTGTTCCGGCGCGAAGCACCCGGCCCAGCAGCAGTTGCATATCGGTATCTTTGAATTTTTTCATTTATTGATAGTTAACGGGCTATAATTCAATGTCGTTTACTTAAAGTGGTGATCGTATATGTCGGCTTGCAGCTGTCCTTAAACTAACGTGTATCATACTGTATCACGTGTATCATCTGTATCACGTGTATCTCTCACAAAATGATACATCTGATTTATTTTTGCTATGAACATTAGCCCGTCTCAAATTCTCCCTGTAATCCCATTATATATCATCTGGCTTGCCAGGAATGTTACAACGATCGCAAAAACCCATCGCAGCCATCCTGAAGAGGTAGTATGCACCAATATTTTTGATCCGGTTAACGCTCCCAATAATACGCCTATTACAACGGGCATTACTAACCCCGGGCTTATATAGCCTCTTTGCAAATACACCACCGCGCTTGCCGAAGCCGTAACGCCTATCATAAAATTGCTGGTGGTGGTTGAAACCTTAAAAGGTATACGCATGATGGTATCCATCGCCACCACTTTTAGCGCCCCAGACCCTATTCCCAACAACCCGGATATAGCGCCGGCAAAAAGCATCATAAAAAAACCGCCGCCTACCCGGCTTATGCCATACTCGACAGTGCCGGTGTTTGTAGGATAACTGCCGCTTAGCTTTAATTTTTCGGCCAGGTAGCTTTTTTGATGCGTGATGTGTTCCGCTTTTTTTCGAAGGGATAACAGGGCTGAACAGATTAAAATGACGCCGAACAATATGGCTATATAATGGGTGGGAATGTAAACTGCTATTATTGCGCCGCACATTGCGCCGGCTGTGGTAGCAATTTCTAAAAACATGCCGAGGCGCATGTTGGTTATCCCTTCCTTAACGTATGCCGCAGCTGAACCCGATGAGGTGGCGATCACCGAAACAAGTGATGCACCGATAGCATAATGGATGTCAACGTTAAGCAGCAAGGTAAGCAGTGGTATAATTACCACTCCGCCGCCAAGGCCGGTTAACGACCCCAATAACCCGGCAAAATAGGAGCCGCAAAGCAAAATTATAGTAAAAACAAGTATCGACATTAACCCGGCAAAAATGTTACGGGGCTAAAGTAATAATAACTTTTTTTAAGGTTATACTTTAATGTTTGTCTATAGAATTAGTTGAGAATTTGTAAATAAGCAAGGTAGTTGCAGTCAAAATTTGGGTGTCAGCGTTATTAGGTTTATTTTCGGGGGCAATTTCCTCTGTATGGGTTACAAAAGTTTACAAGCGTGCGTTGCCGACCTCGAAAAAAACGGGCATTTGATACGTATAAAAGAGGAAGTTGACCCGTACCTGCAAATGGCTGCCATACACCTGCGCGTTTTTGAGCACCAGGGGCCGGCTTTATTGTTTGAAAATGTAAACTGCAGTAAGTTCCCGGCGGTTTCTAATCTTTTTGGCACGCTTGAACGTTCCCGGTTTATTTTCCGGGATTCGCTGGATAAAGTTAAAACCCTGATCGACCTAAAGTCTGATCCGCTAAAAGCCATTAGAAATCCGTTTAAATACGCCAACGTAGCACTAACAGCATTATCGGCGTTGCCGATGAAAACAAGCAGGAATGTCCCGATAAGTTTTGGGAAATGCCAGATCGGCGATTTGCCGCAAATTGTGAATTGGCCCAATGATGGTGGTCCGTTTGTAACCATGCCCCAGGTATATACCGAGGATGCGGATAAGCCCGGCATTATGAACGCCAACCTGGGTATGTACCGTATCCAGATGGGTGGCAATGATTATATTCCTGATCAGGAGGTTGGTTTACATTACCAATTGCACAGGGGCATCGGCGTGCATCAAACCAAAGCCAATGCTAAAGGACAGCCTTTGAAAGTAAGTATATTTATAGGCGGTCCGCCTGCGCACCCGGTGTCAGCAGTAATGCCGCTGCCCGAGGGTTTGTCGGAGATGACCTTTGCGGGAGCGCTGGGCAACCGCCGTTTTCGCCACTTTTATGATAAGGAAGGCTTTTGCATTTCTGCCGATGCTGATTTTGTGATAACCGGAACCGTAATGCCGCATGATAATAAACCCGAGGGGCCATTTGGCGATCATTTGGGCTATTACAGTTTAAAGCACCTGTTTCCGTTATTAAAAGTGCATAATGTTTATCACCGCAAGGATGCCATTTGGTCGTTTACCGTGGTGGGGCGACCGCCGCAGGAGGATACCAGTTTCGGCGCGCTTATTCATGAAATTACAGGTTCGGCTATATCAACAGAGATCCCCGGTTTACATGCGGTAAACGCGGTTGATGCCGCGGGTGTACATCCCTTGTTATTTGCTATCGGCAGCGAGCGGTATACCCCATACCTCAAAGAACGCAAACCACAGGAAATATTAACCATAGCCAACCATATCCTTGGAAAAAGCCAGCTAAGCCTGGCCAAATATCTTTTTATTGCGGCACAGGAAGATGACAAAACCTTAAATGTAAATAACATTGCCGGTTTTTTAAATCATATGCTTCAAAGGGCTGACTTTACCCGCGATCTTCATTTTTATACCCAAACCACTATAGACACACTTGATTATAGCGGGGATGGCCTCAATTCGGGCAGCAAAGTGGTTATTGCAGCTGCCGGAGATGTGAAAAGGCCGTTATGGAACAGGCTCCCTGCCGGGGTTAGCTTGCCGCAGCCCTTCGATATACATAAAATGGTGATGCCCGGTGTAATGGCGATCGAGATCTCTAAAAAGATAAAACACAGCGATATACCTTCATTGTTAATGGGCCTTAACGAACATTTAAAAGGTGCCGATCTAACCGGCATGCCGCTTATGGTGCTTTGTGACGATGCCGCTTTTACCGCGCAAAATATCAACAATTTTGTATGGGTAACCTTTACCCGCAGTAACCCATCGCATGATATTTATGGGATCAACAGTTTTACCGAACACAAGCATTGGGGATGCAAAGGCCCATTGATCATCGACGCGCGTATAAAACCCCACCACGCCCCTGTGCTCGAAAAAGACCCGCTGATCGAAAAACTGGTAGATAAAATGGGAGAGAAGGGCGGTTCGTTATATGGGATCATCTAGTTTTTAATACCTCAATCATTCCGGCTATCTCCTTACTGCGGGATTTACTTATATTTATCGAAATTCTTTGCATTATCTTATTACAATAAAGCGCTAATACTTGAGAGAAAAATTACTTCTTTTTATCTTATTTATTTTCATTTCTTTTAAGGGAAATAGCCAGCAGTTTTATGCTGCAAATTCTTTGGGTCAGTTATTACTGGTAACCATAACCAATAACGTCCCAACCTTTAAGTCTGTTCAGGGTTGCGGAGATTATCAGTATTTTTCAATAGCTATAGCCGGTAATAAAATTTATTACAATACCGTGAATGGTAATCTTTATTCGGCCGACATAACTACCGGCACTTATCCCATAACTAATTGTAAGCTGATATCAGGAGGTGTTCTTGGAAATGCATTAACAATTGATCAGCAAGGAAAATTATATTATGCATACGGTTACCAGCTTTATTCCATCGATTCCAAAAGCGCTAATCCCGTTCCCAAACTTTTGGGAATAATGCCTTACAGCGCCGGTGGCGACCTTGCTTTTTTTAATAATCAATTATATATGGCAGCACCGGAGGGAATTGTTGCCGTAAATTTAAGCGATCCCTCAAAAAGCACACTTTATATTTCAATTCCCGGCACTTTTATTCTGGGTTTGGCAAATGTGATTAAAAACGGGCGAAACATCATGTATGCATTTGATTCTGGTTCTGGCGGAACCAAGGTACTTGAATTGGACATGCAAAATAAAACCGTGGCAGGCGTGGTCGGTACTGTGCCCTTCGCGATTTTTGATGCTGGCAGTGCAACTGAAGCAGGGATAGTTGAAAGAATTAATATAAGCAGCTTTAATATCAGCCAGGCATGCGATGTTTTTAATAAAGCAAATGTGACTATTGTTTGTAAACCTGATACCAGTCAGTATAAATTTACGCTTAACACCGGTCAAAGTAATACAACAGGGATATTTAACAACCTTGCCCCCGGTACCTATCAACTAAACATTATATCGAGTGGTGTTCCGGCGCCAACTGATACCAGTTTTAAAATACCTGACTTTACCATTAATAATCCTGTAATAACGGCAACGCTAAAAAACCCGGTATGTGATATTACAGGGACAATTAAGCTGGATGCAGGTATATCTAATACAACTTATAGTATAAAATATGGAAACAATACTTTCGGCTTTGATCATAAGTTTACCGGTTTAGTTGCGGGGACATATCATTTTACCATTTTAAATAGTAAAGGTTGTATTGCTGATGAAAAAGATTATTTATTACAGCAGGATGTATGTCCTCCAATCATTATTAGTAACATAAAAGTTGACCCTGAATGTGATGTATTTGGGCAGGCAAGTATTACTGTAACTACAATAGCCCATCCGGATAATTATACATATACCCTTAATAACGTTAGTGATACAACAGGTGTATTTGATTTTATTAAGCCAGGAACCTACGATTTGATTATCACTTCATCGGGAGGTGATAAAGCAGAGCAACAGGTTATTGTACCCGATTACACATTAAATAAGCCGGCAATAACTTATTTGGTTAAAAATGCCGAGTGCGCCTTACCAGGTGAAATTCAATTTACCATTAATGGCAACAGCAATGGCGCTACCACAATAAAACATGGGACAGATATTTATCCCCTGAATCAAACCATTAAAAATTTGAGTCCCGGGTACAATTATTTTAGTGTGCTTAATCAAGGAGGCTGCGTTGTGGATACACTTTTAATCAACATCCCGCAAGATGAATGTATACCTATGGTTTTCCCCAATGCATTTACACCCAATGCCGACGGTATAAATGATGTTTTCAGACCTAACCAGAATAGTGATCCGGTTATTTACCAACTTTTAATTTATGATCGCTGGGGTGCGTTGATTTTTCAGTCAAAGAGCCTTTATACCGGTTGGGATGGGAAACATAATGGCAAGCCAGCGCCTTATGGTGTTTATTACTGGGTAGCTAGGTATACCATGCCTGATAACAAGAATAGCACACAAAGCGGATACGTTACTTTGATAAAGTAAACCAATACTTAGGTGCAGGTTATTTGAATACTGAAAATAGTAAATACATTTGCATTTTTAGGATTGATCACATACATGAAAAATTTCTTTAACCTCATTATTTTGCCGGCTTTATTGAGTATTAGTTTTGCCTGTAAAAAACCAGCGCAAAGTATACCGCGTTACACGGTGTCGAAAGTTTTAAAAAGCGATACCCTTACAACTGTAAACGTCCATATCGATACGCGTATCTCGGCGGCGGAACTGGCAGAAATAGCTGGTAAATTAAAAACGGATAGCGCCCAAATAAAAAACCTGGAAATTCATTACCTGCTGCCCGGTAATGCCGAAATCAGTACCGGCGATAATAGCTATTACGCTTCCGCCAGGTATGTAAAAGAAAATGAAATTAAACCGACCGATACGCTTCGGGATATAAATGGTAATACGGTTAGAGTAAGGATATTTGGTTTAAGTACGGCCAGGGTAAAACATTTGTTGTCTCTGCAGCCGAAGGAAATTGCCAATAAAAATATATTAGGCCGGTACATCGATGATTATACCCATACGGTAATTATCCCATTTACAGATCTTTTAGATGAAAAACGTAATCTGTATGTGGTCGAACTGGATTCGACCGCCAAAATAGTTTCGGCCACTATGCCGCTAAAAATTACCAACGGCGGCAACGAAAGATGGCAGGTAACTCAAAATGGAGATTATATTACATTAAAGGATAGCGTCCTTGCGCAATACCCCGCCGGTGGTCTTGGATTGCCATTTAATAGCATAAAGTCGGGAATTTAATGTGCCAATTTTAATTCATCGAACTCCTTGATTCAGAAAGAAATGCTGAAGCAATAAAATAGTTTTAGCGTCGCGAAATTCGCCTTGTTTTAACTTTTCGCGGGCTTCGTTAAATCCCATTTCTATTATTTCAATATCTTCACCTTCGTCTTTTAACCCTCCCCCCTTACCATTCCGGTCTTTGTCATTGTACCTGGCGATGAAGAAATGCACAAATTCGGTTATGCCGCCCGAGGATGTATAGGCACCGGCTACCTTCTCCAGGTCATGGATTTCACAACCCATTTCTTCTTCTGCTTCCCGGCGGATGGTTTGTTCGGGCGATTCGTTTTCGTCAATAATGCCAGCGCAGGTTTCGACCATATAGCCGCTGTCGCTGCCGTTTAAAAACGCCGGCAGCCTGAATTGCCTGGTTAGCAATATTTTTTTGCGTTCATCGTCAACCAGTAGTGCCGTTACGGCATCAGGCCGGAAGTATACTTCTTTTTCAAGGTTTTGAAATTTGCCTTCACTATCAGGTTTTTCGTACCGGATATATTTAAGCGGGTATTTTTTATCCGATAATGTTTCTTTGTTGAGAATTTGGATGGTAGCCATGATAATCTCTTTTAAGTAATACTTTTTTAAAAGAGAAAGGTTTTGGGAAATAGAAAAGACTTCCAAAGTTTTCAAAACTTCGGAAGTCTGACTGTGCAGCCTATTTCAGTTCGTTCAAAACCCTAAACATTTTTTCCCTAATCCCACGGCTTGAACCATTATAATTATTTATCATAATTGAAAAGCAGAGCTCGCGGCCTTTATAGGTTTGGTAGCCGGTATATGTGAGCACATTTTTGATGCTGCCGCTTTTCATTTTCATATTATTAAAGGTGGGCAGGCTCTGATAAAAATCGAGGAACCAGCTTTCTTTTTTTGCTGATTGGAGGATGGTTGCCATGGTTAATGTGGTTGCCCTGTCGCCGGGCGAAAGGCCGCTGCCATCGAAAATATTGAGCGAGTTGGGGTCGATGCCGCGCGCTTTCCAGAAGTTTTGTAGTACCTCAACGCCATTGGCTGTCGAAGCTTGCTTGCCGGCTTTCCAGGCAATTGTTTTCAGCAACTGCTCGGCATACAGGTTGATGCTTTTTTGGTTGAGCCAGTAAATTATTTTACTGAGCGGGGGCGATAGGATGGTGGTAAGATTCGTGGCTATTTGTGGTACTGGTTCGGCTTTTGCAGTTAATGTATTTGTCGACTCCGGTTCTTTGCTAATCATTATGCCGATACGGCGCAGCGTATCGGTCAGGCGAAATGCCGCGTCAAATGCCGGATCGGGAAGCGCCACAGATATGCTTTTTTTGCTTTCATCTATTGCGTAGCTTCCGCGTACATATACCAGGTTATTGCCAACAGGCAAATAAGCATATGCGTTATCACCGGTACCCGCGGGCGCGTTGATCAATTCATTTTTAAAACTGAGATAAGGCATGGCCGGCATTTCGCGCGCGATAATGACCGGGCTATCGATCCGGTCAGTTCTTAGTTTTATATCAAACGCGTTTTCGCGCCAGCAAAGCCCGGATGTGCCCGCGCCATAATAGTTTCCTACGTCCTGCCATATCCAGCCGTCGGGGATTGATTGCGAGCCAAATATCGAATCGTCGCCAATAACGCGCCCGTTGATTTTCTTGACCCCCGCTTTTTGAAGCGCGTTAACCATTAAGGTCAGAATATAGCTCTCTTTGGTTGTTTCATATCGCCAGCTGCCTAAGGTTGGGTCGCCTGCGCCTTTTATAATAACATCCCCGTTAAGGGTACCATCGGCGCTTATTGAACCGCTGTAGCCAAACTGCGTTTGATATTGAAAATCTTTACCAAGCAGGTTAAAGGCGGTTATGGTGGTGATGGTCTTTAAAGTTGAAGCAGTGGCCAGGCCCATATCAGGGTTAGCGGCAAAAACCTGCTGACCGGTTTTAGCGTCTAAAACGGTCAACGAAACTGACGCGTACTGGCATTGGCTATCCGCCAGTAACCGGTTAAATGCTGCCTGCAGATTATGCTCCAGCGTTTGGGCAAAGGTATTGCCCGCGATAAAAAATAAACTAACCAGCCAGATCTTTTTGACCTTCATGTTTTGAATAACGTTGGGTGATATAATAGATGGGAATACCAATAAGCACGATGATCAGTCCGGGCCAGGTGAAATTGGGTTTATAAATGATCAGCAAAATACAAAATGCGATGCCCATGATCATATAAATAGCTGGTAGAACCGGGTAGCCAAACGCCTTATATGGCCGTTCAGCATCAGGCCGTGTGACCCTTAATTTATAAATGCCAAAAATGGTAAGCACATAAAATATCACTACCACGAACGAGATCATATCCAATAGGTCCCCGTATTTGCCGCTCAGGCAAAGGATAGATGCTACTAAAGCCTGTATCCACAAGCCAAACTCGGGCACGGCAAATTTGTTTAAAGTTCCTGTCCGCTTAAAAAACAGACCATCCTTTGCCATGGTATGGTACACCCGGGCGCCTGCCATAATAAGCCCGTTGTTGCAGCCAAAAGTGGAGATCATGATCATTATCGCGATAACAAATGTGCCGGCATTGCCGAAAATGACGTGCGAAGCAGCAACGGCAACGCGGTCCTTATCCGCTGTAGCGATCTCGTGCAACGACAATACGCCGGTGTACATCACGTTTGCTGAGATGTAAATAATTGTGACGGTCAACGTTCCCAAAAACAAGCTTAGCCCGATGTTGCGTTTCGGGTTAATCATTTCGCCGGCTATGAAGGTAACGTTGTTCCACGAATCGCTGCTGAATATGGAACCCACCATAGACGCTGCTATGGCGCCCAATGCGGCGGCTATCGTTAAACTCCCAATGCTTCCGTCAGCGTTTAGTTTATGCATATTCCAGGCGTTGCTCCAGTTGGCGTGCCATACATCGCCCTTCAGAGCAATAAAACCAAAAATGATGAGGCCGAATAAACTGAGCAGCTTGGTTATAGTAAAAACATTTTGAATGAGCTTGCCGCTTTGAACGCCTTTGGTATTGATAAATGTAAGCAACAGGATCACGACGATTGAAACACATTGCGCAGCGCTTATGGTTAAGTGCCAGCTCCCCAAATAGGTGCTGAATACAATATTGTCCTCGCTCACCGCGGGTATCAAATAAGCGGTAAATTTTGAAAATGCCACGCCCACAGCCGCTATAGTGCCGGTTTGTATCACGGCAAAAAAGCTCCAGCCGTATAAAAACGCGATCAATTTATTATAAGCCTCTTTCAAATAAACATACTGCCCCCCGGCTTTTGGGAACATGCCGCTTAGCTCGCCATAGCTTACCGCGGCGGTAATGGTCATAAATCCCGTGATGAGCCATACAAAGATGAGCCAGCCTGCTGAACCAACGTTGCGTGTAATATCGGCGCTCACAATAAAAATACCCGAGCCGATCATGGAGCCTGCCACGATCATGGTGCCATCCAGCAAGCCCAGCTGATGTTTCATTTTTGGTTGTCCTGTATCTGATTTCATTAATAAGTATGGGGTTAAAAGCTCTAAACTATTCAAAAAACTTTATAATTGACACGCTGTTGTAAATAAATTAATTTGCTAATTTTGCCCGCCAATTATATTTGCACACATTTAAAAAATTATAAAATATATACACCTAATTTAATATGGATCTATTAAACACTTACCTCATTTATTTAATTCCTGTATTTGGTATCGTCGGTATCATTTCAATGGGTATCAAATCGGCATGGGTAACCCGGCAGGAGACAGGCGATGCCAGCATGAATGAGCTTGCGGGTTACATTGCCGCCGGTGCAATGGCTTTTTTGAAGGCTGAGTGGAAAGTGCTGAGCTATTTCGTGATCGTCGCGATGATCCTGTTGGCATGGTCGGGCACTACGGTTGTTACCTCGAGCCCGGTTATCGCTGTTTCTTTCCTATGCGGTGCTTTCCTTTCGGCATTCGCCGGATTTTTAGGGATGCGCATTGCTACCAAAGCGAACGTGCGCACCACGCAAGCAGCCAGAACAAGCCTCGCGAAAGCCTTAAAAGTGTCTTTTACAGGTGGTACGGTAATGGGTTTAGGCGTTGCCGGTCTTGCAATTATAGGTTTAGGTTCGTTATTTATCGTTTTTTATACTTTTTATGTTAAAAGCCAGGGCCTTGATGTAAACGGCGAAGCGATGGCAAAGGCATTGGATGTTTTAGCCGGGTTTTCGCTGGGTGCCGAGTCTATAGCGCTTTTTGCACGTGTGGGCGGCGGTATTTATACCAAAGCTGCCGATGTGGGTGCTGATCTGGTGGGTAAAGTTGAAGCAGGCATTCCCGAAGATGATGTGCGTAACCCCGCAACTATTGCCGATAACGTGGGTGATAACGTGGGTGACGTAGCCGGTATGGGCGCTGATCTGTTCGGTTCGTACGTTGCAACGATGCTTGCTACGATGGTTTTGGGCCGCGAGGTTGTTTCGCATGATAATTTTGGTGGAATAGCCCCGGTATTATTGCCGATGGTAATTGCCGGCTTGGGTTTATTATTCTCGATTGTTGGCGCTTCATTTGTTAAAATAAAAGAAGAAACTGACAGCGTTCAAAAGGCGTTGAATATCGGTAACTGGACTTCGATCATACTAACCGCTATTGCTACTTATTTTGTGGTTCAATGGATGCTGCCTGCGGGCGAGTTTCACATGACCCGTGATGATACAGGCGGCATTTTAAAAGGCGGCGCATCGCACTTTACCAAAGATGGTGTTTACGGTGCAATTCTTGTCGGATTGGTGGTTGGTACATTAATGTCAATGATCACTGAATATTATACCGCCATGGGCAAACGCCCGGTGCTGGGTATCATCAGGCAATCATCAACCGGGCACGCTACCAATATTATTGCCGGTTTGGCAGTAGGTATGGAGTCAACCGTGTTGCCTATTCTTGTTTTAGCTTCGGGTATTTATGGTTCATATTACTTTGCGGGTTTATACGGGGTGTCAATCGCGGCGGCGGGTATGATGGCAACTACGGCTATGCAATTATCTATCGACGCATTCGGCCCGATCGCGGACAACGCAGGTGGTATCGCCGAAATGAGCCGCTTACCAGAAGAAGTAAGACACCGTACAGATAATTTAGATGCTGTAGGCAACACGACTGCTGCTACCGGTAAGGGTTTCGCTATCGCTTCGGCGGCATTAACATCCCTGGCGTTATTTGCGGCCTTCGTTGGCGTTGCAGGTATTGAGCATATTGATATTTACAAAGCAAACGTGCTGGCCGGCTTATTCGTCGGCGGTATGATCCCGTTCATATTCTCGGCGTTAGCTATTTCGGCTGTAGGCCGTGCGGCTATGGCCATGGTTGAAGAAGTTCGCCGCCAGTTCCGCGAAATACCGGGCATCATGGAATATACCGGTAAACCTGAGTACGAAAAATGCGTGGCTATTTCAACTAAAGCCTCTATCCGCGAAATGGTTGCCCCGGGATTGATAGCGCTAATTACACCAATTATAGTAGGTTTTACTTTCGGCCCCGAAGTTTTGGGTGGTATGCTGGCCGGTGTTACCGTATCGGGCGTGTTGATGGGATTATTCCAGAGCAATGCCGGCGGTGCGTGGGACAACGCTAAAAAATCATTCGAAAAGGGCGTGTTGATCAATGGTGAGATGTATTATAAAAAGTCGGAACCGCATAAGGCGTCTGTAACAGGTGATACCGTTGGTGATCCGTTTAAAGATACTTCGGGCCCGTCAATGAATATCCTGATCAAATTGATGTCGATCGTTTCGCTTGTGATCGCACCGCATTTAAACGTGCGTGATGCAAAAGTAGGTATGATCAATCATCACCCGATACAAAAAGTGGTTAAGGTGCAGGCGCCTGTTAGCCTGATAACCAGGGTTGATAAAAAAGGATAATTTAAAAAAACAGCACTTCCGCGTCATTGCGAGGTACGAAGCAATCCCCGACTTGCAGGTCCGCCCTGTAAAGTATAGAGATTGCTTCGTACCTCGCAATGACGTTTTTTTGTTTTTCAAGCAAAAATTTGACTTTTATCACCCGTTTCCTTTGTTACATTCGGCACTTTATGTTTCAAATAAATTTAAGTACGTTTGGGGGAACTGAATTAATTTAAACTGATCTTATTATTAAAAATATGAAGCTATTTGTAAAGAAGTCTATTGCACAGCTATTGGCATCGTCTGAAGAGGGTGAAACACTTAAACGGACACTTACGGCAACCAGTCTTGTCGCTTTAGGTATCGGGGCTATTATCGGAGCCGGCCTTTTTGTGAGGACTGCTTCGGCAGCGGGTGAACACGCAGGCTCTGCGGTAACCATTTCGTTTATTGTCGCAGCTGTTGGTTGCGCTTTCGCAGGCTTATGTTACGCCGAATTTGCGTCAATCATTCCTATTGCCGGCAGTGCTTACACATACGCATACGCCACTATGGGTGAAATCATCGCGTGGATAATTGGATGGGCGCTGGTATTAGAGTATGCCCTGGGTGCAGCAACGGTTTCTATAAGCTGGAGTGAATATTTAAATAATCTGGTCGGGCACCGAATACCGTATGAGTGGTGCCACTCGCCCATGGAGTCTATCCTTGTGGGTGGAGTTAGCCACCACGGGATTATTAATTTACCCGCACTATTTATTTTACTTTTATTATCTGCAGTACTTATAAAAGGAACACAAGAATCGGCAACACTAAACGCGGTTATTGTGTTTATTAAAGTAGCTATTGTGCTGGTATTTATTGCAATAGGCTGGCATTACATCAACCCGGTAAATCATACACCTTATATGATTCCTGCAAACGCTCCACCGGTCATGCAGGCGAACGGAACATTATATTCCTACCTGCCATGGAAAAATCACGGCTGGGGCGGCGTATTAAGAGGAGCGGGCGTAGTATTTTTTGCCTTTATTGGGTTTGACGCCGTGTCTACAGCCGCCCAAGAAGCAAAAAACCCAAAGCGCGATATGCCGATAGGAATATTGGGATCGCTTGTTATTTGTACCATTCTGTATATCCTGTTTTCGTGGGTATTAACAGGCGTTGCGCCGTATACCGATTTTATGAAAGCCGGGAAAGAAGCATCTGTAGCCTACGCGATCAGCCATTATATGGCGGGCTATGCATGGCTCTCTACATTGGTTACTATCGCAATATTAGCCGGCTTTTCGTCAGTGATATTGGTTATGCTGTTAGGGCAGTCGAGGGTGTTCTACACTATGTCAACCGATGGTTTGTTGCCCAAGGTATTTTCTGATTTGCATCCAAAATTCCGTACGCCGTATAAAAGCAATATGATACTCTTTGTATTCGTTGGTTTATTTGCCGGATTTTTACCGGAAAGTGTCGCGGGCGACCTAACTTCAATAGGTACCTTGTTTGCATTTGTGGTAGTATGTGTCGGCGTGATGATCCTTCGCAAAAAGGATCCTAACCTTGTGAGGCCGTTTAGAACTCCGCTTGTCCCGCTTGTGCCAATATTGGGTATTCTTATTTGTGCTGCAATGATCATAAGTTTGGCTCTTAGCACGCAGCTGGCAGCGCTGGGCTGGATGATTATCGGTTTAATAATTTACTTCAGTTATAGTCGCAGGCATAGTAAACTGGGTGCTGCAGCCGATGCATTGCCAAGAGCTTCAGATTTTGAAGCAAAATAAGTTTGTCTTAACGCTATCTTAAGATACGGGTAGCCACCTGAGTCATTGAAAAATATAATCATGCAATTGAAAAGGTTCTGCAAGTCAGAACCTTTTTTTGTTACTTGTATTTTGACAGTTAACAATAAACCCCCCGTTCATGAAAGATAAAAACCTTTGGGTATTAGTATTTGTCTGCATTATCAATTCCCTTGGGTTTGGCATCATTGTTCCTGTTCTTTACACCTATGGTAAAACATTTGGGCTTACCGGTACTACGCTCGGTGTTTTAACTGCATCGTTTTCCATCGCTCAATTTTTTGCCACGCCGGTTTTGGGCTCGCTGTCGGATAAATGGGGGCGAAAACCTTTACTGGCTATCAGCCTGGCAGGTACATGTCTTTCATTCCTGCTTTTTGCGGAGGCAAAAGTATTATGGGTATTGTTTGCGGCACGGATACTCGACGGCTTAACAGGCGGCAATATTTCCGTCGCCCAGGCTATGGTTGCCGATACCGCCACGCCTGCTAACCGGGCAAAGCGCTTTGGTATTTTAAGCTCGGCTTTCGCATTCGGGTTTGTTGTGGGGCCATTGGTGGGCGGCTTGTTCACCAGGCTAAGCCCGCAGGCGCCTTTCTTTTTCGCGGCGGGGATTTCGCTGATCGGTACATTGTGCACCATCTTTTTATTGAAGGAAACCAATCCTACAGATAAAAAATCGCGGGCCGGTTTTTCAAGTCAGTTCAAATTTGCGTCATTGATCAGTACCCTAAAACGACCGTTAATAGGCACCGCGATATTTATCGGTTTCCTGCTTACCATGGCACAGTTTTGCATGATCATTGGTTTCCAGATTTTCAGCAAGGATATATTAAAGATCACCCCCGCAACTATGGGCATTTTTATGGCTGCATTTGGGATATGCGGCATTGTCGCACAAATGTGCGTGCCGTTTTTTACAAAGGTGTTTTCTTCAAAGTCGGTTATTTTACTGTTATCGAGCCTGCTATGCCTGGCGGCTATGTTTGTATCCGGGTTCTTAACGGTGTTACTTCCCTTTGCGGTTTGCCTTTGCGTTTACGGTTTGTTCAACGGGCTTCGTAACCCCATGCTCAATGCCATCATCGCGGATAATATAGATAAAGCGGAACAAGGAAAAGTACTTGGCGTTAACCAAAGCTATGCCTCCATAGGCCAAACCATCGGGCCGTTAACAGCCGGGGTAGCCGCGGCCGTTTCCGTGCATAGCATTTTCTTCCTTTCGTCGTTTTATATCTTAGCTGCGTTTTTGCTTTGCTTCAGGCTTCAGGCAAAAGAGTAAACTTATTTACTCGCCATTTTAACCGGCTCGGCATTTTTTACATATTTATTGAGCCAGGTATTCATTTCCCAAAGCATGTGCAGCAGGTTTTCTTTACCACGGTAACTATGCGCCTCGTAAGGTAAAAAAACAAACCGCACGGTACCGCCAAAACCTTTTATGGCATTAAACAACCGCTCGCTGTTAATTGGGAAGGTACCGGGGTTATCGTCGGCATCGCCGTGTATCAGTAAAATTGGCGTTTTAATTTTGTTGGCATAGCTAAAGGGGCTCATTTCATAATACAATTGCGGATCGTCCCAATAGGTGCGGTCCTCGTTCTGGAAGCCGAAAGGCGTCAGTGTGCGGTTATAAGCGCCGCTGCGGGCGATGCCGGCTTTAAACAGGTTTGTATGCGCCAGCAAATTGGCGGTCATAAAAGCGCCGTAGCTATGGCCACCAACCGCCACGCGGTTACGGTCGCCGACGCCCATATCTGCCAGTTTATTTATAGCCGCTTCCGCATTCATCTTTAGCTGGTCAACAAACGTGTCATTGGGCTTCTTGCCTTCTTTGGCCACGATGGGCATTTCGGCATTATCCAAAACCGCATACCCCTGCGTAACCCAAAATATCGGCGAAGCCCAGCTGATAGCAATAAACCTGTTTTGAGACCCTCGGATCTGCGCGGCATCGGCAGCCGAATTAAACTCGCGCGGGTATGCCCATATTAAAACCGGCAGCGGGCCGTCTTTTTCTTTATTATAGCCTTTGGGCAGATAAAGATCGCCGGTAAGGCTAACACCATCCGCACGCTTGTACGATACTTTTTGTTTGCTAACCCCTACCAGTTGCGGGTATGGGTTGGTGAACCGGGTAACCGGCTGGTCGGCCATTTTTAGCTCCAGGTTTTTGATATAATAATTTGGCGCTTCAGCTTGCGATTCCTTACGGGTAAGCAATACCAGTTTGTCAGGGTCTATAACATCTACAACGGCCTCATAATAGCCTTCGCTGCAGCGCCATAATATTTCATTCTTCTTCGTGCTTAGATCAAATTTGGCCAGAAACGGCAGGTCGCCTTTTGCGGATGAGCCAACCGGGTTATTCATCAGTATTTTGTTACCGTTATCAACGGGGTAGATCACTTCGCGGCCAAATTTATTTTTCTCAGTAACCGGTTCTCCAGGATCATTATAGGCATCTGTTTGGTTTCGGTCGTATAGCGTTTCGAGGCTGCCTGTTGATGGATTATAACGGCTAACCCTTTCTGTTTGCTTGCCGCGGGACATTTCGTAAACCAAAGCAAGCGTGCTGTTGCCCCATATGGTGTTGCGATAGCGCATCTGCGTTTTGAAAAGTTCTTTTGCCTCGCCGTTAAACGGTGCACTCAAAGCATGAACGGCATCGTGGAATTCCATTTTCTTTTTGATCAGCCCGCTATCCAGCGGGTGGCACCAGGTAATGGTTGCAGGCTCGTCCAGCCTCCAGCCTATACTGCGGTCGATGTTCTGCGTATTATCATTGCCCGACGGCCGGCCTTCGGCTGATGGCAGCTCGGCAAGCACTTTCACGACTTTTCCTTTTATATCGGTAATGGTTGCTGTTGATGGGAAACCGCCCGCCGTAACCAGGTACGAGAATGGTTTCCTGATGGTGCGCAGCAGCATATATTTTTTATCGGGCGACAGGCTGATATTATCATACATCGCCGGTTTGCCTATCGGCGTTTCAACACCGCCCTTATTTTGTACCAGCTGCGAGGTTGCATAAAATTCAAATAACTGCTCATCAAACGGAGACTTGATCAAATCCTCGAAAGTGGCACTTGGTGCAGCTTTTCCTAAATTTTGCTGAATGGTAGGCCCTTTGGGCATTAAGGGCTTTTGCGGTGCAAAAGTAGCCGGCTTAACGGTGGTATGGTATAATATAACCTGATCGTCGAGCCATGAAACGCCACCGCCCAGTACCACATTTAAAGGCATTTTATTTACTTTCATCGCTTTTTTGGCAGCAATGTCGATCACATACAGATCAATGCTTTTGGGATTGGTTTGTGTAAATAATATTTTCTTTTGGCCGGGACTCCAGTTGATATTGCCTGCATGCAATGGCTGTGGCAGGCCGGTTACCGGGAAGGTTTGCCCTGTCTTGATATTTTTTAACGTAAAGTTATCAATAAACGCCTGCCTGCTTGGCGCGAAGTTGTTCGGGTTGATGCGTAATCCGGCAATGCGCAGCTCGGGCATAGCGAGGTCGGCCACTGATGGATACGACGAACGTTCCATAAATAACAACCATTCTGCTTTTGAATCGATGCTGACAGACGGGGTGGGTTTAGCCAGCAACAGCTCGGCGATTTCTTTAGGCGGTACCTGGTAGCTGACAGCATCCTGTGCTTTAATTTCGAATGTTAACAGCAATAATAAAGGAAGTATGAGTTTCTTCATGACGAGGCGGTTTAATGAGAATGTAAATTACAAAAAATGTATTCACAGCTCAAATGCCCCGGTAATATCATAAGATTGTTACAAGTGTGTTCTCCTCACTTTTTCCAAACCACCCATCCAGCGGGCGACGCCGGACGTTTTACGTGAGTAGAAGCAGGCAACTTTAATAAAAAGGCTGCTTCCCTGTTGCCCAGGGCTGCTGATTTAGCCCAGTCGGCTTTTGCTGCGGTCTTGTTATTTAAGGCGAAATATATTTTCCCCCGGGCAAAGTAGGGGCCGTTGTTTGACGGGTTTAGTTCAATGGCTTTTGTCAGGTCCGCCATTGCAGACGTATTGTTTTTTATGGCTGCATAGGCAAACCCCCGCATATAATAGGCAACCGGCAGGTTTATATTAGCGGCGATAGCCTTGTTCAGGTCAGTAATGGCAGCGGTAAAATTGCCCGTTTCCATTACTACCGCTGCACGGTAATAATAGGCATCATTATAATTCGGATTTATTTCGAGTGATTTGCTGAAATCAGCCAGGGCGGCCTTGTTTTGATGCAACGACAGTTCTGCCAGTCCGCGATTATAATAGGCCGTTTCGGTTGGTGATAAAGCGATGGCACGATTAAAATCAGTAATTGCGCCCGGTATATCACCTGAATTTAATTTGGCGACACCCCTGTCGTGGTAAGCCTCTGCGTACTCCGGCTTAATGGATAATGCCTTGGTAAAACCCTCTATTGCGGCGGGGTAGTCTAAAAGTTTGAGTTTTAGCTCTGCTTGTTCAAAGTAAATTTCAGGTTCGTTTGGACTTAACGTTGACGCTTTTGCCAGGTCGTTTCCGGCGGCGCCATAATTTTCAAGTTTAATATTTAATGCGGCTCTTTTTGCGTACGCCTCTGCAAATTTGGGATTCAGTGTTATCGCCCGGTTAAAATCGGCCATTGCATCTGTATAGTTGTTGAGCTCAACCCGTTGTTCTCCCCGGTACAAGTATGCCGCCTCGTAGTTCGGGTTTATCGCAATAGCCTTTCCAAAATCATCAATTGCGCCATAGGTGTCCTTGAGGGCGTTTTTTGCGATGCCACGGTCAAGGTATGTTTCGGGCATTTTTGAATCCAGGTCAATTGCTTTATTAAAATCCTCAAGCCCGCCCTTAAAATCTAAAAGCCCGTTTTTTGAATTACCCCTGTTTGTATAAGCGGCGGCGCTGCTTGGGTCTATTTCAAGAACTTTGTTGAAGTCTACAATACCGCCCTTAAAATCACCCAGTCTGTTTTTGGCATTTCCTCTATTCGTATAGGCGGGCATATTTTTAGGATTTATTGCAATCGCGTGGTCGCAATCCTCAATGGCACCTTTAAAATCGTTGGAATTAAGTTTGGCGAAGGCCCTGTTCGAATAGGCCATATCGGCGTAGGGGTTTACATTGATTTCTTTTGTAAAAACTTCAATAGCACCCTTATAATTGCCCTGCTCAACCTCAATAATACCTTTGTAATTGTAAGCGTCAAGATTATTAGGGTTCAGTTTAATTTCTTTGGTAAAATATTCTACCGCACCGGTAAAATCTTTTTTATTATATAATTCAACGCCTTTGTCAAAAAAAAGGTCATGCTGTTGTTCTGTTGAAAATACTTGTGCTATTGAAACCAAGGGTAAGAAAAGTGGGATATATAGTAAAATTTTTTTCATGCGAATAATTGCTTACAGTTAAAAAATTATCCTCAAATATAAAATTCTTTGTAAAAAAACAAAGGCAAAAATCGCTATACGCGTTTAATATCAAATATAAATTTGCGTTTATGCGGTTTCTTACTTTTCTGCTTTAAAATTTATTAACCCTTGTTTTATATTACTGGTAAATATTATATTAGTGGCTGATATGAAAACCTTTCACCCTAATCACCTTAAATCAGTGCTGATTTGCGCACTTTTTCTGATCATCCAGTCGTGCGCGCCTACCGTGCCGGGCTCATGGAAGAACGGGAAAATAAATTCCGGAAAACGAAGCGACTTTCAACAGCTTAATAACGAAGCACTGAAATACCTGAAAGCGAATGACCCCAAACACCTGAAAGCTGTTTTATCAAAGGAGATGATCGCAAATAATAACGAGCGCCAGGTTGAGCTCATCAGCAACCGGCTGAATGACAATGCCTATGAGCTGCTGGATGAATATTACGTAGTACATAAATATAAGGACACCGACACCGTGCGCGTGGCAAATGGTGATATGAACCGGTATGCGGTACTGTATCCTTATGCTGCCACTGAAATGTATTTTGCTTTTTTTGTGCCCAAAAAATCCGACAATAAATATATGGTAAGCCTTATTTATGCCAAATTTAATTACGGCTGGAAAATTATAAAGCTGGATCTTGCCCCTTATACCGTTAACGGGAAAACAGCCCCCGAACTATACGCCCTGGCCAGAAAACAATGCGAAAAAGGACAGCTCCAGGCTGCGCTGAACAATCTGCAATTGGCTACCAGATGCTTTAAACCGTGCGCATATTGGCAATACCCGGATGAGGGTGACGCACAAAAACTTTATTCGAAAGTACAATACGCAGTTAAGCTGGCATACCGGTTTCCGATTGTTCTCAGCCAGGTGTCCACCGGCCCGATGTTAACAGGCGTATATGTTCAAAAAAATGATGTGGGAACCTTCCCGATAATATATTACATGACGCATTATAGCCTGAAGGATACCACAGATATAAAAAAGGAAAATTTACAGGTTAGAAAAGCAGTGGAAAAGATGATGCCCGGTATGAACGAAGGCAATAAATGTATTTTATACTCGGCATTCAATAAGATGCCTACCGGGTATGAATCTACAGATCATTTCGACATGACAGACAGGCTTCATTAACATTGCAGCTTTTATTTAAATAAGCGATATTTATAAAATAAAACCTGGCGCTTATGCATCCTTTAATTTTCAGAGAGGTACTTTCTGTAACCATGATCCTGTTTGCGATCATTGATATCCTGGGCGCTATACCCGTTATCATCGAAATGCGGCAGCGCGCCGGACATATCCAGTCGGAGCGGGCGAGCATCGCGGTCCTTGTGCTGATGGTCGGCTTTTTGTTTATCGGCGAGGAACTACTGAAAATTATAGGCCTTGATGTAGCGTCGTTCGCGATAGCAGGTTCGCTGGTGATATTTATTATCGCCATGGAGATGACCCTCGGCGTTAAGTTTTTTAACGAGGAAATGCCCGAAACCATATCCATTGTGCCGCTTGCCTTCCCACTTATCGCCGGCGCGGGGACTATGACAACACTTCTCTCTTTGAGAACGCAGTACCAGACACAGAATATTATAGTTGGCATTGTGCTGAATACTTTGTTTGTTTACCTGGTACTTAAAAATGTGAAATGGATCGAACACCTGCTGGGTAAAACAGGATTGAATATATTGAGGAAAGCGTTCGGGATTATTCTATTGGCTATCGCGATAAAGTTGTTCAGGAGTAATACGCATTTATAATTTGAAGATTTGAAAATTAGGCAATTTGAAAATGTGAATTTTAAATCCGCTATTTAAATACAAAGGATGACAGATATGAGTCCACTTCGCTTTTTATAAGCAAATAAGCGGGATGATTTTGATCTCTTAGAGTCTATAAATAGCCCCCGACTAACGCCCCTATTTCGCCACCAGTTGATCCGCTTCCAATTTTAGCCTTAATTTCATTTATTACATACTCATATTTAGTGCCCAATTTGTTTTGAGCAATAGTCAATATTTCTGTATAATCCATTTTTTTATTCATCTTCAAATTTTCAAATCACCAAATTTTCAAATTCTTACCAACCTCGCCACAAACATCGTATCCGCTTTATTCTCATAGCCTTTTAAAACGGTTTGCTTTTCGAGTTTCAAACCCAATTCTTTCACAATAAAATTAACTACATCTTCATTCTCCGCTTTGAATACAGAGCAGGTAATATAAATAAGCGGCTTACCGGGTTTAAGGTGCTTTACCACGTTGCGGGCGATGCTTTGCTGCAGGCGCTGGAAGAATTCAATTTTATGGATATCAAACTGGCTGATCATTTCGGGCGTGCGGCCCCAGGTGCCGGAGCCGGTGCAGGGGGCATCGAGGATAATACCGTCAAAGGCGTAGTCGTGTAAAATAAGGTCGTTGTTTTGGGTGAGGTCGAGCAGTTTCTTTTGGTACTTGGTTAGCCCGGCCTGTTGGAAGCGTTCGTCGAGGTTAGCTAATATCGATTCGCGGATGTCGGATACCACCAGTTTTACGGTGGGCTCCATGTCATGCAGCAGCAGTGATTTCCCGCCGGATGCGGCGCAGGCATCCCACCAGCTTTCCCATTTTTCAGGCTTGAAATATTCCGCCGTTCGCTGCGATGACAGGTCCTGCACCTCGTACGAGTGCGGATTGGCTATTAGCGCCTCCAGGCGGGTGCCATTCGGCAGCGACAAGCAGCCATTGCCTTCATCTTTAAAAACAACTTCGGCGGCGGTGAGGGCTATTTTTACCTGCGGCTCAAATCCTTTATAAACGCGGATAAACAGGTCGGGCTGCACAAAGAACGAGCGTAAAAATGCGTTTTTATTAATCCCTGCCGATAGCTGGCCGGTCCATAAGAAAATATCATCCAGCTTAAAACCGAAATAGGCTGTTTTAACCATTTCCAGCTTTTCATCTATATCAAAACCCACGCAGGCGGCCCATTCGGGTTTAAAATGCTGAAGGAAAGAATTGAGCTGACTATTGCATAAAAACTCGGCGATGAAAAGGCGGTCATCCACAGGCAGATCGGGCAATGCCCTGCCTAAACGAAAATAATTGTATATCAGCCTGCCGGCAATGCGACGGTCGGTTGAGCCCATTTGTTTGTTCTGCCGGTAAAAGCCGGGTAAAAACTTGCTTAGGGGCGTTTCAGCCGGATACTCATCCAAAATACGCTGAAACGTTTTAAGCTGGTTTATTGCCTTCATTCTACCTGTTTGAGCTCAAAATTAGTGTATTTTAATATGTTTATATGGGTATTCACCCAACCAAGTCCGGGTTTTTTCTGGAAATGAAAATTATTGTGGATGCCCTTGAAGTCAGTTTGGGTGATATTACCGAGACTATCCGTGGCTAACAGCTTTCCAAGATAGAGCCCCTCGTCGAAACCTTTGATGGCAAAACTGCTTGGTTCGGTGTGGTAGGCTTTGCGGTAACTGCGTATAAAGGTAACTGTATTGGCGGCCTTGTAGTTTACTTTATCGGCCGAGGTAATGTGCGTGTCGAGCCGCTGCAGCAGGTCGGCTTTTAGGAAAGTAAAGTTTATCCAGCTTGGGTGCCCGAAAACCGAAACCGGGTAACTTTGCGCAAGGGTATCCAAAGCCCGCAGTGTAATGTTTAAAAAATGCTGGTTGGTTGCCGGTACCACAAAAACGTTTTTACCAGTGGCGGATAATTGCGGCGCCAAAGTGCTTAACTGGCCGTGTATAACGGTAAACACCACTACCTTTATACGCCTGCCGCTCAAACTGTCGATAGCTTTTTTAAAGGGGATGATGTACTCGTTCTCGTCGCTATAACCGGATCTTAAAATAAATATCTTTTCGGGCCTTATTTTATTGCTGATATAGCGCGCCGCGGTCCACGCATGGTATTCAAGAGGTGGAATGACAGTAATTAATCCCGGGTTTTTAAAGGCCGAGGGCGAAGCCGGCGACAGCGGCGAAACCACGGGCTGACGTGCATTCGGATAGTTCGCGGTAAACGATTTAATGCCTTCCGGGAAAACAGGGCCTACTATAAGGCCACTGCCCCTGATGGCCGGATTATTCGCCAGGCTGTGGGCCTGCGCTTTTTCGTCCTTCGAATCGTACACCAGCAGCTTAAAGTTATAACCCATGGCGGCGAGTGAATCAAGCGCCAGTTTAAAGCCGCGGTAATAGGCCACAGCGATATCGGCTTCCTTTAAGCTTACGGCCGAGTACGAGGCGCCGGGCGCCAGGTGGTTTAACCCAAACGGCAGGATCAGCGATATGGTGGATACCTTTGGCGCAGCCGGTTTAACGAGCTTATTTTCCGGTTTGGTATTTTCAACCGGCTTTTCGGCCTGTTTTTTCGCCGGCTGAACAACCGGGCGTACCTTCGGCGAACAGGAAGCTGCTATGAGTCCTATTATTAAAAATAAAAACCACTTATTCCCATTCAATGGTGGCAGGCGGTTTCGAACTGATATCATATACTACCCGGTTAATACCCTTTACGTTATTGATGATCTCGTTTGATATTTTGGCCAGCAGGTCGTACGGCAGGTGGCACCAGTCGGCGGTCATGCCGTCTAATGATTCCACAGCACGCAGGCAAATCACGTTCTCGTATGTACGCTCATCGCCCATTACACCTACTGATTGCACCGGCAAAAATATGGAGCCGGCTTGCCAAACTTTATCATAAACACCGGCCGACCGCAAATTGTTGATATAAATCGCATCGGCTTCCTGTAATATGGCAACCTTTTGCGGCGTAACCTCGCCTAATATCCTGATAGCCAAGCCCGGACCCGGGAAAGGGTGCCTGCCCAATATATTCGGGTCGATACCCAAAGCCTTGCCTACGCGGCGGACTTCGTCCTTAAATAAAGTGTTTAACGGCTCAACCACTTTCAATTTCATAAAATCGGGCAACCCGCCAACGTTATGGTGCGATTTGATTGTCGCAGATGGGCCCTTTACGGACACGGATTCAATAACGTCCGGGTAAATGGTGCCCTGACCGAGCCATTTTACGTCCTTTACCTCGTGCGCGGCATCGTCAAAAACCTCGATGAACACGCGGCCAATGGCCTTGCGTTTTTTCTCGGGGTCGGTCAATCCTGCCAAAGCATCATAAAAACGCTGTTTGGCGTCAATACCTTTTATATTTAAACCCATGTGCTGGTACGAATCCAATACGGATTGATATTCGTCCTTACGCAGTAAACCATTATCAACAAATATGCAATGCAGGTTTTTACCGATAGCATGGTGCAGCAATACCGCAGCCACAGATGAATCCACACCGCCGGACAAGCCGAGCACTACTTTATCACTACCTACTTTTTCTTTAAGCGCGGCAATGGTAGTTTCAATGAATGAGTCGGGTGTCCAGTTCTGAGCACAGCCGCAAATGTCAACTAAAAAGTTGTGAAGCAGCTGTTTGCCGTCGACGCTGTGCGTTACCTCCGGGTGGAACTGTATGCCGTAAGTATCAGTTCCCTGCACACGGTAAGCAGCAACCCGAACCGTGTCGGTGCTGGCGATGATCTCGAAATTACTGGCAATGGTGGCAATGGTATCGGCATGCGACATCCATACCTGCGAGCCCGGCTGTATAAGCCTGAAAAGCGGGTTTTTATCGTCAATATATTGCAGGTTGGCCCGACCGTATTCGCGGGTGCTTGATGGCAAAACCTCGCCGCCGTTAAAGTGCGCGATATGCTGCGCGCCATAGCAAACACCTAAAATAGGCAGCTTGCCGTGAAATTTGGCGAAATCAAAATGGGGGGCATCGTTCTGCCGCACCGAATACGGGCTGCCTGAAAGGATGATACCTTTTACAGTGCTGTCGACTTCCGGAAAATGATTGAAAGGATGTATTTCGCAGTAAATATTGAGTTCCCTGACACGGCGCGCTATAAGCTGGGTAAACTGTGAGCCAAAGTCAAGAATGAGGATTTTTTCTTGCATGGGCAAAGATAGGTTTTTGGTTGGAAAGGTTGGGGATTTATTTCGGATTTCGGATTTTCGATTTCGGATTTTTTGGAAAAGGTTGTAAGCGTTTCGTTGAAAAGCTGGAATGTTGCTTAACTTGATTAATTGATGCCGGTATTATGCTGATATGTAATCAAGTTTAACTCTTTTACAGTTTTAAATTGTTTATCTGCACTTATCAATGGAATGTCAAGGACTAATGAGGTAGCAGCTATAATTGCATCTGCTAATTTTAAATGATATTTCCTTCTTATTTCTATGTATTTTTCTTTTATACGATTGTTCAGAGAAACGATAGTACATTCAATTAAGAGATCCGCGATTTGCTGTTCCTCTTTATCGGTAATGTTTCTAAATCCAACCAATTCCAACTCTGTAATAAAAGATAAATGAATAGTCTTCCCTTGTAATATAGTTTCAAGCGTATCACTTCCGTTTAGCAAGTAAAGCACGATATTGGTATCAACGAGGATCTCTTTCCCACTCATCTCTCAATTTTAATTGAAGGTCTAATGGGTCTTCTTTTAAAGATAAAACGCCATTGTATTTTTTTGCATTGAAACCGCGGGGTGACTTTTCGTTATAGAGCTTTGTCTCTATAGCCTCAATTTCTTTTTTGCTTGCTCCTTTTTTAAGTACTAATACCATAGCATGATTATATATTAACAAATTTAATAAAAAGGATTTGATATGAGAATTTCAGATTGCTTTAGGGAACCGCCGCGTGCTGCAGGCACGGATTTTCAAACTCGGAATTTTTGGGGAGCGAAGACATTGTTAACGATTAAATTTACGAAGTTTTTAAAACTTCGTAAATTTTTTCAAGCCGCTTATTCAGGAGCAACCTCGGTTTACTCATTGTATTATCTAAACGTGATCCCAATATTAATGCTCGACCTCATTGTAATAACTGTAGAGCCTGAATTATTTTTAAATACATCATTGACACCATCCTGGCCATCCAGTTCTATAAAAAATTTCGCATTGTCTGACATGGGAAACCTAACCCCGATCCCGGCTGCAAGTCCGAAATCGGTGCTGCTTGTGATCGGTTTTAAATCGGAACCGCCGGCTGTTTCTTTCGCGCTAAGCAGGAAGCCTGCATAAGGGCCAAAGTTTAAATACCAGTTGTTGGTACTTCCGAAATGCCAATCTGCCATCACCGGCACGGTAATATAATCCATTTGGAAATTGGTGACATAATCGCCATTGGAAGTAGAAATAAATCCATTGTTCCAGCCTTTCTGGTCATAGATCGCTTTAACTTTTATGCCCCAATGGTTAGATAAATAATATTCGCCGGACAGGCCTGCATTAAAACCAATACGGTATGCGGAGTTTGTGTAGTAACCGCTGTTTACCGTTGCCATATTGAGGCCGATGTTAACGCCAAATTCGGTATTAGATGTTGTCTGGGCAGTTGAGGTGTAATAAAAACCCAGGATAATCAGAAATGTGGTGATGATTTTTTTCATAATTGATGATTTAAGTTTCTGTAAAAATAATTACTTCGAAGAAAAAGTGAAATAAATATTGCGAAAAAGGCAAATAAAATTAATTAACAGCTGTAATTATCTTTAACTTAAATTAGCCAGCCTAAACAGCGCAAGTTCCGGGTTTTATGCCTTAAATACGTAGGGTATATTTGTGCTGTAAATAAATATCATGGACTCACAGGAAATAATTAATTACCAGCGCGTTGCTGACGCGATAGACTATATCCGGCTTAATTTTAAAGCTCAGCCTAACCTGGACGAAGTTGCTGAAAAGGTAAATTTAAGCCCGTTTCATTTTCAGCGACTGTTTACTGAATGGGCCGGCATCAGCCCTAAAAAGTTTCTGCAATACCTTAGCCTGGATTATGCCAAAAGCTTGTTAAAAGAAAAACAAGCCACCTTGTTTGATACCGCTTTTGAAACCGGCCTTTCGGGCACAGGCCGTTTGCACGACCTGTTTATGAACATTGAAGGTATGACGCCGGCCGAATATAAAAACGGCGGCAAGGCGCTTTCCATCAATTATAGCTTTGCCGAAAGCCCTTTTGGTAATATCATTGTCGCTTCAACACCTAAAGGAATTTGTTATATGGCTTTCGCCGATGACAGGGATGAAGCGTTTGGCCACTTGCGGGCGCAGTTTCCAAATGCGCAGTACTTACAAGTGGTCGACCTGGCCCAGCAAAACGCGTTGTTTATTTTCAAAAAAGACTGGTCAGAATTGTCGGGCATTAAATTGCATTTAAAGGGCACGCCGTTTCAGCTTAAAGTGTGGGAAGCTTTGCTCAACATTCCTATCGGCGGTTTGGCCACCTATGCAACCGTGGCTTCAACTATCCAACAACCCACAGCAAGCAGGGCGGTAGGCAGCGCGGTAGGCGATAACCCGGTCGCGTTTTTAATTCCATGCCACCGTGTGATTAAATCCACCGGCGAATTTGGGCAATACCACTGGGGCGCCACGCGTAAATCGGCTATCATAGGGTGGGAGGCTGCTAAAGTAAGTTTATTGGGATGAGAATTAGCTGAAGGTTTTTATCTTTGGAGATATGCCCCAATGTATGTTAAAGAAAATATTTATACTGATTGTCATAGTTTTCGCGGGCTTTTCAGCAAAAGCACAAACGGCCGACGAGGTTTATAACCAATATCTCGACTTTAACCTGGCACGGTTGCAGGGCGAGAAGGATAAAGCCTCAGACCTGGGCGAAAAAATACTTCCGAATGCGGAGAAACTCCCCGAAAAAGCCCGGACAAACTTTTATTTTTCGATAGGTAAAATTTACGAGGATACTAAACAGCTTCAAAAAGCAAGGTTTTATTATGAAAAAGTTGCGGCGGCGGCACCCGATTATTACGTGGTGCACCGGGCGCTTGGCTATATATACCTCGAAGATGTGAAGATCATCGAAAAAAAATTAAATGCCTCTTTAAACGACCAGGCGCTCAATGCGCAATTGACTAAAGACTATAGTAGCGCGGTTAAAAAAGCTTTGCCTCACCTCGAAAAGGCCCAGGCCTGCGACCCCAGCGACGAAACACTGGCCATAATAAAATTGCTTTATAAAAACATCCACGACCCGCGCGGAGTGAGCACCCTTGACGGCCGTTTAAAAGAATTGAGTAAAAATTGCATTGATGTTTTGAGCGATAGATAACCTATTCAGTAATTTAGCGCTCCATGAAAGTTAACCGGGTTGTAACGAAGATAGTTGTTCGTCTCTTTTTTTTATTGCTGCTGATGGCCATTGTTCCCCCGTATTTAATGGGTGACCAGGCGAAGTTGCAGCATATATACCTGGCGTTTCATCATAAATGGGAAATGATATTTCCGGCTATATTGATCCTGGGATTTATTAGCCTGCTGATCATTTGCGTCTCAAAAAAATACAGGGACCTTGATCTCAACTGGCTGCTGGTATTAAACACGGTAATATTAACGGCTTATGGGATTGCTATTTTTATCCGCATTGCACATTTAAGCTAAAGCAGAAATTCAGCTTTTATCGGCTTTAACCGCACTCATTTTTTTCATGGTGGATTTATTTTCTTCCTGGCCACCACCAAGGAGGAATCCCCATGGTTTGAGGCTTTCAACCCGGTCAAAAACAATCTTCATGATAGCCATAATGGGGATAGATAAAAACATCCCCGAAAGGCCCCATATCATTTCGCCCAATATGATCCCTAAAAAGGTAATGAGCGCATTGAGCTTGACCTTTGAGCCAACGATGGTGGGCAGCAAAAAATTTGAATCGAGCGCGTGTATACCCAATACGCAGGCGGCTACTGTTAAGGCTTGATTAATTGTGCCGGTGGCAAACGTTATCATACTGCTTAATACCAGGGCAGTAAAAATCCCGAGGTAAGGTATCAGGTTAAATAGCCCGACGATAATACCAAGCAGCAGCGCATATTTAACGCCGATTATCCAAAAAGCTGTACAGGCCAGGCATGATACAACAAACATTTCCAACAGCAGACCAAGGATATATTGTCTTAATATGCGTTGCACATTCTCAACGATATCAAAAACGATATGCGCGTTTTCATCATTAAAAACCCAAACGATAAAATGAAGCAGGATGCGCCTGTAAAGCAATATAAAAAAGGTGAAGATGAAGATAAACAGGTAAAACAATGCCAGCGACGATATGGCGCCAAATGTTTGCCCTACAACACCACTGCCCGACGCCATGATTTTTTTGGTGGTATCATGCACGTAGGTCATTTGTTTGGCGGCGTTGATATTGAAGGCGTGCTGTACCCACTGCGACAGGTCCTCGAGCGATTGGCCCACCTGGCTTTTGAGCATCGGCCAGTCGCCGGCAAGTTTGGATATTTGAGAACCTACCAGGTATCCGACACCATAGATAAACGATATCAATAAAACGATTGAAAAAAAAGACGCCAGGGCACGGGGAAAGCGAAGCCGCCTTTCAAAAAAAGCAGCGATCGGCAACAGCAATATCGCAAACAAAAAACCAAATATTAACGGATCAAGAAGCTCTTTGCCCATTATAACAATATAACCCAGGGACAGCAGCCCGATAAGGACCAGCGAAAGCCGTTCGTAAAATGGGGCCGTAACTTTTTTCAGGCTCATAAAGCTTTATATGACGTATATTTTTTCGTTTGAAGATAAGCATAATCGACGAATATTGTTTTTAGAAGGGAATAATTGGCAAAAATTTTGCTCAGTATGGGTATTATTAAAACAATAGTATCATGGCAAAATATTCGGAAAAAGCCCAGGAAAAGGTGCATGACACCATGCACGAAATGAAAGAAGGCAAGCTTAAAAGCGGCAGCGGTAAAAAAGTTACAAGTAAAAAGCAGGCTGTTGCGATAGGTTTATCAGAAGCCCGTAAAGAAGGTGCGAAGGTGCCTAAGAAGAAATAATTTCGAAATCAAACTTACGAAGTTTAACTCGGAGTTGTTTGCTTTCAACGGCCTCGTTGAGGGCTTCGCCGTTTAAAAACTTCGTAAGTTTTAACGTTTCAGCGTAAACGCGTCCATAATATCCATCAGCACAATTGCTTCGTCAATTGAACAGGGATTAGGCCCTTCGTCATTAAAATAAGCCACTATTTTCGCGATCATGGGTTGCTGAATATGTTCCGGATGGGTGAAGTTCAGGGTTTCTTCACCGGTTTCGTTTCTCCATTTAAGCCATGTGCCGAAAAATGGGAAGGTGATCTTTCCTTTTGTGCCGATAATTTCGCAGGTATCTGTAGTTTCGCTTTCGGCTACATTAAAGCACCACGAACCATTTACAACTATTTTGTTTTTAAACAGGATTTCCCCGCATACATGATCATCCGCCGGGGTCAGCCCGGATTGATTTAACGAAAAGCCGTGATAGCGCTCGGGCCTGCCAAAATAATAGAGCATCAGGTCGAGCTGATGTGGCGCCAGGTCGTGGAAATAGCCGCCGCCGGACAATTCGGGGTTCACCCGCCAGTTTGTTTCGGAATCAGCTACCAAATCGGGGGTTGACGTTTTCCACATCCTGATCTGAACAGTCCTCACCTCGCCAATGGTTTCGTTCTCCAGCAGTTCCTTCACCTTTAAAAACATCGGCAACGCACGCCGGTAATGAGCAACAGTTAACTTGCCACCAGTTTGCTTAACGGCTTCGGCCATTTGCCTGGCCTCGGCTGCGGTGCGGGTTACAGGCTTTTCAACATATACATTTAATCCTTTATTTAAGGCTGCTATCGCATATTCGAGGTGAAAGGCGGGCGGTGTAGCAATGGACACGGAATTTACTTCCGGGTCGTTTAACAATTCGTTGGCATCGCTGTACCATTTACCTACACCGTGCCGTTTGGCGTAATCGGCAGCTTTAGCCGCATCGCGGCGCATTACTGCTACGAGCTTGCTGTTCGGTATTTTATTATAAGCCTGGCCGCTTTTTTTTTCGGTTACATTGCCGCAGCCAATTATTCCCCAGTTGATAATGCCCATTTTTTTAGAATCAAGAGTCAAGAGCCAGGAAGCAAGATATCAAGAAGCAAGAAAAGAAGCAGCTTGTCTTTATTTTTTTCTTGCCTCTTGCATCTTTATGTCTTGCTTCTTTCCTCTGCCTCTACTTTAATATTTCTTCAATTTTAGTTAATTCATCTGCCGAAAATTGGATATTATCCAAACATTTCAATGAATCGGCGAGTTGTTCGGGGCGGCTGGCACCTATTAAAACGGATGTTACCCGGTGGTCTTTTAATAACCAGGCCAATGCCATTTGCGCCAGCGTTTGCCCGCGCTTTATAGCTATATCGTTTAACCTTCTTACCTGGCTGATACGCTGATCGGTAACCTGGTCTTTTTGCAAAAAACCGGTTGATTTCGCCGCCCGCGAATCTTCGGGAATGCCATGCAGGTATTTATTGGTCAACAGCCCCTGCGCCAGCGGCGAAAACGGGATACAGCCTACGCCGTCTTTTTCGAGCACATCAAGCAGACCGTCCTCAACCCAACGCTCAAACATCGAATATTTCGGCTGGTGGATCAGGCAAGGTGTGCCCAGTTTCTTTAATATCGCGATAGCTTTATCCGCTTCCTCTGCGGGATAATTTGAAATGCCGGCATATAAGGCCTTGCCCTGGCGAACGATCAGGTCGAGCGCACCCATGGTTTCCTCTAAAGGTGTTTCGGGATCGGGGCGGTGGTGATAAAATATATCCACGTAATCGAGCCCCATCCTTGTTAAGCTCTGGTCTAAACTGGATACCAAATATTTTTTTGAACCCCAATCACCGTAAGGGCCATCCCACATTGTATAACCGGCTTTGCTGGAGATGATCATCTCATCACGGTAACCGCGAAAATCCTCTTTCAGGATGCGGCCAAAATTCTCCTCGGCCGATCCCGGCGGCGGGCCGTAATTATTTGCCAGGTCAAAATGGGTAATGCCGCTGTCAAAAGCCAGGTGTAAAATCTTACGATAATTTTCGGTCACGTCGACGTGCCCGAAGTTATGCCATAAGCCCAGCGAAACTGCCGGGAGCTTGATGCCGCTTTTGCCGCAGCGGCGGTATTGCATATTTTTATATCTGTCGGCTGAGGGTTGGTAGGTCATAAAAGTTGCGTTTTGCAAGAATCAAAATTAAACGAATAAATGAATTATCGGAAGTTGTTTGTGTTTCAGAGGTGTAACATTTTTATACCCACCGTATCTAATCCGGCGTAAATTGCAAAATAAGGATAGGTTGAATGGAATTTGAAGAAATATATGCCTTGTATTCGCCGCAGATATTCCGCGTATGCATGGGATATATAAATGACCACGAGCAGGCAAAGGATCTTACACAGGAAACCTTTATCTCCGTTTGGCAAAATCTTTCGTCATTTAAAGGCCAGTCGAAAATAAGTACATGGATATTCCGTATCGCCACCAATAATTGCCTTAGAGCGATTGAAAAGTCAAAGCGGGTAATGAAAACAGAATTACCATACAATTTGCCCTCGCCGGAAGAGGATGCACCCGAAGAAAGACTGGCCTTTTTATATAACTGTATTGCCAGGCTCGATGAGACCGACCGGATCATTATTTCACTGGTGCTGGAAGATCTGCCTCAGGCCGAAATTGCGACAATAGTGGGTTTAAGCAATGTTAACACGCGCGTTAAAATTCACCGGATAAAGGAGAAGCTGGCCGCTAAATTTAAACAGCATGGACAATTTGATTGATCTAAAAAAGATATGGCATAGCGCCGGAACCGACGATTTGCCGAGCCCGGAGGAAGTTATGCAGGCTGCAAAAAAATTTCGCAATCAAAAACTGCGGAAAAAGGCTGCCCTTATATTAGCCGCGTTCCTTCTCGTGTGCGTTGAGCTATGGGTAGTTTTTGTTTATAAATCAACTATGCTTACCACCCGCATCGGTGAGGCTTTTATCGTTATTGCCGGCACTATTCTGCTATTAACCAATGCCAACTCCATCGGCCGGTTTTACCGGTTTAATGACTTCAGCAACAAAGAGTTCCTGGCTTTTTTGGAGCAAACGCGGTTAAATCAAATTTATTATTACAAAAAAACGCAGGTTACCGCGTTCGTGTTTTGCTCGATAGGACTGTTGCTTTATCCTTTTGAAATGCTTTATACCAGCCCGGTTTTATTTTTTGCGGTGTATGCCTTCATCATCCTGTATTTGTGTGTGCTCGGGTTTATAGTAAGGCCGCGGGTATTCAGAAAACAGGCCGCAAAATTAAACGACACCATTAAAAAACTTGAAATAGTATCAAAACAACTGAACTAAATATGAAATCATTAAAATCATTGATCCCCGCCCGCTTACTTATACCAATAGGCATGCTGGTTGTGGTAACCCCAAGCCTGGTTAACCATTTTATTGCTGTGCCGGATTTTTTCAGGGGTTTGCTGATGGGAGCGGGTATAGGCCTGGAGATATATGGATTAATTTTACTGAGAAAAAATGGCAGTTCGACCTGTAAAGTAATCCAGCAGGATACGAAATTGTGAGTTAAACCACCTCGGCAACCACAAATGTACTGCCGCCAACAAAGACCAAATCGGTTTTTCCGGCACGCCGCTGCGCAGTATCGAATGCTGCTTTAACTGAAGGATATGTTTCGCCATGCAAGCCAAAGCTTTCAGCTTTCTGCTTTAAGCTTTCTGCTTCAAGTCCACGTGGTATATTTGGCTTACAAAAGTAATAAGTGGCATCCTTTGGGAGCATAGCCAGCATTTTGCTGATGTCCTTATCATTTACCACGCCTATTACAAAGTGAAGATGCCCATAAGGTATCGCCGCGATATTTTTTAATACCTCCGTTATACCTTCGGGGTTATGGCCGGTATCGCAAATAGTCAACGGATCTTTATTTATTATTTCCCAGCGGCCGTGCAGGCCGGTTAAGGTTTTAACCTGTCGTAGTGCAGTTTTAATATGGTTGTCTGTAATCCCGAAGCCCTGTCGGCGTAACTCGTCCACAGCGGCCAGTACCGTTTTTACATTTTTAAGCTGGTAGATACCGGGGAGATCGAGTTTTAAGTCTAGAGTCTTGAGTCCTGAGTCCTGAGTCGGGATAATTTGGATGTCTAAAAATTCATTAAGTAATTTTTCTAATCTCTGATCTCCGATCCTTGACCTCCGATCACTGATCTCAAACAATCCGGACGCAAAGGTTATCGGGCTATTAATTTGTTTTGCTTTATCTATAAATATCTGTGCCACCTCCGGCTGATGTTCGCCGATGATCACAGGGATGCCGGGTTTAATTATACCGGCCTTTTCGGCGGCTATCAGCTGCAGGGTATCGCCCAGCATATTCATGTGGTCCCAGCCTATATTGGTAATAACCGAGAGGAATGGGGTAATGATATTGGTTGAATCTAATCTCCCGCCAAGGCCCACCTCTACAATTGCTATGTCAACTTTTTCTCTGGCGAAAATATCAAACGCCAAAGCCACCGTCATCTCGAAGAAGGATGGCTTTATCTCGTCGAAATCAGGTTGATGCGCAGCAACGAAATCAACCACTTCCTGTTTTTTTAGCATTTTGCCGTTGATACGGATACGCTCTCTGAAATCTTTTAAATGAGGCGAGGTATAAAGCCCGGTCTTGTACCCGGCTACCTGCAATATAGCCGCCAGCATATGCGAAGTGGAACCCTTACCATTTGTGCCGCCCACATGTACACTCCTGAACTTATGCTGCGGGTTATCCAGGCGTTTGCAAAGCTCGAGCGTGTTAACCAGATCCGCTTTATATGCCGATTGGCCTACCCGGGTAAACAGTGGAAGCTGGCTGTATAAGTATTGGAGCGTGGTTTTGTAGTTCATGGTTGGTTGTAGTCCCATAGTCGATGGACCATAGACCATGGCAAATTTAGGTCAATCTTTTTGGTGAAAATATAAAATGATTAGATTTCCTAATCATGAACCATGAATTAATCGATATTAAATTGGAAAACAACCTGACCTTTTTGATTGCCGTTAGCGGGGGAGGGCGATGACAGCTTTGAGTTTTTAATTGCCGCTTCGCACTTAAGTATCAGGTCGAGGTCGGGATTGGTGGTTTTTTTTCGGTCGTACTCCGCGCTGATAATATTGCCGTTGGGGTCGATGGTAACGTTGATGACCACGCGGCCGGCAACACGGTGCACATTTTTTACATTGGGCGGGTTAACAAAGCTCCATTGTGTACCCTTAAGGCCGCCGCCGGTGCCGCCCGGGCCATAATTGTCACTCAGTGGCGAACCGTTAGGGCTGCCCTGGTTGCCGGGCGTAGTTGTTGTGCCGTCCCCTGCGCCAGCCCCGGTGCTTGACGGCCCTTTATACAATGCATTGGTGTTGACTACCTGTTTTTTAACCGGCTTAGCGGGCGCCGTGGCTATGGACTGACTTTGCTTTTTTGAATTGGCGGCCACTGTAGGCGCATCCTCGGTATTTTGGGTGGTTACGTTTTTGTCGCTGTTATCCACCTGTGTTTTTTGCTCGGTTGGCTGCTGTTCAGTAACCTTGTTTGGTTGGGTATGGTTGGCTTTTGGAGATACGGATGGCTGTTCGGTGCTTGAAATATCGTTACCCATACCTTCATCCACAGTTCCGTAATTGACCAGTATACCACCCGAGCCGTCTTCCTGCTTCGGCGGATTATGAAACACAATAAAATAACACAGCGCTATCAGTACAGCCATTATAATGCCTGTTGCTAAAAACGCTTTCGGGTAGTTATTTTCTTCTTCGAGATTCATTATCAGTTTGCAGTTGCTGGTTTGCAGTTTGCAGTCGTTTTTAATTGACAGTTTCAACCTGATAACTGCCAACTAATAACTGCCCACTGCCTACTTGGGCTCCGTAGCCAATACCAGTTTTATGTTTAATTTTTGCGATATATCCATTATTTGTACCACATCCTGTATGGCAACTGTTTTGTCTACATACAATACAATGGTCAATTCAGTCGCGAGCGTTTTATAGCTCGCCAGGGTTTTCGGCATGTCGGCGATGGTTATCTCTTTCCTGTTCACATAGTATTTCAGGTCTTTAGTTACCGAAACCACGATTGTTTTTTTCGATACCGATTTACCTGACGATGATTTAGGCAGCAGCAATTTGATCACGTTCGGGTTAGTTACCGTTGACGCGATGAGGAAAAATAAAAGCAGGAAAAACATGATATCGTTCATCGCTGAGGTGTGCACCTCGGCGGAAACGCCTCTTTTTCTTTTTCTTAAATTCATTTGCTTGGTTCTTCTAACAGGTCAATAAACTCAATAGCATCGGTTTCCAGTCTTAATATGATCTTATCTACCATCATATTTAAAATATGGTAGCCCACATAAGCAATGATGCCGACAAACAAGCCCGCAGCCGAGGTAACCATTTTTACATATAACCCTCCTGATATAACGCCCATACTGATGTTATCCGTTTTTGATATATCATAAAAAATTTTGATCACCCCCGCAATGGTACCCAGGAAACCAAACATGGGTGCGATACCTGCAACGATGCCCAGGATGCCGATGTTTTTTTCCAGTTTGGATACTTCCAGCTTGCCAACGTTTTCAATAGCGCCTTCAATATCCTTAATCGGCCTGCCAATACGCAGTAAACCTTTTTGCAGCATGCGGCCCAACGGCGTATTGCTGTTGCGGCAAATAGCTATCGCCGATTCCAGATTACCGGTCATTATGCTCGACCGCACCTGTATCATCAGGTTCGATTCATTTTTAGATGCCTTTCGAATAGTGAAATACCGTTCAAAAAATATAACCAGGCCCAATACAGCTAAAATACCTATTGGCACCATCACCCAGCCGCCTTTTATGAGCAGATCGCCAAAGCGAAGCTCCTGATCGGGAATAGGGCCCGGCTGGCCGGCATGGTTGGCTGTATCTAATAATTTGTGCGCGGTATCGACTGCCTGTAAAAATAATAATGTCATTTTTTAGGGTTTATTAATGTTATCTGAGAATCTTTCCTGATTTTTTTCGCTTTTACCAATTCCTCTTTAGCTATTTCAGCATCCTTAAGGGTTGAATAATTGCCAACTATTACTTTATATAACTTGCGCGGTGCGCGGGGCATTATCCGGGCATCCAAGCCACGTTTTTTGTACAGGTTAACGGTTTCGTCTGCCATTTTTCCTGCTTTAAATGCGTCCACACGTATGGCATAACCGGTTTGATTAAGCGTGTCCGTGATTTTTACTTCCTGCGTTGCCGCGGGAGTTGTAATAGCATTTGTTTTTATCGAGGTATCTGCAACAGCCGCATTTTTTTTAGTCGTATCGTTATCCGCTTTTGGAATTACTACCGGAACAACTACAGTTTTTTTTAAGACTGTTTTATGATAAAAAGGATTAATGCGGTTAAGCTCATTAGGGTAATACTGGTACGCACCGAAAATGCCGAATAAAATTATGGTTATCACGATCAACAATACCAGCCATATATTCAGCAGCTTTTTGCCTTCGGCTTCTCCCTCAATATATTGCTGTTCTCCGGTTGTTTCAGCAACGGGCGAAACATGGGCTTCGGCAGGTTCGGGTTCGGATAAAATTGTAAAAGCCGGTTCATCTGCAGGTGTTTGCACGGATTTGCTTATACCAACCGGTTCGTAGCCATAAAAAGACGGGTCGTTACTTATTTTATCATTGGGTATAAAAACCAGTTGGCCGCCTTCGGTTTGAAACGAGCCGAGGTCCGAAAATGCAACGCTGCCTTCCGCTGCATCTTCTCTTAACTTACTAACAAACTTTTCGGTGAAATATTTAGATGATGCCAGCGATATGCTCTTTTTCCCGGCGATATATTCGGCGAAAGTATCGTCGTCCTTTTCGTCAGGCACAAATTTTACCTGGTGACCGGGCGGATAAAATTTTGCCTCCTGGTCATTATAATAGCCGTTTATACGTACCCGTTCGAAATGGCCAAGCCCGGGAATACTCACTTCATTACGCTGTACCAGTAGTTCGCTCAAATAATCGGCTAAATTCATTTCGCTAAAAGTACGCTTTATTATAAAAATTAAAAACTAAAGCCAACGCCGCCGAATACGTTAAATCCGTAGTCGGGATAATATAACCATGTTTGATTGGTGCCGTTCAGCAGATTGTTTACATGAACAAACACAATAAACCGACTGCTGGCTTTGTATTGTACGCCGCCGCTCAGGTCGGCAAATGAACCGATCGTTGTTGGCGCAGAGTTGGTTGCCGATATTGGGTGCGGATCCAACGCATTGCCCCGTATCATTAACGAGCCGGTTACATCAACCAGGTTGCTGATGTGAATTACCGTACCGGCAGTAAGCTTAAATTTTGGCAAATTCCAGGGCTGGGCGACTGTTGCCATCTGGTAGTCCTTGAATTCAACCCTGCCGAAAAGGTCGAGGTCGTCGGATGCTTTTAAATCGAGTTCGCCGGTAAAGCCGTTCACGCGTGAGCGCCCGCCGTCATATATTACTTTGAACCGATTATATCCTTTTGAAAAATCAAAATCGCTTACAAATAACGGCATGTTTTTAACACTGTTGCGGAATACCCACGCTTTAAATCCCAGCCCGGGCGCAATCGTGCCTTTCAAGCCGGCGCTGAGGTCTAACTGGTCGATTGAGTTTTTGATCTGCAGGTTTTGGCCTAAGAAGGGATTGACCGTTGAAAAATCAAGCAGGGACGACTTGTTGACGTCGCCTTTTGCCTCAACGAATATGCGTACATAAGTCGGTATCACCTGGAGCTCGGCCTTTGCTGCTGGGAAGATGTAGAAGGCAGATGAGAAGCCAAACTGGTCGACTATACTGATACCCGCATCAATTTTATAACTGTCGCCCTGGAATTTGATATACGGATTAAGCCTGATGAGGCTGTTGTTATAATTATAAAGATTGTCCTGCTGGGTGCTGAAATCTAACGACCCGCTTAAACCGGCATAAAACTGGTTAATGGTTTCGTTTAAGAAGCCAGACAGCACTACGTTGTTTTCTTTGGCCTGGAAAGCATCCTGAAAACTATAGCCTTTTAATTTGAAGGCATAGGTAAAATCATTTTCAACATCTTTATAGTTTTTAGCAAATTCAGCCTCGCCGGCTATAGTGCTGAAATGCTGCTGGTTTACCTGCAGGTTTTTAACCGGGTTTGCCGGGTCGTAGCCATAAAAATAATTGCTGTTATAGTTATAAGTGATACGGCCGGTGAATTCGTTTTCGGCGCCTATGCTTTTAACAAACATACCCGCATTTTCTTTAGCTGAGTTCTGTTTGTACATTGTTCCCTGCTGGGCAAAATGTTTTAAATAACCGCCAAATTGTAATCCCGGGTCACGACCTGTACTAAAATAGCCTTCGCCGTAGGTGGTTTTCATACTACCGAAGCCGGCCTTGATGTAATTGTTAGTTAGTGCCGAATCACGCTCCGCAGGCCGCTTCATGGCTTCCAGCGGTTTTATCGAGCTATTTAATTCGAGCCTTTTATCAATGGGGAAATAAGTTAAGGGCGCTTTAAACGGTGTTTTGTCTTCCAGGTCGGGGTTGCGGCGTATTTTAACCGCATCGGCCAATACGGGTTTATAAGCGGTTGTTACCACAATCTCTTCCGACAGGCTTGCGCCGGCGCTTGTATTTTGCCCGCCTTTTTTAATGGTATCGCGGGTAGCCTTCACAGCGGCATCCCCCAGGCTTTTGGCGTTTGCTTTTTGCTGGTTCGCAATGGTTTTTGCCGGCTTCTTTTTAACAACCGCAGCCGGTTTTTTTGCCTTTCGGTTTGTTTGTGCATAGGCAGGAACAAAGCATAAGGCAATTATTAAAGTAAGCAGCGTATATATGTATTTTAAGTTCATTGCTAGTTGCGTTTATTCTTTGTTATCCTGTTTCTTAGTATCGGTGCCTGGCGATGATAATTGATCGAGCTTTTGCCTGGCGGTTGGCAAAATATCATCATCGGCCTTGTAGTTGTCAATTATACTTTGCAGGGTAGCTTTCGCCTGGAAGGTATCATTCAGCGCTACATAATTATCTGCGAGCAAAATAAATGTCTTGGTTACCCAGTAATCATAGTTCGGCAGGTTCTTAACCAAATCAAAACATGTTTTTTGCGAGGCCTTATATTGGCCCTTTAAATATTGTACCCGTGCAATATTATATTTCGCCTCGGCGGCGGCAATGGTTTTTGTATTGGCCACGGTATAGTCAAATTCTTTTACCGCGCTGGTGGTATCACCTTTTTGGAGGTAAGCCTGGCCCGCGTACAGGCCCGTTTTAAATTTATCTTCCTGGGCCGTTTTTTCGTTACCGCGCACCAGCTTGGCATATTTCAGCGCATCGTCGGCAGCCCCCATTTGCGTGTAGCACAACAGCAGGTTATTGATGGCAAAAGTATAATCGGCTTTATATTCCGAATTGGTTTCAAGCCTTTTCAGGAACACAACCGCGTCGTTATATTTTTTCTGAGCGATATACAGCCGGGCCATGCTGATGAGCGACTGCTCGCTGTAAGCGCTTGTCCAGTCGTTCAAAATAACGTTGTAATCTGTAACAGCTTCATCCGGGCGGTTAAGAGCAACCAAACTTTGCGCCCGTATAAATCGGGCCTGCTTATCATAAATAGGCTTATTCGGAAATTTATCGAAATAAGCATTTACAGCGCCTACCGTACCTTGCCAGTTACCCTTTAAATACAGATTATTTGCCGCGGTGTACATAATATTTTCCTGGTCGGCTGCGGTATAATTACCTATTGGCGTGGTAGCCGCATAAGTGATAAAGGTTTGAGCATCGCCTTTATCGGTATATATTTTTTCGATCTGTTTCAGCGCCAGTTTAGCTTCATCGGTCGACGAATATTCCTGTATCGCCCTCTTGAACGATTCAACGGCCTGGTCCTCGCGCCCGGCATTGTAATCGATCAATCCAATGGTAACCAGCGCCCGCGGTATGTAACTGCTATGCGCGTATTGCTGGATCATATCCTGCAAACCGGTTTTAGCCTTTTCGCCGTCACCTTGCAGAAAATACGTGTATGCGATCTCAAAGGACGCATCATCAGCATAGTCCGATTTCGGGAATTTGCTCAACACCTGGTTCAGCGTGCTTATTTTAGCATCCGGCGAACCCTGCAAGCCTTGTATCATACCGCGCTGAAATAAGGCATAATCCTCCGCCTGGCTGCGCCGTTCGATAATGCGGTTATAATATTCTAATGCGGTTGCGTAGTTTTTCAGCACAAAGTAGCTGTCGGCGAGGCGGGTTATCGCATCGTTTACTGTATTGGCATCCTTTTCGTCGCCGCGTAAAAACTTTTGGAAGTAATTGGCAGCTGTTTTATATTCTTCGCCGCCGAAAGCTGCGTAAGCAAGCGCATAGTTTGCATAGTTGTACACGTCGGTCTCGCCGGCATCAGGCAGGTCCAAAAACTTTTTAAACGTCTCAACCGATTCGCTGTATTTACGAACCTCGTACATTGACTCGGCCATCCAGTAAGTAGTGAGCGCTTCAACTTTGGTATCGACCGGATATTTAAGCGACCGCATGAATATCCCGATAGCATTTTCAAACGCGCGCTCGTTATAAAATTCAAGCCCGCGGTAGTAAGTAACCTTTTGGTAAGCCGCCCGGGCACTGGCCGATTTATTCGGGATCGGTTCAAGTATTTCAACAGCCTCTTTATAATTATGCGAGTTCAGCAATTCCTCACCCAATAAGGTCTTGACCTCGTCGTTACGTTTTGAATTAGGATAATTTTTTAAATATAAACGGGTGGCATCAAGTGCCTGGGTATTAAAGTCAAGTTCGTACGATAGCTTGGCGTACTGGTATAGCGCGTCTTCCTGCAATTGTTTATCAAAATCAAGTTTAGATGCTGCAAGGAAGGCGTTGCGAGCGCTTTGTTTGTTATCCATTTTCAGGAAGACCTCGCCTAAAGTATAATTACCATTCTGGCTGAAAATATCGTTTTGTTGCTGAAGCTTTACCAGCTCAGATGCAGCTTTCGGATAATTGGCAATGCGGAAATAGGTATATCCCATTTGGTAGCTATCCTGTGTGTTCTGGGTTTTGCCCTGATCCTCATCCTCAAAACGGGCGTAATATTTTGCCGCATTTTGATAATCGGCTTTAGCAAAATATGAAGCAGCTACCAGGCGCAGCATCTCGGTTTCGTGCTGCTGGTGCGTGGTATTTAAAATAGGAATGGCGTAATTGATCACATCATCATACCGGTTATCCAGGAAATAGACCGCGGTGATATAATAAGGATAGCTGCTTTCGTACTTCTTTGACTTTTTTAGTTTTTCAAAATTTACGAGGGCTAAATGATAGTCTTTGTTGAGGTAAGCTATGTAGGCGAAATAATAGGTGGCGTCATCTGTAAATGGCGACCGCATGTTTTTTACCTGGCTAAACAGTTGCTGGGCATTTTTATAATCGTTGGTCGCAAAGTATGCATAACCTTTCCGGAATTTATACTCGGTATTTTCGCTCCCGGCCAGGTCACCGGCGCTCACTTTGTTAAACCAAACCAGCGCGTCGGTATATTTTTCCTGTTTTGAATAATATCGGCCCACCTGGAAGTATGCCAATTTGGTAAGCGGGTTTTCGGGGTGCTCTTTGATAAACCGCAGAAACATGCTTTCGGCATCATCATTACCAAGCTCGAGGGCGCATAATGCTTCGTAGTATTGTGCGTTTTCTTTTATTAATGATAGCTCGGATTCAAACTGCGACTGGGTAGTGGTTTTATACTTGTACTGTTCAACCAGGCGGAACTGCTCGGCTGCCGCAGCATACTTGCCTTTGTCCAGCAATTCCGTAGCTGTATGCCAGGTACGGTAAACCTGGAACGACGAGTTTTGCTGGGCGCTTGTAGATAAAACAAAAAATACCGGTATAAAAAAGGCAATGTATTTAAGTTTGGTCATATAAGGCGAACTAACGATTGGCGAAAGTAGTGAATCGTAAAAATGTAATTCACATTAATAATTCACAACGTGTGGAGAACATGTTTTTTTAACGGATAAAAATCTGGGATTGTATGCCTGTTGAAAACTTTTGCGGTATGAGGGCAGGTGAACGAAGGCTGGAAAAGTATAAGTTTAAGGTTATGTAAGGATAAATGATAATAATAGCTTATCTTATTTTAGCGTTATAATCATAATGATAAAGTCTGCTTTTTTCCGGCAAACATTGCTCAATTTATTGTTGATTTACGGTACGTTGGTTTTTTGCGCATTTCAATCCGTGCCCAAACCACCCGGGGATATTATTTTACAGGATGAACGCATTGCCATTACCCCCAAAGAGTTTTATATAGCCAATGTAATTGATGAGCGCGAGAACCGCGCTGCGGTGGCATGGCTGGTACCTGCCGGCGCCAATGAAAGAAACCAGTCTAAATTGATCCCTGTAGATTTGCAGGGCGGAGGCTTTGCAGCCATCAAGCAGTTTATCCGGCATAATTTATCGCGAAATACAGCCTTGCGCCCGGTTATTGCCAGCCTTAAAAAATGCGTTGTGACTGAGTCAGCATTGAGCGGAGGAGTGGAAGGGCATGTCAGCCTGGTTATGTCGTTTGATCTTGAGGACCGGGATGATGTGCCGGAAGGGGGCCTGCACCTTACGGATTACAACGGCAGCGCTACCTACACACGTAACACCGGGCCGCCACAGGATGTTGAGCCCACGCTGCGGCATGTGCTTGAAAATGGATTTGTTTATTTAAATACCTGGATGAACCGCCAGGCCGCCACCAATATTAAACTGGCAAAGGCAGTTAAGGTAACGTTTGAAGATTACCGTGAGAAAACAGAAGGCGATAGTATATATTACTCAATTGGCCGGCCCCTTACCTGGAATGATTTTCAGGCGAAAACACCCAACAGCAGGTACGATGCCGAAATATACCCGTCTTTTGGATATGATGAACATAACACGGTTAATAATGGGATGGTGAACGTACATCTTTTAATGAAGGTATGTTTGCCGAAAAGCGCCAGCTGGGTAAAGGAGGGGAGCCGTACCGCTTATGCATTAAACCACGAGCAACGGCACTTTGATATTGCTAAAATAGCCGCAGAGCGGTTTAAGCAAAAAATATTAAGCGAGCAGTTGCCTCCCGGCAATTTTGACGGCCCGGTCAATGTTGATTACCTGGAATCGTATAGGGAAATGACCGATATGCAAAAACTGTATGATGACGAAACCAGGCATGGCGCTAACGAGTCGGCGCAAGCAAGATGGAGCGTGTATATTGATAAAGAATTAAGAAAGCTTGGCGTGAGGTGAGTTTGCGGTTTGCAGTTTGCAGTTTGCAGTTTGCAGTTTGCAGTTTGCAGTTTGCAGAAAGGGCGGATCAAGTTAACTCTTAAATAGTCGACTGCAAACTGCCCACTGTAAACTTCCCTCTAAGCTGCCCGCAAATGTGTTTGAATGGTGCTTAACAACACGTCAATATCAAAGGGTTTTGCGATAAAGGCATTCGGGGCGCCTTTCTGTGTCATGGAATCGGCTATGTTGTGACTGGCCGAGATTAAGATAACGGGAATCTCGTGCGTTTCTTTTTTGGCTTTTACATCTTTGCACAATTCGCGCCCGTCGAGGTTACCAAGCATAATGTCAAGCAATATTAAATCCGGCGTATTTGATTTAATTTTATCAAATAAATACTTTCCATCAGAAAGTGTTTCCACCTCGTAGCCTGAATCTTCAAGTACAAATCGCAATACTTCCAATATATCCTGGTCGTCATCAACCGCTAAAATCTTTTGCATCATAAAATTCGTTTACCAGAACATGTTTGACCGATTAAGAACTGTTATAACCTGTAATCCCCTGTTTTTTAACCAGGGTGAGGTTATTATAATAATTCCTGCCGGCAGTTATACTTATGACCGAGTTGGCGTCAATAAGTTTAATAATTTATCCTTTGCCTCAAAATATCAGTTCAAACGGTTGAACTGATATTTTGCAAACATAAACTTTTTGAATAACGCACAAAAAAGAATTTGCCAAAAAATACAGCGATAGACTGATTTACAAGCAATGGGATACCATATATATCAGGAAATTAACTTTTTAGTTGTGAGAGATTTGTAAACGGCCTGCCGTGCAAAATATAATATTTGCGTTTGCAATTATAACAAGCATACCTTCTTAATGGAAGCCAGAATAAAAAGACTTTTACAAAAAAGCTTCTATGAACCCTGTAATCAAATTGCGAGTTGCATTTTGGACAGAGCGGGAGTTTGTTTTCCATCTGAAAAATACCCTTCGGGTTTGTATTGTCTATTGCCGTAACCATTGAATTATTTTAAGATAATTGAACGATGCAGGAAATAAAAAACATAATTCTATAATTACATAACAATTAATTAATAACAACTTGTTTAACAAGCAGTTAATGTGTTATTAAAAATTTGGTAGAAAAGATATAGAATGAGTCGCCCTGCTTTAATTATAGGCAATATAAAAAAATTTTCCAATAAAAAGATTTTTTTACAAAATCAAGCTATTGACTTTCTCGACAAGCTCGGTGAGATCAAAAGGCTTGTTTATGATGGCGTCGCAGCCATAGGAGAATAGTTCGTCGTTGTGATTGATATAGGCCGAGAAAATGATAACCGGGGTATTGCAAAAATCGGGGTGCGCTTTTATTTGCCGGCACAACTCGCCGCCGTTTAAACCTGCAACGCGGTAATCCAGAATAACCAGGTCGGGGATAAATTTTTCAACCAAAGGAATAACGGCATCGCTGCGTGAAGTGCTTTCCACTTCGAAATCTTCATAAGTTAAAGTTTCCTGAACTATTTCAAGTATATCCTCGTTGTCGTCCAATATTAAAATACGCTTTCCCATACACAATAGTAATCAACAGGCCGAAAAAGCTATCACGGGTGCAGCTTGCAAAGAATCGTTTGGGCTTAAACTTAATCGGGTAATGCAAAAGTAGCGTATTTTTTTTATAAATGGGATTGTGTAAATAATGTTACCGACGGTGTACAGAAAATCACAGCGCAGCTAAGAAGTGTATATACTTTACTACACTATTTTCGTAATTCCACTAAACAAAAAACCCGCAACTTTTGGTTACGGGTTTTTTATCTGGTGAATTTAATATTTGATATGGTGGTTTGCGGCGTAAACATGTCTGCGGCGTTCGCGCAGATAGGCTGCCCTTTCGGTAGCCCGCTGTTCTTTTACTTCGTGCTTATGGTGCTCGTTACCGACAATATATCCGCCGCCGGCACCTATAGCGCCGCCAATTAGTGCACCTTTAAGGCCGTGGCCAATTAAACCGCCTGCAACAGCGCCGCCGGCGCCGCCGATTATTGCGCCTTTACCCTGGTCGCTTATTTTTTTATGTGTTTGTGCTTGGGCTACGTTACCGGCCGTTACCAAAGTGGCTAACATGATACCGGCAGAAATGATTAAGTTTTTCATAAAATTTGTTTAATACGGTTATGTGATATACATTATATATGCAAATAACACGCCAAACAATATCGAAGGAGGCGTATAGTATATTATTGCAAAAACTTTAATACGGTCGAAGAAAACTCGGCGTTCCTGATCGCTGTGTTATGATTACCAGGCACATACACCAGGGTTGAGTGCGGAATAAGATTTGTTAGCCGCTTTTCCGAGCCATTTTCCTTGTCTTCTGTACCGCGGATGATCAGTACGGGTTTACGCACCAATGCTAATTCGGCTGTACTGGTTGATGGCTGGTACTTTTGCTGGTAGGCCAGCGCCAGCTCATCGAAATGCTGACTATGAATATATTTTATCATATCATCTACGTCGTGCAGTGTCGTATCGCCCATTAACGCCCGATAGGCATGCACACGGCGCGGCCAATCTGGGTTGGTATAGGCCTCGCCCATACCGCCCATTACCAACCGGCGGATCCTTTTATCCAGCACTAAAAGCCGCGAAGCGATAATTGACCCGCGCGAATATCCCACTGCATCGTATTGTTTGATTTTTAAATAAGAGATGAGGCCCATAATATCTTTTGCTTCGGCGTCGTGTGCGTAGGCCATTTCATTGTGCGGTTTATCCGAACGGCCATTGCCGCGCTGGTCTATTAAAATCACCTGGTAGCCAGCATTGAGCAAATCAGTGTAAACGGCTGCCCTTTTCCAGCCCTGGCCCGTGCCCGAAAAACCGTGAATTAATATTACCGGGTAACCGGTGCCCTTAACTTCGTAATATATCTTCGTGGTATCGAAAGATGTAAAGAATTGGCCTTGCGATGACGATTGACCAAAAATGCGAAGTGCCGATAACAGGGAAATGCTAAATACCACTGTTATTAAAATTCGTTTTCGTGTTAGCATATCCTCAGTATTTCATTGTGTATTAAATGCATTGTTTATTTGGTAACGATGACCACTCATGATTTATATTAGTCATAAGCAACGCATTGTCAAACTGAACCGACCCTTTAGGGAATAGAAGTTCATTTTCAAAATAACTTGACTGTACATCGCTTACTTCCAACGGCGCCATTTCCCATTTTTGAGTGGTAAGGAGTAGCCCGTCATAGCCATTGCCGTTAGGCGAGTACCCGGTAGATCCTGATTTAAAAAAAGCTGAAGCTGTTGAAAAATCTTTAAATATTGAATCCTTTTTAAATGTATTCGTCACTTTAGCATCCACCTTAATGGTAGTTTGGTCCGAACTTTCAAAAGCTATATGGTAATTACCGGCTTCCTCTTTGATGTCGAATTTGGCATGATAGTGCTTGCCGGGAAATAGTCGTCCGCCTACTAATGAATTAAATCTCGAAGAGGTGTCTCTTCTCGGTATGTAAACTCCTTCCTTTAATTGGCCTTTCTCATCCCATTCAACGGCTATTCGGTGTGCACCATTTTCGGAGCCAATACCCAGGAAAGCAGGTAAACCTTTTGGTCTGACCTGGCTTAACCTGATTAAACATATCCCGGCAATAGCTTTTCCATTAATGATCTTGGGATAGAACATAGCAGGTAATATTTTTTTTGCAACTTCAGGGTCAACGGTGTAGTTAACCAACATACGCCTGTCTATTACCCCTGTTATAACCGGAATTTTCATAATACTAAGATAGCTTATTCATTCATTAACCCTTCCAATTTACTCATTCAACATATATTTCTCAATCCCTTCAGCCGACTTCCAGTCGCTTTTGGGTTCGTAATAATGCCATAAAAGCGCGGATACTTTCCGGATGAGCACATAAGCCTCATTATCGGGCACCCAGCGCTGATCTTTGTTGTTATTGGTGATGATAGAAAATACATAATCTCCATGCGGTGCATTCACCAATACGGTCTCTGATTTTGATTCGTCAAGCGCGCCTTGTTTGGAAGCGGTTTGTATGTAAGGCGGTATTTGCGATATGGCCTTATCATCCCAAAAAATGCGGCCCATGTTGCGGTACATGCGTTCGCTGGCCGCGGCGCTCACAGCCTTTCCTTCGCGGATCATGGTAAATAAACGGCACATTTCGTAAGGCGTTGTTACGCCCCATCCGTATCGTTTGCGAATAGCCTCGCGCCCGGGAACCCTTGAATTTACCCGCATTATTTTAAAACCATTCTGCTCCAGCCAGTTGTTGATATAAGGCCCGCCGACAAGTTTTTGCAGCCAAACGCTCGCGGTATTATCACTCATCGTGATCATGAGCAGGGCCACTTTGCTTACTTCAATAGTGTCCTTATCTTTAAACGAGCCTAAAATATCTTCACCTTTATAAAGCAGCGAATCGCGGTAAACCAGTTTTTGGTTATACTGCATCTGGCCCTTTTCAATTTTATCCATCAACCCGCACTGTATGCTTACTTTGATCATGCTGGCGGTGGGGAACAGCGTGTCCGCATTGATAGCTGCCGTTTTGCCGGTTTTCAGGTTTTGGACGTAAATGCCCACCTGTCCGTTAAAGCCTTTTACAAGGTCGTCTAATTTAGCCGTTAGCTTTTTATCGGTTTGCGCGAATCCCACGCAAGTGAACAGCAACAGGAAAGGCAATAATTTATACTTCATATCGGGAAAGGTTTTATCTAAAGGTATAAAACGGAATTGGATAATGCTGCGTTCCTGTCCTCATTAGGTGATTGTTGAATAGTAAATTAATGATACAGCCAACGTTTTTGACTTTCTTCCGTATATTTAAATGTTGTTATTGAAAACTTGATGATGCCCAATGCAGTCCAGGCAATTGTCAATAACAACACTAGCGATTTACTTAACCATCATATGAAAACACCCAATTTAAGCCGCCGGCAGGTATTACAGGCGACAGCGGTACTAGGTACCTCATTACTTTTACCTTTAAACAAATTAGAAGCTATGACGCCGCTGCCGGGAAAAACTCCGGCACTTACACCTGAAGAAATAGCTGCCATAGAAGGCGCTTTGGGTAAAAAAGGCGCTTATAAAGAAGCCGAAGCCGTACATACCACACCCATACCGCGCAATGATCTGAAAATGAAAATAAAGGGCGAGCCCGTGCCTATCCCGTTTGGCTTTGGAGGTTGGGTGTCATTCAAAAAAACGATGGACGGCAAATCGGCTATGGTGATGAGCGATAATGTTTTGCAGCAGGATGAAGTAAATTCGCTGATATCTGCCGCGCACGCCAACGGGTTAGAAATAGCGGCCATCCATAACCATTTTTTTTATGAAGAGCCAAGGATGTTTTACATGCACATACACGGCATGGGCAGCGTGGCTGAGCTGGCAAAAAAATATGCCAACACCATTCGCGACAGCAAATTGTTCCCCGCCAACCAGCCTGCGCCGGGACCAGCGCCTGCAATGACCGGGAAAGAGAATTTTGATCTGCCCGCACTGGATGCCATTGTTAAATATACCGGCACCGTAAACGGGCCAACCTACAAATACACCATTGGCCGCAGCGACCTGAAAGTAACAGCCATGGGCGTTGAGATGACCACAAATATCGGGTTAAATAGCTGGGCATCTTTCGCCGGAAAGCAGGATGACGCGCATATTGCCGGTGATATTGCCATGCTGCAAAGCGAAGTGAACGATGTGATAAGGGTGCTGCGCAGGCATAACCTTGAGGTGGTGGCCGTGCATAACCACATGTTGATGGATAGTCCGCATATGATCTTTTTGCATTATTACGGCCGCGGCCCTGCCGCCACGCTTGCGCAAGGATTCAGGGCTGCGCTGAATGAGTTAGGGAAAGCCAAAGAGCCGATGCACATGTAGGTGATAAACTAAAAACAGGGGGTAATTATGGAAAATGCTATTCCGCCTGTTTACACCAGGAGGGAACTTGCTGTCTATTTTCTGAAACTGGGAACCTGGGGGTTCGGTGGTCCTGTGGCCCTTGTAGGCTATATGCACCGCGACCTGGTGGAAGATAAAGCATGGTTAACCGAAGATGAATATAAAGAAGGCCTCGCGCTGGCCCAACTAGCGCCCGGCCCCCTGGCGGCGCAACTGGGTATTTACATCGGTTTTGTACATTACGGATTGATCGGTGCCACGCTTGCCGGTTTAACATTTGTTTTACCCTCGTTTATTATGGTTGTACTGCTGGGCATGGCCTATAAACTTTATGGCGGGTTACCGTGGATGCAGGCTGTATTTTATGGCGTTGGCGCGGCAGTTATTGGCATCATCGCGATAAGCGCGTATAAGCTTACCATCAAATCAATTGGCAAGCTTGAGTTAAGTGCGATAAGGTCGAAGTGGATGCTGTGGCTTTTTTACATTACTGCGATTGTAATTACAGTAGTTACGGAGCGGGAAGAGATACTGTTATTTATTATCTGCGGCATTTTATACATGCTCATCAAAGCCCCACCCGCATGGCTTAAAAAACCGGCTGTTGCACCGGGGATTATTTTTCTGAGCATCGGATTCTGGAATTATAACGGGAAAACGCTGCTGCAAATTGGCTGGTTCTTTTTGAAAGCAGGCACCTTTGTTTTTGGCAGCGGGCTGGCAATAGTCCCCTTCCTGCACGGCGGCGTAGTAAAAGAATTTGGCTGGCTAACCGAGCACCAGTTTGTTGATGCTGTGGCCGTGGCCATGATAACGCCCGGCCCCGTGGTAATTACCGTTGGCTTTGTGGGTTACCTGGCCGCAGGCTTTCCCGGCGCGTGTGTTGCTGCGCTGGCTACTTTTTTGCCCTGCTATTTATTTACGGTTATGCTGGCGCCGTCATTCAAAAAGATCGTCAAAAATGCAAGTATCAAAGCATTTGTCGAAGGTATTACAGCAGCCGTGATCGGCGCATTGGCAGGCTCCGTTATCGTAATTGGCATGCGGTCCATTATCGATATCCCTACCGCCCTGATCGCTGCCCTGGCGATTATAGGTATGGTATACATCAAAAAAATCAACGAACCGGTCATCATTGCCGCAGCGGCCGTTATTGGCTTGCTGATCAAAGCTTTATAAAGCGATCGTGCCCAATCTCCATCCATAACCGAACATTCACTGTATCGAAACCGAACGAATAATTTAGATAAGATTAACTCAACTTGTTGATTATTAGAGTTATATCAATTTGGCATTTTGTTAGCCTGCGAATCAGGTGAAAGGTAGAAAGCTAAGCTAAAAGTCTGTAACCAATGAACTAATGAACAAGTGAACCAATAAACTATGCTAAAAAGTTATCTTAAAACCGCGTTCCGTTTTTTGCTGAAAAATAAGACCTTCAGCTTTATCAATATTTTTGGACTTGCTGCCGGCACTTTGTGCTGCCTGTATATTTTACTGTATGTGCAGGAACAATACAGTTACGATAAGCAGCATAAAAACGTTAACAATATATACCGGATAACTACCGACCTGGCACTGACCGGCGATAAACACCATGGCGCGGCGTCATCTCCGCCCATCGCACCGGCAATCAAAAGGGATTTCCCGGAGGTGCAAAAATATACAAGGGTAGTAAAAACGGATATGCTGGGCGCTAAACAGCACCTGTTGCGCTATAAGGAGCAGTCGTTTTATGAAACCGGCGCCTTGTATGTGGACTCTACTTACTTTGATATTTTCAGCTATCATTTTGTTGAAGGCCATGCTGCACACGCTTTAAATGAACCTTATTCCGTTGTGTTATTAAAACCTACCGCCGTTAAACTTTTCGGAAACGATAACGCGGTCGGCAAGTTTGTAAATATCAATGACTCGTACGGCAAGCACGATTTTAAAGTAACCGGTGTCGTTGACCAGAGCCTCGGCAAATCGCATCTCGAGGGTAACATGTTTATTTCGATGAAAAGCGGCAATACCGGAAATTCAATTGCCAATGATCCCGAATGGGCCGGCAATAATTTTCTGTTTTCCTATATCGTGCTGCGCCCTGATGCAAACCCAAAGACATTGGAAAAGAAATTCTCCGCATTCCTGAAAAAGTATGCGGGGCCGCAGATGAAACAGCTTGGCATGCAAAAAGAGCTGCATTTACAATCTGTCAGGTCAATTCATACTACAGGAGGATTCGACGTAGAGCCAACCAAAACTGCCGACCCTTCTTTCCTTTTTATGCTGATCCTGATAGCAGTGCTCATACAGGTTATTGCCTGTATCAACTTTATGAACCTGTCGACCGCCCGCGCGTCAAAAAGGGCCAAGGAGGTAGGCGTACGTAAAGTAATAGGTGCCGGAAAGTATGATTTGGTCAAACAGTTCCTGGGCGAATCATTTTTGCTGTCGTTTATCGGTGTCATCATTGCTATTCCTTTATTGTGGGTAGTGCTGCCCTATCTTAACGGTATCACACATACCGATATCCATTTGACTTTTTTAGGTGATTACCGCTTGTGGCTGATGTTAACAGGGCTGATAGTGGTGACCGGCCTGGTCGCCGGAAGCTACCCGGCATTCTATTTATCCGCGTTCGAAGCCATAAAGGTTATTAAGGGAAACTTTAACAGCCAAATTTCGGCAGCCGGGATACGAAAATCGCTGGTTGTTTTTCAATTTGTATTATCCATTGTAATGATAACCGGTATCATCATTATTTACAGTCAGCTCAATTATATTAAGTCGAAGGACCTGGGCTTTGATAAAGATCAAAAGCTGGTATTTAATTTTTATACCAGCGATGCGCAAAGCAAAATGCCGGCCATGGCCAACGATTTAAAACATCTGGCAGGTGTAAAAACCGTTACAAGTGCCGACAATTATCTTAGCCAGTTTGTAATGCACGACCATGGCGTCTACCCTGCCGGGGGTAATATGTCTACCGCGATTGATGCCCAGAATATTGCCTGCGACGAGTTTTTTGTAAAAACCACCGGTATAAAGTTGGTGAGCGGCCGCGATTTTATGCGCGGCGACTCGGGCAAGGTGCTCATTAACCAAACGCTGGCAAAAAGGCTGAACCTTAATGCGCAGACCGCTCCCGGGGCGCGGCTTTACACCCAATATGGCGGTCCTGCCGTATTTGTAACTGTTGCAGGTGTGATGAAAGACTTTAATTACAATTCCCTGCATGATGATGTCCGCCCGTTTATGCTGGTATATGATAATAACCCGGGCAATTTTACGAGTATGATCGTATCTGTCAGCAGCACAAATTATAAATCATTATTGAGCAGTATTGGCAGCATATGGAAAAAAGATATGCCCGCAGTGCCGTTTGAATACACGTTCCTTGATTCGGAAGTGCAAAAGCAATATGAGAGTGAAATTGTGCTGTCGCAGATCATTAATTCATTTACCCTGGTAGCTATACTCATTTCCTGCCTGGGGCTGTTTGGCCTGGCAGCTTTCAGCGCCGAACAACGGAACAAGGAAATCGGTATCCGGAAAGTTTTGGGTGCAAGTGTCTCAGGTATTGTGAGTTTGCTGTCGATTGATTTTTTAAAGCTGGTCATCATATCGTTTATTATCGCTACACCGATAGCCTGGTATGGTATGGGCAAATGGCTGCAGGCTTTTGCTTACCGTATACCGCTTAGCTGGTGGATGTTTGCCCTGGCGGGGACTGTGGCTGTTATCATTGCCCTGGTTACCGTAAGTTCGCAAGCGATAAAGGCAGCTATTATGAACCCGGTGAAGAGCCTTAAAAGTGAGTAGGCAGTTGGCAGTGGCAGTTAGCAGTTAAAAATCACTAATTCAATAAATCACTAATTCAATAATTGGTTTGCCATGATAAAGAACTACATAAAAATCGCCGTAAGGCAGCTTCGCAAACAAAAAATGTATGCGGCTATAAAGATCGGCGGCTTTGCATTGAGCATTGCTGCGTGTTTATTGATCGGGCTTTATATTAGGGACGAGCTTAGCTATAATAAATCGTACCCGGATACCAGCCGTATTTACCGGCTTGTTGAGTATTATGCGCATGACGGAAAAGTAGAAAAGGGTGATGATTACCCCGCGCCGATCTCGAACGCTTTAAAAGCTGATTTCCCGGAGATAGAGAAATCTGCCCGTTTAATGCCTAATTCCCTTTTTCCGGGGGCGGGCAGCAACGAATTAAGGCGTGCCGACCAGATGGAAAACACCCACGAAGAAGGGTTTACTTATGCCGACGAGGACCTGCTGAACATTTTGAAGATGCCTATGGTTTATGGCGACAGGACCCGCGCGCTCACCGAACCTAATACCATGGTGATATCCAAACGGAAGGCGGATAAGTATTTTCCAAATCAAAACCCGGTGGGCAAAGTGATGTATCTGAATAACGATCAAACCAAGCCCTATAAAATTGGCGGTGTGATGGAAAACCCACCTAAAACTTCCGACTTTCAGTATGATTTTTTATTGACCCTTAACGGCATTGAATTTTATAAGGGCGAACAAACTAACTGGAATGCCAGTAATTATCCCGACTACATATTGCTCCGGCCCGGAACAAATATTGATCAACTAAATAAAAAGATAACCGCTGATATAAATAAAAATTACCTTTTGCCGGCTTTGCTAAGTATAAGTTATAAAGACGCGGCAAAGGAGCTGCAAAAGTTATCATTTAAGCTGCAGCCTATCAGCGAAATGCATTTGTACTCGTACGATATACAGGATGAATTTAAGCATGGCGATATAAGGTTTATCTGGCTGTTTGGCGCTGTGGCATTGTTTATTTTAACCATTGCATGTATCAATTTTATCAATCTTTCTACTGCTAAATCTGCTAACCGTGCCAAAGAAGTCGGGCTTAGAAAGGTGGTTGGGTCAACCCGTTTCAGCCTTATTAATCAATTTCTTGCCGAATCAATGCTTTATAGCGTTCTTTCTTTTATGGTTGGGATTTTGCTGACCTGGGCGTTGCTGCCATATTTTAATCTTTTAGCTTCAAAAACATTAGCTATGCCATGGCTAAGTCCCTGGTTTATGCCGGTTATATTAATATCATCGGTAGTAGTTGGCACATTGGCGGGGATCTATCCCGCATTTTACCTTTCATCATTTAAACCGGCGAGTGTGCTGAAGGGGTCTATAAGCGCCGGAAGTAAAAACTCTGTATTAAGAAATGGCCTGGTTGTGTTTCAGTTCACAGCTTCTATTATTTTGATCATCAGCACTTTTGTTATCTATAACCAGATGAAATACATCCTTAATAAGGATATAGGTTTTGATAAAGACCAGTTAGTAATGTTACAGGGTGCCAATACGCTGGGCGATAACGGGGTGAAAAACCTTAAAGATGAACTGCTTAAACTGTCGTCGGTAAAAAGTGTTTCCGTAAGTGATTATTTACCGATTGAAGGGACTAAACGCAATGGCAATACCCTTTACAACGAGGGTAAATCAAAGGTTGAAACCGGCGAGTTTTCCCAATTTTGGGTCATTGATAATGACTACCTGAAAACATTTGGCATAAAGCTTTTGGAAGGGGCCAATTTCGCTGTTAATGACAAAAGCGGCGGCGTGATCGTAAACCAGACTATGGTAAAAAGATTAAACCTTAAAAACCCTATCGGCAAGAATATTACCCATGGGGATGATAAAATGAGGATCATTGGCGTCGTAAAGGACTTTAACTTCGAATCACTCAGGCAACCAATTGGCGCGCTGGCGATGGTTTATGGCATTAGCCCGTCCGTTGTTTCGGTAAAAGTAAGCGGCGGTGATATGCAAAATACCATCGCTCAAATATCATCCTTGTGGAAAAGCATATCCCCATCACAACCCATCCGCTATACCTTTATGGACGAACGTTTTGCCAATATGTATGCCGATGTGCAGCGTATGGGCAATATATTTACCAGCTTCGCCATGCTTGCCATCATTATAGCCTGCCTGGGCCTGTTTGCCTTAGCCGCCTTTATGGCCGAGCAGCGCAGTAAGGAAATAGGTATTCGCAAGGTATTGGGTGCAAGCGTGCAAAGTATTACCCGGCTTTTATCATTTGATTTTATAAAACTGGTAGCCATTGCTATGCTGATAGCTTCTCCAATTGCCTGGTGGGCCATGAACAAATGGCTGCAGGGCTTTAGCTATAGTGCACCAATTAGTTGGTGGATATTTGTGCTGGCCGGGATGGTTTCCATTGCGATTGCATTGCTAACTGTAAGCTTTCAATCAATTAAGGCGGCAATAGCTAATCCGATCAAGGCGTTGAAAAGCGAGTGAATTAGTCAATCGTTATTGGTCACCGGTTTTAAATTGTTCATCAATTTTGTATATTTGTTTGATAGCAAAACGACGATGATGATGCATAAGCAGATTTTAGTTCCTGACAAAAAAAATCACAGTATTGAGATGCCTGAAAAATTTTTTGGCAAGAAAGTAGAAGTTATTGTGGTTGAATTAGCTGATTCTGCAAAAAATGTACATCCTGTACCACCTGTAGGTAAAGAGGTTGCGGTGAATGAGTTGTTTGAAAATTTTGGTGCTGCGCCTGATTTTCCTTCAGGGGATGAAATCAGGGATAAAACATGGCCTTCTAAATGGTAATTTTCGATACCAATATTCTTATTGAACTTTACAGGGGAAATCTTACTGTAAAGGACGAGATTCAACAGTTAAGATCAAATGTTTTTTATATAAGCAGTATTACCGTCGCTGAATTTATGGTCGGAGCAAGGGATAAGGCTGACCTTAAAAGAATTGAAAAACAATTGAGTAAATATACCCATATTCCAATTAATGCAGATATAACAGATATTTTCCTTGACCTTTTCAGGACACATACTTTAAGTCATCGACCCGGGATCGCAGATACACTTATTGCAGCAACAGCATTATATTATCATTTGCCGCTTTACACTTATAATAAAAAACATTTCCAATTTGTACCCGGTATTGAATTGATATAAGTGTTTACAATTCAAGCTGAAACCGCTGTTAAACCCTTTTTATATCTTTACAGCGATATGAAATACCTGCGCTGGCTTTTATTTCCCTTTTCGTTGCTTTACGGGCTGGTGGTTATTATCCGCAACTGGTGTTATGATGCGGGGGTGTTTAAAAGTCGCCGGTTTAAAATTCCTGTTATTTCAGTTGGCAATCTTGAAGTCGGCGGCGCGGGGAAAAGCCCGATGACGGAGTATCTTATCCGTTTATTAAAAGAACACAATAAACTGGCTACTTTGAGCAGGGGTTATGGGCGGAGTACCAAAGGGTTTTTTGAAGTCAAAATTCAAAATTCAAAAGTCAAAAGCCGGGAAGCGGTATCAGGAATCGGGTATCAAGTATCAGGTACCGGGATTGACTTACAACCTTCAACTTACAACTCACAACTAATAGGCGATGAGCCGGCACAGTTTGCACATAAATTTCCGGATATTACAGTAGCCGTTTGCGAGGACAGGGTTAAGGGGATAGAACGCCTTTTACCGGATCATAACCTTATCCTGCTGGATGATGCCTACCAGCACAGGGCTGTTGAAGCGGGGCTTAATATTTTGTTGTTTGATTATAACCGTATTGATGATGTGCACTTGTTACTGCCGGCAGGCAATATGCGTGAGCCTTTCAGTGGCAGGTGGCGGGCGCAAGTGATTGTTGTGAGCAAATGCCCGGCACAACTTACCGCCGATGAGCAGGCTGTTGTTGCAGGTAAAATAGATCCGCTGCCTTACCAGCACTTGTTTTTTACGTCCATAGCTTACCAGGGATTGCAGAATTTGGATGGTGAAGCAGCCGGGTTAACGATAGATAAGGACACTACCATATTTTTATTGACTGGCATAGCTAACGCCGAACCGCTTGTGCAGCATTTAAGCCGTAGCACTACCACTATCATTCATCATAAATATCCCGACCACCACCCGTTTACCTTAAAAAATATCGCTAAACTTGCCGGTGAATTTGCGGCCTGCGCATCTGCGAAAAAAATAATCGTTACAACAGAAAAGGATGCACAGCGTTTAGATAATTCGTGGTTTAAACCGGGTGCGGCAGGTGCTGAGGAACTGCCCGTTTATACCATACCTATAAGGGTGGAATTTTTAAACGAAAGTGGGCGGCTGTTCGATCAATTAATTACTGAATATGTTAGAGAGTATAGAACGGACAACAGCATATATTAAAAGCCGTATCGGCGATTTTGAACCTGAGATAGGAATTATACTGGGTACCGGTTTGGGCGGCCTGGTGAAGGAAGTGGAAGTTGAAAAACAGCTGATGTACTCCAATATACCTGATTTCCCGATCTCGACTTTGGAGTTTCATTCGGGTAAATTAATCTTTGGCAAACTAGCGGGTAAAAAAGTTGTTGCCATGCAGGGCCGGTTACATTATTACGAGGGTTATAGCATGCAGCAGATCACTTTCCCGGTAAGGGTATTGAAAATGCTGGGCATAAAAACGCTTTTTGTTTCGAATGCCAGCGGCGCGCTGAACCCCGATTTTAAAAAGGGGAGCCTGATGGTGATTGAGGATCATATTAACCTGCAGCCGCAAAATCCGCTGATCGGCAGAAATGAAACCGACCTGGGGCCGCGTTTTCCGGATATGAGTCAGCCTTATAACCGCGTGCTGATAGATAAAGCTTTGGTTATAGCGAAGGCTAACAATATTATATGCAACAAGGGAGTTTATGTTGCGGTAACCGGCCCGAACCTGGAAACGAAAGCTGAGTATAACTATTTGCGGATAATCGGCGGCGACGCGGTGGGGATGAGCACGGTGCCCGAAGTAATTGTGGCGAACCATATGGGGTTGCCTGTGTTTGCCATATCGGTGCTTACTGATGAAGGTTTTAACGATGTGCTGAGCCCGGTTTCGGTTGAGGAGATACTGGCTGTCGCCACCGAAGCGGAGCCTAAATTGACATTGATACTTAAAGAATTGATAGCTGGTTTTGATGCCTGAAAAGTTAAAATATATCTTCATCCTCCTATTCCTGGCAGGGGTGCAATCCGTTGTCGGGCAATCGCGGACGAATCCGAATTATCCCGGGCAGCAGCCGTTTCGCCCGAACCTGCGTGATACGGGACGTACTAACGTGCCCAAACTGACTGATGAGCAACAAATGGATTCGCTGCGCAAGCAACAGGACAGAAGGAAAGACACAGTTATTTTTAATTCGAAGTATATAAGGGTAACCAGCGAACGGTTTTTAAAGGATAGTACGCAGCTTTTTCCTTTAGATACAGGTATTTATAATTACGAAAATTACAGCCCGCTGATGCAGCCCCGAAGCCCGAAAATACATTTGGGTAACCTGGGTTTGGCAGAAAGGAGCCTTTTATACGAACCATCGCACACCATTGGGTTTGATGCGGGCTTACATGCCCTTGACGCTTATATGTTTAACCCGCAGGATGTTAATTATTACCGCGCCCGGGTGCCTTATACCCAGTTGTCGCTGTTTGTAGGCGGTTTAAAGGAGCAGTATTTTAAGGTGCTGCATACGCAAAATGTTAACCCCCGGCTTAACATCGGCTTTAACTTGAATTTTACCGGTTCGAAGGGGTTTTACAGCAGCAACCTGCTGGCGCAAAATGTAAGCGATGTAAATGCAGCGGCGTTTGCCTGGTACGAGTCAAAGAACAAGCGGTATAATTTATTGGCCAACCTGATATACAATAACCTGAAAGCGCCCGAAACCGGGTCGATATTAGCAAACGATACTATTTTTGTAGAAAAAAACCCGCTTAGCTCACTTGATGAACCGGTACGTTTGGCACATACTTATGAAAACTGGACCAGCGGCGGGATATACCTGAAACAGTTTTATTATATCGGGCGGATTGACAGCCTGAAGAAGGAAACAACCGGCACATCCAATATTTTACCGACGCAACGGATCGCCTATACTTTTAGCTACAACACGCGTAAATATAATTTCTTACAAAACGACCCTGACCCCTACCAGGTTTTCCCGGATTATTATTTTGCGTCAAATTATTCGAGGGATTCGCTTGCGGTACAGCATCTTCAAAATGAATTTTCCTACAGTTTTTACCTGAGAAGCAAATCTGTGAAATTTGTAAAGAACGAGGTAAAGCTTGACCTGGGCCTGTCGCAGGATTATTATCATTATTCACAATATGTAGCGGATACGATACTTAACCAGTACGGCCTTAAAGTTAACCAGAGCGTTCGGATGCAGGCTTCATCCTTCCAGGACATCACCCTGAAGGCTAAACTGAGTTATCGGTTCAGCGATAGGATAGGGCTTGAAGGCGATTTCCAGCAGGTTGCGCAGGGGCGTGATGCCGGGGATTTTTTGTACGACGCCAAGGTTATCCTGGCCGGTAACCAAAAGGCAGGCAGGATCGTATTCGAGGGCTACACCCAAAGCAGCACGCCTGCAATGGTTTATACCAACTGGATATCCAACCATTATATTTTTCACAATAAATTCAATAATCAAAAAACCAACAGTATTTCGTTCAACTATGTAAATAACCCACTGAAGCTGGATTTAAAGGTGGAATATTTTTTAATTACAGATTACTTATACTTCGCTGCACAAGCGGGCGGTATCGATGCGCATCCGGTGCAGCTGGGCACGCCGATCAATCTGCTTAAAGTGAGCTTCGGAAAAAGCATAGCCTGGCGCAGGTGGCACCTGGACGACTTTTTAGTATACGAAAAAACCGATTACCAGTCGACGTTGCGGATACCACAGGTTTATAACTACACCAGTTTATATTATAAGATGTTCCTGTTTAATGTTTTGTATTCAAACCTGGGTGTGGATGTGCGGTATAATTCGCCATACGTGGCGCCTTCGTATGCGACCGGGCTGGGCCAGTTTTATAACGGGGCGAATGTTACTTTTTCTTCATACCCCATCGCCACCGTATTTTTTAAAGCCACCCTGCAGCGTACTAACCTGTTTATCATGTACGATTATGCCAACCAAGGACTTTTGAGCAAGGGATTTTATACCGTGAACAAGTACCCGCAAATGGACCATTTGCTAAAATTCGGCGTGTCCTGGTCGTTTTATAACTAAACATTTATAAAGAATGATGTATATTTATAAACATGACCGCAACCACGCGATATCGCTATAGCCTGAACTTTAGCCTGGGTACCATTTTACTGATGGTGATATTAATGTGGATGCTGTTTTCGAATGTACGCGGGGCCAACAGCACGCTAAGCTGGGCAGTGCATGGAATATCTGCTTTTTTATTTCTTTCCCTGTTAACCTTGCTGATCGTTAAGCGGCTGATACCGGCCTTAAAAGGCGACATTGCCCTTGAGCTGGATGCGGAAGGCATCAGCGATTATATCCGCGATATCAGCGTGAACTGGATCGATATCGAAGATATCAGCCTGATCCCCGGCCGCAGCGCATCCATGCTGCGCATTAATCTAAAATGGGAATCGGAGTATGGCAAGCAAATCAATCTCCCGCTAAGATGGGTTAAAGGTAAAGACGCTGAAATTTATGACATGGTGATTGCCTATTTTAACCGTGAAATTCCGGATACTGTCGCAGACAGCTAAAGATCAACCCGGGATATATTTTTTTGTCAGCCAATCCTGGAATATTACCACGATCAATAAGCCGAACAGTGAGCACCCCCAGCCAAATAAAACCTGCTCGCCAAGACGGGCTATCCGTTCTTCTACCTTGCGCAGCGAGCGGCCCGCTATAACAACCTTGCCCGCGTTCGATTTCATGCCAACCATCGCCAGTCGCACGCCGGACCGGGGCTGCCAGGTAGCAGCGTCGGAGCCATGCTCTTCAATATAACTCAGCACACCCTTGGGTATCGTTAACGCCTTGCCATCCAGGTTGGCATTTGATGCGATAAGATTGCCGGACGCATCGTATATTATCATAAAAGGGGCGAGGCTTTTTGAGGTTTCAATTGCCGGTACCGGGTTAACAAGTGATTTAGGGTCGGCGCCGTTGTTGATCGCGGCCGCATCGTCTTCAATCAGCTGGTACTGCGGATCGTCCGCGGTCGACCGAAAGCTTTGCTGGGTTGCAATGAAAATTATACCACACAATAAAGTGATAATAGCCGCATAAGGCAGCCAGTTTCTGAAAATGGTTAAATAGTTCATGGTTGTAATTTTGATTAAATAAAAAGTACTTTGTAAATCAAAGTAAATAAATTTATTTGAACAATGCAAATGGTTTTTACAGTAATACAGAATTAAGCTATTTTCGAAGAAAATCTATACCATGATTATCCGGCGCGCTCACTCAGACGATGTTCCTGCCATTATGCAACTGATCAATGAGGTTGTACCTGCATTAAATGCCGCGGGGAATTTTCAGTGGGACAGTACTTATCCCAATGCCGGAGTGTTCGAAAACGACATTAGGTTACAGCAGCTTTGGGTTGCGGAAGTTGGCGGGGCAATTGCGGGCGTAGCCGCCATTACTACCGACCAGGAGCCGGAATATGCAGACGCCGGCTGGGATATTACCGAACAGGCTATTGTTACCCACCGGCTTGCCGTTAGTGAAAAATACAGGGGTGGGGGCATTGCCGCCACCCTGCTGATGCAGGCTGAGCGCGAGGCTATAACCCGCGGCATCAATACATTACGCATCGACACCAATACCGAAAACCCGGCAGCCCAAAGGTTGTTCCCCAAACTTGGCTATAAATTTGCCGGGGAGATAGGGCTTAGTTTCAGGCCAAATTTGCGGTTTTACTGCTACGAGAAACGATTAGATACTGTGTAATTAAATCGTTATTAAAGAGTCAAGATATTGGAACCAAGAATCAAGACAAAAAGAAAAAACCAATTCATTTTTATAGCATTGAGCTGAAATATTCTGCTGAAATGTTTTCTTTTTATGAATTTTTTTCTCTCCTGAGGCTATTTTCCTGACTCTTGGTTCTTGACTCTTGATTCGCATGATTACCTATTGACTATTCCGCTAGTTTGCTTATTATTGCAATCAAATGTCGGACGAAGCATTAATAAAACGGTTAAAGGTAATAGTTAAAGAGCATGGTGGCCAGCTGGGGTTAGCCGGCCTTATCGGCGTTGACCAGGGCTTTATCAGCAAAGTGATCAATAAAAAGCAGGATGTTAGCTACTACCTTATCCGGAAGCTTTGTTTCCAGTTAAAATACTCGCCCGAGTGGCTGATACTGGGAACAGGTGAAAAGAAGATCAACAAACCTGAATCAGCGAAGCTTATAACGGAGATACAGATGATGCGCACCGAACTGGATATTCTGCATGCCAGGATGCGCGCGTACGAAATAGAGATTAAGGAATTGAAGGAGCATGGCTTTGCCGCATCTCAAAAAGCGGGGTGAGGTTGGTCATTGGTCACTAGTCACTAGTCATTGGTCATTAGCTCAGTTGGTTCATTGGTTCAGTTGGTTCAGTTGGTTCATTGCTGGTGGATTAAGTTGCAGTTCGGATTGATCGTCTCGTAAAAGCAATAATTCTTCCCCTGGTTTGCTTATCGTCATACTATTTTTACCTCATTTGTTATTTTGCTCGTTAATAGCCTTTTTTCATAGCTAAAAAAAGCGCAATGTTAACGATGTATAAAGGAAATACCAGCCTATGTTAAGTATATGTTACCGGATTGTGTGAATTCAACTATTAATTTAATACGTTGATTTACAGTCCAATTGTATCCTATATGCGATGCTAAGTCATTTTCTTACCCGATTTAAAAGGTTTTTAGCATCAAGTTAATATTTAAATAATATCACCAAAGATTAATCATTCCTTAACATTGGGGTAATGCGAAGCCCGCACCTTTGGAGCAAATAATTTAATCCTTATTGATATGAAAAAAATGTCTACAAAATTTTTTAGTGCGAGCATGGCAATCGTTTTGGCGATTATGAGTTTTGCCGTTAAAGCGCAAACCTCGTCACTAACTAATACTAACGCGACAACAATTGCCGCAACTACAGCCGCAACCACTTCGAAAGCGACTGTATATCCTGAAACAACAACAACTGATCCTAAAACAGAAATTAAAACCGCTGCAAAAGCTGCCGACCCTGATACGGCCTGGAAACCTCAAAGAAGGGTGTGGGGCTATGGTTTTGGTGATTTTTATTATGAAGGGCATGCTGACGCATTTAACAGAGGACCGGAAACAATGTATAATGGTGTTCCTCAATACAGGAATGCATTCCAGTTCCGTCGTCTTTACTTAGGTTATGACTACGAGATAACAAAGAAATTCAAAGCCGAGATGTTGTTATCAAGCGAGCCAAATGCCAATACGGGTGTTAATGGTACTACATCAATTCAGAATGGCGATAACCTTGTTGATGGTAAAATGGCGTTCTGGATAAAGAACTTTAATCTAAGAGTAAGAGATGTTTGGACTGGAACTGACTTCGTTATCGGTGAAATGAGCACTCCCGGCTTCGCGTTAAATGAACCTGGCACAAATGCTCCGGTAAGTTTATCAGAAGCAGCCTGGGGATACCGTTCGATCGAAAAAACCATAACCGACTTTCACAAAAACAATTCATACGATGTTGGTGCTGCCTTACAGGGAACATTTGACCCGGCAACCAAAAACTATGGTTATGTTGTAATGGTGGGTAACAATAGCCAATCCAGCTTATTATCTGCAACTAACGCAAATACAGGTTTCTACAAAATATTTTACGGAGATCTTTGGGCTAAGTTCCTTAACCAAAAGCTTTATGTGGATATTTATGCTGATTATGCTAAAACAGCCGCAGCTACTGCAACCATACCCGGCCAGGAGCATAACATGCTGAAGGTATTCGCGTCTTACAACACAAAGCCCCTTACTATTGGTGTCGAAGCGTACACTCAGAATGTTGCAAGCGGTGTAACCAACACAACAACCAAATTACCGGAAGATGCTACTGTTAACGGACTGTCAGTTTGGGTAAAAGGCACACTGGCTAAAAACTGGAACTACTTTGCCCGTTACGATAGCTATAACCCCAGCACCAGTTATAACACTGCCGACTCTTATACAGTTAACACTAACTATAGCTCATATAATCCAAGCTATAAGGAGCAGTTTTATACAGCCGGTTTAGATTATAACCCAACCAAGAACGTGCACTTTATGCCGAATATATGGGCCATTTATTACCAGGATAACCGGTCGGCTTCAACAGCCGGGTACCTGACTAATAACCATACCCTGGTTTACAGGTTGACATTCTACTTCACTTTTGGTAAGTAAACGTTGTTCACCATTATAAAAGCAAACAAAAAAACCATGAAAGTTTTAAAAAGTTTACAGTTCGCAGTTGTAGCATTAGCTGCAAACTGCCTGGCATTATCCGCTTCGGCCCAGGACAACACCCTGTTAGGTGCAGGCAGTACATTTGTGTATCCCCTGTTTTCGAAGATATTTGCCGAATATGGTAAAACTCACGATGTAAAGGTTAACTACCAGTCAATCGGATCGGGCGGCGGTATACTGCAGCTGACCAACAAAACGGTTGATTTTGGCGGATCGGATGCTCCTTTAAATGCAGAACAAGCTAAAAAGATCGGCGCACCGGTTTTACATATCCCAATGGCTTCAGGCGCTGTGGTAATTACTTACAACATCCCCGGATTTAATGGTGCTTTAAAATTAACAGGCAAGGACCTTGCTGATATTTATTTAGGTAAGATCACTAACTGGAACAACCCCGAAATTGCTGCTGCCAACAAAGGCGTTAAACTACCTGACGTTCCGATCGTTGTTGTTCACCGTTCAGACGGCAGCGGGACCTCATTCATTTTTACCGATTATTTAACCAAAGTAAATGAAGAATGGGCAAAAAAGGTAGGTAAAGCCAGCGCGGTTAACTGGCCTGCCGGTTTAGGCGGCAAAGGTAACGAAGGCGTTGCCGGTTTAGTTAAACAAACTCCGGGAGCAATTGGTTATAACGAGTTGGCATATGCTATACAAAACAAAATGCCTTATGCATCTGTGCAAAACAAATCAGGCAAATTTATCACGCCAACACTTGCTACCACTACGGCTTCAAGCAATGTTGAATTGCCTCCGAATGCCGAAGTATCATTAACAAATACAGATAATCCAAAAGGTTATCCTATTACCAGCTTTACCTGGGCCCTTATTTATAAAGACCAGAAATACAGCGACCGCTCAGCGGCAAGGGCTAAGATGCTGCTACAGTTAATGTGGTATAACATTCACGAAGGACAAAAAAATTGTGAGCCTTTAAATTATGCACCGCTTTCAAAATCAGCGTTAAAGGTTGCTGAAAAACTATTAAAGTCAGCCACCTACGGTGGAAAAGCGATATTATAACGTTAATTTGCTGAAACATCTGTTTATCAGTTTTTAAGTAATAAAGCAATTGCCAGTTCCCATAAAACAGGGGGCTGGTATTTGTGTTGAATAACAAAACCCAAATTTGTGAAACATAAAAGATTAGACCTTTCATACAGCCAACTGCGGTGGGAGACCGTTTTTAAGCGCATACTATGGATAATGAGCGCAATTTTATTGGTATTGGTTATCGGTATCCTGGCAACGCTTATCGTTCAATCCATGCCTTCAATCAAATCGCTGGGAATAAAATTTTTGTGGGGCAAAATATGGGACCCGGTTAATAATATTTACGGCGCCTACCCCTTTTTAATCGGCACCATACTTACTTCATTTACAGCCTTAATTATTTCAATACCCTTTTCATACGCTATTGCTATTTACCTTGGAGAGTATAACCCCAAAGGCTGGCTGTCAAATTTGCTGAAAAACACTATTGAACTGATAGCGGCTGTACCATCGGTTATATATGGCTTCTGGGGGTTATCTGTGTTGGTGCCTATCATACGGGTGTTTGAAGCGAAAATTGGCGTGGCGCCTTATGGGGTGGGTGTTTTTACGTCGTCGCTTGTATTGGCGGTCATGATCATCCCATACGCCGCGTCATTAGGGACATCTTTGATCCGTATGGTGCCCTCACCCTTAAAAGAGGGGGCCTACGCCCTTGGTGCAACCCGGTTTGAAGTTATCAGGAGCGTAATTTTGCCTTATACCCGTTCGGGGTTATTTGCCGGCATACTTTTGTCGCTGGGCCGCGCCCTTGGCGAAACCATGGCCGTGGCCATGCTGATAGGTAATACCAGCGCAATCGCACATTCGATAAAGGATGCCTTTTTTGGCCCGGGTAATACCATGGCCAGCGTTATCGCCAATGAATTTACCGAAGCCGACCATACCGTATACTTATCTGCGCTCATTGAGCTCGGCCTGGTATTGTTTGTTGTTACAGTGATAATTAACCTGATCGGAAAAAAGATCATTATGAGCTATACTAATAATTAACAGAATGGACGCACGATTAAAAGTAAGAAACACCAAGAGCATTATATTTAAATCGGTAATTGTTTTTTTGGCATTTGTTATCACCATCCCGTTAATTATTATTTTGCTGTACATTATTAAGCAGGGTGTAACACAAGTGAACTGGCATTTTTTAACCCATGTGCCCGCGCCGGTAGGCGAAACCGGCGGCGGTATCAGCAACGCGCTTGTCGGCAGTATAATTATTGTCGCCTTATCATCAATAATAGCCATACCGGTGGGTATACTGGCGGGTATTTACCTGAGCGAAAACGCCAATACACGGTTGGCGTATTATAGCGGCTTATGTGTTGATATATTGCAGGGCGTGCCCTCAATTGTTGTTGGCATGGTGGTTTATTTTTGGGTGGTGAAACCTTTGGGAACATTTTCAGCATTGTCAGGAAGCGTAGCTTTAGCCATTATGATGCTGCCTATCGTCATCCGGTCGACAGAACAAACCTTAAAATTACTTCCCGATTCGCTTAAGGAGGCTGCTCTTTCGTTAGGGGTACCTTATCACCGGGTGATCTTGAAAATTATAGTGCCTTGCGGATTTGCCGGAATTTTATCGGGTATTATGCTATCGGTGGCCCGCATTATTGGGGAAACCGCACCATTATTGTTTACAGCGTTTGGCAATCCTTATTTGTCGGCCGCCATCACAAAACCAATGCAAAGCTTACCTTTGCTTATATTTAATTACGCTACCAGCCCGTATGACGAGTGGCATAACCTGGCATGGGGCGCCTCATTTATTTTATTAATGTTTGTACTATTATTAAACATATTTACTAAGTTGATTACACGAAAATGGAACATTCAGTTATAAGTGCCTCAAATTTTAATGCCTGGTTTGGGGATAATCACGCGGTAAAAGATGTTTCGATAAAAATAGAGAAGAACCAGGTGATAGCCGTTATGGGACCTTCGGGCTGCGGTAAAACAACTTTTTTACGGTGCATTAACCGCATGCACGAACTGGTGCCCGGCGCGCGAACCGAGGGTACGCTGAAGCTTTACACCGACGATATTTATACCATGAATCCCATTTACGTGCGGTATAAGATCGGTATGGTGTTTCAAAGGCCAAACCCGTTCCCGAATTTGAGTATTTACGATAACGTGGTGGCGGGTTATAAATTAAACGGGCTTAAGATACCTAAAGCCGAGATGGATCATATTGTTGAGAAATCATTAACGTCAGCGGCCTTATGGAACGAGGTTAAAGATTCATTGCACAAAAAGGGTACCTTCCTTTCGGGCGGACAGCAACAGCGCTTATGCATAGCGCGGGCTATTGCTATGGAACCCGAAGTGATCTTGTTTGATGAGCCAACCTCTGCGCTCGACCCTATTTCGACGTCGAGCATTGAAGCTTTGTTTCATGAATTGAAAGCCAATTACACGCTGATCATTGTAACACACAATATGCAGCAGGCAGCCCGGGTAAGCGATAAAACAGCGTTTTTTTACCTGGGCGAGCTGGTTGAGTTTGATAACACCAGGCAAATGTTTACCGCGCCTAAAGATAAGCGCACACAGAATTATATAACGGGAAGATTTAGTTAACCTGAGTTGATTAGGTTAACTAAGTTGATTAAGTTATCGGTTTTAACTGCTCACTCAATCAACGAAATCACTACTCACTTGAATTTTTTAAATAAAAAATTATGACACCATTAGAGAACGAACTTAGCGCGTTAAAAAAGGAATTGATAAGCATGTGGATATTGGTCCAGTCGCAATTGAACAAAGCGAAAGAGGCCATGGTGCAATTCGATAAGGATTTGGCACGGGAGGTTTTGGTTAAAGAAAAAAGAGTGAATTCGTTTGAGCTGAAGATAGACAGGGACTGTGAAAATATTTTTGCGCTCCATTGCCCTGTAGCTGTCGATCTGAGGTTTTTACTTGCCGCCCTTAAAATAAACACCAACCTGGAGCGCATTGGCGATATAGCTGCCGGCATAGCGCTGTATGTTGTGGAATCGGCGGTGAATTTTGATGTGAAAGCATTGGAAAGCACCTCGATATTACGGATGTACGACGAAGCGGTTAATATATTGATAGATACCCGCGCAGCTTTTGAAAAAGAAGATACTGTGCTGGCCCGCAGTATATTTAAAAGAGATGATGTTTTGGATGCGATTAATATGAACGCTCCGGAAGTGATAGGAGAGCTGATCAAGGCGGATATGAACAACCTGCCCGAGGCGCTGTATATGCTGTCGATCATTCGCAAGCTGGAGCGCGTGGGCGACCAGTCGAAAAATATAGCCGAGGAGATTATTTTTTATGTTGAAGCAAAAATTTTAAAGCACTTCGAAAGCGGGAAACGCCGGGTTGCGGGCGAGGAATAATTACGATTTACGATTTTAGAATTTAAGATTGATGATTGAATTGGCGGGGTGGTACCCGCCTTTTTTGTGTAATTTATAATATTATCCACCGCTAATTGCCATCGGAATTGCCTGAAAGCTTGCTGTGTGGGCTATTGTCAATCTTTATCAAGCAGGCACTACATCTTATTTGAGGAATTGGTATCCAATTCTTCTTAATTCTAATCGAAATCTAATGTCGACATAGCGTGATAATAATATAAATGTAATATTTTTGTTACATTTATATTATTGATGTCACCACAAGAACCTGATCCGGTAAAATTCACAGCGTACAGAGTATTGGTTATAATAGTAATTTGTTTAATAGTGTGGCTTGAGATTGCCGCCGCTATAACGATTATCTATTATTTAATTGAGCTAAGAAAAATATGAAAGTTTCATTAGCGATACCTCCAATATTATTTTTATCAATCAGTATGATCTTATACGTATTGGGGCAGTACGTAATAGCTATAATAATAGGATTGATCGGGCTTCTGTATATATTGTTGAAAGCGCTTGCTTCAACTATAAATCATAATAAATAGTTTGTCCCATTGATATATAGTTCCCGGATAATTGCCAGGCGGCAGGTACTCAACCTTTAAAAATCGTGATATAAATTCCGGAAGGTGCTGCGGAGTCCGAAGGTTACGAGCGCGGTTTTTTTACTTCCCATGTCGTTGCCTTCATCACGCAGGAGGCCGCCGAGTTCGAGGCGCAAATTGTATTTCGGGTTAACCAGGAAGGATATGGTGCCTTCAGCATAGTACAGGTGAGTAGCTATCCCCTGTCCCACGGAAGTGGTGCTTACAGAAGGTGTAAACGGTTTGGTAAGATCGCGGCCATAATTCATATTCGCGGGATCGAGGCCATACTTCGCATAATTCAGTTGCCCCATAAAATCAAACCTGCCTGCCGAATAGTTTAATATCCCGATCAGCTCCCTGAAATTCGCGCCAAGCGGATCGCCTAACGGCTCACTGTATTCGGTATAGTTGGTTATCAGCTGGTTACTTTGATAGGTATAGGGTTTAACAGTATTGTATTCAAACAGGAAATTAAGGCTGTTTACACTAAGCAGGTCGGCCCCGCGGATACCCAGCTGCACCCCGTTGGTATTATTGGTGTTGCCATTTGAAAAGAAGCTGCCGGCGTTAAAGCGGTCGAGCAGCAGCTGGCCGTAAATAGCGGTCTTATCAAATATTTTATACTTCCCGGTAAAACCGGCCAGCACATTATCCGGCTGTGATGACGGGCCCAGTGAGCTTGAATAAACCAGCGGGTTAATATAGTTCAGATCAAAACCGTGAAACTGTCCCTGGTCGTTAGCCTCCTGTGTTATTACCGCATTAAAAAAGCCTACCGAAAACCGGTTGCTTACATTCCAGTCGAGGTAGTGGAAAGCGGCCCACTTACGGCGGTTGTTGCCAAAGGAGTCAAACTGTTTTGCCGTGGCATCCTGTAAGTAGGCCCACATGATCATATACTGCACCTTGCCCAGGTTTGCGGTTAAGCGCAATAACGGATAATTAGCTGCAAAATCGGACAACAGCAGCGATCGGTAGCCATCGCCTATAAAGGTCTTATCCTCGCCAAGCGTGATATTCAGTTGTTTTATGGGTGTATATGAAAGGATAGCAGTAACATACGACCAGTCTTTTGATGTGTTGATGGTATTGTGTACATACGCCTGTCCCGGTACAAAATTTACTTTATTGATATAATCATTCATGTAATTTGCAAACTTGCCCTGGTTTTCGTAACCGCTGGTATAGAAGTAAAACTTGGTGCCAACAGTGCCGCCAAACTGGTAACCACGTGTGTTGAGATCGGTGGTGCTTTTGCCCAGGAAGTCGTGACCTAACTGCAGGTCGGGCAGGTAGTCGCCAAAAAAAGTATAATCCTTATTCTTTTCATCAAATAAATGTTCATTCAACAACTTGCGGAATACCCATGACTTACGGCTGCTGTCAACCCCGCGTTGCATGATCGTGTTATAGGTCGGGGCGAGCGCGCTGTCGATCAAAAACGGACGAAGCGACGTGTGAAGGGAGCTGCTAACCGAATACAGGGTTGAATTAAATTTTTGATTAAGCTGGTACGACAGCGGCAGATAAACCGCCTGCGATATACTTGCCTGTACCGAAGACAAGATAACTCCAAGCAATAACGTTATTTTTTTAGCAGGTAAAAAGGCAGTATTTTGCATCGGAGCAAAATAAGCGTTATTTATGGGGAAATAAAAATTTTGATTTTCCAAAAGCCGCACTCGGGAGCGGGGCGTCCTGCTTGTTGGCATAAAGTACTTGTGACTATCCCAGGTTTTAGTTTAAAATAGATCATAACTGAAAATTATGTAATTTTGTGTATACCAGCACCGTATACAACAGATTTACTACTATGGAAACCGCAGGAAAACTAACCAACGTACAGATTGAACTGCTGAAGCTGTTTCAATACAATTTGCCCGAAAAGCAGTTGGCCGAAATTAAAAACATGCTGGCAAAATATTTCGCGGAAACCGCGACCGCCGGAATGGATAAATTATGGCAGGAAAACAATTGGAATAACGATACGATGAAGCAATGGGCCAATGAACATTTAAGAAAGAAATAATTCATGAATGTTGTATTGGATACGAATGCCCTATTGGTTTCAATCCCCTCAAAATCACTTTACAGGCCAATATTTGATGCGCTGCTTAATGGCAAATTCAATTTGGTGTTTAGCAATGAAATCTTATCGGAATACATAGAGGTTATTGAGCGAAAAGCTAATGCAGTGGTGTCAAATAACATAGCCGAAATGTTATTGAACCTGGATAATCTCAACAAAGTGGAAGTTTACTTTGAATGGAAATTGATTGACAAAGATGCCGATGATAATAAATATGTGGACGCGGCGATAGCTGGTGCGGCCGATTTTATTGTCACAAATGATCAGCATTTTAAAATCCTAAAGTCTGTTGATTTTCCAAAAGTAAGTGTCATCAGCATCGACGAATTTTTAAACCTTTTGGGTAAACTTTAGAAAATCTGTCTGCGCTTTTCGTGCCCATAAGCGCCACCAGCAATAATGTTATTTTTTGACAGGTTAAAAGGCGCTATTTTGCATCGCAGCACAATATAAATGAACCTGATTTTAAAACTTGCTTTATTTTTTATCGGAGCTCTATTCGCCGTTCCGGCTTTCGCCCAGCAAAATAAACCCGTACCGGGTAAATCTATCCCTGTAAAGAAAATAAACCCCATAGAAAAGGATACGACCCTCTCAAGCGACACGACAATTGTAAATGCAAAGGGAGTAAGGCAAATAGATATTTCTGATCTGCTTGAACACGCGCTTCACATTAAACCGGGAAAGAAGGCTGACACTGTCGGCTTAAAACCTTTGTTTTCGGTTGCGCCTGCGGTTGGTTATACCCTTGTTTCGAAATTAGCTGTCGTACTTGCCGGTAACGTCGCCTTCAGAACTGACGCGAAGGCCAGGATATCAACTATCGTAGCCAACATGTCGTTTACGCAAAGAAAGCAGTTCACCTTTCCCATCCTGAGCGATATATGGACAAAGGGGAATAAATATAATTTTATCGGCGATTACCGTTTTTACAGGTATCCGCAAAGCACCTACGGTTTAGGCAGCAGCTCAAACATCACGCATGAGGATCCGATGGACTATTCCTATACCCGTTTTTATGAAACGATTTTAAGGCATATCGGCGGTAATTTATATGCCGGGGCGGGGTATATTATTGATGATCATTGGAATATAACGGATAAAAATACATTCAATGATTATGCGGCTTATGGTAAAACTTCAAACACCGTTGCTACCGGTTTTACATTAAATGCGTTGTTGGACTCAAGGGATAATGCCATTAACCCGCATCGAGGCGGTTATGCCTCCGTCCAGTACCGCGATAATTATAAGTTTTTAGGCAGCACCAGCAGCTGGCAATCATTGATCGTTGACCTGCGCAGGTATATCAATTTACCCGAAGGCTCGGATAATGTGCTTGCCGTGTGGAGCTATGACTGGCTGATACTGGGTGGAAAACCGGGTTACCTGGATCTGCCCAGTACACAATGGGACGCTTTCTCGGCGACCGGCCGCGGCTATATACAAGGCCGGTTCCGCGGCGCTCAAATGGTATATGCCGAAGCGGAATACCGCTACAAGATTTTAAATAACGGTTTATTGGGCGGCGTATTCTTTTTGAATGCGGAGTCGTTTTCCGCAGCGCCGGGCACCCGGCTACAGGGCATACAGCCGGGTTATGGTCCGGGCCTGCGTATAAAGCTCAACACTATCTCCAAAACAAATATTTGTGTGGATTACGGCTTTGGCCGGCAGGGTTCACGAGGTTTGTTTATTGATGTGGGAGAAATATTTTAAGAATATCCCGGACGTTGGGATATCAAAATCAACATATTTATGGCGTGTTCGCGGGCGTTCGGGCGTGTTCGCGCCATGTTCGGGGTGTTCGCGGTGTTCGTGCTAACCCCAAAGCGAACGCTACATAAGCTTTGAAATGTTAAACATAAAAGGCTAAATTCGTTTATGAGTTTAAACGAACGCCGCATTTTTCTTAAGCAGGCTGCAACGCTTGCCGGTGCTTTTTCGGTAAACAGCCTGTTTAACCAAGCCCACGCGGCCGACTGGCAAAAGGCGTTGCAAAGAATCCAAAACCTGGATGCGGCGCAAGCGGCGGAGGACGAAGACTACTGGCGGGTGATACAACGGTCATACACGGTAAATTCCAATATCATTAATTTAAACAATGGCGGTGTATCGCCTTCGCCGCTGGTGGTACAACAGGCAGTGGAGCGGTATAACCAGCTATCTAACGAAGGGCCGTCTTATTACATGTGGCGCATCCTGGACCAGGGCCGCGAACCGCTGCGCGAAAAGCTGGCAGGGCTTGCCGGTGCGTTGCCGGATGAGATCGCGATTAACCGTAATGCGACGGAGGCGTTAAACACTATAATTTACGGCCTTGATTTAAAAAGCGGTGATGAGGTGATCGGCACCAAGCAGGATTATCCGCACATGATACAGGCTTACCGGCAACGGGCCATGCGTGAAGGGATAGTTTATAAGCAGCTCAGCTTTGACTTCCCGATTGAAGATGACGAGCAAATTGTAAAAGCCTATGAAAACGCCATTACTTCCAAAACAAAGCTGTTGCATGTTACCCATATGATCAATTGGGTAGGGCAGATACTACCGGTGCGCAAGATATGTGATATGGCGCATGCGAAAGGTATCGAGGTAATTGTTGACGGCGCCCATTCTTTTGGGCTGATGGATTTTAAAATACCTGATCTGCATTGCGACTATTTCGGCACCAGCCTGCATAAATTTCTTTCGGCCCCTATTGGAAGCGGTATGATATGGATCAAAAAGGAAAAGATAGAAAAGGTATGGCCGCTTTTATGCAATGATAAACCGCATAGCGCCGACATCCGCAAATTTGAAGACATAGGCACGCGTAGCTTCCCGATCGAGCAGGGGATAGGCGAGGCCATTAATTTTCATGAGGGGATAGGCTGCAAGCGCAAAGAGGAAAGGATACGATACCTCAAAAACTACTGGGCCTCAAAAGTGCAGCAAATACCGAAGGTAAAACTGCATACATCGTTGAATCCGAAATATTCATGCGCTATCTGTGGTGTAAGTGTTGATGGTATGACGCCGGCTGAACTGGATAATGCGCTGTTCAGCAAATATAAAATCCATACGGTTGGCATAGTTTGGGAAAATATCAGCTGCGTGCGGGTTACCCCGCATGTTTATACAACCCCCGCCGACCTGGATAAGCTGGTGCACGCCATAGATGAGATAGCATCAAGAAAATAACATCTATTTTTTTAGCCGCGCAGCAACCAAAGACTCGAGGCGCTGTATCCATAGTCTATACATTTTGCCGGATGGATGAAGGCCGTCGGGTGCGATTAGCGCCGGGTCATTTGCTGCCTGCCTGGAAATATCGATTATATCCAGGTACGATACTCCAGCCTTTTGGCTTATACTTTTATTTATGGCATTAAACTGGTCAATTTGCGGGCCAATGATGCTGTCATTACCACCGGCAAATGGCGTTACGCCATAATCCGGAATAGATAAAACAAACACACGGGTGGTATCTCCATGGGCGAAATTGATTGCCGTATTCAGCACCTGCGCGAATTTTACCTTATAATTATCCTGGCTCAATCCCTGGAACTGGTCATTCACGCCAATTAGTAAGGTAACAAAGTCAAATTTTTCATTGATAATACTGCTGGCGGCAATGGCGTTGATTAAATTATCGGCGGTCCAGCCTGTCCGGGCTATGATAACCGGGTGCATTACCGATAAGCCGTCTATGATTAAAGCATGGCTTAGCTGATAAGGAAAAGATTGGTCCTGGGATACGGCTTCGCCAATGGTATAAGAATCACCAAGTGCAAGATAGGTCAATGAATCGGTCATAGTTGTTTTAGTGACGGTTGTAGCCGGCACAGCCGGTATGGATGTGGCCTTTTTGGTACATCCTGATATAACAGCAAAGAAAATAAATGCAATTTGAATTCCTCTCATACAATCTCCATATCAAACAATACGGAAATACGCTGTTTTAGGTTTTTTTTGACTTCATTTATATCAACCGGCCTTCCCAACTCCCTTTGCATGGAAGTTACGTCTTTGTCATCAATGCCACAGGGAACGATATTTTTAAAATAGTCCAGGTCAGTATTCACGTTAAATGCCAGCCCGTGCATGGTTACCCAGCGGCTGCAGCGTACGCCGAGGGCGCAAATTTTACGGGCCTTATCATTGTCGGCATCAAACCAGACGCCGGTATAACCGGGATATCGCCCGGCAGCAAGCCCATAGTCGGCCAGGGTTAAAATGACGGCTTCCTCCAGTGTTCGAAGATACAGGTGTATATCTGTAAAAAAATTATCGAGGTCAAGAATCGGATAGGAGACGATTTGCCCGGGCCCGTGATAGGTTATATCGCCACCCCGGTTTATCGGGTAGTAAGATGCTTTCTTTTCCTTTAATCCCTTTTCATCCAGTAGCAAATGTTCTGACTTGCCGCTTTTGCCGAGCGTATATACGTGCGGGTGCTCGCAGAATACGAGGTAATTTGGCGTTTCTATATATTCCTGGTATTCGTCTCCCTCTATGGAGGCCCGGCGGTTACGTATTTCAGTTTTTAAGTTAACGGTAGCGGCAAATAAAGCTTCCTGTTTTTCCCAGGCTTCTTTATAATCAATTAAACCCCAATCACTAAAAATTACCTTTTTATTTTTCATCCGCTACACCGTTAACATACCCTATCATATAATCCTCATATTGCAGGTAGCCCACATTATAGTTGATAAGCGTTTCTCCCCTGTGAAGTGTTGCTTTTACCGAGCCATGTCCTTCAAAATGAAAAGGCCCCAGCAAAATATTATCCGCAAACGACACCTCTTTTTGCCCGAAGCATTTGTAAACCGCTTCTTTGGCGCACCAACAAACATACAGTTGATTTATTTTTTGCCGCTCATCAATAAAGGCCATTTCTTCCCGCCGCATAAACTTGTTGGCTATGCGCTCAACCTTTTCTTTCACCTGTTCAATATCAATCCCCACCGGGTTGGTTTTGCTGATCATTACCGCGGCATAATCAAAGGAATGGCTCAATGATATATGATAAGGAAGATTAACCAGGTAAGGCTTGCCGTGGCTGTCCACTTTAAAATCAATATATTCCTCCGTGCACAGCATTTTACGTAATAATACGCGTGTTCCCAGCCAGTGCAGGTTACGTTTGCCTTTGCTAAGCTGTTCGTAATGAGCCTTTTCGTGCTCGTCCAGCTGTAGCTGACTGAATAATTCATCAGCTTCTTCTTCAATTTTCCAAATAGCAAATTCTGTATCGTCATCAACCTGCTGCCTGTATGCTATTGCCATAAAAGTAAAATTGTAAAAAGGATAACAAACTTATAGCAAATAAACCTAAATTGTACTGCTTTTTGTCAATTATAAACCGCCGACTAAAAAATTACCTGATGTTAACAGAAAAATTTACACCTGCCGAGGTGGAGCTTTACCGGCAGCAGGGATATATCATCGTAAAGGGTTTTTGCAAGCCTGAAGAAGTAAACAAATTATACCAGACCGCGCTTGAGGATAAGGCCATGCAAAACAATGCCTTAGACCTGAACGATCAGTCGGGCAAAAAAACGCGGCTCTCATTATGGTTCACCCCCGGAAATGATGTTTTTGGCTACCTCACCCGCAGCGAAAAAATGATTGGTGCAGTAAAGCAATTACTTGAAGGCGATGCGCCGGTTTGCCATTTTCATTCAAAATTAATGCAGAAAGAACCGAAAGTAGGTGGGGCATGGGAGTGGCACCAGGACTATGGCTATTGGTATAAAAATCAATTTATGTTTCCGGATGAGCTGATCAGTGTAATGGTAGCGTTGACAGAAGCCAACAAAGGGAATGGTTGCCTGCAGGTTATAAAAGGTTCGCATAAATTGGGCCGGGTGAACCACGGCTTCGCCGGCGAACAGGTAGGCGCCGATATGGAAATGGTAAATAATGCATTAAAAACGATGGAGCTGGTATATGTTGAACTGGAACCCGGCGACGCGCTTGTCTTCCATAGCAATCTCCTTCACCGCTCAGAAGCCAACCTGTCCGACCGACCGCGGTGGTCGGTGATCTCGTGCTACAGCCTGCAATCCAACCTGGCTTATAACGAAACCTCCACTTCATGGAAAATACCTGTTGACGTCGTGCCGGATAATGCCATATTAGAGTGGCAGCCCGAATCATTATCAAAGGCTGATTTCCTCAAAAAAGAAAATGATCCTGCCTTAAAAGAAACAGGCTGGGAGAAATGATTTGAAATGTGTTGATTTGATAATTTGAAAATTGAAATGATTTTAATTCTTTAGCATTTTACAACGTTTTATAACATTTACAACTAAATATGAACATAGCCATGTTAGGTTCGGGATTCATTGCCCGATTTTACGCAGATGCTTTGCAGGCCCAGCGTGCAAAGGATAATTTGATCAGCGTATATTCAAGAAATATCGATAAAGCCAAAAAGTTTGCTGACGATTATAAACTTGAATTTTTCTCGGATGATATGGATGAAGTAGTGGGCCGTAAAGATGTAGATGTCGTGGTGATCTCGCTGCCAAATAATTTACACGAAGCGGCCGTGGCCGCCTGTGCCAAAGCCGGTAAACATGTGTTATGTACCAAGCCGCTTGGACGGAATGCTGAAGAAGCCAAGCGCATGCTGGATATAGCAGAGCAGGCTGGCATAATGAGCGGGTATCTCGAAGACCTGTGCTATACCCCCAAGTTTTTAAAATCAATGAAGAGTATAAAGGATGGTAATATCGGCAAGGTGCTTTGGGCCAAATCGCGCGAAGCACACCCCGGCCCGCATAGCGATTGGTTTTGGGATCATGAACAATCCGGCGGCGGGGCCATGGTCGATTTAGGCTGCCATTGTATTGAAATTGCCCGTAATTATATTGGCAAGGAGATCAGGCCGGTTGAAGTGATGTGCTGGGCGGCCACGCAGGTACACCCCATACAAGCCGAGGACAGCGCCATCGGCCTGGTAAAATATGCCAATGGCGCCATTGGCCAGTTTGAGGTAAGCTGGTGCTTCCGCGGGGGAATGGATTTGCGCGACGAAGTAATGGGGACCGAAGGCACCATCTGGCTCAATAACTTCCTGCGCACCGGCTTTGAAATGTTCAGCACAGGCAAGGGCGGCTATGTGGCCGAAAAAGCCGAAAGCAATAGCGGCTGGTTGTTCCCTGTCGGGGACGAAATACACGAGCTGGGCTATACCAACATGTTTACCGATATGTTCAATGCCATTGAAAATAAGACTGAACCACTGGAATCATTTTACGACGGCTACATTGTAAACGCCATCATTGACGCCGCTTACCTGTCTGCCAAATCCGGTAAATGGGAAACGGTACAAATAGAGGGTTGGCGCGGCGACCAGAACATCGATTACGGTTCAAACTTTGTCTCTTACGACAACGATTATTATCTCATAAAAAAAGAAATATTGCCCCACGGTGAGCAGAAACTTATCCTTAAGCACAAAATTTCGGGCGAAGTCGTAGCCAGGGATGTTCGGGAATAATCTCACTCCGGCTGTATCATTGTGAAAAACGCATTGACCACGCCACCAACTGCTTATCCAATTAATCGTTAATCGTAATTCTTAAATCGTAAATCACCCCGCCTTTCTTTCCACATTTTCAAAAAACAAATGTTGGCAATATCCCGTTGCTGCGTACTTTAAATAGTTATAATTTAGGCGGCTCAAACTTTAGCATGATACTTTCAGATAAGCGCATTTTAGAAGAAATTGACAAAGAACACATCATAATTGAGCCGTTCGATCGCAGTTGCCTGGGCACCAATTCATACGACGTGCATTTGGGAAAGCATTTAGCCACCTACCGCGACCGGGTTTTAGATGCCAAACTGCATAACGAGATCGTTTTTTTTGAGATACCTAAAGATGGCTTCATTTTACAGCCCAATACGCTTTATCTCGGTGTTACGGTTGAATATACCGAAACACATTGCCATGTCCCTTTCCTGGAAGGTAAATCAAGCACGGGCCGGCTTGGGATAGATATCCATGCCACCGCCGGCAAAGGCGATGTAGGTTTTTGCAATACATGGACACTCGAAATATCATGCGCCCAGCCCGTAAAAATTTACGCGGGTATGCCCATAGGCCAGCTCATCTATTTTTCCGTCGAGGGCGAAATAGAAACATTTTATAATACCAAGGATAACGCCAAATACAATAAACCCACAACCCGCCCGGTTGAAAGCATGATGTGGAAGAACGTTTTTTGAGTCGGGAAAGTCCGGAAAGTTCGAAAGAATGTATTAGCTGATAGCATGGCCTGTCGCAGGCTGTCGCACTGTCGCAGTGCGACAGCCACGTGCATGTGATTAATAAAGAAAAACGTCGCCGAGGCGATCAGGCTGATAAAGAGTCCCGTTATTTGTCACTTCCCACTTTTTTCTTTCTGACTTTACTGACTTTCCCGACTTTCCCCACTTTTTTCGTACTTTCAATTTTATTTCTCTTTATGAACCGTAAACGGACAATAGTAAGTTTGCTGATTATTGGAATGATTGCTGTATTGTCGGCATTTATCAGCATTGATGATGATCCGATCAGCAAGATCGCAGCGCAGCTGGATAAGTGGCTTTCGGGTCACCTGCAGGAGAAAGTTTACTTGCAATTGGATAAAGCGTATTACGCCGCCGGCGATGATATCTGGTTTAAGGCTTACCTTGTTGTCGGTGCCAAACACCACCTGTCGGCCGTTAGCGGGGTGCTGAATGTCGAATTGATCGACGAGCTGGATTCGGTTAAGCAAAGAATAAAGCTGCCGGTGATAAGTGGCTTAACCTGGGGCGATTTTTCGTTGCCCGATACCCTTAAAGACGGGAATTACCGCATCAGGGCCTACACCAACTGGATGCGCAATGCCGGGGAAGCTTACTTTTTCGACAAAACCTTCGCGGTAGTTAACGCTATCGGCAATAAAGTCTTCACAAAAACCAATTATACCTATTCTGTTCAAAACGGCAGGCAAAATGTAAACGCAGTAATTAATTATGCTGATTTAAACGGAGCGCCGTATGCCGGGAGCCATGTAAACTACGAAGTACAGTTTGGCGCAAAGGTGATTGCAAAGGGCAAAGGACTTACAGATGATAAAGGAAATTTAAATATTAATTTTTCGGATGTAAATCCGCAATTGCTCAACTCAGGCAGGATCAATACTGAACTAAAATTCGGCGACAAAAAATCGATAACAAAATCAATAATTATAAAAGCTGCCTCTGCTAAAGTTGATGTGCAGTTTTTTCCCGAGGGGGGCAACCTTGTTTACGGCAATGATTCAAAAGTTGCTTTCAAGGCGGTTGGTGCTGACGGATTGGGCGCCAATATAAAAGGAACTGTTTTGGATGATAAGAATAGCCCGGTGGCCACATTTAACACCGCCCACCTGGGGATGGGCGTGTTTGATTTTACACCCGAAAGTGGCCGGGTATATAAAGCGATGATCACATACGCGGATGGTTCATCAAATACTATTAACCTGCCCGTAGCGGTAACTAGCGGCTATACGCTGAGTGTTTACAATGCGGGCGACAATTTCATCGTGAAAATTTTGCCTGGAGCAGATGTTACAAAGGCCACATCTGAAGCCGGGCAGCTAAGCCTGATTGGCCAGTCGGGCGGGATAATTTATTATGCAGCAAAAAGCTCGCCGGGCAGCAAATCTTTCAGGGCTACTATACCTAAGCGCAAGTTCCCGTCGGGAATTGCACAATTTACGTTGTTTTCACCAACGGGCGAACCAATGAACGAGCGGATCGCATTTGTGCAAAATGCCGATCAGCTTAAACTGGATATCTCGACCGGAAAATCGGCTTATTCGCCCAGGCAAAAGCTGAAAATTCAACTGCGCGCAAAGGATGCGGCAGATCAGCCTGTAGTAGGCAGCTTTTCGGTATCAGTGACTGATGAAACAAATGCGCCGGTTGATGAATCTGCCGAAGGCACGATATTATCCAATTTGCTGTTGACTGCTGATCTGCGGGGATATGTAGAACATCCCGCATATTATTTTGCTAATCCCAACGAAAAAACCGCTACCGACCTGGATGTACTGATGCTTACACAGGGTTACCACAGGTTTGAATGGAAGGAAGTATTGAAAGAAAACTATCTGCCCGTTACATATCAGCCCGAAAAAACACTCGAAATATCGGGTCACCTGAAAACCTTATCAGGCCGGCCGGTTGCTAACGGTAAGGTTACGGTATTCACTACAACCGGGCGTGGTTTTATTATGGACACCGTATCAGATAACTATGGAAGGTTTAGCGTTGGAAATTTAGTGTTTAAGGATAGTGTGAAATTTGTAATACAGGCACGGACCGCCAAAGACCGGAAAAACCTGCAGATTGACCTTGATAATATATCGTCGCGACAGGCGGGAAAAAATAAAAACGCGCCTGATCTGCAGGTAAATGTTAGCGACGGCCTTTCCTTTTTTTTGCATAATAGCGAAAACTGGTATGCCGGGCAGCTTAAGTACGGGCTTATCAACCATTCCGTTTTGCTAAAGCAGGTTGAAATAAAGGCGAAAAAAAACCCTGCCGAACATTCATCAAACTTAAACGGCCCGGGCAATGCCGACCAGGTTTTTAGCGGCGAAGAGTTTGCCAGGATGGCATGCCCTCAAATTGCCGATTGTTTACAGGGCAGACTAGCCGGCGTACGATTTTCGAATGGTATACCCTATTTAATGAGATCGTTAAACTGGCCAATGGAAATAATAATTGACGGAGTACCTGTTGACTCAGATATTTTGCATGAATTAAATGCAAATGATGTTGAAAGTATCGAGGTGCTGAAAACCATAGGTTATACTTCTATCTACGGAGCAAGTGGCGGCGGCGGCGTTTTGCTGATCACCACAAAAAGAGGCAGCTCGGACTATCACGTTCAGCGCTATGCGCCCGGGATAGTAACATATAGTCCGAAAGGCTATTACCTGGCGCGAACTTTTTATTCGCCGAAGTATGATGATCCTAAAACCAATGTACGTGTACCCGACCTGCGTAGCACTATTTATTGGAATCCCAACATTATAACTGACAAAGACGGCGCGGCCTCATTTGAATATTTTAATGCCGACACAAAAGGAACGTACCGGGTGGTCGTGGAAGGTGTTGATGACAACGGCAACCTTGGCAGGCAGGTTTACAGGTATAGAGTGGAGTAGGTTTTGAGTGATTAGAGGTTGGGGTTAGAAGAGAATTACGAAGTTTTAGAAACTTCGTAATTCTGGACACTATCTAACCTCTAGTCTCCAAACTCTAATCTCTCACCTCGCCAAATAAAATCTGGTCCAAAAATCGCTTGACTTAAACATTTCGCTCTGGCCTGGGTCGCCCGCCTGACTGTGGCTGCCACCACGCCCGCCGCGACCACCACCGCCGCCCATACCGCCGCGACCGCCGCCGCCCATTCCACCGCCTCTTCCGCCGCGGCCTTCGCCGCCTTCCTGTTCACCGCCGCCGGCATTTGCTGTAGGTCGTGAAAAGCCGTTTATCTTAAAATTAAATGCCCATTCATTTTTAGCCGGATCCCCGGTATGGAAAAACTTTAGCGGGATGGCCGCTTCGCATACCAGGTTGCCGTTTTCGTCGTAGTTGATAGCGGTTTGAATGCCGTAAGTATTCGAGGTGGTTATCATATCACCTTCAATATCTTTAAAGCCAGCAATCTTAATACCCCGAAGTGTAGTTATTTGTTCGCGCATTAGTTCTTCGCGATCGGCTTTGGTAATTTCCCTAGGTTCTGGTTTCCGGGGATCAATGGTTGTGCTTCCCTGGATGTTGAGAGGAAAAGTAATGCTGAAGCTTTCCTTTTTTTTGCCCTTCGGATCGATGCTGAAGGTAAGGCCCGAATGCAAAACCTTTATTTGATCCACGCGGTCATTGATGCGGATAGCCATATACAGATTATCCTTATCGTTGGCAAGCGAAAAATTTATCCGCCTTTCGGCATTATAATATCGCAGGCTATCGCCCCATTCTTTGGCATCGCCGTCTATCACCATGTTCGGTGGCGCCGCCTGTAAAGTACCGGATTGTGCGTTAGCTATGTTCAACATAAAACACTGGCTAATAAAAAGAGCAAGACAGGCAAAAATAGTTTTCATATATTGTATTAAGGATTAAGCCCTCTTGAACACTATTTTGATGCGTTTATTGTTGATTTTGCGTAAATTTGTGGTTACATATGCCAACTGAGATACAGGAAGAAACCTTTACCCTTGAAGAACTGCTGGTGGGGCTAAAAGAATTGCACCGGCTTATTTTATGGAATGATGATGTGAATTCGTTTGATCACGTGATATTTTGCATGATGAAGTACCTCGACTATTCCGAATCTCAGGCCGAAAAAATAGCCTGGAAGGTGCATAACGAAGGCAAATGCGCCGTTTTGGAAGGCTCGTTTACAGAAGTTGAAGTCTACCGAAAAATTCTCCAGCAGGAGGGCTTGACCGTGAGCGTTGAATAGAAGTCTTGAGTCTTTCGTACTGAGTCTTGAGTCCAAAGTCCCGAATCGGATTTATTTTCTTATAGAAACTTCCGACTCAAGACTCCCGACTCAGAACTTAAGACTAAACAATATAATTCCACCCATGTGTATCAGGCAAATTGCCATATCGGATACCATCAAGGGTTTTTAATACTTTTTGAGAGAATTCTCTTTCTTTAGGATCACTTAAAAAATATTCCTCACCATTATAGCTGATTGAGCCGACCTGCGCAATAGTAGCCGCGGTCCCCGCACCGAACGCATCGGCCAGCTTGCCGCTTTTGGCGCCTTCAATAATTTCAGCGATCGAAACCCGGCGCTCTTCAACTGGAACACCCCATTCGCGGGCAAGGGTTAAAACAGTATCGCGGGTAACGCCATCTAATATCGTATCGCGGGTTGATGGGGTTATCAACTTGCCATCAAGGAAAAACATCACATTGGCCGAGCCCATTTCTTCAATATAGGCATGGTCCTTTGCATCGGTCCATATCAACTGGTCAAAACCTTCTTCGGCAGCCCTTTTAGCCGGAAGCATACCGCCCCCGTAATTACCTGCAGCTTTGGCATAGCCAAAACCACCTTCGGCAGCACGGGTGAAGTTTGTTTCTACCTTTACGCGTAAAGTTTTAGAAAAATACGGGCCTACCGGGCCAATCAAAACCATGTACTTATAAGTTTCCGACGGTTGCACGCCCAGGTAAGGATCAGTCGCGAACATAAAAGGCCTTATATATAAGGAGTGATTGGGCTTGGAAGGGACCCAATTCCTGTCTATGTCGACTACAGCAGCAATACTCTGAACAAATATTTCTTCAGGCAGTTCGGGCATGCACAAACGCTCTGCCGATTTATTGAACCTCCTCGCGTTTTTATCCGGGCGAAAAACCGACACCTGCCCATCGGCATGTTTGTAAGCCTTTAAACCTTCAAAAAATGCCTGGCCGTAATGCAACGCCGAAATGGCCGGGCTAAATCCAATTTCACCGTAAGGGACAATCTGAAAATTCTTCCATTCGCCACCTGAATAGTCAGCCACAAACATGTGGTCGGAAAAGGTGCGCCCGAATTGTAAATTAGCAAAGTCCGTCTCGTTTAAACGGGAAAGTTTGGTTTTAGTGATCTTGATGTCCAGCGTCTCAGTCATAGCCTGTTTGTATTTAGTTCGAAAAATGGCAATTTAGGAAATTTTTTGCTCATAGTTTATGGTTGATAGTTCATTGCTTAATTTTTTACAGTTGACAAACTTTTATTGAAGTGAACGATTCCCACTATGGACTATGGACTATGGACTATGGATTATGGTCTCTCAACTCCCGCCACTATCTTCTCCACCCATGCTTTCCCCCAATTACCAACCTCTTGTTCACTCCACAATGACGGGTAAAAAATCCGCTTCTGAAATCTCGGGGGCAAATACTTTTGCCAGTTGGTGCCGCCGGTAGCTTTTATTTCTTCCGGCTCCCGGTGCAGGTATCTAACCGCCGATTTAAAATGCGACAACGGCCAGTTTACATTTACATTGGTATCCAACTGCTTCAACTCTGCCTCAAGCGCAGGCGTGGATTGCCCTTTACTTTTTAGCTGGCGAAGGAGCGCATTAAAGTTTTGGCCGATATTGGCTTTTCCCAACTCGATAAATTCGGCGGCATATTTTTTTTCAAACTGTTTGAGTGTTAACGTTTTTTTGCCGGTTGATAGCTCCGTGGCGCCAAACTTCCAGTACAGGTACTCGAATTGCTCCTCAATCGTGCCATTTCTTAGTCCTTCCCGTTTGTCGGCAGCAACAAGATTTATAAAATCGGTAGCATAAATCTCGATCATCCGGTACTGCCCCGACTGAAACCCGCTGGCCGGCAGCAATGACATCCGGAATTTCAGGAACTGCTCTTTTTCCATCCCGTCGATCATAATATCGAAAGATTGGGTTAGCGCCTCAAAATACCGGTTAATGCGTTGCAAACGGGCTGTAAAAAATTCGGCCGTCAATGGGTTTTGAGCAGCTATCTGCCTGCACTCATGCAGCATCAGCTTAAAGTATAGCTCGGTTATCTGGTGATAAATGATAAATATCTCTTCATCAGGCAAGGGCGTTTTAGGGTTTTGCAGGCTTAACAAAGTATCCAGGTGGATATAGTCCCAATAGGTTAAAAAATCGGCATGCAGCAAACCATCCAGGTACGAGGTCATATCCTGTCCCATGGCTTCATATTTTTCCTGTAGTCGTTTCAGGCGGTCCTCAATTTCTGGCGAAAAATCCATGGTCAAATGTAAGAAAGAAAACTATTTTCAATAAGGAGTCAATTTAGCAACCTGATTATTTGGACGATGGCAAAACTTATTCGGTTTAAGTTGTTATAACGTTATAATCAGCTTTTACGACCATGACCATCAAAAAAATACTTATCGGCGTTGACGACAGCAAGTTTGCCGAGCATGCTGCAGCTTACGGTTTCGAAATTGCCCGTAAATTTAACGCCTCCGTAGGTTTGGTAAATATTGTTGAACCAACCATGATGCCGCCGATGGGTGCCAGTGCCGACCCGGTTTTAGGTATGCCGATGCAGGGTGTGGGTGTAGAGGAAATGGAGTTGTTGGATATTCGCAAAAGCCAGGCGGAAGATATTTTTGACCGTACGACAAAGAGATTTGCAAGAGATATAAAGGTGTCTCATTTCACCGAATATGGCTCAACCGCTGAGGGTATCATCAATTGCAGCAAAGAATTCAAAGCCGACCTCATTGTTATAGGAACGCACAGCCGCTCCGGCATCGACCGCCTGCTGATGGGCAGCGTAGCTGAGCACATAGTGCGCCATTCGGAAGTGCCGGTGCTGGTGGTGCCCTTTAAAGAGAGTTAGTCCATAGTCGATCACCAAGATTGGACCATAGTCGATGGACCATAGACCATAGCGAATTCGGTAATTTACCGACCCATTCTTCCATGGACTATCGACCATGGTCTATGGACTAATAAAGCAGCCTAAACTTAATCGTCTGGTCAATAGCCTTCAGCTCATTTAGGACTTCGGTATCATAACCCTTATTCACATCCGTGATAACATAGCCGATCTGTGGATTGGTCACCAAAAACTCGCCGACTATATTGATGTTGTGGCGGGCAAATACCTCATTTATTTTAGCCAGTATTCCCGGTACGTTTTTGTGGATGTGAATTAAGCGGTGTGCATTGTTTACGCGTGGCGGCTGCAAGTCGGGGAAGTTGCAGCTGGTATGTGTTTTGCCTTCGTTCATGAAGCCCATTACCCGTTTGGGGATAAAATCGTCGTTGCGTGGGTTGTTCTTCGGATCGTCAAAAATAATGATACCGTTTTCGCAAGCGGCCTCGGCTAATTTACGGCTGGCAACCTTGCCAAAAACACCGATCACTTTTAACCGGCCCGCATTCTGAACCTGCTCAACAGTAGGCTGATGCGCTTCGTCGCAGAAAACAATGCCCGCTTCTTCCAGGTACTTATCCTCAATCGTTTCACGCTGGCGGATGTTGTAGCCTTCTTTTTGTATCTGCGCAAGCGCCTCTTCTTCTATCTCGCCCACTACCAAACACTTAATGCGGTTCTTCGGATAAGATATGGCCCTCGGCAGCTTATTGATATACAAAAATTCATCAAAGCTCGGTGTAATATGGTCGGCCCTTTCGGCGATTGATTTACGTTCGATATTTTCCGTAAAAGCAAAGAATTTCTTGATCATTCCCGATTCCTTCAGCTGGAAATCTGAATAGCCGTCGCCAATGCCATAAATGTCGCCCTGCAGGTTCAACGCTTTTAATAACTTAACCTTACCGCCCTCCTGCGAAAGCGGGTTGCTCCGGTCATAGCCAATGATATTGCCCTCGTCATCAAACTCAAAGGTATTGGCGTAAATATTTTCTTTTTTTATCTGGTATTCGGTTACCACCGGGATAATAAAATCCTTAAACCCGCCTGAAACGATCAATACCTCGTCCTGGTGATTCTTAAAAAATTCCGTATTCCGCGAAAAGGAAACCGATACCTTTTTCTTTAAATGGGTGATCAACTGTTTTAAATGCTCGCGGTTGGCCTGTAAAAGTTTCACCCGCGCTTCCAGGCTTTCGGTAAATGACAGTTTGCCTTCCATTGCCGCATTGGTCAGGTCCTCAATTTGCTTGTAGATATTTTCCCTGTCGGGATGATTTTTTAGCGAGATACGTGCCAGCTCATCCAAAGCCTCCACCTGTGTAAACGTACTGTCGAAATCTATAATAAAGTATTGACCCATGCTCATTGATGTGCAAATATGCAGATGTGCAAATATGCAGATGTGCAAATGTGCAGATTTTGGATCGATTTTTTAAAATGTTTATAAAGACGATAGATTTTGTAGAGACGCAATACGTTGCGTCTCTCACGAAAAATGTTGTAGGGACGCAATGCATTTCGTCTCGGTCGGATTTGATCATGTATGAGCTTTCACTGGCATAGTATAGTTTTCATTCTTTTATATATTTGGGAATGAAAGCTCTACTCCTCATCTCAGTATGCCTGGCCGGTTTTTATTTATCTCTCAGCGGGCCAATCAGTATCAATTCCAATTATCAGGCAAACCCGCCTCTCTCAGAATTGAAAAGGAAAAAAGATGTTATCGACAAGTATTTATCTAAATATAAAAAATCCGCAATTGTATACGCAAAGGTACCCGGTAAAAGGGAGTTGGTACTGATCAAAAACGAACATTGGCCTGAGGACGTAGAATGCACTTATAATATCTTTAACAATCAAGCAGATAAAATCATCTGTATTTTTGAGATTCCTTATAGCGAAAGCGGAGACTGGAGTATTATATATAAACATTATTTCGATGATGATGGCAAGACTTTTTCTTTTAGCAAAAAGGAATCTATTTTTGATGATAATGTTGATGGTGGCGTTGTTAAGGAATATTTGATGAGATTTTATAATGATAAGTTTAAAAATATCGGCGAGATTAATAGGGTGACTGACAAAGATGACCGCCCGATAGGGAAGAATAAGAATATGTTTGATTTTCGTGAGTATGAATACAAAACTTACAAAAACTTAAGTGAGTGCCTGACAGGATATAATATACACTTAAAAAATTATCCTGTCTTCTTATAGGGTTGGCGCGGCATTCATTATCCGCAATTCCTTCGGGAAATAATTATTCACCCTATTCGGCAGCAGCTTCGCCCAACCCAGCGGGTGGCCTTCAAACGTCATTAAGCTCCAGCCTTTATTAGCAGTATTAATTTCTACGTTCTCCCGGCGCAAATAAAGTATTGCCTGGTCGTAGTTCAGTTCGGTTTCTAAAACCGCGTCCTTATTAATATATATACTTAAGGCCAACTCATGGTCGGGCACCAAATCGTTGCCCATTAGCCGGCCGATCCGCACCCCCGATTTTTTGATATATAAATCGCGCTGTAAAGTGTCGAGGCTATCCTTATGTTGCTGGTTTATCGCCATCCAGTCATCATTCACTTTAAAAAAGTAAAAATCATCCGGCGAAGTGATATATGATTTTACCTGTTCAATCTCTTTGGCGACCAGCTTTTGGTTGCCTTTGGTTTTAAAGGATGGCAGTTGTGCGGTTTCCCCGTTTTTCTGTAAACAGGCGGCAAATAAGCCTTCGCCTTTTACCTTTCCGGGATAGAAGCGATACCCCCATGCTTTTTGCTGGTCCGATTCCGTTTCAACAATCCCCCAATCTGCATTAACAGGAATACGCCGGGTTTCCATGGCAAATTCCTTGCACAGCCAATCCAGTATATCCTCGTTTTCAGGATGCGAGTAGGAGCAGGTACTATATATAAGGTGTCCGCCGTCTCTTAAAGCGGGGTAAATGTCCGCGAGTATGCGCTCCTGCCTCTGGTGGCACAAGTTCACATTCGCTTCCGACCATTCGTTCATCGCTGCCGTGTCTTTCCTGAACATACCCGAGCCGGAGCATGGTGCGTCCACTAATATAATGTCAAAAAAACCTGTAAGCCTGCTGAAATCCCTGGGGTCGTTATTCGTTACGATAACATTGGCAGTGCCCCAACGATTAAGGTTGTCGCATAAAACCGGCACACGGGTTTTTATAATTTCGTTCGAAACCAACAGGTCATCACTGTTTAAAGCCGAATTGATGAGGGTGCTTTTACCGCCGGGAGCAGCGCACAGGTCCAGGATTTTTATCGGCTCATCGTTATTTTGCCTGATCTGTTTCAGTATATGGCCGATAAACATCGACGATGCTTCCTGCACATAATAGCACCCGGCATGAAACAATGGGTCGAAAGTGAACGACGGGCGCTTGTCAAGATAGTAACCTTCCGGGCACCATAGTACCTGTTCTCCGGTTTTTGAGGATGATTTTTTAAACGGATTTAACCGGATGGAGGTAGGCGGCTCAATGTTTTTTTGAGCATTTATAAAATTTTCGACCTCAAAGCCGGGCTCACCGGACAAAGAAGCCAGGAAGTTTTTTGGAAAAATGTTTTCATTTATCATCAGCTTCAAAGATACAATTTCAAAAATTGCGGGGGTTTACCGGGTAATGATAAAGATGACATTGTTAAATAGATGTTAATTTACAGTGAGTTATAAAATTGATTTAGGTTTTTGTAAAATTGTTTTGGCAGACAGCTGAAAACTCTGTACATTTGTGACCGCTTTAGAAAAAAGGCGTTGTTCTGCAGAGATTTTAGAGGTAAAAAAATATGTCAAAATAAGTGAAAATAACACTTGACAGGCATTGAAAAAAACCGCATCTTTGCAGCCGCTTCGACAACGAGGCAAAACACACAAGAAATTAAGAACCGCAAGGTTTTTGAAATAAAGTTCTCTGCGACAGAGAACAACAAACGTTCTTATAAGAGATAGATAATCATGTAGCGTAACGGCTGACCCGAAAGGGAAGGTAGTTATGTAAAGAAGAGAAAAGAGGGATACTGTAGAAGGAATAATTTTTTTTTACAGATTCTATTATTAAT
>JAQBOM010000018.1 GCA_028288025.1 Mucilaginibacter sp. | reverse complement strand
CCCATTAACCTTAATTCCAGAAGTTAGACTAGACAACAGCTCAAAAAGCGACATATTCGTAAATAATAATGCCTTCACATCGAACGCGTCGCAATTTGTACTCGCAGCAGTTTACGCTTTCTAATAAGTATACAAAGGGAAAGGAACACGAACAAAGACAAACGCGGCCTTTTTTTATAATTATTTTGGTTGATAATTATACGTTTTAGTTTGATTGAGGTTTGCGCGAAAAGGGGGATATTTATATCTCCCTTTTATAAGTTTTATGGAATTTGAAAGATAATCCAAACGGTATGATTGAAGAAACAAAGGAGCAATCGGTTGAACATTTCCTGGAGCTGATAAAACGGTCAAAGCGGGGTAAGTTCAAGATATATATCGGCATGAGTGCCGGTGTAGGCAAAACCTATCGTATGCTGCTTGAAGTACGCACATTAATACGCAACGGCATAGATGCGAAAATTGCTTATATCGAAACCCATAAGCGAAAGGAAACCGAGGATTTGCTGGAAGGTTTGCCCGTTATCCCCCGGCGGAAGCTCTTTTATAAAGGCAAGGAGCTTGAAGAGATGGACCTGAACGCCATTATCAATCTGCGGCCCGAAGTGGTGATTGTCGACGAGCTGGCACACACCAATATTGAAGGCAGCAAAAACGAAAAACGCTGGCAGGATGTAATGGATATATTAAATGCCGGCATCAACGTGATCAGTGCGGTAAACATTCAGCATATTGAGAGTTTGAATGAAGAGGTGCAAAAAATAACCGGGGCATCCATCAATGAACGTATCCCCGATAAGGTTTTGCAAATGGCGGATGAAGTAGTGAACATCGATCTGACAGCCGATGAACTGGTTGACCGCTTAAAGGAAGGGAAGATATACGACGAGAAAAAGATACCGCAGGCGTTAAATAATTTCTTCCAGGCCGAGCGGATACTGCAGCTTCGCGAGCTGGCGCTGAGAGAAGTTGCCAACCAGGTGGAGCGTAAAATTGACACCGACGTGCCCAAAAATATTAAGCTGCGCCCGGAATTGTTTTTGGCCTGTATTAGCACTAGTGAAGAATCGGCGAAAGTTATCATCCGGAAAACGGCCAGGCTTGCATCGTATTACCGCTCAAAATGGTATGTGCTGTATGTACAAACCGCTAATGAAAGCAGCGATAAAATAAACCTGGCCTCGCAAAGGCATTTGATCAATAACATGAAATTAGCAACGCAGTTAGGCGCCGAAGTTCTAAAGATAAAAAGCGATAACGTCGCCAAAACCATATGGGAAACAGCCGATAAGTTTGATATTACGACCATCTGCATCGGAAAGCCCCACTTTAAATTCTATCAGCTGGTAATGAAAACAGCTCTTTTCACTCAACTGCTGAATAAATTGTCAAAAACACATATTGACCTTGTAATACTATCATGACTATTAAAAATAAACTTCGCGCCGGTTTTGGCTTTTTGTTTCTGCTGGCTTTAGTGAGCTGCGGGTTATCGATCTATTTTTTAAACCGCCTTTCGGCGGATGCCAGGGAGATCCTGAAGGACAACTATAAATCTGTTCAGTACACAAAGAACATGGCAGACGCTATCGATGCCGGGCCGGATATTTTGAACCAGCAACAGGTTAAACAGATAGACGAAAATCTTAATAACCAGGAGCACAACATTACCGAACGCGGCGAGCGCCAGCTTACCGCTTTGCTGCGGTCGAAATATGAAACGCTGAAATCATTAAAATTAAATTCCGCAGAAACTGCCCGGCTTCATACCGAGATCAGAAAGCTGCTGAGCGATATCATGCAGTTGAACATGAGCGCAGTTGAACATAAGTACACTACGGCCATAAATACAGCCGGCAGCGCAAAATTGCTGGTAGCATTCACTGGGTCGTTCCTGTTTTTGGTGGCCTTCAGTTTCGTTGTAAATTTTCCGGGTTACATCGCCAATCCCATAAAGGAGCTGACGGAAAGAATAAAAGAGGTTTCGAACCGCAATTATCACCAGCAGCTCAATTTTAGGTCGAACGATGAGTTTGGCGAGCTGGGGCAGGCATTTAATACCATGACCCGAAAACTCGACGAGTACGAAAACAGCAACCTGGCCAGTATATTATTTGAAAAGCGGCGGATCGAAACGATCATCAATTTAATGCACGATGCCATTTTAGGTTTGGACGAAAAGTCGTTTATCATTTTTGCCAACGAGGTAGCATGTATCCTGATAGGTTTGCCCGCGAAAGATCTTGTTGGCAGGCTTGCCCCTGATATTTCCCTTGAAAACGACCTGGTACGAAACCTGCTGGTGAATGACCAGCACAAAATGAAAATATATGCCGACAACCGCGAAAGTTACTATTCAAAAGAAGTATTGTCGGTTGTTAACAAAGATAAGGTAATAGGCAGCGTGATCATCCTGAAAAACATAACAGAGTTTCAGCAGTTGGATGAGGCGAAAACCAATTTTATAGCCACCATATCGCATGAGTTAAAAACGCCGATCTCATCCATAAAAATGAGCCTTAAGCTACTGGAAGATAACCGGATAGGCCAGGTAAATACAGAGCAAAAGCAATTGTTGGAAAACATTGACGAAGATGCCCGCAGGCTGCTCCAGATAACCAGTGAGTTGCTCGATATGGCACAGGTTGAAACCGGCAAGCTACAGCTTAACTTCGGCAGCACCCACCCTAAAAATATAGTCGATTATGCCGTTAAAGCATTGAAAACAACAGCCGAACAAAAACAAATAACGCTAAATATCGATTGCGCCGAAGGTTTGCCGGACGTGCGGGCCGACCTGGATAAAACCACCTGGGTGCTGATCAACCTGCTTTCGAACGCGATAAAATACAGCCATGAAAAAGCTGTTGTTGACCTTACCGTAAAAAAGAGTAATGGCGAAGAAATAGAGTTCTCCGTACAGGACCATGGCCAGGGCATTGACCAGCGATACTTATCCCGGATATTTGAACGATATTTCAAAGTCCCCGGTGCCTCAGCCGAACAAACCGGCACAGGGTTAGGTCTGGCCATTGCAAAGGACTTCATCGAAGCTCAGTCTGGTAAAATTGGCGTTGAAAGCGAGCAGGGCGAAGGCAGCAGGTTTTATTTTACGTTAAAAAAGATATAGCTAAAATTTAAATATATCATTTTGAATAGCATATAGCACCAGGCCTGTCCTTGATTTAAGATTAAGTTTTTGGAACAACGCTTCGCGGTAATTATCAACCGTACGGGGGCTTACAAACATTTGGTCGGCAATTTCTTTGTAAGTTAATTCAGAGCAGCTTAGTTTTAAAAATTCGAACTCCTTACTGGTAAACACCGGTAAATCATCATTGCCCGAAACGGAACGGATCAATTTTCCCGATACCATCTCATTGATATAAACACCTTTGTCGGCTATGGTTTTGATGGCCTCAAGCAATTCGCTGGGCCGCGATTCTTTTAACACGTAGCCCCCCGCGCCGCACCTGATCATCCGGATAACGGCCTTATCATCCTCGAACATGCTAAGGGCCAAAACTTTTACTTCCGGATGTGTTTCTTTCACCCATTTTGTAGCCGCATATCCATCCATAACCGGCATATTGATGTCCATTAAAATAACTTGCGGCAGGGGGTATTTAACCAGCATTTGCTGTAGTTGTTCGCCGTTTTCGGCTTCAAAAACCACCTTCAATTCCTCAAACTCGCTCATTAGCGCAGCAACGCCGTTTCGGAAAAGCGTATGGTCGTCAACAATAGCAATATGTATCTGATCTCTTTCCATCTTCAGGGATATGGTGTAATAATAGTAATACTTGTCCCTTTCCCCGGTCTCGACGCTATCGAAACTTCGCCGCCGATTATCCCCGCTCGTTTCTGAATATTAAATAAGCCCATTCCTCGCTGCACTGCATCCAGGTTTCCGGCATCAAAACCCTTCCCATTATCATTCACCTGCAATTGTAATGAACCATCCGTGTATCCCAATTTGATCCGGACACGGGTGGCCCCGGCATGTTTAATAATATTATTCAAAATCTCCTGCAGTATCCGGAAAATGATCAGGTCCTTGTCAGGGTTATTTACAGCTGGCAGTTCGCCATCGTCCTCGTAGCTCACTTTGTACTTGCCCGATCTCTCCATCCAGGCAATTTCGTGCCGGATAGCCTCCGATAATCCCATCACCACCAATTGGTCACCCTGCAGCAATTTACCCAGCAGCCGCATTTCCTTGATCGAGCGCAGCGTAAGGTCTATCGCGGCGTCGATCTTTTCCCTGGCCTTTACGGGTTTGCCTACTTCAATCGAATTTAACGTTAGCGAAGTAAGGCTCAATAGCTGCCCGATATTGTCATGCAAATCGGCGCCGATGGTTTGCATGGTTTGTTCCTGCACTTCGAGCTGGGTTTTGGCAATCTCTGCCTCAAAGGTTAGTTTCATCTGGGCTTTTTCTTCTATATGCCTTTTTTTGCGTTGGTTGTAAATCAATATGTACGCCAAAACAAATGCCGCACCTATTAAAAATATCAGTGTGGTAATAATGATTAAACCAGTGATGTCGGTGTTAGCCATTTTCTACAGATAAAAGAATAGCTCCAGCAGCTATATAATAAAATGTTAAGCGCGCTCATAATGTAGTGTATTAAATGATGCCCGTTCCATAGTAACATTGTACTTAATGGTTTATAGAATATTATACAGGCCGTATTTGTGAAATAAAATAATAACGCTCCCGCCACCCACCAAAACTCCGCCGAATATTTCAAGTGTATATAGTGATCATCCTTATGCAACAGATAATAATAATATAAGCTATAAACCACGAACAACACCGACGATACTTTGTACGAAGTGATATTGAACTGAAGGCCTCTATTATAAACTGTTTCCCAGATATAAATCAGGAGAAATATAGCAAACCCCGTTATAATAAGAGGTTTGCTATTTATGTACTTATTTATTAAAAAAGCAAACATTAAATGTGTAAACCCAGCTTCAAAAATTAAATAAGTATTATATACCCGGTGATTACTAATGGACAGTTTAGGCCCGGCAAAGTATACACCCATTAACTCGGTAACGCAAGTTAAAAAGAGATATACAACCATGCTCCTCCATACAACATTACTGTCTTTTATCAAACAGATCGATGCAATTACAAAGCAAATTAATTCCGAGATAGTACTCGCGCTAAAGTAGTTTAGCATTAGTTTTTATATATTTCTTGTTAATATATCAATTACAAATAGAAGGGCATAATTCACCAATATCATAACCGGCATCGAGAAAATAAGGCGTAACAAAATATTTGCTTTTAAAACGCAATTTCAGCTGCACCGGGGTAAGTTTCGTTTTAAGGAAACGGCCCCCGATATTTAAGGCGCAAAGAGAAGTAGGCACTATATTTAAACAATCGTATGCATCCTGATGATATGAACCCTTTGCACGGGTTGGCACCAAAATGAAGACATCGCGCTTCGTTGGCGGTTGATTTTTAACTTTACGGCCATTTCCTAAATAGACCCGTATGCCGTCAAGATTATTATTAGGATTAACAACTGCCGAAAAAAGACTGCTTATAAAACATATATCAAACCATTCGCTTTCGGTGTTATAAGCTGATTTATCTCTTAAAGGGGGAATCCCATTATCATCTTTATCATGGCGTCTCTGGACCCAGTTATACGCATCGTTGCCTAAAATTAAATGAGCATCAGGATTTGGACATTTAACATTTGGGATAGGTGATTGAGAGCCATATAGTAATCCTCTATTTTGAAACACATGTCCGGCGGCATCTTGCATAGCGTCACCGGTTACATTTGCTGAACCCAGATAATTGGCAGTATGGTCATAATAATCGCCATGCTGGCTTGTGTGATCGGGCGCAACCGGGGTTTTAGCCATTGTTGACACCAACAGGATTTTTACATCAAGCTTGGTAGTACCGGGCGCCGTTTCACTACCAAAATAAAAACGCACACCGTCAGTGAGAATGTTGGGGTCGTTGCCTTCTTTGGTCAGTAAATCTAACATGTTTTGGATGTCGGCCTTGGAATACCATGCCGAAATAGATTTTAAGCCATAGTCCTTAGCGTATCGACCTTTAAAATTACTGATCATGCCCAACGCTCTTTGCCGGTCATACCCATTCAACGTTTTTTGAAATGGTGCTTGACGGGATGTTGAAAGGGGTTTTTTATAGCCCTGATAAAACGATGCTGTAATTAACAGCGTGAGCATCCCAATTACTAATTTTTTCATAATGATAAGGTTTAAGTGTTAATTAATAAAAGTTTAGTGACACTAAATTCTGTATTAACCCTCACATTAACAACGTGTTTACACCTTTTTTTTACCGTAAAAACGCCCTGTTAAAAAGGTACATTTTACGGTAATATCATTTTTATTCACTGCTGAGATTTGGATAAATCACAAACGGGAAAGCCGAAAACGGATCAAGAGTAGGCAAAAAAAATTGAATTATGAAAAGTATGGAATTTACCACAACAGAACGCGAAATGATGAACTTTGACTTTAATAAGTTAGCGGCTAAAAGCCAAACAGCAAAAGCAAATATTGCAAAGGCTGCGACTGCTGCTGATGTTAAAAGTGCAATCTGTGATGTTTGGAGTAACGTTAGCGACGTTGTTAAGAAATTTGAATATTTGCCAATTATTGGCAAATATATTACCATTTTAGCAGATGTACTCGATTCGATTTGCGCTGCTGGATAAAAACGGTCAACGTTAAACGCATGTCTTCAGAAGTTCCCGGATAATTATCCGGGACTTTTTTTATTATATTTAAAACTGGTAAAGGATTATTTTTCTATAAGGTGCGACAGTTAACTTCTTACTCTTTATTTAACGTTATTCCTCAAAAGTTGCCTTTTACAACAATTATATCTTAACTTTGCTCACACACCAACACCCTGCACTGCATATAGCCGTCACAGGCACCGTGATGAACACAAAAGAGCTTATTAATACGGTTAATGCTCTGTTAGCCGGCAGCAAAGGCTTGCTGGCCATGGACGAAAGCACGCCTACCTGTAATAAACGGTTCGAAGAGGTTGGCATCCCGCAAACTATAGAATATCGCCGGGCTTACCGGGAGCTAATTGTTACCACCCCCGGCCTTGGCGATTGCATAAGCGGCGCCATTTTGTTCGACGAAACAATCCACCAGGCTACGAAAGACGGCGTTTTATTTATCGATCTGTTAAAGCAAGCCGGCATTATTCCCGGCATTAAAGTGGATGAGGGTACAACTGATCTTTCCGGCTCGCCCGGCGAAAAAATAACCGAAGGCCTTGATGGCCTGCCCACCCGTTTAACGGAATATTACGCCCTGGGCGCCAGGTTTGCAAAGTGGCGCGCCGTTATTTCCATAGGCCCGCACATTCCCACATCTGAATGTATTGAAGCCAACATGCACGAGCTGGCTGTATATGCTGCTATGTGCCAGGAAGCTGGGCTGGTACCAATTGTTGAGCCCGAAGTACTGATGGACGGCCCGCACGATCTGAAGAAATGCTATGATGTAACCGAAAAGGTATTGCATGTGCTTTTCGAAAACCTGGATAAACAAAATGTAAACCTGAAGGCCCTGATTTTAAAACCCAATATGGTGTTGCCAGGGCTAAACTGCCCAAGGCAAGCCAGTGTTGCTACCGTAGCAGAAGCTACTGTCACCTGTTTATTAAACTCCGTTCCGGCGGAAGTGCCGGGTATCGTTTTCCTGTCCGGCGGGCAGTCACCCGAAATGGCGACCGCGCACTTAAATGCCATGCATGTAAAATTCGAAGATAAACTGCCCTGGGTGCTGACCTTCTCATTTGCAAGAGCAATTCAGGCGCCGGCGCTTGAAACGTGGAAGGGAAAAGATGAAAACGTACCTGCCGCCCAGCAAAAGCTTCATCAGCGTGCCTGTTTGAATAATGCCGCACGGCGCGGAGAATATACGCCCAACATGGAAAACAACATGGCTTAATTCAGGTTTTTGATAAAAAAGCCTGTTAAATATGAGCCGGTCAAAACTCTACCCGTTAAAATTCGAGCCGATATACCAGTACCGCATTTGGGGCGGCCGGCGGCTTGCCGATCTATTAATTAAACCCTTACCTCCGGATGAGCTTGTCGGCGAGGCCTGGATATTAAGCGACCGCGACGACCACCCAAGCAAAATAACGGATGGCCCGCTAAAAGGGCAAACCATCAGCCAGCTCTTTGAACATTCGCCCGAAGCATTGATGGGAAAACTAGCCAGCCGTTTTAGGCGGTTCCCATTACTTTTAAAATTTTTAGATTGCCGGAAAGTGCTTTCAGTACAGGTTCATCCGGCTGATGACCAAAAGAAATATATACCCGCTGTCGAAAGCGGAAAAACAGAGGCTTGGGTAGTGCTGCAAACCGGTAAACAAGCCGTTATCTATGCCGGTTTAAAACCAGGCACTACCGAAGAAAAGCTGCGCGACGCGCTCAAAAAACACGAAGTAGCCGATGACCTTGCCCGCTTTAAACCTGAAACTGGCGATAGCGTGCTGATAAAAGCGGGTACTGTACATTCCCTGGGCGACATGGTAGTTTTTGAGGTGCAGGAAAACAGCGATGTTACCTATCGCCTGTACGACTGGGATCGCGTGGATGAAAAAACGGGTAAGCGCCGTGATCTGCAGGTGGACGAGGCCCTTGCCTGTATTGACTTTACAAAAACGGCCATACAACCCGTGACACCGGTGATACAAGTTGCCGAAAGGATACTTGGCGAAAAATTAATTGAAGATCAGCACTTTACCGTTTGGCGCTATACCGGCACAACCTCCTTTATGATTGGGAAACAAAACACCCCACGGGTGTTGGTTTGTATTGAAGGCGCCGGGGAGGTGGAATATAACCAGGATAAATATCCGCTTGCCAAGGGTGAAGTGATGCTTTTGCCAGCTATTGTTGGTGCATGCCCGCTTACACCCCGGGGAAGAATTATACTTTTAGAAATCGCCATCCCTGAGAAATAACAAGCTTTTTTCATCTAAAATTTTTTGCCGATAAAACAATTATCCAAACTGAGCATTTATGCTATGATTTAAAAATACGATGAACAATTCTTCTACAACCAAATGAAAAAACTAATTGCTTTTGACCTCGACGGTACCCTTGCCGAAAGTAAATCTGCTATTGATAAAGAAATGGCCACGCGATTGGCTGCCTTGCTAACAGTTGCGAAGGTAGCTGTAATTTCGGGCGGTGACTGGCCCCAGTTTGAAAAGCAGGTGCTCGCGAATTTGCCGCCAGATGCAAACCTTCAAAATCTTTCAATTCTTCCTACATGCGGTACAAAATTTTACCAGTATCAATCCGAATGGAAGCAATTGTATGCTGAAAACTTTACACCCGAAGAAAAGAAAAAAATCATCGCCTCGCTTGATAACGCTGTTGACACTTTAGGATATAAACCCAAACAAACCTGGGGCGAATTAATTGAAGACCGGGGCAGCCAGGTTACTTACTCTGCATTAGGCCAGCAAGCGCCTTATGAAGAAAAGAAAAACTGGGACCCTGACTTTGCGAAACGTAATAAAATCAAAGATATCCTCGACAAGGAGATTCCTGAATTTGCCATAAACATGGGCGGTGCAACATCTGTGGATGTGACCAAAAAAGGCATTGACAAAGCTTACGGAATGCGCAAACTGCGTGATATCCTGGGTATTCCGATCGGTGATATGATATTTATAGGGGATGCCCTCTTTCCGGGCGGCAATGACTATCCGGCAAGGGAAGCCGGCACTTTTTCTATCCGCGTAAGCGACCCTAATGAAACCAAAAGGGTGGTTGAAGGTATAATAGGAACATTGGATAACGGGCACTTTGGCCAGGGGTTTGATTGAAGATAATATACACAGGCCATTTTAATATATGATTGAAGTAAAAAAAGAAGGTGTAGTACTGAATAAAACCGGGCTTGGTTTTGAAAATGAAAGCGTCCTGAACCCGGCGGCGATCAGGGATGGCGATAGTATACATTTCTTTTACCGGGCAGTGCATTTCCGCAACTATTCCACTATCGGTTATTGCCGGCTCGATAGCCCTTTGCATGTGGCCGAACGTTATGATAAACCCTTTTTAAAGCCCGAATTTGATTACGAGTCGCACGGGATGGAAGATCCTCGCGTGGTAAAGATCGACGGGGTTTATTACTTGACTTATGTCGCGTTCGACGGTGTAAACGCGCTGGGCGCGCTGGCTACATCCACAGACTTGCAGCATTTTAAAAAAGTCGGAATAATCGCACCAAAAATAAAATACACCGATTTTGACCGGCTTACAAAAAACAATAAAGAACTAAATGAAAAATACCTGAGCTATAACGAGGGAGCCAACTATTTAGCAGATAAAGACCTTGTTTTCTTTCCGCGCAGAATAAATGGAAAATTGACCTTTTTGCACAGGATAAAGCCGGATATCCAAATAACGGCTGTAAATAAGCTGGAAGACCTCACCGATGAGTTTTGGGAAAATTACTTTTCCAATTTCGGCGAAAATATTGCGCTTGCACCAAAATACCCGCACGAAATATGTTACCTGGGCAGCGGTTGTCCGCCGATTGAAACTGAACACGGCTGGCTGCTGATTTATCATGGAGTAAAAGCTACGGAAAAAAGATACGAATATTCGTGTTGCGTTGCCCTCGTTGATATTGATGATCCGCAAAAAGAAATTGCGCGCCTGCCATACCCCCTGTTCAAACCTGAACTGGACTATGAATTGAAAGGCGACGTGGATGATGTTTGTTTCCCTACAGGCACGGCTTTGTTTGATGACAAACTTTACATCTATTATGGCGCTGCCGACGAGTTGATCGCCTGTGCATCAGTCAGTCTTTCGGGCTTGCTGAATGAACTTTTACTGAATAGGGCGGTCGGCGGTGCCTAACTAAGTGTCGCACTGCGACGGGTGCGACACCTGCGACAGAAAAGTGCGACACCTGCGACACCCAACCATATACCCGTTTTATTTAACTCTCCACGTTGATAACCGTGACTTTTAATTCTCTGAAATTAATCGCTAATACGTTTAGTTTATTACAATAAACTTCTAATTTTGAGCATATACCTGATGGAGAAAAAAAAAGTATTAATAACCGGGGCCAGCAAAGGATTAGGTTTAGCTATCTCAAAAAAGCTATCGGGCGAATACACTTTAATATTACACGCTTCGAAAGAAGAAAATTTCACGTCGGTTGAACCGGGCAGCCATATTTTATGCGCCGACTTTTCGGATGCGGAGCAATTGGCCGGCTTTTGCAAACGTTTAAAAGCTGAGCATTCCGATACATTGTATGCGGTTATTAACAACGCAGGCGTAACGTTCGATAAATCACTGATCTACCAGCCCGAACGTGAGATTGAAACTATGCTGAATGTTAATTTAAAAGCGCCTATCCTGATCTGCAAAACGGCGATGAAAATTTTCAACCAGAATAAGCGGGGTGTTATTATTAATATAAGCTCATGCGTTGGCGAAACGGGCAACGCGTTTCAATCGGTTTATGCGGCAACAAAGGCGGGGCTGGTTGCGCTCTCGAAATCGCTTGCGCAGGAAGCGGCGGCCCTTAACCAGGAGCATGAAATAAGGGTGCTTAGCGTATCCCCCGGATTTATTGAAACCGGGATGACTGCTTCAATTCCGGAAGCCGAAAAAGAAAAATATCTGAAGATGATCCCTTCAAAAAGGTTTGGGAAAACGGATGATATCGCCGAGGCCATTTTATATCTGCTTTCCGAAAAAGCATCATATATTAACGGCACAAATATTCATATTAATGGTGGGCTGGCATGAGTATAAAGCGCCGGTTTAATTTAGTTAGCAATGGATAGCTTGGTAGGTACACAGCCCGGGGACGTGCTTTTGCATGGCCCGACAAAAATACTGCTTCATAAATACCATTGGCATTCGCCGGATGCCGGGATCGTTGCCAGTTATACCCCCTCCGAAGAGAATGTGAAGGACCATTTCGGGATTTTCAGAGGAGTCGACCAGGTAGAAGCATTTGCCCAGGCAACAATCGTATCATGCGGCGCATTTATTGAAAAAGGGAAACTGAATTGCAGCTTTGCTGAATTAAAACGGATATTTAACCCGGTTTTTATAGGTATAGGGCCGGTCAAATTCCACAGTTATTTGGAAAAAGGCGATACCTTTATCAGTATCGGTCAAATTAGTTTTTATAAATTCAGGCAAATGGTATGCAGCGGCCGGATTTACAAAGCGCCAAAAGGGCTGGATCTGGATGATTATTTTAGCGCCTATAATGACGAAAGGCTGTCGACCTATGATCTTAGCGACGACTTTACATTGGTTGCTGAATTACAAGATGTAACCGGCAGGGCAATAAAAAACGAACTACTTAAATAACAGATATACAATAATGGAAAGACAACAAATAATTGACGGCTTGGTGGAGATTTTAAAAACCGTTAGGACCATAGCTCCCGAAAAGCTGGCCGGGATAACTGAAGACACCGATTTTATTGCAGATTTAAATACACCATCAACCGAAATGATAAATATCGCCGCCAAGGCCGAGCAAAAATTTGGGGTCGAGTTTGATGATGATGATATTGACGGTTTGGGGTCAACGGTTAAGGATTTTGTTGACCTCATCATTAGAGCTAAAGAAAGAGAATAACGATGTCAGGTTCGGAAAGAAAAGTAGCAGTCGTAGGTATGGGCGGTATTTTCCCCTGCAGTTCTGACCTGGCCGATTTTAATGATAAATTATTTTCTGGTAGGTCCCTGATCAGGGAATGGGACCAGGCACTTGTGCATGGTAAAAATATCCGTTCAACGGTTTCGGGTTTTATCACTGAGGCCGAAACAGGGTTGGAAACGGTCTACTCCACCCTTGCTGAGGGCTATCCCGAAACATATATTGATACATTGGGAAGAATACCCGATGGCAATTTAGCGACAGCTGATCTCGGCAGCATTTGGGCCATGTTAGGCGCTTTGGACGCCATTAAAATGGCCGGTTGGAGCGAATCCGAAACGCAATCCGAACAAACCGGTGTGATCGTCGGGTCGGGCGGTGCGGGGCATGTCATTCTACGGCCTGCCTGGCATAATTTTTTTGAATTAAATAAAAAATCCCGCGTGGCGGGTTCGCATACTGTCGACAGGGCAATGGTTTACCGGGATGCGGCCAATGTTTCGTGCCTGATCAAAAACAAGGGCGTTTGCGAATCAATAGGCTCGGCCTGTGCCACCGGCCTGGGTAATATTGGTTATGCTTACCGGCTCATAAAATTCGGTATACAGGACCGTGTTATTGCAGGTGGCGTGGAAGGAACATCGTTAGAAACCTTTATCGGTTTTGATGCGATGCAGGTGCTGAGCCGCGGCTTTAGTCCGAATGAAAGCTCACGGCCTTTTGACGTAAGCCGGAATGGATTTGTGTGTTCGTTTGGATGCGGTATTGTGGCGCTTGAGGAATATGAGCAGGCAAAGGCACGGGGAGCCAATATTTTAGGGGTAATAGACAACTATTTCAATAATTCGGATGGTGATGGCAATATGTTTTTCCCATCTTTTGCCGGTCAAAAAAGATTGTGGAAAGGATTAATGGGAAATTCAACCCGGAGGCCTGATGTGGTTAAAGTTCACGGCACCTCCACGCCTGTTGGCGATTCTGTTGAATTATTGAGCGTGGTAGATGTACTGGGCGAGGATGGATATCATATTTCTGCACCCAAATCGCAGTTCGGCCATATGCTGGGCGCTGCCGGCGCGGTAGAATTTATTACGGCTTTACTGATGCTCAAAGAACAAAAAGTGCTGCCCTGCCTCAATTCAATAACACTCAATCCGGAATTAGAAAATTTTCAAAGATCAGATAGCTGGACGGGGCCTCAAAAACCTTTGGAGGCTTACCGCAACTTAATTCCGCAACGGGGCTTTGCCAAAGAGATCAATAATATTGTTTGCCTTAATTACGGGTTCGGCGGCACAAACAGCGCGATCTCTGTATCACACGATAGATCATGATAAACAACCAGGGTAAAATAGCCGTAGTTTTTGGGGTTAGGAATGACAGTTCCATCGCCTGGGATGTCGCGTTAAAACTTCATCAGTCAGGGTGCAGAGTTGCGCTCAGCTGCGTTCCCGAAACAAAAAGTGAAGTACTTTTCTTAATAGAAAAAAACGGGATGGATAGCCGCTTTGCCATGGAAGTTGATGTAAGAAATGAGGAGCAGATAATCACATTTTTAAAACATGTTTACGATGGCTTAGGCCCCATCGATTATATTTTGCACGGCGTGGCATTCGGTAACGAACGGGTACTGTGTTACAGTATCCCCGGCAGCCACGATGCCGCGCCTTCGTACCTGGATATCCCGTTTGAGGACCTGATGGATTCGTTTAACATCAGTGCGTATTCGCTGTTAAGGATCGCCCGGGTTGCCGAACCGTTGCTCTCAAAAAATGCCTCAATTGTAACGCTTACCTATAATGCCTCGCAAAAAGTCATCTCCGGTTATGCCGGCATGGGCATAAATAAAGCGGCGCTCGAAAATATAATGATATACCTGGCAAGTCATTTCAGGGGAACGAATGTGCGGGTTAATGCCATCTCTGCAGGGTTGGTCATGACCACCTCTTCAGGCGGAATAAGCGGGGTCCGTAAACTGCGTAAAGCAACTAAGATCGTAGCGCCGCTTGGTAATATAGACGCCGGCGACGTGGGTGATGCGGCGCTTTATTACTTCTCTGACCTTTCAAAAAAAGTGACCGGCAATATTCATTTTGTTGACGGAGGTTTTAACATCATGGGGGTGGCAATAGATGAATAATGAAATATTAAGCGCGGTTGATACTATTGCCATCGATAAAAAATTTGCTGTCGGTAACGACCTTGTTTTTATTCCGTCCTTCAAAACGTCTCTTACCGATCTGTTTAAACAGAAAGTTTATACCTCGGGCGAAATAGCCTATTGCGATTTATTTGAGGACGCTTTACTGAGATATGCATCAACCTGGGCGGCAAAGGAAGCTGCTTATAAAGCGTTAAAGCAACTGGATCCGGCGTCAATTTCCTGGAAAAATCTTGAAATAATACGCGAAAAAATCGCCGGCAAGCCGACCGTTATTTTTCACCAAAACCCTGACAAATTTCAAATAAGCCTATCCATCTCGCACGATGGCGACTATGTTTGGGCGGTGGCTTTTATTCAAATTGCTGAATGACCATGACCAGCCATTATTTTGAAAATCAACTGGTAAAGCTTCACTATTACAAATTTGGCAGCGGCCCCAAAAAAATGTTATGCTTCCACGGTTATGGCATGCATGGCAAACAATTTACGCTATTCGAATCCGGGCCGCTGGCCTCACGATACACATTTTATGGTTTCGATCTCTTTTTCCATAAAGAAACCCAATTAAAAGATCAAAGTTTAACGGCTGTAAAAAAAGGCATAACCAAAAAGGAGCTGGCCGGGTTGATCGCTGGCTTCTGCGATTTTGAACAAATTGAACGCTTCTCAGTGATCGGCTATTCAATGGGAACCCACTACGCTACAGTCATCGTGGAAGAAATGGCCGACAGGATCGATGAATATATTGCCGTGGCGCCATCCTGTTTAAATCCGGGAATGCTCACTAATTATTTCAGCAAAAGCAGAACCGGCAATAAAATTTTAGAAAAACTGGCCCTTAACAAAAAGGCGCTGCTGGCTATGCTTAAGCTAGGTAAGACCCTTACATTCCTGGACCAGGTTGGCTATGATATTTTAAGCAAGGAATTTGGAACTGAAGAATTACGATTTAATTTTTATGCCTGTTTCACCTATCTGCGTTTTTTAGGAACCAACGAGCCCCGGCTATTAAAAGCACTTGAGGCCGGAAATATAAGAAGCATCTTTATATTTGGTAAAAATGATAAAATGTATCCGCCAAAGATCGGTAACGCTTTTATTCCTAAGTTAGCGCATACAGAAGTGATTATTCTCGATGATAACCACGAGATGATCAATCAAAATTTTGCGGCAAAACTATCAGCCTTGTTAACATGATCAAAGCAAAACCCCTTCCTATCAAAATACTTGAAAAAGCAGCCATGTTTACAAGCTGGCTTATTAAAGGGCGCTTTAATAAGATGATCATCAATGAAGCCGATATAAAGCCCGGCCACTCCTATTTGTTAATGTGCAACCACTTCAGTTTTTGGGATGGGATATGGGGCATTTACTTATCACTGCATGGCATTCATAAAAAGCAGCCTTTAAAAGGCTTTTATATTATGTCCTTAAAAAAGCAAATGGAAAAGCATTGGTGGCTAAAATATATCGGCGCTTTTTCAATTGCCCCCAGTCCGCGCTCCGTTGCAGAAAGCCTGCGTTTTGCCGCCGAAATATTATCCGAACCGGGAAACCTGCTGCTCTTTTATCCCCAGGGAAATTTGGAGTCGGAACATGTAAGATATATTGAATTTAAAGAAGGCATTAATACATTGGTTCCTCAAATTAAAGGCGATTGCCAACTGATATGGTGCAGCATCTTAACAGAATATTTCGAAAGCCTGAAACCCACTGTGTATTTCAACATGCTCGATTGCGGAACGAATCATGAATTTAATTTTGAGGCATTGAAGCAGAAAGTAAATGACCACCACCTGCAGGCCATTCAAAATAACATCCGTTTTACAAAAGAGCCGGGGGGTTAACTCAACGGTTTATTCTTTTCAATCCTTCTTTCGCTTCATTCTGAATACTGTTTTGGTATTCGTGATCTTTCATATCAATGGCCTGGTTATAAAAACTGGCCGCACGGTTAAAGTCCCGTTTTTGTTCATATATATTGCCAACCCGTACAGCTGCATTGGCAGCGTAGTAATATCTTGATGTTTTGCCTAAACTGATTGCTCTTTGATAATTGACCAAAGCGTCGTTTAGTTTATCCGTCTTCTCATAGATCCGGCCCAGCCTGTAATACAACTCTATCTTATCCCTCAATAATTTAAAATTATTTGCATCCTTATTTTTTATTTCGGCCAATGCCTTGTTATAGTATCCCCCATCAAAATAAAATCTTGCTTTTAACAAATCCGTGTCAGGTCTTGCATCATTGGCTTCTCTTAAAGCCTGCTGGTCCTTTTCATCCAAAGTATATCCTTTGCTTCGCGCCAATTTTAAATAGCTGTCATATTTTTTGACATCATTTTCAAGCAAATAAAAATAGGCAAGCTTTAAATAAGCATCCTTTATATAGTTGCGGCCCCTATAATCTTTAATGTACTTATTCAGGAAAACCGGCGCATCCCTATCCAATCGGTTTAATTTGGCATTCCCCAGCAGGTAATATATCGCGGGCACATCCAAATATTGGTTCGATTTCGGGGCAGCCTCCAAAAAACCTATAGCCTCGTCATTATGGGCCGTTTTTGATGCGACATAACCTTGCAGATAAACTTTCAGTAATCCATTATTTTCCATCCCCGCCAGGTACGAAGCCAGTTTGGTGTAGTTGTTTTTGTTGCGAAGGATGTCTATATCAATGTTGCAGAGAAAGAAGACCACTTCATCCTTATAAAAACTGTATTTTGTTTTCGGCAGTGTAGCTCTCAGTTCTTCTAATTGCTTAATGCCCCCCTGCACATTTCCGCTCATGCCTAAAAAGCGCGTTACACTTTTTAAATTTGAGGGTACCGCGCCAAAAATAACATTGATCAAAGCGATGCTTTTCTGATTGGGTAAAAAGTCGGGGTACTTCTGTGCGTTTTCGCGCAACAGATTAGCCGCTTTTTTTAGATCCATTGACGATGACAAATAATCGCCGAATTTCCCTTTTAACATGCCCCACTGCAGGTAAACTTCCGCCTGCGAAAAAAGATAGTACGGCGAGTTCTTTTCATTATTTTCCAGCTCCGAAACCCTTGCCGATCGATTGTCCTTTAGCTTATCATAATCCGTTTTACTCTCAGATGCCAGTAAACCGAAATAGTCGATATAATTCTCCAGCAATACAATGATCCCGTTTTGGGGGTTCTGCTCTTTTTCCTTTTGAATGAGCAATTTGGCCTCGTTTATCCTGAAACTATAAATGGCTTTATAGGCATCAATGCAGTTGGTATCAAAATTAAAATTTGCACGTACTGTTGCTGTACAGGTGAGAAAAATAATGAGAAGCAACAAATGTTTTTTGGCCATACAAAGCCAAAGATATTGAAAACATTTATGGCCGGTGCGGATAAAATCCGGTAAGTATTTATTCTTATTATTTAAAATTCCTTCCTTTATGAAAAACATCTTTTTGCGCCGGGGCAGGTGATGTTGTTTCGTCACTGCGCGATAGCGTAAGTACCGGTAAATTTTCGTCATTTGCCGGGGTAAGGCCGCGCAATAGTTTGGTCAGGTTAAAACAACGTTTTACAATAACGTGGATCACCTCACCTTCAATTTGCAGCTTGCCTTCAACCATGAGTAAGTGGGCTTGCAGAATTTCTTTCCGGTAATTTTCAAAAATCTTTTCCCAAACCACAAGGTTTGAAAACCCGGTTTCATCCTCAATGGTGATAAATATAATACCTTTGGCCGTACCCGGCCTTTGCCGTACGGTAACCAAACCAGCCACCTTTACCGGGTCGCCATCTTTAAGTGCAGACAGGCTACCGGTTGCCGTTACATGCAGCATTGTCAGCTGTTCGCGCACAAAGCTTACCGGATGTGCTTTTAGGGATAAACCGGTGGAAGCATAATCCTGTACCACATGCTCCGCCTGCGTCATGAAAGGCAAAGTAACCTGCATTTCCATGGCGCTCTCTGATGGTTGGCCGGCAAACAAACCAATCGGTTTATCGCTGAGTGCCGGCACCTCCCATAAAGCTTCACGGCGGTCGAGGTTTAGCGAGCGGAATGCGTCCGCATCGGTTAGCTTTTCAATTGCAGCTTGCGGCACACCGGCATCGCTTAGCTGATTTATAGTGATATAACCGGTTCCCCGTCCCGAGATCAAAGCTTCCATATCTTCTTCATTTAATCCCTTAACCTGGCGAAACCCCAACCGTAACGCGCAATATTTGCCGGCTTTTTCCTCCAGGGTATTATCCCACATGGAATGGTTTACATCAATCGGCAGCACCACAACGCCATGCTTTTCCGCATCGATCACAATTTGGGCCGGCTGGTAAAAGCCCATCGGCTGGCTGTTAAGTAAAGCCGCCGCAAAAACATCAGGATAATGACATTTAAGCCACGACGAAATATAGACCAAATGGGCAAAACTGGTTGCATGGCTTTCCGGGAATCCGTAACTGCCAAATCCCTCAAGCTGCTTAAAAACCCGCTCGGCAAACTCCCGGTCATAATTATTGCCAATCATGCCGTCTATGAGTTTCTTTTTATACCGGCTTATCAGTCCCTTTGCCTTAAAAGTGGCCATGCTACGGCGGAGCCCGTCTGCCTCGGCTGGCGTAAAGCCCCCGGCAGTTATGGCAATTTCCATAGCCTGCTCCTGGAATAGGGGTACACCCAACGTCCGGCCCAATATATCTTCCAGTTCTTTTGATGGGTATTCTATAAGGCTTGGGTCATTACGCCGGCACAAATAAGGGTGTACCATATCGCCCTGTATTGGCCCTGGCCGTACAATGGCTACTTCTATAACCAGGTCATAAAAACATCTCGGTTTCAGCCGGGGCAGCATGGACATTTGCGCCCGGCTTTCGATCTGGAAAACACCGAGCGTATCCGCATGACAGATCATTTCATAAACAGCCGGATCGTCCTGCGGGATGTTTGCCAGCGTCAGGTTGAGACCATAATGTTGCTTAGCGAGTTCAAAACCTTTGCGGATACAGGTTAACATCCCCAGGCCAAGCACATCCACCTTCAAAATACCCAGCGCTTCCAGGTCATCTTTGTTCCATTCCAGTTGCGTACGATTTTCCATGCGTGCATTCATAACCGGGCAGATATCGGAGAGCTTGCACTGGGTGATTACAAACCCGCCGGTATGCTGGCCCAACTGGCGTGGAAAACCCATTAGTTGGTCTGTCAGCTCCAGCACTTTGTGCAGATGCGGATCATCCGGGTTTAACCCTTGTTCAATGATACGCTGGCGGTCAAAGCCTTCTTCCGAAAAATCCCAGATAGCCCCGGATAAGCGTTTGAGCGTATCTTCCGATAAGCCCATTGCCTTGCCCACATCCCTGATCGCCCCCTTGTGCCGCTCCTGGGTTACTGTAGCAACAATAGCCGCATGTTCGCGACCGTAGGTTTCGTATATCCACTGGATGATCTCTTCGCGGCGTTCGTGCTCAAAATCAACGTCCACATCGGGCCACTCTTCCCGCGAATCCGACATAAACCGGGAGAATAAAAGCCGCGACTTGGTAGGGTCAACCGGTGTGATCCCCAGGCAAAAACAAACGGTGCAATTAGCTGCCGAACCACGCCCCTGGTGAAGGATACCTAATTCTTCGGCTTTATTTGTGTATTCATAAATACGCAGGAAATAGGGGGCCAGCTTACGCCTTTCAAAAAAGGCCAGTTCAAAAATGATCTGTTTACTAACCTTTTTGGGCATGTTTTCGCCAAATATTTTTTTTGCACCCCTCCACGTAAGATCTGCCAGGTGTTCATCTGCCGTGCGCCCGTCAGGGCTAACCCACTCCGGTTCGAGGTATTTTAACGTGTCAAGCGAAAACACACATGCTTCAGCGATTTCTTGTGTTAGCCGGATCGCATCAGGGTACTGCCGGAACATGCGTTCCATTTCATCGTTGGTTTTAAGATGCCTTTCTGCGTTCGCATGCAACCTGAAACCGACATTATAGATCGTACACTTCTCGCGGACACAGGTAACCGCATCCTGTAATGCTCTTCGTGCCGGGTCATGATAATGCACGTCATTTGTGGCCACCATGGGCACACCTAATTGGGATAGGCGATAAAGCCGCTTAGCATCATCGCCGTTGTAGTAGCGTGCAGCTGCCAGGTAAAGGTTTGAACCCAACGCCTCCCGGTATTCCTTCAGATCAGTTTTAAATGTATCGTCAAAGTCAAACCGGGCATTAAGTGTATCCGGAGGCACTGCCATAAATTTAATCCCTTTGGCATAAGAATAAACATCCTGCTTATACAAATGGCAATCACCTTTTTCTGCCCTGAGATTGCCCTTAGTGAGCAAAGCGCACAACCGCCCCCAGGCGCTAATATCAGTAGGATACGCCAGCAGGGCCGGGCCGTCAAGCAGGTCAAGCCGGCAGGCGGGTATAATTTGAATACCGCTTTCTTTAGCGGCTAAATGACCGCGTACTACACCGGCCACGCTATTCCGGTCGGTAAGCGCAATTTTTGCCTGCCCGTACGTTGCTGCCTGCAACACCAGTTCTTCCGGGTGCGAACCGCCGCGGAGAAAGCTAAAATTGCTCGTGACCTGTAATTCTGTATAACTCATATTATCTCATTCATGCAAAAAAACCATGAATGTACCATTGTGATTTTTCTTCCGAATAATGCCCTGAACGAAACAGCCAGTACCGCCTGCCTGCTTGGTCTTCCACCTGGTAATAATCTCTGTGCGGACCTTCATCCAGCCACCACTCGCGCTCAATGCGTTCCGGGCCATCCGCTTTTTTAATGTGGTGAACCTGGTCTTTATAAATGAACAGCATCGGTGGATAATCCGGGATCAATGAAGTTACTTCAATTCGTTCCGGCTTACTGAGCAACAGGGAGGGCCGCGGTCTGCCCGTACGCCAGCTTGCCGAAGGCTTGTCCTGTAGTGAAATCGCCGGTTTGAGTGACTGTTCCGGCCAGTAGCGTTCCTGTGGCAGGTAACGATGTATATTACCCGCACCTACCTTATTAGCCAACTTGTCCAAAAGTTGCGCTAAACGCACATCAGTCAGGCCGCAACCTTCCGGCGACCAAAATGCCTCTTGTTCGGGCGAAACATCTTCTACTTTTGGTGCTTCCAGCGTAAACAGCTCAATTCCCAGATCCGGTTCAAGCAATGGTATTTTCAGCTCAAATAGCTTAAACAAATGATCGGGATGGCACGAGGCGCGATTGGTGCCGATATCCGTTTGTATCATTTGCCCATCTATACGGTAGCCTCTTAAAATAGCGGTCCGCAATCCTTTGCCTTCGCCTTGTAATCGCTTGCAAAGCTTTTCCAGTAGTGCTTTTATTGCAATTTCAATACCCGCGGCCGTACGTATAGGCTCCAGGCAGGGCAGGCGCTCGTGGTAGGGTTCAACAGGATGCAATAGCTGTAAAGGCTCATCTTCGTTTCCCAAAGCCTGGTCAAGCCGCAACAAAAAATCTTGTCCGAAACGCCGGCGCAGCACCGACCGCCGCACGCCGATAAAACTCCGGATAGAATAAAAACCAAGTTTTTGCAGTCGTTCAAGCGTAACCGTTTCCAAACGAAGTGCTACGGGCGGTAACGACAGCAGCGCATCCGCTTGTTCCCCCGGCCCAATAATGGATTTTACCCGCCCGAAACGCGCAACCGCCCAGGCCGTGCCAACCGTATCGGCTATTGCACCGCGTACATCATAGCCTTTGCTTCTTAACCGTGTAACAATTTCTTTTAAATAATCCCGTTCACCTCCCCATAAATGCGCACAGCCAGAAACGTCAAGTATTAAACCATCAGGCAGGTCAACCGCAATTAATGGCGAGTAGCGGATACACCATTCGCCGAGTGCCTTGAGTAGTTTGGCCCTTTGCCCGGGGATGTCATCTATTACCTGCAAATCCGGAACGATCGCTTTGGCATCCACGACTGTGGTCCCCGCAGTGATTCCCCGGGCTTCTGCTAAAGGATTAGCTGCGGTGATCCCCATCCGCCCGCGTACGGGTGCTGCCAAAACAAAGGGCAGCTGTTGCAGTTCCGGCCGGCGAAGTGTGAGCCGGTCAGTCGTTAAATGCCGAAACCACAGGGAAACAAAGCGATTTTTCATGATATCTCAAATCAGGCTATTTGTCTTTCCGGTAAACCCATAAGCTTCATTTTTTCTTCAACCGGTACAAAACGCCCTTCCATCCATTCCAGTTTCCAGCTACCCGGGCTGCCATTACGTACCCGTAACAGGTCCACCTGCCAGCGCGGAAAACCTACACCCGGCAGCTCATCCTCCGGCTCGCTTGGCATGGGCGTTATCTGCCAGCGGGCCACACAGGTTGTTGTACCCAACCGGCGCGGATCATTACGCAGCAGGAAACCGGTTACCTTGCTGCTTTCAACCGCCAGCTGCAAACGCCGCGATTGTGCAAAGTTGATATTCTTTACTTCGGCGATGACTGCTGCCAGGCCCTCGCACTTTAAAGCTTCTTCCATCGCCCAAAGCACATCTTTTTCCCGTTCAACATCAATAAAGATCACCTGGTCGGGCTCTACATCAAACGCTGTTAAAGATGGCGGAAAAAGTTTCCCCGATACGCTGATCCACAGGCACGCTCCGCCTTTTTTTGCCAGCCCCGATATCAGCCCGGCCATAAAACCAACGCTTGCCGCAGCCTGTTCGCGACTTGAAGTTAAAAACTCATGTATGGCCCCTACCGGGAACACAGCATTGGGGAACGCGGCTTCAACCGCCCCCAGCCCGACCACAGAAGCAACACCCGCAGCCGGCGGATTAAAACCCTGGCGAAGCAAAATATCCTTTTGCAACCGGCTGATGATATCCCTTTTTAATTGTTCCATTTAAAATAGCCTACAAATGTAATGCTAAAAATATTAGTATTTTTAGCATTAGGGAAAGATTATTGGGGATGAGATGGTATTAAGGAGAGCAGTAAGTGTGCGCTTAGAAAGTCATTAAAAGAAAAAGGCGCAATAAGTTGCGCCTTTTTCTTTTTGATCTGGTGATCCCGCTGGGATTCGAACCCAGGACCCCAACATTAAAAGTGTTATGCTCTACCAGCTGAGCTACGGAATCATCCTAAACGCTTTCGTTTAAAGTGGTGCAAATATAGGACTATTCCGTTTTGTGTGCAAGGCTTATTTATTTTTATTTTTGAGCCCGATTAAGCCTTTAATATTCAATATTTTACATTTTTAAAATACCTATTTTACCACCGTTTCCGGCAAATAAAACCAGCTTTCCGCGTTTAGCCTTCCGACAAACGTTATAGCTGGTATCGTCAATCTTTTTCCATGTTTTGCCTCCATCGAGGGTTATATTACTGCCTGGCGTGCCGGTAGAAACAAACGTTTCACGCCAGATATGTTCGACACAGGATTGGAAGCCGGCAGGAGGCGTACCGGACAAATGCCATGTTAATCCCCAATCGGTTGAATAGCAAGCTGTGGAATCCGGCTGCTTATCGTATTGATAATTTCCACCTACAACAACTAAGCTTTTTCTATTAGTTGCTATTGAAAATGCACCCTGGCTGCTTTTCCCCTGTTTTAAAGGAAGGGGCGTGGTACGCCAATTTTTGTTATAATAGTTTGCCGTATGCAGGTTAGAAGAACTGCCACCGGTAACAATTAATAAACTATGACCTGAGGTTAACAAGCAAGTCCCGCTGGCAGCAAAAGCAGCCTCGCCGGGTAAAGCCGCAGGTGTGCTATTGTACGGCATCCAGGTATTTCCTCCATTTGATGTTAACAAGAGAAGAAATTTACCGTTGATCGGATCGCCGAGTATCCAACCTTCACTGCGACCAAAGAAATCCATCGCGTCTAAAAAAAATGCGGTATCGTTATTGCGATATTTTACCTGCCAGCTTGCGCCGCCATCGACCGTTTTCAATATTAAGGCCGGCGTGCCCGAACTCATGACCATGGCTTCTTTATCCGAGAGGGCTTCTATATCCCTGAAATCAGCATTCTCAAAACCGTTAACTTGCTGCCACGACCAGGTTTTACCGCCATCGCGGGTAATGGCTATATGCCCTTTACTGCCACTTACCCACGCCACATTATCGTTAACCACGGACAATCCCCGGATGCTTGTTGGTTTTCCTTGCTCTACCGGGATGATAGTTTGTGCCTTAATATTTGAGGTAAATAGGACGCTTAGGACGGCTGCGAAAATTGTAAAGATATTTCTCATTTAGATCGCGTCCATATTTCGGTACGGCCAAGCAGCGATATACCCACATACCCCCTGATCTTCAGTTTAGTGCCATTGACAGTCATCTTGCAGCTGTATGTTTTGCCACTTTTGGGATCGTAAATGGTGCCGTCTTCGTACACATTATCGCCTGCAAACGCAAAGTCTTTTAATAATTCAAGACCCAGTTCCGGACGGGTGCGTAAACTTTTATCCGGATTTTTTTTATCGGTTTTTGGCTTACCGGCGTCATCGTTGGGATACTTTAACCAATCGATCTTACCAAAATACTTGTCTCCTTTTTTATAGATCAGGATTTGGGCCTCACCTGTGGCGCTGGTCCATTTGCCGAGTACAGCATCGGGTTTTTGTGCCAGGGCTGTAAAACAGCAGCTTATTGCTATAAGGAGGCAAGTTAGTTTTTTTGACATGGTTGCTAATTGGTTTTCTAAATTACGATTTACATCGTTTTTTGCCAAATGCAAACATGATTTAATATTTATTCAAAAGCATATACTTTAAAAATTTATATTTGCACCCTTGTTATTGCCAAATAGTATTTGGCACTGAACAATGCCCGGATGGCGAAATTGGTAAACGTTGCGGTCTCAGAAGCCGTTGAGAATTGTCTCTTGAGAGTTCGAGTCTCTCTTCGGGCACATCCTTTTAGATGTGAGATATGAGTATTGAGATGTGAGATTAATCTTCTGACTCATTTTTTAATACTCATATCTCATTAAACTGCCCGGGTGGCGAAATTGGTAGACGCACCATCTTGAGGGGGTGGCATTCGTAAGGATGTACGAGTTCGAATCTCGTTCCGGGCACACTTTTCTTCTAATTAAGCAGCAGTTTTATACTCATTTTGGTAATACCATTCCAGGATAGTCACCCCATCGCCCCACGATAGTTTTCCATCTGAAGCTATTACTTCCATTATGAAATTCAAATACCCTGTCAGTTTTATTATAGCGTTTTACTAATGTTTGCAATGTTTCGGAAGAATTATAAATGCCTAAAGCATCTCGCAACACCCCTGCTTTAAGGTTAGGTATATCCTGTCCAACCACAGTTATTACCTGTTTTTCTGCCTCACACGCCCGGCAAAATAAAACTTGCTGAATTGAAAATGTTTTACCGGAATGAGAGCCCCCTTGATTGACGACAATATGTGCTTCGGTATAATAATTTTGTTTAAACAGTATAGTTGCTCTTTGGTTATTAAACATGGAATAATTTATATTTATTAAGCAACCTGGTTCGATAAAATTCAGTATATGAATGTGTTGAGTTATACATTTTTACTTTTTTACCTGATCTCTAATTTATCCGGTAATTAATATCCAGCGGTCAATATCCTTAACAGGATCGTTGTATTTTTAAAACAAATGGTATCTTTAATAAGATTTAGATTGGCAATGAGAAGTATACACGCCCTGGGAACTATTCTTTTTCTTTTAATTTGCCTGCACGGCTGTAAAAAGGGATCAACGCCGTCATCGCAAGATTCAAAAAAACTAATTGTCGGTAAATGGTTTACTTCCTCCCATTTATCAAGGTTATATTATAATGGTGTAGCAGTTGACTCGATACTTAAAAACAATTTTACTACCAGCGATTTTTCCCAATACTTTAGTGACGGAACAGGCATCCAGTCGGCTAACGACCAGCCAGCACCAAGCCTCAGCCTGTTTAATTACACCATAAACGGTTCGAATTTAAACCAGTTTAATTCATCGGATAATTCAAGCCTGGCAGAGGTAATTACCAAATTGACCTCCTCTGACTTGTCGTTTAACTACACTGTTATTATAGCCGATCCTGGCTCAGGAAAAATTTATACCGAAAAAAACTATATCGACTTTAAGAGATAGTAGTCTATAAGACAACGTCTTTTTCGTTTCCTGCCAGACCGGGGCCGGTTTCAACGATCTCTATTTTAATATTATTAAAGGCTGTAAAGTTTTCTGCGCTATCTTTCTGCTGGTCATTCCACTTTAGCGTTTTAAGTGCAAATATGGCGCCGGCCGATGACTGGATATGTAGTTTTTTCTCGTAGACAGATTCAATACGCAGGCGTGCTCTTTTAAGAGCATGTGCAAATCTGCCATTTTCTTCATATCCCATAAACGCCTGCATACTTTCGAACCCCAAAAAAAATGCAAGCCCGCTTATAGTTGGGGGTTCCGGCTCACGGTCCCAAATTCTAGTTCCTGATTTATTGACCGATTCGTTAGTTTGGCCGGTATCACTTTGGTTTGAGTAGTATGCACCTTGTATATAATTAAAGTACTCGTCAATACGACCCGACAAATAAGCTGCATTGGCAAACGAAATTTTGAATTTTCTCATTATGATTAAAATGCCATTTGGCATAAAACATATTCAAAGATAAAACAATTTTGTTTAAATACCAAATTTATTAGTAAAAACATTGGGTCAACGCGACGTTGTTTTAACTTCCTTTATTAATACACTAACCATACCGGAGAAAATGCACAATAAAGTTTAATATTGCAGTTGGTCTAAACAACCATTCAAATCAGCTGAACCGCACTTATGAAGCTTTTGATAAATTTATTTTTGGCTCTCATAATTGTTTCTGGCGGTTTGCTGCATGCCCAGGATAAAAAGTTTGTGCCTATTACCCCCTATCAGAAAGGCGACACCATTTTAAGTAAAAAACATGACATTGCAGGCCAGTGGGATCTGTATGATGCCATTGGCTCGGTGTTTAGCAAATACCCTGCGGCGCCGAAGAAGGATTCGGTGACCAAAAAACCAATTATTTCGATTGTGCCAGCTTTTGGCTATACGCTCCAGTCGAAGTTTGCTGTCACACTAGCCGGCAACATCGCATTCCGTGCAACTCCTGCTACAAAAATATCAACCATAGTTGTAAACATTGCCTACACGCAAACCAGGCAAATTATCATACCTATATTATCAAACATTTGGACTGAGGGCAATCAATATAAATTTGTCGGGGATTACCGCTACTTAAAATATCCGCAAAGCACCTATGGTCTTGGAAGCAGCTCGAACATACTAAACAGGGACCGCATGGATTATTCATTGGCCCGTTTTAACGAGACTGTTTTCCGGCATATTTCGGGTGATTTTTTTGCCGGCATCGGGTATGCTTTTGATGATCACTTTGACATTGAGGAAAAGGGCCTGAAAAATGGAACCATCTCTGACTATGAAAAATACGGCGGATCAACAACTACGATTTCTTCTGGCATAACACTAAACAGCTTGTTTGATAACCGCGACAATTCAATTAATCCGTCGAAGGGTTTTTACGGGGCATTGCAATACCGCGATAATAAACCATTTTTGGGCAGTACAAGTCGCTGGCAATCGCTCATTATTGATTTGCGTAAATACTGCCGTTTCCCGGCCAGCTCAAACAATGTAATTGCTTTTTGGTCGTACAATTGGTTGGTTCTCGGCGGAGAGCCACCTTACTTAGATCTTCCATCCAATACCTGGGATCCATTTAGCGGAACCGGCAGAGGTTATATACAGGGAAGATTCAGAGGTGCGCAAATGGTTTATCTTGAAACAGAATACCGGTTTGGGCTTACCCGCAATGGTTTATTAGGCGGGGTAGTGTTTGTAAATGCACAGTCGTTTTCTGCAGCGCAAGGCACTAACCTGCAAGGCATTCAGCCCGCCTTCGGGCCAGGAATACGCCTTAAGCTTAACAAGGTAACAAAAACAAACATCGCGATCGATTATGGTATTGGCCGTCAGGGGTCGCGGGGGCTATTTATAAATGTAGGCGAAGTGTTTTAATATAATTGATCCTATTGACTAATTCCCTTTTATATCAATTTTATATTTTTCCTTAAAATTAAATATTTATACTTTATGGCAAAGTATTTGATTATGATAGGAGGTCACAAGTTAAATAATGTTAAAAGAGATGTACCAGATCACAGCAGGCAACTATATGTATTTTTTACTCGTTAAATGTTTATATTAGTAACAGTGTATGGGCAATAAAAGATATACTTACTTCTTAGTTACTTTATCTGTTTTTCTTTTGGCAATAAGTTCATCATGCCAGAAGGACGATGCTGTGAAGGAAACTGTTAATACTACTCTAACAACCGACAGTACAAAAATAAGCGCCATCGGAATGCCCGGTAATTATCTTGCCGCCACGGGAACACTAAAAATTAAAATTAAGGATTCAACCTATACTTTTGATGCGAGTCGCGACTCAATAGCATTTATTAATGTTCATTCCGATACTGAAACCCGCTATTTTGGTATCACGGCAATTAATAAAGAGCACACCATGAGTTTTGGAATTAGTTCAGCGGGGTTTGCAAACAGCAATATAAACAGCAATATCGCCGGCAGTCAGTTTTTGTTAAACCAGGGCGGCGATGGCCAAACCCAGCAATATTCTTTAAGCCAATACTCCGGTCAAAAAGATTTTGGCAATATCAACATTGTTCAATACAACCAAAAAGGGGTGCTTGCAAGGGGAACATTTTTTACTTTCCTGGCCAAAGACGAAAAGGCTGATTCTCCCTTTTACAAGGTTGAGGGTAGTTTTGAACTATACTTAAAATAGGCCTTTTTATTCACTTTATTTTTGAACAGTCTTTTAATACCATTAGTAATTTGTGTGTAATAAAAGTGTTGAACCTTTGTGCTTTTGACTTCAATCTCTTAAAATTCGCCCATTTTTGCGTATCTTTACATAAATTTTAAAACATTGATGAAAGTATTTATTGCAGGCCTCCCATTAGAAGTTGACGAGGCTGAATTGACGGCTGTTTTTGGCGATTTTGGGCCGGTAAAATCGCTCAGGATCATTAAAGATCGTGAAACAAAAGAGAGTAAAGGTTTTGGGTTTGTAGAAATGGTAAATGAAGATGAAGCCAAGGAAGCGATCAGGTGCATGAATGGCGCGAGCTACTATGGCCGTAGGATCACGGTTAACGTTGCGGAAGATAAAGGCCCGGGTTTTAACGCCGGTGGAAAAGGCAATTTCAGACACAATTAATAACCAGAGATAATATTCTTTTTATAAAAAGCCCTTCGCGTTTCGAAGGGCTTTTTTTGTGCCCTTTATTTTGAATCAATATACTTATTTAATGTCATCAGGTTCTTTACAGCGTCGCCCATCGTATTATTAAAGTACACATAAACCGCTTTTCCGTCACCATTCCATTCTTTAATATACTGTGCATATTCGTAAAGGAAGTCGTCGGTATAGCTTCCCCTGTAACCGCCATTTGGCCCGTGAAAACGTAAATACACATAATCAACTGCTGTTTCCAATAAGGTAATAGCCGACGATGGCATATCATGTAACACAACACCGGCATGATACTGTGTAAGCAAGTCATAGACTTCATCCTCATACCAGGACCGGTTCCGAAATTCCACAACAACTTTCCACTCATGTGCCGGGTCAGCCTGCTTTACACCGGTCAAGAGTTTTTCCAATTGACCGGTACTGACTATGGTTATACTAGGAGGAAACTGTATTAGCAGACATCCTTTTTTTTCGCCGACACAGGCAATCGTACGCATAAAAAACTCAATTTCATCCGGATTGAAAAAAAGCTCTTTATTATGGGTAATCTGCCGCCATAGTTTAAAAGTAAACTTAAAGTTGTCGGGTACGCTAGCCGCCCACTTTTCAACGGTAGATGACATGGGCACTTTATAAAAACAACTATTTATTTCGATGCTGTTAAATATTGATGAATATATTTCCAGCCTGCTTTTGTTTTGCATTTCAGGCGGGAATGAGCGCCTGTTTGGCAAAGGAAGCACGAGGCCGCTCGTACCGGTATAAATATTATTGTGATTGTCTTTGCCCATCTTGCGGTTATACCTGCATGTTTTAATAATGTATTCAATATTCTAACAATAAGGATTTAACCGTGATAAAAGTTTTATTACTGATACAAATCATAACTTACCCGGTGGACTCAGACGGTATCAATTATCTCAGAATGGTTGTAAATTTTTTCCTGGAGCTCATTTTGTTCACGATGTCTTTTAATGATAATCACCATCCAGATAAACATCAATATTATAGAGGCCATTATCAGCCAGGTTTTGGGGTTATTTATTTTAATCATTTCCTGTTTTTTGAGTATGTAGGATATATATGCGTTAAATTTTAGTATGAATAATATGCCAATTGGCATAATCTATTGCCATATTTCGGCGCCTTTGGTCTCAGTCTCTATTAATTGAGTAAGCAGCAGCTTCACCGCAGCTTCGCGCGCCCATTGCTGTTCGGTAAAACTGGCATCTTCCATGTACCACGCTATGGGTTCATTGATTTCGATACGTGTTTTATAGACAAAGTTTTTAGTGGGGTGCATTTTCGACCCTTCGTAGCTGTTCAAATTTTCGCTTTTGATCAACTTCGCGAATTGCCGTGCGGAAATATCTACCTGCAGGCATTCGTCGAGCGAATTCTTAAAGTCGTGTTTGTCTTCGAGCCACAAAGTTAATGAGTCATCATTAAGGTCATGGTCGGCAATAGTAATGCGGCTGTAGTCGTAATCTACCGAGATCACCAGCCACCATAATTGGTCTTTTAATTTTTGTGAAATTTTTATCATTGGTTTACATTTTTATTGTCCGACGGCCGGCCGTCGGACCGTGATTTATATTCTTTTATAATATGCCCCCCATTAACGACATTAACGAAATTTCGGCATCCAGCCCGGCAGGTATTTTTGTATGGCGGCAATTTCACTGCTATACTTATCACAAACATTTTGATAAGCCTGGTAGCGGAGCGCTATTTCGTTGTTGACAGGTTCGTGTTGTTCGCTGGTTTGCGGCCGGGATATGGGATTTATATCGATTGCGGAGTAGGCGAGGTACATAAAGTTGGTTTTGGAATTGAGAAACGCTTATTTTATTGTGTGGTGAAATCAAGGTATTAAGGCGGCGCGTTCCGAATAAATAAATTTTCTTTATATTCTGTAATTTTCATATTTGTTTTTAATAAATTTTATGCTACATTAGCAAAAATGAACAGGACAAATATAAAGAATTATCTTTAATATAATCAAGAAAAATCTGTAAAAATATTTTCCTTATGGAAGATTTATCAAAACCCAATAAAATTAAAAACATACGGCCCGAGACGCTGGAGTTTATTATTCTATATAATCAACTTAAAGGAAAGGCTTTTACCGGCAATGCCCAGCTGGCCGAAGTGTTAGGCTTTAACTCGCCCAGTTCCATAACCGAGATCATTAAGAGCCGGCAGAATATTGATCCGGAAAAATTAAAGATTTTCAAGGAAAAATACAGTGATTTCCTGGGCGGCAAGAAAAATACAGTTTATTCTGAAAATTCGCTTACAAGGCGTTTTGAGGGTATACCTATGTACGAGATTACTGCCACTGCTTCGGGCGTCGAAGTTTATAATGACCTCAATGACAAAGAGCCTGTAGGGCACATGAACTTCCCGGGGATTGAGGATTGTGACTTTGCTTTACCGGTTTGGGGGCATTCAATGTACCCCTACCTGGAGAATGGCTGCTGGGTGGCGCTAAAAATTATCCACGACATGAAGATATTACCGGGAGAGGTATATTATATTGAATGGGGCGAATACCGCATGTATAAACGGTTGCTTGTAGGAGATAATGATGACGAAGTGATAGCCCACTCGGATAACGTTACGGAAATGATAGGCAACCGGCTTAAATACGCGCCGTTTGTTGTTAAGATTGCGGATATTAAAAAACTATGCCTCGTGAAGGATATTCATAAGAAACACAATCACTAATCTGCTACTCCCAAAATCTCGTCAATCATCCCAAACTCCTTAGCTTCGCTCGAAATCATCCAAAAGTCTCGGTCAGAAACGTCGTGAACTCTTTGGTAACTCTGACCGCTATGTTTTGAAATAATGGTGTATATCTCTTTTTTTACCTTTAACACTTCCCTGGCAGTTATCTCAATGTCCGACGCAGGGCCCTGAACGCCGCCTAATGGCTGATGCAACATCACCCTTGAATGATTCAACGCCGCGCGTTTACCCGGCGCACCGGCGCACAGAATTATTGCTGCAAATGAAGCGGCCATACCAGTGCAAATAGTTGCCACATCCGGCGAAATAAGCTGCATGGTGTCGTAAATGCCAAATCCTGCATACACCGAGCCGCCCGGTGAGTTAATATATATCTGTATATCCCGCCTGGGATCAGATGATTGCAGGAACAGCAATTGCGCCTGGATAATATTAGCGACATTGTCGTCAATTGCTGTACCGAGGAAAATTATACGGTCCATCATTAACCTCGAGAACACATCCATTTGCGAAATGTTCAGTTGCCGTTCCTCCATTATATAGGGCGTCATACCCATGGTAACCGGAGTATGATTTACACCCATAATGAAATTATCGACGTAGCGACTGTCCATACGGAGGTGCTTCACGGCATAGCCGCGAAATTCATTTTTATCAACTTGCATAGAAATTATTTAAACAGGTTTAAAATCTTATTTCTGAAACGCCGATGCACCGGTTCGTTGAAAAGCCGCCTATGAACCGATTCTATCTCAGCTTTCATTTTTTTGCGGCCGTAGTGTTGTACAAAATCAAGCGCGTTCTTTTGCCACGAAACCTGGGATTTCAACGCCGGATCCAAAATCAGCATAGCCTCAAAGATGAGTCGGTCTTCAGTGGTACCACGACTGAAGATATGATCATCTATTTGTTCGACTTTATTCAATGAAATCCTCATAAGCCAATGATTTTTCTTTAACGGTTTCTCTTACTTTTTCAAGGCATTTATATTTTTGCACTGTTGCTGAATGTACTGTTGAATAACCAAACAATCGCGCGATAGTAGCTACGGGTAATTTGTCGTAGTAAAAAGCCTTAAGTATATCCATACATTTTTGCCCGGCTGTTTCCAGGTAATGCAGTAGCATTGGGGTTGAAGGCTGCTTATTTTCATATTCAATAAATTCAGAATTATAGGGGTCAAGCGGTGTATACCGAATGTCCTCCCTAAATCTTTTAGCCCATAGATGTTTCGCAATACCCAGTATATAAGAAGACTCGTCGACACTTAATACAAATGACGATCCGGTAAGCTTTTCGTAATAAATGACCAACGCATCCTGAAAAATATCCTTTGCCTCATCAAATGAACCGCCCTTTTTACTAACATATCTTGCTGTCGCCGGAAACGCTTTTTTATACAGATGTATAAATAGTTTTTCCCGTTCAGTGGGCGTATTAACAGGAAATTTAAGCGATACCATAAATGTTCAATTTAATAACAAGTGTAGTTTTTTAACAATATATCACCTTCCTTTTTGTTTTTATTTTTCAAATTAACATCATCTAACGATTGTGTTGATTAAGATAGGAATAGGTCATCATAGACATATCGTAATCTTTATCTGCAAATTGCGAAAATATCAATCAGCAATAAAAATATTTAAGATTTTATTCTGCCAATATGTTAATATTGTATTTCACCTTATTATCATGAAAAAGTTTTTTTCTAATTTGAATCCGCGGTTAATCGTCATCCATTTAGTTGGTTTCTGGTTTTTTGCTTACGCATTCTTTACCCTGGGCTTTTTACATGACTATAATTTTTTGCATCTCAGTTCAGAACACATGCTCTTGTTAAATGATAAGCCCAGGTTTGTATTTGATATGGAATTTATAAGGCAGGCGGGTAACTTTGGTATGTTGGCGGCGTATATCATTTCGTGGGCTATCTCCACAAAACGCAACTGGCATTGGGTAAACTCAGTATTTGTTTTTATGGTGGCTTTTATACTTTATAATTTGGGGTATTTTGGATGGAACATACTTCATGGAATTTTCCAAACGCCGGGCAAATTATTTCCTTCAACCAGCATTTGGGCCTATTTAACCAATGGAGTAATTATGCTTGCACTTGGAACATTAATATTCTTTTCGAAGAGACTGGTGCGTTACATCGAAAAGAATAACAAGGTTCAAAAAAAGCCTTCAACCAACCATAAAAAATCCGTTCCGGCAAGCCGTTAACCAGAACGGGTTTCTACAATTATTTTAACAGTTCCGCTTTAACAATGTCCAATATTTTAAATGACTCTGCCGAGCCTGGCGCTTCCGCGTAAACACGCAGCACGGGTTCAGTACCTGACGGGCGGATCATCACCCAGGTTTCATCCTCAAAGAAGAATTTATATCCATCCAGGTCTTCCGTTCTGGCCACTTTAAGGCTGCCAAAGTTTTTGTATCCTGCTTTGCAGCTGCTGATAATGTTTTGTTTTACTGCTTCAGTTACATGCAGATCATAACGTTCCACAGCAAATTTTCCGACTATGCTGTAAATTTCCTGTACAAGATCGCTCAGGCTGCGGCCTGTTTTGGCCATGAACTCCCATATCATCAGGCCGATCCAGATACCATCCCGCTCGGGAATATGGCCGTTAACGGCAATTCCGCCCGACTCCTCTCCGCCTACCATAAATGGCTTGCCCGAATTAACAATCAAATCGCAAATGTATTTGAAGCCGATTTTGGTAACCGAATTATTAATGCCGTAAGCATCACAAAGCTTTTGTATTTTACTTGTACACGAGAAGGTGGAATATACTTCGCCCCGCTCACCTTTTACTTTGTACATATAATGAATAAGCAACAGTAAGATATGGTGCGAATCAACAAAGTTTCCATCCTGATCATACAAGCCTATCCGGTCGGCGTCTCCGTCAGTAACCAGTCCTGAAGCAATTTCACCATCCGATATCTTTATAATATCTTCAAATTCCTGCAGGTTACGCTGTATCGGTTCGGGTGCCTGCCCGTCAAAACCAGGGTTGGCATCGCAATGTAAAAAAGTGATGTCGGGAAATAGCCGGCGCATTACGTTTTGCCCGGCACCATACATGGCATCGTATGCCCATAACAGGCCACTATCACGAATAGCCGGAATGTCAAAGCTGTTTTCGGCATGAGCCACGTACATATCCTCGAGGTCAATAAATTCAACCAGCCCGTCATTAACATATTCATTAACTGACTTTAATTTAAGGTCAATTGAATCAGGGATGGCGGATTCCACCTGTTCGATATCATCCGGAGTGGCCGGGCCACCGTAATATGCTTTTATCTTATATCCATTATATGAAGGCGGATTGTGGCTGGCAGTTATAATGATCCCGGCAGACGCTTGCTTACGAACCGTCCCCAGCGAAATCATTGGCGTACTTACAAACGAATTTGAGGCGCGGTACACCTTAACCCCCTGTGAAGCCAGCACACATGCCGTAGTATCCGCAAACAGCGGCCCTGCGAAACGCGGGTCGCAACCCACTACCGCCGAAGGCTGCCCGAAAGATTTTTTTAGCCATAAAGCTGTGGCATATGCCACACGTTTTACATTTTCAACGGTATAATCGTCGGCAATAATGGCCCTCCAGCCGTCGGTGCCAAATTTTATTTTGATCATGGATTAGTTATAAGTGTTTATAAAAGCCTATTTTTAGCGCCTTAAAATTGATACAAGAATATCAATCATTTATGGTAAACAGAAACAAAAAATGAAAGTTTTAAAATTTGGCGGAACGTCTGTGGGAAGTCCGGAGCGAATGAAAAAACTGCTGGATATTATTGACCCTTCCCAGCGGCAGATTGTAGTGCTATCGGCTGTATCTGGTACAACAAATAACCTGGTTGAAATTGGAGAGGCTTATCTTGCCGGCAACAAAGACAAGGCGGCCAGCCTGATCGCGATTTTAAAAGAAAAATACGAGGTTTTTATAAAGGAACTGTTTGCCAAACGGGAATACCTGGAGCAGGGCAAAGAAGTTATTGACTATCATTTCGGGCTGCTTAGCAACCTGGCAAACGACCTGTTTACCTCCATTGAAGAAAAGGTGATACTGGCGCAGGGCGAACTGCTTTCGACCACTTTGTATCATGTTTACCTGAAAGAGATAGGTATCCGGTCTGTACTGCTTCCGGCACTTGATTTCATGAAAACGGATGAGGACAATGAGCCGATAGTTGATTATATCACCAAGCATATTACTCCGTTACTCGATAAACATCCCGAAAATAATTTATTTATTACGCAGGGATATATATGCCGTAATAGTTTCGGCGAAATTGACAATCTGAGGCGCGGGGGCAGTGACTATACTGCCTCATTGATTGGCGCGGGCATCCGGAGTGAGGAGGTTCAAATATGGACCGATATTGATGGTATGCACAATAACGACCCGCGCATTGTAAAAGGCACTATGCCAATTGCCCAGCTTTCGTTTGATGAAGCTGCGGAGCTGGCTTACTTTGGCGCAAAGATATTGCACCCCCAAAGTGTGTTCCCGGCGCAAAGGTACAAGATACCGGTACGCCTGCTAAACACCATGGACCCAAAAGCCCAGGGCACGCTGATCACAAACACGAGTGAAAAAGACAAAATAAAATCAATAGCCGCGAAAGACGGAATAACCGCCATTAAAATTCAATCGAGCCGGATGCTGCTGGCGCATGGTTTTTTACGCAGGGTGTTTGAAGTTTTTGAGCGATACAGGACTTCCATTGATATGATCACAACATCAGAAGTAGCAGTCTCATTGACGATTGATGATACGACGTATCTGAAAGAGATTACTGCCGAACTACTCGGTTTTGGCACCGTAGACATAGATAAAGATCAAACTATCGTTTGCGTAGTGGGAGATTTTGGCGCCGAAAAACATGGTTACGCGGCGCGCGTGCTTGAAGCCGTTAAACATATCCCTATCAGGATGATATCATACGGCGGGAGCGATCACAATATGTCCATACTGATCAAAACAGAAGACAAAACAGAAATATTAAGGAGTTTGCATCACAGACTGTTCTGATTTCGGATTTCGGATTTTCAATTTCGGATTTAAGAACCCGGGCATTTCAAGATAGTGCCTTTATAAGATATTAATCATGTTCAATACCAGCACCATAAAACGCTTTCAGGAATTAGAGACGCCGTTCTATTATTATGACCTTGGTGTATTGCGCCAAACACTAGCCGCTTGTAAAGAAGCGTCGTCAAAATATGGTTTTCATGTTCATTATGCTATGAAAGCTAATTTCAATCCGAAAGTATTGGATATGATACAGTCGTTTGGCTTTGGTGCAGATTGTGTAAGCGGGAACGAAGTTAAAGCAGCGATTGAACATGGCTTTGGGAAAGAAAACGTGGTTTTTGCCGGTGTGGGTAAATCTGACAAGGAAATTAACCTGGCTTTAGACGCGGATATTTTTTGCTTTAATGCCGAATCTGTGCAGGAACTATTTATTATTAACGATCTGGCAAAAGCCAAAAATAAAACCGCGAAAATTGCGATACGGATCAACCCGAATGTGGATGCACATACGCACCATTATATAACCACCGGGCTCGAAGAAAATAAATTCGGTATCAATACCTTTCAATTAACTGATGTGGCTGATGCACTGCGAAAATGCCCTAACCTGCAATTTTTGGGGATCCACTTTCACATCGGTTCGCAAATTACCGACATGGAGGTATATAAAAGCTTATGCCTCCGGATCAATGAAATACAGGATTGGTTTGAAGATCATGGTTTTGGGGTAAAGGTTTTGAATACCGGCGGGGGCCTCGGCGTGGATTATCATCATCCCGACACAAACGGGGTCAGCGATTTCGAAAGCTACTTTAAGGTTTTTAATGATTTTTTGAAAGTGAAACCCGGCCAGGAAGTTCATTTCGAATTGGGCCGTGCATTGGTAGCGCAAAGCGCCGCACTTATATCAAGGGTGCTTTATGTCAAGAATGGCATGAAGAAAAACTTCCTGGTATTGGATGCCGGTATGACAGAACTTATCCGCCCGATGCTATACCAGGCGTTTCATTTGATACAGAATTTAAGCCGGGAACCCAGTCACGATATGACTCAAGACTTTGGACTCAAGACTTTGGACTTGAAATACGACGTTGTCGGCCCGATCTGCGAAAGCACGGATTGTTTTCAAAAAGATGTTGACCTTCCCCAATCTTTTCGCGGCGACCTGATAGCTGTGCGTACCGCTGGTGCGTATGGAGAGGTAATGGCCTCGGGATATAACTTGCGTGACCGGGTTGGAAGTATTTATTCGGAATAAATACCCGTTTATTTTCTTCTAAAACAAACCTGCTAAAATCTATGTTCTTGGTGAGTTACCTGATAATATCGGGTTAACCGGCCTGGATCTATGGAAAAACATATAGAATTTAAGATCAATAATTTCGATTTGTTAAGGCTGTTAGCTGCTACCCAGGTAATTTTTGATCATTCAATCCATCACTTAAATATCCCGATAAGCACCCTTGGCACAAATATTTTGTATTTATTCCCCGGGGTGAAGGTATTTTTCATTATAAGCGGGTATTTGATCTCGGCGTCATATGAACGGAACAATAATCTAAAAGATTATTTCAGAAACCGGGCACTGAGGATATATCCGGGCTTGTGGGCCTGTATCTTTTTATCAATAATTGTCATATCAATTACCGGTGTCAGCTTTTTTAACAAACAAACCATTGCCTGGCTGCCGAGCCAGTTGGTGGGGATTATTTATACCCCACCATTTTTGGAAAATTACGGATTTGGCTCTTACAACGGGAGTTTATGGACCATCCCGCTAGAGCTGCAATTTTACCTGCTATTACCAATAGGATACTTGCTTATAGCTAAAAACAAACTCAATAAGTTCTTTTTTATACTTCTTGTTGTTTTCATGGGGCTAAGCTGCTGGTACCTATTGAATCACACCGACACTTTAATTTTCAAGCTGGTCAGATATTCCTTTATTCCCCACTTCTATATTTTTTTAATAGGCGTTATTTTTCAACGGCTGCAGCTGTACAAATCACAATTTATCTATAACAAAGGCCTATATTGGTTTGTAGGGTATGTGGCACTTAATTTACTTTTAGTAAACCGTATAGATCCAATTGTTTTTAATTTCGGCTACACCATATTACTTGCGTTTTGCCTGTTATCACTGGCTTACACATTACCAAACCTGTCGAAAAAACTATTGCGAACCAATGATATATCCTACGGGATATACATTTATCATGGTTTGATCCTTACTGTTATCGTCCAGGAGCGGTGGTCTGTCCCGGTTTTTGTGGTGATTATTTTATCGTATATAATGGGGTACCTGTCCTGGATCTCTATCGAAAAGCCGTTCATCCAACGGAAAAAGAAAACGATACGGGCCACCGTTTAATTCGTTGCGGTTGTAATCAAATGTACTAACGATCAAAATTTATAACCAAACCGCAGAAATACCTGTTTCCCGCCTTCTACAGTCGCGAAGTATTTATTGAATTTTATGAAATAACTTACCTTGGGAAATATTGTGTTAAAAAGATCGGGTTCCAGATAGCTGTGGTTTAAATAGGCTTGATTAAACGAATTATTGCCGAAAGTTCCGCCGAGGAAAAGGCGCAAACCATTCTGTATGTTTTTGTCGTTAATATTATGAAATACAATCTCGGTTGTTAAGCCGATCGTCAGCAGATCTGTACGGGCGTCGATGTGATAGCCGGGTACGTTATTAAAATCTTGCCTGAAATTTGCATACGCGCCGAACTCGTGGCTATAGGCGGCTTCTATTCCCAGGTAGCGGAAGTCCACCCTGTCATATGTGGTAAATAAATTCGCCGACGCCCTGATGCCGCCTGCACCAAAAAACTTGTCGGTAAAATTTTCGGTCCGATAGTCGTCACTGGATGATCCTTTGTCAAAGTCGCCCAGAACGACGAATGCCCCGTAGGCAAGGTTAATGTTTTGGTATACATATCCGCGGCTATAATTTACTTGCCCGCTAATCATCATATCTATCCAGGTTGGATCGGTATAGAAGTTGATCCCGCCTGAAATATAGGTGGCCGATTTTACCGTATCGAATGACATTGGCTTAGGCTGGTAAGCAATATCCTGGTGAAATAATGCGGGCGTATATATATGATTTGCACAAGCGCTAAGTAATGTAAACAAACACCCGGCAGAAATAAGGGCTTTCAAATTCATAGAACGAGGTTTAGCATATTGTTAAAAACGGTATCTTAAAGTAAAATGGCTACTGGCATTAACTAATTCGGCAACCACACAGCATAGCAAAGCTTTTACTTTTCTCATAAATGTGTTTCGTAATTATAAAACGGGGGTCCGGTTAAACCTATACGTCAACAAGTTAAGGAATGCGACAAGAAAGGACGGTATTTAATTTTAGCAGTTTGCGATGAGGTTTCTAATAAATTCATCACTAAAATCCGGTGCAAAGTGTATCACATTTTGCAGATGCTCAAATTCTTCCGGCTGATGGGTTGTTGTTATTACGACTGCTTCCATGCCGGCGTTCGCTGCGGCTTCGGCACCTTTGGGGACGTCTTCGAATACGATACAATTTATGGGGTCAACCCCCAAAAGTTGTGCTGCCTTTAAAAAAGTTTCGGGATGCGGTTTGCTCAGGAGAACATCATCAGCGCTTATGATGGCTTTGAAATAATGCCTGACGTTTAAATTATCCAGCACAAAATCAATATTAAAAGGAATGGCCGCCGAACCTATTGCCATTGGTATATTTTGTTGGTAAGCCCTTTCCAGGAAATCATCCAGTCCTGGCAGAAGCTGCAGATGAGGCAAGAATTCTTTTTGATAGCGCTTTTCCTTTTCGAGAGATAAGCGGTCCATTTCATCTGCTGTAAAGCGGTTAGGGCCAAACATTCTTACTAATACCTCCTGGTTTTTCCCATACATCTGAGGCTTCACTTCATCCCATGTAAAATTGCCCCCAAGATCGTTGTTAAGTAAGTTTTGCCACCCTTTGGTATGGTAGCTCATATCATCGATCATGGTCCCGTTAAGGTCGAATATAAAAGCTTTCATTTATTCTGTTTTAAACCGCATAAGCTGGAGGCAAAAGTACATTTAATCTAAGCTGTAACGTTTACCGTAGTTTATAAGTAATAGCTTTTATGTGAGTCTGCTTTAAACCAAAATTTAAGATATGGCTAAACAATTAAGGATGAGCGTTGGATTGATTTGTGCGATTAATTTCTGTTTAGCGAAAGCCCATTTAGTTCCTGCTAAAGGGCTTTTTTATTTATTTAAACCTTTGCAAGAGAACAAATTAATTGGAATTACATGCGGCCTGTTTTTATCTAAATAATTAAATACTTGCGTTTTATGGATAATAATGCCTATCTTGCCGACTTTAATAATTAAAATAATGCAAAAAGAAGGAACAGTAAAATTTTTTAATGAGACAAAAGGTTTTGGATTTATTACACCAAGTGCTGGTGGACAAGACGTATTTGTTCATTCAACAGGCCTAATCGATGAGATCCGTGAAAATGATAAAGTGGAGTTTGAAGTGGAAAACGGCAGAAAAGGTTTAAATGCGGTAAATGTAAAAGTTATTTAATTATAATATAATTCATTAAACGTACCAGGCATCCACTCAAAAAGTGGATGCCTTTTTTTTGTCCCATCTGATCGGCTCCAAAAAGATCACTCTCAGCCCTGTTATTGAACTACGACCACGAATTATAATTAATCTGAAACAGGATGCTGGCATTGTTGTTGTACGTTGTAGGTAATCTATAAAAACAAAAAACATGAGAGATCAGACAAAAGTTATAGCCGCACTTTTAATAGGTGCCGCAGCCGGGGCTGCATTGGGATTATTGCTGGCCCCTGAAAAAGGCGAAACAGTTAGAGACGGAATAGCCGATTATATTAATGATTTGCTTGAATCAGCAAAAGGAAAGGCCCAATCAACCACAGATGATTTAAAACAATTCGGCGCTAATGCTTACGACCGGGCAAAATCAAAGTTCGGTAACGTTGCAAATAACGCGACTGAATTCCAGGATAATGCATTTGAAACAGCAAAAGACAGCGCCAGCAATGTAAAAGACGAAGCGCAACATCGCTTTAACGGCGCTAAATCAAAAGCAAAAAGCACTGCCGATGATTGGAATAATTCTATTCAGAATTCTTAACACAACAGTGTGTTTAAAACAAAGAAACCCGGCCAGTAGCCGGGTTTCTTTGTTTTAAATCACTTTGCAATCCATTTATTATTGCTGGTATCGGCATCCATAAATATCCCGCCATCCAAAACCACCGATTTAATGGTTTTTGTAGTTTTAATCCGAATTTCAATTTGTTTTTGGTTATGCTCCCACACTGCCGGCGTTTGGTGAAAACTTTGGGTAGTACCATCAGTATAGGTTACATTCATATCAAACGGAACAGCAAAGCCACCGATATTATAGATTGAAAATGCATAACTGCCGTTTGACTTAACGCCGTTTCTAAGGTCAAGGTCGATGTAGTAATTGGTGAAGAACCAATTATTGAAAAACCAGTTGAGGTTTTTACCTGATCCGGCGCTCATGGAGTTAAAATAATCCCATGGGATTGGATGTTTTCCATGCCAGTTATCCATGTAAGCATGGAGCGCTTTTTTAAATAATTCATCGCCCAGCATATCCTTTAAAGCAAAATAGCTTAATGACGGTTTTCCGTAAGAGTTATTGCCATAGCCTCCCCGCAATTCGCTGGAAGGTGTAATAATGGGGAGGTCTTCTGCTGTCGACCGGTCATGTATCCAACGATTAATCCGGAACTGTTTATATAAATTTTCTGCTTTTTCCTTACCTACTTCCGAAGTGCCTATCAACAGTTCGAACGTGGTGGCCCAGCCTTCGTCCATGAACGCGTACCGGCTTTCATTTATGCCCATATAAAACGGGAAGTACGTATGTGCGATCTCGTGGTCCTGTACGAATTGGGAAAAACGGATATCATCGGTATGGCTGTCGTTTACCATCATAGGGTATTCCATATCGGCAAAGCCCTGAAAGGAGGTCATTTTAGGAAATGGGTAGGGTACACCCGGCCAGTTGTGCGACAACCAGCTTAATGAATTTCGCCCGGCCTGCACCGCATGGTGAAAATCATTCGCATTATCTAAAAAAGCCGCCTGCATGCTCGCACGGCGGTGTGTTGCATCATCAACAACCGTGCTTGCGGCGTCCCAGTCGTAATGGTCGCTAACGCCAACGGCCATATCGCTAATATTATTTGCCTTCCACGTCCATGTATTTACATCATTTTGCGCCGTGATGTTTTTCCTGGCCAGGTCGCCGGCTGTGGCGATATGGATGGTCGAATCACTGGTAAAAGACTGTTCCAGCTTTTTGGCATATTCGGGCTGTAAAACCTGGTTTGGGTTTTGAAGTGTGCCGGTTGCCCAAACGATATAATTTTTAGGCGCGGTTACATTTAAAGTATAATCGTTGAAATCGTTATAAAACTCTTGTGCATCAAGAAATGGCAAGGTATCCCAGCCATTATAGTCATCGTAAACGGATACGCGTGGATAGAAGTATGCCAGGTAATAAGTTGTTGAATCGATCATACCTTCGCGGCCACTTTGCTTCGATATCTGAAAATGCCAGGCTATATTAAGCTTTACGGAATCGTGGGGCATTAATGCTTTGGTTAATGATACAAGCTGGTTAGTGCCTGCGGCGGTATTATTATTCCAGTTTTTCTTTTCGCCGTTGACCTGGAACTCGTCGATTTGCAGACCGGGAGTAAGATAATCAGCATCGGCATTCCCAAACCTGGCAACCCCTGCCCGATGTATATTCAATATCAATTTCATGTTTAGTCTTTTCAACGTATCGGGGCTGTTGTTGAAATAAGTGATCTGCTCGGTGCCTTTTATATTACGGTCAGGTGGCAGTGCAGTGATAGAAATATTATAACGGCCGTGATTTTGCCAATAGTTTTTCCCCGGCTTTCCATCGGGCGAGCGGGTTTGTTTATCATAGGCGCGTTTTATATCGCGCGGCATATAAAGGGTTTGCGCCCCAGCCTGCAAAAAAACAAAACAAGCTAACGCTGAAAGGATAATTGACTTATACATGATTTAACGATTATTTAAGTTATACAATTATATATAATTTTCGCTGGTAACGGACAAACACTCCGCATCGGAAAGATGAATATAACTCAAAAACCGTTACAATGTAATGAGTATGTTACAATATTTTCATTGACTATTTGTACTCCGATAAAAAATTTTTAACTTGCTGCCAGTTATTTTAATAGGGGTATTAAATAACTAAACTATGGCCATCTGCCTTCTGGCGGGTGGCTTTTTTTGTTGATGATTGCACTAATTGGTTTTGTTACCCGGCTATTATATTATCTATGGTGATTTTAATAAAATGATAGTTTTATTTGCTAAATCTTTATCAGTGAAATTTATTATAATCGATATAATCTATTAATATGAAATATAAGTTGGGCGATTTTGTGCGTTTCGTGGATGAGAAAATGGAGGGTTTTGTTACCCGGATCATTGACGATCAAATGATAGGTGTAACCGGCGACGATGACTTTGAAATACCTGTGCTGGCAAGTAAGGTAACAACAGTACACGGTTATGAGCCCGAAGGAAGCCAGCGGGCAGGCACTATTGAAGAGGAAAAGATAGCGGCCGGAGCGTTTGAAACCAAAGGCGTTTATATCGCGGTAGCAAACGATGCAAAAGCCAATTCTGTTGTTCATTTTTACCTGGTAAATGATACGTCCTTTCAATTGCTGGTATCGTTAACCACGGAAACCCAGAATGGGTTTAAAGGCGAGTATAGCGGGATACTTGCGACTAAATCGGCAACTAAAGTTTATTCGGCCCAGCTGGCCGATCTGCAGCTTTGGCCAAAGTTTATTTTTCATGTGCTTTTTCATACTAAAAACAACGTGGAGCCAGCCACCCCGCTGGTAGTTATTGAAAAATTTAAGGCTAAGGATTTCTCAGGCGCAAAAAAACAAGTGCCCTTGTTGAACCCGCCGGCAAATGGCTGGTTAATTCAACTGGATGAACCGGAACTGGTAATTGATGCTCAAAAAATTAAAGAAAGTTTTTTCAAGCCGACTGAAGAAAAAGTTGAGGTTAGTAAACCAAAGGGAGAAATTGACCTTCATATTGAAAAACTGCGGGATGATTATCAATTTTTAAACAGCGCCGAAATATTACGTGTTCAACTGGATTATTTTCAAAAAGCTTTGGATGCCGCCATTGTACACCAGTTACCGGAGATTGTTTTTATTCACGGTTCCGGAAACGGCACCTTAAAACACGAGATACATAAAATTTTAAGCAAGCATCAAAAAATACAAACCTTTATGGATGCGCGAAAAGAGAAGTTTGGTTATGGCGCTACCAAAGTGATATTAAAGTAATGCTATTATGGCAACTACTTATATCTGGCCCATATATCTGACATAATCTGCTTCAACATGTCTTCGGCTTCCTCGAGTTTGTTAACTAAACAAAACTGCGCCCTGGTTCGCTGTAGATTGTGTTCGGTTGAGTGTATTTTAAAATATTTGTCGCCATCTAAATAGTCGGTTAAAAACCGGACTCCCTGCATAAAGGGTAATAAAAAAACGCCGTCTATTAATGAATTCACTTCGGGGTCAGTCAAAAAATCAGCTGTTTCCGACAAATAGCCCTTTACATATGCGGTAAACAAAGGCATGTTAAGTTTTATTTTTTCAAGATCGGGTTCATCTTCAGGTGTGGTATTGATGATGGTGCGTACAGCATCGCCAAAATCATATGCGACATAACCAGGCATTACAGTGTCGAGATCTATCACGCATTGGGCGTGGTCGCTTTCATCCAGCAAAACGTTGTTGAATTTGGTGTCATTATGGATAATACGTTTCGGTAATATTCCGGCCCGGCCTAATGATAAAATACGGCTCATTGACTCCCGGCGGCGGTTTATAAATTCAATTTCGTCGCGCACTAAGCTGACCCTTTTTGCCGTATCTGTTGCGATCGCTTTGTCGAGGTTTGACAAGCGGTGCTCAATATTATGAAAGTTGGGGATGGTATCTACCACTAAATCGGGGTCCATATCAGATAATAAAGCCTGGAAGCGGCCAAATGCTTTACCGCCCTCAAATGCCTGTGTTTCGGTTACAACCTGGTCGTAGCTTTTTGTATTGCTCAAAAAATGAAATACCCGCCAGTAGTTACCATTATCGTCTTCAATATAATACCCGTTATTGTTATTCTCAACCAGGCTGAGCACTTCTTTTTCAGGATCTGAACCAGGTATGTTTGTTAGCTTATCTTTTAAGTGGCGGATAACATTTGCTATGTTGTCCATTAACCCATGTACGTCCTTAAATACAAAGTGATTGATCCTTTGCAGCAGGTAATTACGACCAGTATCAGTAACTACCTTAAAAGAGTCGTTAATATGTCCTGAACCAAAGGGCCGGACGGAGTTCGTTTTTCCATTGATCTTAAATTTTGAAATAATATCGTTAAAATCCGTTCCGGGTGGCATAATTTAGTTTGTAGCGTAAATATATAAATGTTGCGTAATTTTATCCGACGATAAATCGCGATCACAGGGCTTAATATCAAAGGGCATGGACATCGAGAGCATCAGGAATATTTGCAATGCGCTTCCTTCAGTAACCGAGGGGATCAAATGGGGGAATGACCTTTGTTTTATGGTTAGCGAAAAAATGTTTTGCGTAGCTATGTTAAACGTCCCGTTGAAAGTTTCGCTTAAGGTGACTGACGAAGAATTTGATGAACTATCAAACCGCCCCGGAATCATTCCAGCGCCATATGTAGCGCGCTATAAGTGGATATTGGTTGAAGACATGAACGTATTTAATCCAAAGCAATGGCACGATTATATCCTGCAATCGTATACACTGGTTAAGGCCAAACTTCCAAAAAACAAATCCACTTGATGTGCAAACAAATGTGCAGATGTGCAAATTACAGATGTGCAGATGTTGGTAATTTGCACATTATTAACTACTTATTTAAATTATCCACCCGGTCATAAAATTCATTTTGTAACTGCAATGTTTTCGTATCAGCCTTTACAATTTTTAGGACTTTGATGAACGAAGCTATCTCGTGGTCGGTAATAAACTTGCCGAACTCGGTTGTTGCTTTATCTCCTTCGCCGGCATAATGATTTGGATAGGACGAATACCACCATATAGGTGTATATAAGCCCGGTGTTTCGGAGCGTTTTTGGTTGGCGCCGCTTTGGTCGGTCGCACGGTTCATCCGCATCAGGTCGGGCCTATAATATAAGAGCGTGGAAGTTTCGCTTTCACCGGCATGCTGATCAGTGGCAAGCGGCGATTTGTGCATTTTCCGGAATTCTTTCACGTATTCCGCATCGGTTTCGGGACGGTAAAGGTAAACGGCATAGTTGTGGCGTTTATTTAAAAGCGATTGCATAAAAAACTGCAGAAATTCGGGATTGCCTCCGTGGCCGTTCAGGATGATTATCTTGTCAAATCCGTTACGTGCAATCTCGTCGCAGGTAGCCTCAAGCAGGTCCCATATCAGTTTACTTGGCAGGGCAAATGTGCCCGGCTGGTGCCTGGCTTCGTTGATCTGTCCATAAAAATAATCGGGGAACACAACCGCGTACTCTGATTTTACCGCATGAGCTGCCCATTCACGAACATGGATCAGATCGGTGCCTATCGGCGAATGCGGGCCGTGCTTCTCCAATATACCAATTGGCAGGATACAGGTTTTTGATGATTTTTCTAAGGCTTTCGGGAAGTCGCCGGCTACCAGCTCGTCCCACCGGGCTGGTATATCCTGGGCAAAGGTATAGCCCGAAAACAGTACGGCTATAAGGATTAATGAAAATGGTTTCATATCGGTTTAAAATTGGTTCTTAAATATATAATGAAAATATAAAGCCCGGAAATTCATTTCTCTAAAATAAAAGTAATATTCGTCCAGTTTGCTGATGTGGCATTGTGAATTGTTTCCTTAATTATCCAGCCTTCATCCAGGTATTTATTTACGAAACTTATTTCATATGCCGAGTGACGGTTTGTAACCGCCTGTTCATAAACATTAATGTTTACGGTAATTACTTTTTGTGCCATGCTGTTTTTAGGTTAAACCAAAGATATATACAAAAAATCACACATTATGGTCTATATTCGGTTACGTAAGTTCTGTTAATGTATTTTTCATCGTTCCTATCAACCTATCTATGAAACGAATTACCTTTCTCTTATTGCTTCTGAACCTTGCGGCCATGGGCCAACAGAAAATCACCTGGCCAAAAAATAAAAAAGCAGTTATTGTGCTCACTTATGATGACGCTCTTGCATCGCAGCTTGATGTGGCTATTCCGCAATTGGACGCCGCACGTTTAAAAGCGACATTTTTTCTGACCGGCTACATTACTGACAAAACCATTCCCAGGTGGCGCGCAGCCGGCGCCAAAGGTTACGAACTTGCAAACCATACCCTTTATCACCCTTGTCTGGGTAAAGAAATTAAAGGCAGCAGCCCCGAAAACTTATCGGAAAACTATACTATTCCCGCAATCATCCGTGAGATACGGATGATGAACAATTTTTTATTTGCTGTTGACGGCAAGATCAATCGTACTTATGCTTATCCATGTACTGAAACGAAAGTAGGCGGGGTTAGCTATGTCGATTCGCTGAGGAAGACGGGACTTGTTCAATACGCTCGTATAGGCGGCGATGGCCGGGATATGATAACGGACTTTGCCAAACTCGACCCGCTGATGGTGCCATCTTGGGGTGTGAAGGAAAATACACCTGGAGTTAAACTAATCGACTTCGTGAAAAAGGTCGAAAAAAGCGGGGGAATGGGTATTTTTATGTTTCACGGCATTGGAGGCGATTATCTAACGACATCCGCCGAAGCGCATAAAGAACTTGTTACCTATTTGCAGCAGCACCGGAGCGATATACTTGTAATAACTTTTGAACAGGCCATGGATTATGTTACAGAGGCAAATAAGATGATAACTGCAACCACCAAGGGCCGTTAATTAACGGCCCTTGGTTTTATATTACACATTTTCCATTCCGTACTGCTTCAATACGTCCGCAGGCACGCCGGTCCATTTGTTTGGCGAGTTGCCCACATAGCCCAGGTCCTCAATTCCCATTTTTGTGGTAAAAAAGCCTGTGGCCGTAAGGTCGCGCATGCGGTTAAAAAAGGATACGCCCTGGTGCATTTCGGGTTTGGCTTTTTTAGGATAGGCAATTTCGGTAACCATTTCAATCTGCTGGGTGCTGTTTGCATCAACAAATGTTTTATTGTAACGGTGCAAACATTGCAGGTCGAGCCAGCGCAGGCCGCCGCGCATAGGCACCTGGTGGCGCGGCATATCTTTTACGATAAACTCGATGAAATCGGGCACCTTAGCATCGGAAGCGCTGCCAGATTTTACATCTTTTGGGATAATGATATCGGCCAGTACGGTGATTGTAGCCATTTCGTGAGCTGTAAAAAACTTTTCAGCATTCAGCTTTTTGTTGCGCTCAATTTCTTCAGGTAACCGGCCGGCCTCGGGTGCTCCGGCAACACTGTTATCTTCTGCCTTTTTTTCGCCCGGTTTGCAAGCGTCAAGCAGCAATGTAGTCGACAGGGTTCCGAGGCCTATTGCTTTGAGGGATTCGCGTCTGTTCATGTATTTATAATCAAATAGCAGTTAAACGTTCAGTTTTTTTCGTTGATCAAGTATATATTCTGCCGTGCGCATAGAAAGGGCAAGAATGGTCCAGGTAGCGTTTTTATCGCCTTGCTGCACAAACGGCGCCGCGTCAACCACAAATAAGTTTTTGCAGCCGTGCGCCTGGCACCATTTATTTAATGCCGATGTTTTAGGATCGTCACCCATACGTACAGTACCTACTTCGTGGATGATACGTCCCGGGGCTTCAAGACCGTAATTGGTTTCGGGGCCTTCAGGTGGTCCATAAATGGCACCCATTTCGTGCATAATCGACTGGAAGGTATCCTGCATGTGTTTGGCCTGCTTGATCTCGGCATCGCTCCATTTATAATGAAAGCGCAGTACAGGTATGCCGTATTTATCAACCACATCAGGGTCTATCTCGCAATAATTATCGGCCCGCGCGAGAGCAGTTCCGCGGCCCGCCATGCCGAAGCCGGTACCGTAAAAACGGCGGTAGTCATCTTTTAACGAAGCGCCAAAACCGCCGGCTTCCTTCATTTTACCATCCCGTCCCGGTATCATCCCGTTCATGTCCTGCATGCCGCCGCCAAAACCGTAGCCGGGCATTTCGAGGCCGCCGCCATATTCAATATGATAGCCGCGCGGGAAATCAAGCTTTTTGTTATCAAGCAGCCAGGGCGAATAAATATGTATACTGCCGGTTCCGTCTTCGTTGTATCGTTTGCGGTCAACCAACTGCGGCAACCAGCCGCCGGCACTTGAGCCGGTTGAATCATGTAAATATTTACCAACAACATTGCTGCTATTGGCCAAACCGTTAGGATGTTTGGACGATTTTGAATTTAATAACAACCTGGCCGACTCACACGCACTGGCTCCTAATATTACCTGCTTAGCGCTTACCTGGTATTCCTGCATATCTTCTTTATTAATGTAAGATACACCAGTTGCCAATCCGTTCTGGTCAGTAAGAACTTCGCGCACCATGGCATTGGCTATCACTTTTAGGTTGCCCGTTTTTATTGCCGGGATAACCAGGCAGGATGAGGCAGAGAAATCGCCGTATATTTTACAGCTTCGGTTACATTGGCCGCAAAAGAAACAGGCACCCCTGTCCTTGTTACCTGGCAGCGCTTCAGTTAACACTGCGCCCCGGCCCGGAAGCACACGTACACCTGCCTTTTCAGCGCCTTTTTTAATATAAAGTTCGTTTAAACGAGGCTTAGGCGGCGGAAGAAATATTCCGTCAGGCTCGTTTTCTAACCCTTCAACTGTTCCATAAACACCTATCAGGCGGTCAACTCTATCGTAAAATGGTTTAACCTCGTCGTAGGTTATTGGCCAGTCGTCTGTTAAGCCATCCAGGTGGTGGCTTTTAAAATCGTTTGGCCCCATGCGCAGGGATATGCGCCCCCAGTGGTTGGTACGCCCTCCCAGCATCCGCGAGCGGAACCAATAAAATTCAGTTTTATCTTTAGTTGTATACGGTTCGCCGTCGAGGTTCCATCCGCCAAAAGCGCCGTCGAAATCACCAAAGTTCCTCGAAGGCGTGCTTGCGCCGCGTCGCGCCGACTCCCAGGGCCATTTCATTTGCATGGAATCTTTTGCGGGGTCAAAAAAAGGACCCGCCTCCAGCATTAATACTTTCAATCCTGCATGAGCCAAAACATACCCGGCCATACCCCCACCGGCTCCGGATCCAACAATTACCGCATCGTAAACAGTTGAGGATTTTTTTATTTGTAAATCGTCCATTTTGTTTTTAGTGATTAGAGACTAGAGATTGGAGGTTAGTTAGTGATCGGTCAGTTGCCTAAACTAACCTCCAATCTCTAACCACTTACCTCTAACTAAAGTTCCTTTATTTTGATATCAGTGAATGACACTACCGCTCCGTGATCCTGTAGGGCGATATGGCCTTTTGGATAAGCTGCAAAGCCCTTCCAGTTTTTAAATTTGCTTTTAGCAAGCAATTCTTTCCAATCGGCGCTGCCAATTTCAGTATCAATCACTTTATCGCCATTAAGCCAGAAGGTGATATGGCCGTTTAGTTTACGGATCTTTACCTTGTTCCACTCTCCGGCAGGTTTAGCAGGGTGCGAAGGTGCCCGCATATCGTACAATGAACCGGCACGGTGATTGGCCAGTTTGTTGTCTTCGGCTTTTTGGTCATCCAAAACCTGCATTTCGATACCGGTAAGATAGGTTGCTTTCAAAGACGGATCTTCATGTACGCCGAAGATAATGCCGCTATTGCCGCCTTCGGCAATTTTCCATTTTAATGAAAGTTCATAATTTTCATATTCGGCATTGGTTACCAAATCGCCCTGATCGGGAGCCGCAGGATCCAGTTGCAGCGCTCCATCAATAACTTTCCAGGCGCCGGGGCCGGTTTTAAGATAGCTGTGCCAGCCGTTAGTGGTTTTGCCATCGAATAATTTTTTGGTTTGTGCAAAAAGCGAGAAATGGGCCGCTGTAAGTGCAAAAAGGATCAATAGTGGTTTTTTCATTTTAGATGAATTAGCGTTAGTACTAGTTGAGCGTGAAATTATGGTGAGTAAAAGTAGTGTAATTTTTTGCTGGAATAAAAATGCTTCAGGTAAATTTTTTGACACAAATACCAGTTATCTGGTAGAAAGAAAAATTAAAAACAACCGCGATATTTATTTTCCACGCGCTGTGTTTTATTTTTAATTTCTATTGTATATTTGAATAAGGCCATTCACCCAGATATTCAGCGAATTATGAAGAAGGTTTCAAATATTCTGACCCGGAAAGGAAGCAGCGTTGTCGCCATTGACGGCAGTACCACTGTTTTAGACGCATTAAGGCTAATGTCCGATAAAAACATCGGCTCGGTTGTTATTACCGAAGGCGGCGAATACGCCGGGCTTTTAACCGAACGTGATTACGCGCGTAAAGTGATATTGCAGGGGAAATCGTCATTGGAAACGCAGGTACGGGAAATTATGAGCACGGGACTTCCGCGTGTATTGCCCGATAATTCGGTTGAAACGTGCATGCATATTATGAGTGAAAGTAATCTCCGCTATCTGCCGGTATTCCAGGCCGATAACCTTTGCGGTATTATCTCTATCAGCGATGTGGTTACCGAAACGATATTATCGCACGAAGAAACCATTGAGCACTTAAAAAGCTATATTCAATCGTAATAACCGATCTTCTTTTTTTCAATAGGAACCAATCTTCGAACTTTCCGCGCGAAAGCAACTGTCACGGGGAAAAATAAGTATATCTAACAGCAGGAAAGAGAATCGCCTGGCCCCTGTTTGTACCTTATCGACTCAATGGAACCAGAAGTAATTGAAATAGAACGTCAACTGGATGCCCTGCTCCCCCGGCAACGGTTAGAAACATCCCCCCCGGCCGAACTGCTTAATGCTGCTATTGAATGGTCGCGGGCTGTTTGGAGTGCCGCGGAACATACCGGGCCTATCCTTTTATCGGATGAAGAAATACGCATGGGACTTAAACTTTCGCAGCGCCCTGTCTTTGTCTGCGGTGTTCATCGCAGCGGCACAACATTACTAAGAAATCTTTTGGATGGACATCCGGACCTGGTGGTACTCCCTTCAGAGGGTACCTATTATACCAATCTCGAATTTAAATTGCACAACCTTCCTAAAAACGAAAAAGCTGCGTTTTTAGGAACTGAATGGCTGCGCCGGCTGGCTAATCCTATCAATCAACCGCCTTATTGGCTATTGGGACGCAGCCTGGATTCGGGCTCGCCTTATGTAAATTTTGCACGCTATTTTATGGCATGGCAACAGGTTACCAATGAAGATGCACAAGGGTTGCATATTGCAGTTGTACTGGCCTACGCCTCATGTACCGGCAATCTGAATGCAAGACTTTGGGTTGATAAAACCCCAACGAATGAACGTTTTTTAACCCGTATATGGCAGGAGATGCCGGATGCCAAAATTGTACATATTATTCGTGACCCGGTTACTACAATTACTTCACGCAAAAAAATGGAACCTTTGTTTGATCTTCGCAGGGCACTTCTTGACTTAAAAATGTCGTACATGGTGGCTTTTGAGCAATCGCAATTAAACGATCCCGGTTATTTACTTATATACTATGAAGACCTTTGTGAAAACCCGCAAAAGGTTATCAAAAGTCTGGCATCATTTCTTAATATTAAGATAGCGGATGTGCTTAAACAGCCAACCGTTGCCGGCATCCCCGTTAGCGCCAATAGCGTTTTTGCTGACAAAGAAATTTCGGGGCAAATTCTTAAAGCACACCAGCACCGCCAGGATAAAATGTTAAGCAAAACTGAGCAAGAACTTTTAGCCGCACATGTTGGTTCGCTTGCTAATAAACTTCATTATCATATAACAGAGGTGGTTTTTATGCGGAGACTTTTTATTTGGTTTAAGTACCGACTTTTGTCCCTTTTTGGCAGTTAAATTTAAGGCACTCTATCGCACAATTACCAATTCCGCGCCGTTATTCTCTTCCAGCCAGCCAATAGGGACAATATTTTTTTCGTCAATTCCATGTCTTCTTAAAACGTCTTCGACAGCGGAAACACCCGAAGGATCGACCGCGATCAATAACCCGCCGCTTGTTTGCGGATCAGCTAAAATGTGTTTTTGGCGTTCGGAAACAGGAGCAATTTTATGGCCGTAACTGGCCCAGTTGCGGTTAGTTCCTCCCGGGATACAACCCATATCGAGGTAGCTATCAACAGATTCAATCTTTGGTATTTTGTCGGATTCGATAACAGCCCGCAGGCCGCTTCCTTCGCACATTTCGGAAAGGTGACCGAGCAATCCAAAGCCGGTAATGTCGGTCATGGCTTTTACCCCGGGTATATGACCCAATGCTTCGCCCGCTTTGTTGAGCGTGCTCATACTTTGCAGCGCCACTTTGGCATCCCCAGGTTTTAAAATGCCCCTTTTTTGGGCAGTACTTAATATCCCAACACCTAATGCTTTGGTAAGATAGAGGCGACAGCCGGCTGTAGCGGTTGAATTTTGTTTAAGATTTTTTATATCAACAATGCCGTTAACGGCAAGGCCGAAAACCGGCTCGGGGCAATCAATGCTATGGCCGCCGGCCAGGGTAATACCTGCTTCGGCACAAATAGCGCGCGCGCCTTCCAGCACTTTTTGCGCAGCCTCGGGGGGAATTTTATCGATTGGCCAGCCCAATATCGCGATAGCCAAAACGGGCTTCCCGCCCATGGCATATACATCGCTGATAGCATTTGCTGAGGCAATCCGCCCAAAATCAAACGCATCATCAACTATCGGCATAAAAAAATCCGTTGTTGAAATAAGCGCCGTACCGTTACCAAGGTCAAACACGGCGGCGTCATCGCGGGTGTCATTACCTACTAGCAGACGTGCATCGGGCGCCTGCTTTATCGGGCTGTGCAAAATTGTATCTAAAATTGCCGGGCTAATTTTGCAGCCGCAGCCGGCTCCGTGCGAATATTGCGTGAGTTTAATATCTTTTGTATTCATTTAATTTTCGACCACCACTTGCCCCGTGGCTAATTTGTTTTGCTGTACGATAATGAGTTTTGCGTTTGCTTCAGCGCTGGTGTCGGCGCATTCAATTTCTGTTATGTTTTCCGGCTTGCGCTTACTTAGCCCATTGCGGTAGGTTTTATCATAATAAACCAGAACGATCCGGATAAAATCAGCCATACGGCCTTCATCAATTGCCGTCAACGCCTTTTTTGTTTGCTCGGGGCCGAGACGTTTCCATATTTTTTCGGTGCAGGTTTTTAGAAAATCTTTGTCGAGTGTGCCATATTCGCTCACCAAAAAGTTAACACGATCTTCTAAAGGTACTTTTAATGCAAAAACGGCCGCCTCGCGCATCTGGTGAAATAGCCCGGTTGGAATAAAACGCTTGCCGATAGTAATGCTTTCATCTTCTATCCAAACCGGTTTGTCTGTATTTAAAACACTTAGCTGTGCTGCCAGGTTGTTTTCAAATTGCTCCTGGGTTGGCTGAACCATCGCATTCATCGAGCCGAATGCCGAACCCTGGTGTTGGGCTAAATCTTCCAGGTCAATCACCTGTTGGTCTTTGTTTTTTAATTCGAGCAGTACCTTTGTTTTACCAGAGCCGGTTAAGCCGCCGAGTATGACGATGTTTAACTTTTCACCGAATTTATCCAATACCCAGCGCCGGTATTTTTTGTAACCGCCACCGAGTAAGTAAACATCAAAACCATATAAATTAAGCGCCCATGCCATTGCGCCGCTGCGCATGCCGCCGCGCCAGCAATGAAGGGCAACTTTTTTACCGGGTGCAATTTCCAATGCCTGTTTGATATAGCCCGACCATTTCGTGCCAACCAAATCAAATCCCAATAGTATAGCCTGCTCACGCCCGACCTGTTTGTATGTTGTCCCAACCTGTACCCGCTCGTCGTTAGTAAACAGCGGTATATTATATCCCCCGCAAACATGCCCCTGCTCAAATTCGGCAGGTGTGCGCACATCAATAACCGGGATGGTTTTATCCAGTTCGATGAAATTGCAGATATCGAGGGTTTGAATCATTTATTGGTATGCCTGACAATATATTTTGTAAGATGCCGGTCAAAAATACGAGATACCGCCGCTATATCAGCAATATGCTGTATAAAACAACATTTTTTCATAACTTGCATGCTTCACCATATAACGAAGTGACTTTCTACGATTTTAATTTCAACGAGCATTTATTAGAAGGCGTCATCAGCATGGGTTTTACAAACCCTACCCCGATTCAGGAGATGGCCATTCCAATCATATTAAAAGGACAGGATATTATAGCCTGTGCACAAACCGGCACCGGCAAAACCGGGGCCTATTTGCTGCCTGTGCTTGACCATATCAGCAAAACCAACAAGCACCAGATCAGTACGCTTATTTTAGCGCCAACGCGTGAGCTGGCCCAGCAGATAGATCAGCAAGTTGAAGGCCTGGCCTATTTTACCGGCGTAAGCTCGATAGCTGTATACGGCGGCGGCGATGGCATGGCCTACGAACAACAACGGCGCGGCATCCAGAATAATGTGAATATTATTATCGCCACTCCCGGCAGGCTTATTGCGCACCTTACTTCGGGCGTATTAAAGCTTAATCATTTAACACACCTGGTACTTGACGAGGCTGACCGGATGCTGGATATGGGTTTCCAGGATGATATCATGAAAATAATCAGCTACCTGCCTAAAACCAGGCAAACGCTATTATTTTCAGCAACCATGCCGGGCCGGATACGGTCGCTGGCTAAATCCGTTCTGAATAACCCGCAATCAGTAAATATTGCCGTATCGCAACCAGCGGTAGGTATTGATCAGCAGATATACCGCGTACACGACCAGCAAAAAACGCCTTTGCTGCAAATGCTGCTGAAGAACGGGTCATACACAAGCATCCTGATATTTGCATCCCGGAAGGAAATTGTAAAATCGCTGGCGAAAGAATTAAAGCAAGCGAAGATGAACGTAAGCGCATTCCACTCAGACCTTGAACAGCGCGAACGGGAAGATATACTGCTTAGTTTCAAAAACAAACAACTCCCTATTATTATAGGCACCGATGCACTATCGCGGGGCATAGATGTGGAAGGAATTGACCTGGTTATTAATTATGATGTGCCAGGCGACCCGGAAGATTATATTCACCGGATAGGCCGGACGGCCCGTGCTGAAACTACCGGCACAGCTATCACTTTTGTTAATCACCGCGATGAGCGGAAGCTAAAGAGTATTGAAGTGCTGATAGATAAACCGATCCGCCTGATCGACGTGCCTGACGAACTGGCAGGAATACAGCAGGTTAAGCATGAGCATGCGCCTAACAAAAGGCCGCAAAACAGGCGTTGGGGAAATAAGGCGAAACGATAATTCGCCTTACTGATTCTCAGCAAGATCAGCAGGGTCAAAAGTATGGCCTTGCATAATATCTCCCGTATCAAAACCTTTCTTAAACCAGTATGCCCGCTGTTTGGATGTTCCATGTGTAAAGCTATCCGGTTCTACACGGCCCTGGTAACGTTGCTGCAGCCGGTCGTCGCCAATGGCGTTTGCTGCCACCAGCGCCGAATCGATATCAGCGCGGTTGATAATAATGTTATTCTGATGATTTAATGCCTCGTAGTGTGCCCAAACGCCGGCATAAAAATCAGCCTGCAGTTCAAGCTTAACAGACAGCTTGTTAAACTCCGTTTTACTTAATCGTTGCCTTGCTTCATCTATTTTGGCTGACAAGCCTAAAAGATTTTGAACGTGATGTCCAACCTCGTGCGCGATAACATATGCCGCAGCAGCGTCGCCTGGCGCCTTGAAACGCTGCTGCATTTCGGCAAAGAAAGAAGTGTCCAAATAAACTTTTTGATCGGCCGGGCAATAAAACGGACCTGTGGCTGAGCTGGCAAAGCCGCATCCTTCCGCATCTACTCCCTGGCTGTAAAGATGCAGGGTTGGGTGAACATATTTTTTACCCATTGCATTAAACAGGCTATCCCATACATCTTCGGTTCCGGCAAAAATCACCCGTGAAAATCTTTTTTGAGAGCCCTCTGGCCCATTGCTTACCCGGGTATTTCGTTGCTGTGTGCTATCGCTGCTGCCCTGGCCATTGAATAACTGTGCAGGATTGACCCCGGTAAATAAATAAATCAGCAAAGCTATAAAGCCTAGAATACCTCCGCCAAAGAGAAATCCCGGGCCACCGCCGCTGCTGCTTCCTTCTTCAACATTGTCGCTTTCGCGTCCGCCAAACCATTGCATAATTTCAATTTATAATATTACTCTCCAACAACGGGGAATTGATATTGTTCGCCGAAACCGTTGCGAGATTAATAACTATGCAGGAATAGTATAATTTAATTTTAACCGAACAGGTCGCTGCTCAGGTACCTGTCGCCGCGATCGCAGCAGATAAATACGACGGTCCCTTCCGTTAGCTCTTTCGCTAATTTTAATGCACTAAATAGGGCGCCGCCGCTGCTCATCCCCGCAAATACGCCCTCTACTTTTGCCAGTTTGCGTGTGGCGGCTGTAGCTTCATCCTGCGAAACATCAATTACGCGGTCAACCCGTTTTGGATCGAATATTTTTGGCAAATACGCTTCGGGCCAGCGACGGATGCCTGGAATTGATGAACCTTCCGTCGGCTGGCAACCGACGATCTGAATATTGGGGTTAACTTCTTTAAAATACCGGGAACATCCCATTATGGTGCCCGTTGTACCCATCGCGCTAACGAAATGCGTAATACTGCCGGCAGTATCGCGCCAAATTTCGGGGCCGGTTGTTTTATAGTGCGCCTCGTAACAATCGGGATTGGCAAACTGGTTTAATAAGAAATACTCGCCGGTGGCCGCCTTTTGTTCAGCATAATCACGGCAGAGCTCGATGCCCTCAAGCAACGTTACCTTTGCACCGAACGCCTCCATGGTAAGTGTTCGCTCCCGTGTTGAATTAGAAGGCAACACCAGTTCAATTTCAAGGCCAAATAAACAGGCGATCATAGCCAGGGCTATGCCGGTATTGCCGCTGGTGGCCTCTATCAGCCTGGAACCCGGTTTGATATCGCCGCGCTCCAGGGCACTCCTTACCATATTGAGAGCGGCCCGGTCCTTAACACTGCCGCCCGGATTATTGCCCTCGAGCTTAGCAAAAATTTTAACTTTTGGATTGAGGTTAAGTTTTTGTATTTCAACCATTGGCGTATTGCCAATTAAATCAATAAGGCCTGCCATTATTTACGCTTTAACTTTATTAAAAACGGTTATCGCTGGTGTATGATAAACCGTTGAATTGGGAAGGACGCTTTTGGTGAGCCAAACGTTGCCACCGATAACGCTGTCGTGGCCAATAACTGTTTCGCCGCCAAGGATAGTTGCGCCCGAATAAATCACTACGTTATCTTCAACTGTAGGGTGACGTTTGGTGAAGGCCATATTTTTGTCGACACTCAACGCGCCCAGGGTAACACCCTGGTATAATTTAACATGCCGGCCGATGATGCAGCTTTCGCCGATAACAATGCCGGTGCCATGGTCGATATAAAAATATTTGCCAATTTGAGCCGCCGGGTGAATATCGATACCGGTTTTCGAATGGGCATATTCAGTAAGAATACGGGGTATTAACGGGACATTGTGCTTATACAGACTATGTGCCAGCCGGTAAAACGATATCGCAAAAAAGCCAGGATAAGTGCGCACCACTTCAAATTCGCTGCAGGCGGCAGGGTCGCCGTTGAATATCGCCTGTATGTCCGTGTTTAGTACGCTGTAAAGTTCCGGTATCTGTTCAAAGAACTCTTTTGCCAGTTCTTCGTTATCGCAGGCCTCGCAGGCTTTTGTTGCATCCATCACCTGGCAAAGCTCTTTTTCCAGTTTTAAAAATTCAGCTTTAAGCTGTTCAACCGATGTAAAAACCTGCTTGGATTGTTCGGGATACAATAAACGGATGAGCTGCATAGCCCAGGCGGTTATTTCCCTGTTTGAAGGCACCGCATCAACGTGCTGCTGTTTATCAAAAATTTGCCGGTAAAATTGTTCGTTCATGGTATACCTGTAATCCATAATGACAATATTTTAATCTTAATCATAACCCAAAAACCAAATAAAAGATTTAGAAATTTTTGGGCTTGCTTTGCCGACCTAATAGTTCATTATATTGAATTACAAGTTTATATAAAAGAATGTTTGTTTGTTGTAAAAATGCGATATGTTCGGCATAATTGTAATATTGTATCCTGCACTGTGTTTTAGTATAACATCCGCTTATTTCTATAAAAAAACACCTATGAAAAGACGTTCATTCGTAAAAACATCGTTATTGACAACCGCATTGGGGGCCGTGGGCTCTCAAATTAGTATGGCTGCAGAAAATTTTAAGAACACCGGCAGGGAGTTTTATGAGCTGCGGGTTTACACGTTGAAAAATGAGCAACAGCAAAAGCTGGTTGAAGATTATTTTAAAAATGCCGCAATTCCGGCTTTAAACCGGCTGGGCAGTAAAAATATCGGCGTGTTTACGGAGTTAAAACCTGCCGGGCAAACCAGGGTATATGTTTTGATACCATATCATACACTGGCTGATTTTTTATCGGTACAGGAAAAACTGTTTGGCGATGCGGTATACCTGGAAAAAGGCGCGCCGTATTTAAACGCCCCGGCTACTGAACCGGCCTACGAACGGATAGAAAGTTCGCTGCTTATGGCATTTTCGCATTCACCCAAATTGGCTGTGCCTGCGCAAAAACAGCGCATATTTGAATTGCGGAGATACGAACATGCCAGCGAGAGCGCCGGGAAAAAGAAACTGGAAATGTTTAATGACGCCGGCGAAGCTGACATTTTTAAGCGGCTGGGCTTTAACCCGGTATTTTTTGGCGAGACCCTTATCGGGGAACGGCGGCCGAACCTGATATACATGGTAACTTTTGACGATATGCAGGCACACGACCAGCACTGGAAAGCTTTTGGCGGCGACCCTGAGTGGCAAAAGATACGCGCCATTCCGGATTATGCCGATGCAAAGCTGGTATCACATATAACATCAACATTTCTGGTGCCGGCAAGCTGTTCGCAGATATAATTGTAACAATCATATAACAGTTTGTTTAGTGTGCGTAATACACTATATTTACTTAACCAATTATAAACTTATGACTACCAGACGTTCGTTTCTCAAAACTTCGGCCGTGCTTTCTGCCGGGCTGTTAGCAGCGCCCAATTTGTTTGCTTATGATAAAAAACACATCGGCCTGCAATTATATACCGTACGGGATCACATGGCGAAAGACCCGCTTGCGACACTTGCCAAAGTTGCCCAAATAGGTTATAGCTCTGTAGAGGGTGGTAACTACAATAGCGCCGGCAAATTTTACAATGTTGATGCGAAAGTGTTTGCAAAAGCCTTAAAAGAGAATGGTTTAATTATGCCGAGCGCGCATTATGGGCTGGGAGAAGATAAATATAACGGACAGGCAGTTGAAGGCACTATACTCCACGGCTGGGAAAAAGCCGTTGATGACGCCGCAGCCATTGGGGTTAAATATATGGTTTGCGCCTATTTGTCAGCAACAGAAAGAGGAAACTTAGACCACTATAAATATGTTGGGGAACAATTCAATAAAGCCGGAGAAATTTGCAAAAAGGCTGGTATTCAGTTCTGTTATCATAATCACAATTTTGAATTTGACAAGCAGGACGGCAAATTCCCTTATGAAATATTACTGGCCAATGCAGATAAAGATCTGGTGAAGATGGAAATGGATCTGTTTTGGATAACCAAAGCCAACCAGGACCCTATGGCGATATTTAAACAACATCCGGGTAGGTTCCCGTTATGGCATGTAAAAGATATGGACAAAACCGCGAAAAGGTCGTTTACCGAAGTTGGTAACGGTATCATCAATTTCAAAGAAATATTTGAACACGCCAAAAAGGCCGGGTTAAAATACTTTTTTGTAGAGCAGGATGTTTGCCCCGGCGATCCTTATGATAGCATAACTCAAAGCATTAGCTATATCAAAAAGAATTTAGTTTAAAACATTACCAAATCAATCAACTCTGGCCAGGCTTTCAATTGAAGGCCTGGCTTTTTTATGCCTGTGAAGCGACGCTGCAACTATTCCCAACTATTGGTTCGCTGCTTTGCCGCGTGGCTTTGTGTCGCGGAAACGTGTAAAAAAGCCAAAAGCGATAAGGCAGAGTGCAAAACCGCATAGGCCGTTTAAACGCAGGCCATAATCATGACCGGGGTCTTTGCCGTAAACGGTTAGGAAAGCAAATAAGGCGATGCCCAATGTTTGGCCCAATTTTACGAACAGGTATTTAACGGCAAAAAACATCCCTTCGCGGTTCTCGCCGGTTTCCGCCGCGTCTTTTTCGGCGATCTCGGCCAATATAGCGTTTGGTAAAATCCCGAGAGAAGCAAGCGGAAATGCCGCGCAAAGCACGAGTGAAAATACCTGTACTCTTGGCGAAAGCGGGAACCTTCCTAAGAAATAAATAGCCACAAATACGATGCTCAATAATGCGAACGAGAATAAAACAATGGGTTTTTTGCCAATTTTCTTAGATAAGTAATTAATCAGCGGATAAAATAAAAGAGATACCACAACCATGGTTAGCATTAATAATCCGCCGAGGGATTCGGGCAGGCGCAGCAGCACAGTAACAAAAAATAAAAGGCCACTGGAGATAATACTGAGGGCTATATAAAACGAAAAATCAGAGATGAGGTAGTATTTAAAATTGCGCTGGCTGAACGTTTTGCGTACTGCCTGGAAAATAGGCAGATGTGAAGGCTTGCTTACGGTATATTTTTTTTCGTCGATAGCCAAAACCGGGATCAGCATTACCAAACCCGAAAAAGCAGCCAGGCCCCAAATGGTAATTTGCACGGCTGCATCACGCGTGGTGATCTCAAAAAAATGCTGAACCAGGTCGGCAAAATTGTTTACCAGCGCGCCGATAATAATGCCGATAACAAAACCAACCTGCTGCAGTGATGAAAGCTTAACTCTTTCGGCGGGCGTGTCGGTTAATTCGGGCAAAAGCGCATTATAAGGTATAACGTACGTGGTTATGCCCATAAAGAAAAGAACGAGCATTACCGTTAGCCAGATAGCGTTAGCAATGCTTTCGGCCTTTACCAGCGGACAAAACGTAAGCCCGCAAAAAATAACTGCCGGCAAAATGGCCCATTTCATAAATGGAATACGACGGCCCTGTTTATGACGACTTTTGTCGCTCATTGAAGCGATAAACGGGTCGTAAAGCGCATCGATCAGCCTGCCCGAAGCGGCTATAACCGACATGATATTCAGCACTCCGAATAGCAGCAGCTGCGGAACCAACGGCATTAGGCCGGCGCTTGATGGCGGTAAATAAAAATAGGGAAGCATAACGATAATAATATTCGTCATGATGCTCCAGCCAATCATGCCGCAGGCATAAGCAATTTGTTTTTTAAGGGGTAGTTTCGCGACAGGCATACCGTTGCAATATGCGAATATTAATGGATGAAATGGATTTATTCCAAACCGGCTACGCGGCTTTCGAAATGTACTTTACCAGGCTGCGCTTGGCAACAGGCAATAAGGTTTGTTCGAGCGGGAATGTAATATCGCTCTGTACATAGTATACTGCCGGGTTGGGCAAATCCTTATTACGACGTATCAATTCAAGCTTTAGGGCCTCGGGGGTGTTGGTTATGCTTTGCTCGTATGTTTCAATAAAGTTGATATTGATGCCCCGGAATTTATCGTCCTTGTTTTCGAAGATGGTTATCTGGTATTCGTAGATCCAGTTGGTTCTTTCGCGCCCGTTCCGTAGCGAAAAATATCCCTGGTAAGGCATTAAAGGTACAATACCTATCGGGTCGATGTTCAGGCGGCTTTCTACAAAATCATAAATCTCCTTGCCGGTTTGTATGGCGGGATCCATTTGCTGCAGGGCATAAGTGATGATGGATTCGATTTCCTTCATTGAATTATCATCGTCCACTATTTTTTGATAGGTTAGTTTCACCGCATCCAAATCTGCCTGGGTTAAACGCTGCGGGAAAGCCTGTTGCAGCATGGTTTTATTTTTTTTGAAATAAAGCAGATTATTGAAGTGGAATATGAGATCGGTAAGATTTGGGTACAGTTTGCTTTTATCAAAATGGCGGTTAATTTCCTGCAGATAATCAAGCAGAATATACTTTTTATGCTCAAAATCGATTGAGCCTTCAATAAACCAATTGGTACCTAGTGACTTCATTTTTTTCGAATTCCTTTCAGTAGCTTAAATTAAACAAAAATGAGCAATTTTGCAATATGCCCTTTGGAACACTCTATTTGATCCCCGTACCCCTTGCTGAAGAAGCATCGGCTAAATCGTTCACCCCATTTTTAACCGATACCGTAAACAGCATCAAAGAATACATTGTTGAAAACGAAAAAACCGCCCGAAGGTTTTTAAAGGAAGCCGGGTTAAAAACGCCGCAAAGCGAATTGATCATACACGACTATGGCAAACATAACCGCGCCGATGGAACGGCTCACTTTTTTAAAGGGCTACAGGCCGGCAGCGATGTGGGCCTGATGAGCGAAGCGGGTTGTCCCGGAGTTGCGGACCCCGGTGCGGAAATAGTTGAAAAAGCACACCGAATGGGTATTAAAGTAGTTCCGCTGGTTGGACCAAGCTCAATACTGCTGGCTTTGATGGCGTCGGGTTTTAGCGGGCAAAGCTTTGCTTTTCATGGCTACCTGCCAATTGAGAAGGCCGACCGCAGCAAACGGATCAGGGAGCTCGAAAACCTATCAGAAAGAAACGACCAAACGCAGATATTTATTGAAACGCCGTTTCGGAATAATCCGATGCTCGAAGAAATATTGAAAACAGCGCATCCGAAAACGCGGCTTTGCATTGCCTGCGACCTTACTTCGGCAACCGAATTCGTGCAAACAAAAACAATCGCCGAATGGCAAAAAAGAATACCCGAATTGCATAAACGGCCTGCTATTTTTCTGCTATATCATAGATAATAAATGGTTATTACCGAAACCCATAGCAAAGTACTGATCGTAGGCGCGGGGCCTTCGGGCCTGATGATGGCAGCGCAATTGCTTCGATATGGGATCAGGCCAATTATTATCGACAGCAAACAAGGCCCAACTATGCATTCAAACGCATTGGCTGTGCAAGCGCGTTCGCTGGAGATATATCGCCAAATGGGCCTTATCGACCAAATACTGGCCGGAGGCAAACAGGCGAAGGAGGTTGCGTTTAATGAAGATGGTAAGCAAGTAGCTTGCTTGTCGCTCAATAATGTTGGTGTTGGGGAGACACTGTTTCCGTTTGTCCATATATTCCAGCAAAATAAAAATGAACGGCTGCTGCTCGATTTTTTAACCCAAAACTCCTGCCCCGTTTATTGGGAAACATCGCTGATCAGCCTCCAGCAAAATGATAAAAACGCGCGGGTTGAATTACAAAGCGGCGAAAAAAACATGACCCTAACAAGTGATTGGGTGGTTGGGGCCGATGGCGCCCATAGCAGCGTTCGTAAACATCTGCTGATACCTTTTAAGGGAGATACCTATCAACACCAGTTTTACCTTGCAGATATTGAAGTTGACAACAAACAGCTTGGTGATGAACAGGTAGGCCTGTTTTTGGCTAAGCGTGGTTTCGCCGGGTTTTTCCCGATGCCCGAGCCAAACCGTTTCCGCGTGGTGGGTAATCTGCCTGACGAATTGAATACAAAGGATGCCGTGCTATTGGAGGATCTGCTGCCGTACCTGGAAAACACCTTGCAGTTTCCGATAGGGCTTGTAAAAAATCATTGGTTCACGGTTTATCGCCTGCACCACCGCATGGCCGATCACTTCAGGAAACAGCGGTGCTTTTTGATAGGCGATGCCGCGCACATTCATTCGCCTGTCGGCGGGCAAGGGATGAATACGGGTTTACAAGATGCCTATAACCTGGCCTGGAAATTGGCCGGCGTGATAAACAAGCGGTTTAATGTCGCCATACTTGACACCTATGCCGCCGAAAGGATGCCGGTTGCAAAAAGCCTGCTAAGCACTACCGACAAAGCATTTTCCCTCATTATGTCGGGGAACTGGGTAACAAGCTTATTTAAAAAATGGATACTGCCGGGCTTGCTTAAAATGGTATGGAGTAAGAAGCTACTTAGGGAGGCTTTTTTTAAGCGCGTATCGCAGATAAGCATATCGTACAGAAACAGCCTACTAAGCCTGCACCTCAGCAATTCCTCAAAAATAAAAGCCGGCGACCGGCTGCCCTATCTTAAAATTTACGACGAGAAAAAAGAGGAAGAAACTGATTTACATGCCTGGTGCAGCAAGCCGGGTTTTACACTCATTATTTTAGGACGGTTTGAGGAACTATTTTTATTCACCCTGGCCAAATGGATAGCCGGCCGCTATTCAGATACCTTAAATTTCTTTTACCTGCCGCCCTCGGGCAAAAACCTGGATGTGTTTAATGCCTTTGAAGCTAATCCGCATCACCAAATGGCCATTATTGTTAGGCCCGATATGCATATCGGCTTTATGAATGATAAGGTGGATATGGTGTTGATGGATAATTATTTGCGTACTGTGGCGGGGGTAAAGTAAAGTCCATAGACGATAGACCATAGCCATTACGTGTTGCAAAGATAGCGATGGGTTTGAAACCCGTCGCTATTAAAATCTGATTTGTTTTTTTATATATTGGGTTAAATTTACAAAATGCCTCAAAGCTATTCCTCATTATGGGTACACCTTATCTGGTCTACCAAAAATCGTGAACCTATATTAGCTCCTTTATTAAAACGTGAAGTTTATAAGGCAATTAATGAAATAGCAAATGATTACGAGATTTATCTTGATTGTATCAACGGAGTTGAAGACCATGTACATTTATTGGTAAGATTGCGGACTGATCAATCGGTCGCCGATATCGTAAAAACAATCAAAGGAAATTCCTGGGAGAGATTTAAAGACGACCCCAACAATTATGTGACATGGCAAGATGGTTTCGCAGCATTTACGGTCAGTCCTGATAATTTAAAAAGAGTACGCGGATACATTTACAACTAGGTAAAACATCATCAAAACCAATCTTTTAGTGACGAATTAAAAGAGATAAAGGCGAACATTAAAACGCGGTCATCTTCATAGCGATGGGTTTCAAACCCATCGCTATAGATAATTATCCGTGTATCGTTTCGCCCTTACCATAATTTTGCACCACCTGTGCTTCATAGGCCAGGTATTGTTTCCAGCGTTTGTCTACATCAATGTCGCCGGCATATTTTTTAGCCAGGCGGATGAACATTGAGTAGTGCGTTGCCTCGCTGATCATCAGCTCGTGATAAAATTCGGATAGCTGTGCGTCGTTAATGTTTTCAGATAAAACTTTAAAGCGCTCACAGCTGCGGGCCTCTATCATCGCGGAAAACAACAACCGATCAATAAGCTGAACAGCACGACCTCCTCCCATTATGATGAACTTCCGCAGTTCGTTTACGTAGTTGTCCTTTCGCTCGCGGCCCAGTACGTAGCCACGCTCCAGGATGATTTCGTGAACGCGTTTAAAATGGTCCATTTCCTCCTGTACCAGCGCGATCATTTCCTGCACCAAATCGGATAGATTGGGATTTTGAACAATTAGCGTAATGGCATTGCTGGCAGCTTTTTGCTCGCAGAAAGCATGGTCGGTTAACAGTTCTTCAATATTGCTTTCCACCACATTCTTTACCCAAAGTGGGTCGGTAGGCAGCTGAAGTTTCAGAATGGTTTTTTCGCTCACGGATACAAAGATAAATTTATTTGAGGCGAAAGGTTAAAGGTGAAGGGCAAAAGGTTTTATTGCCTACCTATACAAATGTTTACTCTCAATAAACTCCAAAACCGAATCGGGAACAAAGTACTGGATGTTCTTTTTTTCGGCCAGCGACTTGCGGATAAAGGTGGCGGACAGCTCCATGAGCGGCGTCATGGTGATGGTTACCGAGGGATGGGTTGCCAGGTCGGTGTTTTCATACCCGGGACGGGGATACACATATATCTGGTAATCGCGCAGTATCAGTTTATAGTTTTTCCATTTGGGTAATGATACCAGGTTATCCGATCCCATGATCAGCGCGAATTCGTGCTGCGGATATTTTTCTTTTAGATGGGTAAGGGTATCAATGGTGTAGGATGGCTGAGGCAATTTCAATTCAACATCACTGACAGAAATATGCGTTGAATTGTCAGTCGCCAGCTTGGCCATTTCGAGGCGGTCGTAGGTATTGATTAAATCATTATACTTCTTTAGCGGGTTTTGTGGCGAAACAACCAGCCAAACTTTATCGAGTGTAGTATGGTTTGCCATGTAGTTGGCTATAATTAAATGGCCGATATGTATGGGATTAAAAGAACCGAATAGTAGCCCTATTTTCATCAGTTGGCAGTTTTTAGTTGGCAGTTGGCGGTTTTAGTTTGCAGTTTTCTGTTGGCAGTTGGCAAACTGAGCATGGGACTTTAACCCGAGCCAAACTTTCCGGGGTTATTAATCATATATTGAACAAGTCGCCCTATTTCATCCGATAGTTCATGAAGTTTATTATATACCTCTACAGAAATATAATTGCATTCCTTGGCGAACGCCAGCCACCCTTGCGTTTCGCTGTTTTCCATATCAACATCTGTTAATTTGCTTACAAAGTGGTTGGGATATTTTCGCTTACGATATGCTTCAATCGTGCAAATATTAGTGGAACGTGAAGATCGGCGGATCTGATCGGTTAAAGAATATGTCTCTTCTTTAGGGAATAGTTTAGTAACTATGAAAATTTCCATAGCAAGAACAAAGCTTTTCTTATATAAAATCAAATCTTTATAAGTGCCCATTGTATCTCAGCAAACTGCAAACTAAAAACTGCAAACTAATTCTTTGTGATAAAATTCCTTACCAATTCCTCCGCTTCGTTACATGCCGTTTGAAGATCGTAATTTTTTAGGATAATATCAAATTGAGGGGCATAATTCAATTCTTTTTCTGCTTTAATAAAACGTTCTTTCAGTTTTTCCTTACTGTCGGTGGCGCGGGCCGTTAACCGCTCGATCAGCACATCCAGCGAAGGGGGCTGTACAAAGATGGCCAGGGCATTGCCATCATACTTTTTTTTGAGGTGCAGGCCGCCTTCCACATCTATATCAAATATAACTGTTTTACCTTTCTTCCAGATGCGGTCGATCTCTGTTCGCAGGGTGCCGTAAAAAGTACCCGAGTAAACCTCTTCAAATTCGACAAACTCCTTCTTGGCGATACGATGCAGAAACTCCTCTTTACTAATAAAGTAATAATCCTTACCGGGCTGCTCATCTCCGCGGGCCTTGCGGGTAGTGGCCGAAATAGAAAATTCCAGCTCAGGAAACTTTGTAAGCAGATGATGTACGATGGTGGTTTTACCCGCCCCCGATGGCGCTGAGAATATGATGAGTTTACCTTCTTTGGTCATTGGTCATTGTCATTGGTCATTGGTCATTACCTCAGAAGCCAATTAATGACTAATGACTTAATGACTAATGACTATAGCACATTCAATAATTGTTCTTTTATCTTTTCCAGCTCTTCTTTCATGCCTACAACGAGTTTCTGGATATTGGCGTCGTTGGCTTTTGAGCCGAGGGTATTTATTTCGCGGCCGATCTCCTGAGAAATAAAGCCCAGTTTTTTACCGTTGGCGTCATCGTTTTTCAAGGTCTCGATAAAATAATCGCAGTGGGCCTTCAAGCGGATCTTTTCCTCGGTGATGTCCAGTTTATCAATATAATAGATCAGTTCCTGCTCGAAACGATTTTGATCAATGGCCTCACGTGCAACGGCTTCAGCTAAAAACTGGTTCAATCTCTCCCTGATAATTGGAACACGCTTTGGTTCTTCGATTTCGATCAGTCCGAGGTTTGTTAGAATGATGCCAATGCGGTACTTAACATCCTGCTCCAATACTTTTCCTTCATCGCTTCTGAATTGCTGGAATGCTGTCAATGCCTGCTGAAATGTTTTCTCTGCAACTTTCCATTCTTCCTCCGACACAGTTTCCTCCTCATATTTCACCACCTCGGGTAAACCCAGGGCCAGCTGCAGTAAATTTTGCCCGGGCTCATTCATTTCGAGGCTTACAGACTTTAGCTGCTCGTAATAGTGCTTAAGCAGGTCTTTATCAATTCCGGCCGCGTTTACGGTGGAGTTTGCCTTTTCGACATTTATAGAAAGGCTCACTTTTCCGCGTTCGATCTGCTTGTTGCATTCGTTACGCAGCTGGAATTCCTTTTCGGCAAAAGATTTTGGCAGGCGGAGTGACAGCTCCAGAAATTTACTGTTAAGCGATTTTATTTCAACAGTATATTTTGTGCTGCCCGCGTCAAAGCTCGCAATCCCATACCCTGTCATGGATTTTATCATGCGCAAAGATAATTTTTTTTAGTGATTAGAGGTTGGGGTTTAGAGGTTAGCTAGTTACCACGGATTAAATCCGACTTTGCTTGACTAATCTCTGGTCTCTTATCGCTAATCTTCAACATTAACATTTTTTCACATTTGCTGTCAAATACTATCTTTAAGTTTGCGGCGGGACATCTTTGACTATGCACTACAGGCTCTTTTTATTTTTTATTTTTCTGTTTTGCCTTTTCAGCGCTGAAGCACAGCAGGTATTTATGATTAAAGGGGTGACCTCAAAAAAACTAAGCGGCGAAAGGGTAGCGCAGGTTATAATTACCAATTTAAACAGCAGGGAGATCAAAATGAGCGACGAGCTGGGCTGGTTTTCCATTAAAGCCGCGATTGGCGATACACTGCTTTTCAGCAGGATAGATTACACCGACCAAAAAATTGCCATAACAAGCGCTAGCGATATCCCGGTATACTTGCAGCCGGTCATTAAACTCAGCCAGGTAACCGTGCAGGGGCAATCTAAACGCCAGGAATTAAATGATATAATGGCCGATTACCGGAAGCAGGGTACGTTTTACGATGGTAAACCCCCGGCGCTGTCGTTCCTTACCTCGCCTATAACCGGTTTATATGAACTGTTTGGCGGTACGCCCGGCAAGGCACGCCGCTTTGCCGCCTTTGCAAAAGAAGAAAACGAATATGCTGAAGTTAAAAAAAGGTATAATTTATCATTTGTAAAGCGCGTAACCAATACATCCGACAGTACGGCGAAAAAGTTTATGGAATATTATACCCCATCGTATACCGATATAAAGCAATGGAACGATTATGAGCTGATAAAGCACGTTCAGGAAGAGTATAATTTTTATAATAAAAGTGCAGACAAACAGGGCTTGCAAAATCTGAATTCCCCGCTTTTAACTCCCGTAAAAAAGAAAAAGCCGTAATGGCTTAGGTTGAATCCGAAACGGCGATAGCCCTCTTGAGCACCGTTGAAAATAAACAACAGCGAAAAATCGAAAATCCGAATTCCGAAATCAATTAGATTCCCAGCATTTCACAGGCTTTCTCTGCGGCCAGTTTCTCAGCGTTCTTTTTGCTGAACTCTTTGCCCATACCCATTATCTCGCCGTCGATGAGCGCCTGTACGGTAAATAGCTTAATGTTTTCCCCTTCTTCGTTACTAACCAGGTCAAAGGCGATATCCTTACTGTGGCGCTGGCACCATTCAATGAGTTTGCTTTTAAAATTGGTTTCGGTTTGTTCAAGCGTGTGGATGTCGATATGCGATTTGATAATGTGGTTCACGAGGAAGCTCCGGGTGAAATCGTAGCCTTTATCCAGGTACACTGCGCCGATCAAGGCTTCGAAAGCGTCGCCAAGCAATGAACCCTGCCGCGATGAATTGAGCATGCGGCTGTCGTACTCTATTAATTTATCGAACCCCAGCTTGCGGGCAAGCTGGTTTAAATTTACCCGGCTTACAATTTTGGACCGCAGTTCGGTTAAAAAGCCCTCATCCTCGTAAGGGTACAATTTAAAAAGCACCTCGGCTACCACGCTGCCCAGCACGGCATCGCCCAGAAATTCAAGACGTTCGTTGCTGTTTTTTACCCCCTTTTTAACGTTTTGGGCAACAGATTTATGACGAAATGCGAGGCGATATAACGACAAATTGCCCGGTACAAATCCGAGCAAATTCTTTAAAACCTTAACGTATTTCCTATTAGGTGATATATAAAGCTTATAAAAACGACTTATAGGCATTCAGAATAGTTAATCTTCGTACTTTTTAAATATCACAGAGGCATTGTGTCCGCCAAAACCAAAGCCGTTGCTTTGTGCTACTCTTACGAGGCGTTTTTGGGCTTTGTTAAATGTAAAGTTTATTTTAGGATCAAAGGCGGGATCGTCGGTAAAATGATTTATTGTGGGAGGCACAATATCATGATTTAAAGCCAGTATGGCCGCGATAGCTTCAACAGCGCCGGCAGCTCCCAGCAGATGGCCGGTCATTGATTTGGTTGAGCTGATATTTATACGATAAATTTCGTCGCCGAAAGCCTGCTGTATGGCTTTAACTTCCTGCGGGTCGCCGATCGGGGTAGATGTACCGTGAACATTAACATAATCAATGTCGGCAGGTGTCATCCCGGCATCTTCAAGTGCCGCTTTCATAACCAGGGCAGCGCCAAGCCCTTCGGGATGCGGAGCCGTCATGTGATAGGCATCAGCACTCATGCCACCACCCATCATTTCTGCATAGATCTTTGCGCCACGTGCTTTAGCGTGTTCCAGCTCCTCTAAAATAATTGTTCCTGCACCTTCACCGGCTACAAAACCGTCCCGGTCGAGATCGAACGGGCGCGAAGCGGTTGACGGATCATCATTCCTTGTTGATAAAGCATGCATGGCATTAAACCCGCCGATACCGGCTTCGTTAATGATCGCTTCCGATCCGCCGCTGATAAACATATTGGCTTTACCCAGGCGGATATAGTTAAATGAATCGATAAGTGAATTGTTGGACGATGCGCACGCTGAAACGGTGGAAAAATTCGGACCGCGCAAGCCATACTTGATAGAAATATGCCCGGGGGCGATATCCGCAATCATTTTTGGGATAAAAAAGGGATTAAATTTGGGTGTCCCATCGCCTTTGGCAAAGTTTACAACCTCATCTAAAAATGTTTTTAAACCACCTATGCCTGATCCCCAGATAACACCGATACGGCTGGTATCCAGTTTATCAAAGTTTAAGCCTGCATCCTTAACCGCTTCTTCTGTCGAAAATAAAGCATATTGAACAAAAGGGTCGAGTTTCCGCGCATCCTTCCTTCCTAAAAAGGCGTCTGCGTCAAAATTCTTTACTTCACAAGCAAATTTCGTCTTGAACTTTTCAGTATCAAAACTCTTAATTAAGGCAGCGCCACTCACCCCGTTAAGCAATGACTCCCAATATTCAGGAACGCTGTTGCCAATCGGAGTAAGTGCTCCAAGCCCGGTTACTACAACTCTTTTAAACTCCATTTAATACAATTGGGGAGCTTATTTAACGTTTTTTTCGAGGTAAGCAACAGCCTGGCCTACTGTACCAATAGTTTCAGCCTGGTCATCGGGGATAGCCACGTTAAATTCTTTTTCAAACTCCATGATTAGTTCCACGGTGTCCAACGAGTCAGCACCAAGATCATTGGTGAAGCTAGCTTCGGGTGTTACTTCACTTTCGTCAACACCTAATTTTTCAACGATAATAGCTTTTACTCTTGAAGCGATATCAGACATAGTCTTATAATTTAATGATTAATAAAAATTTGTGCAAAGAAAAATAAATTCCGGCAAATATCAAATCTAAAAACTTTTGTATAATGTGCAACAAAATTTTATTGATAGAGTTTCGATTTGTATTTTTGCCGGTGCAAAAGTAATGATTTTGAACAGGAAATTTTTAAAGTTTGAGATCGATCTTGATTTTGTTCTGATTGCGGTTACAACATCCCAAAAAGATTACCGCATTTGTTACCTCATCAATAAATTTTTAAACTTCAATTTTGTAAAAATTCCTGATCTGGAGGTCGATATAGCACAGGCATCGGGCCCGGTTTTGTTTTCGATATATCATTATAACTGGGAGGCAACCGAAACCGATTTTTATTTTATTGCCAATAAAGGTTCGGAAGGCTACCTGGTACCTGAGATAAGCAGGGCTGACTATTTTTTAATGATCAAAAATTATATCGACGATAAGGAGCTCGACGCCCTCATTTCGGCGTTAAATAAGATACCCGAAATAGTTGCCGCGGTAAAGATTGACCCGAAAAAAATAAAATCACGTGAAAATCTATTATTTTAGCGCAAATTTTCAGAAGTGTTACTGTTACACTAATTGTAGCCGGTATAAGCCTTCTTTAACCAAACCAGTATGAAATTAAATTATAACAGGACCAAAATTGTTGCTACCATGGGTCCCGCTTCGGCCAAAAAAGATGTGCTTTTAGCCATGATAAAGGCCGGGGTAAATATTTGCCGCCTTAATTTTTCGCATGGGCGTGCGAACGACCACAAAGAAGTTATTGATACCATACGCGAGATAAACGAACAATATAAAACCAACGTAGGCATATTAGCCGACCTGCAGGGACCAAAGATCCGCATCGGTTTGGTAAAAGACGGCGGTATTCACCTGGTAAACGGAACACGAATTAATATCACCACCCACGAATGTATCGGTGATGATAATCAAATTTACATCACTTACGAAACCTTCCCGCAGGACGTGCAGCGCAATGAAATTATTTTGCTTGATGACGGTAAGATCCAAATGAAGGTTATTGAAACCAACCGTTTAGATACCGTGGTGTGCGAGATTATGCATGGCGGTATTTTAACTTCCCGCAAAGGGGTTAACCTGCCAAACACGAAAGTATCGATCCCGAGCTTAACAGAAGAAGACCTGGAGAATCTGAAGTTAGCTTTGGAATGGGATGTGGATTGGATAGGCCTTTCGTTTGTACGGACAGGACAAGACATTATCGACCTGAAGCGGATCATCGCGGCCAGCGGAAAAGCTGCGAAGGTGATTGCTAAAGTTGAAAAGCCTGAAGCCATTGACAACATTGATGAGATTATAGCTGCGACTGACGGCGTTATGGTTGCCCGTGGCGACCTGGGCGTGGAGATGCCGCTGGAAGAAGTGCCATTATTACAAAAAATGATTGCGCGCAAATGCCGCGAAGCATCGAAACCTGTAATTGTTGCAACACAAATGCTGGAGTCGATGATCACCACCCCGCGGCCTACACGCGCCGAGGTGAATGATGTGGCCAATTCGGTACTGGATGGCGCTGATGCGGTAATGCTTAGCGGCGAAACCTCTGTTGGCGAGTTCCCGGTTATAGTAATTGAAACGATGTCGAAGATCATCCGGAATGTTGAAGATCTTGGCTATCCTTTTAATACGAATAAAGAATCAAACACCGATGTAAGCTCACCGAATTACCTGAGCGACGCCGTGTGCGGTTCGGCCGTATATCTTGCCGAGCATACCAACGCGGTAGGTATTGTGTCCATGACGTTGTCGGGCTACACCGCTTTTGAAATATCCAGCTACCGCCCTAAGGCAAGCACTTATATTTTCACATCAAATAAACACCTTTTAAATGCGTTAAGCCTGGTTTGGGGCGTAAGGACGTTTTATTACGACCAGCTGGATAGTACTGACCAAACCATCGCCGACGTAAATAATATACTGAAAGCTGAAAGCCTGGTACTTGCAGGCGACGTGGTGATCAATACCGCCGCAGTGCCTATATCCAAGCAGGGAAAAACAAATATGCTGAAGGTGACGGTTATTGAGTAGTTCCTGGCGGAAGTTGGCAGTTTTCAGTGTGCAGTTGGCAGCAAGAAAAAACACCGCAAACGGCCAGCTTTAAACTGCAAACTTTCTTAATACACTCCGGCTGCGCACACCTTTGGAAATAGCCTGTCGAGATTGGCAAAATAATAATCCCAATAAATTCTTAATATTCTCATACTTGTAATTTTTTGGCCCCGATGCTTACCGGGATATTCTTTTCGACTTAAATAACGAAGCAAGGGTTTAATTAGTATCTTCCTTTTTTCACATTGCAGCCTGCAAAAAGATACCCGTGCGAAAAAAAACCTCGTCTGCGTTTTTATTTTTAACGTTTACTTTAAAATATTTATTATTTCCTGAACATTTTTCAGGCGGCAATGTTATTGCTACAAAACAATTTATAGCGGAAAGCGCCTGTTTTAACGTTTTCTCAAATAAAAATAGTAAATATTTTTTTCACGACGCATGAAAACAACCGCTACCCAGGCTTTAAAATATAACAATTTCGACCTTTTACGGATATTAGCCGCGACGCAGGTAGTTATCTTTCACTCGGTGATGTACCTGCACCTGGCCAAACCGCCGGGGTACAACATTTTCCTGTTTTTTCCCGGTGTGCCTATGTTTTTTGCGATGAGCGGCTATCTGATATCGGCCTCTTACGAAAGAAATACCGATCTTAAAAACTATATTAAAAACCGGGTCTTCCGGATATACCCGGCGCTTTGGTTTTGTATATTTCTGACTATTGTTACCGCCAGCATATTTGGGGGCATAAACTTTTTGAACTGGCAGGCACCTATTTGGCTTGTGAGCCAGTTGATAGGTGGTATTTATACACCCGGTTTTTTGAAACATTACGGGATCGGCGCGTATAACTCCAGTTTATGGACCATCCCGGTTGAATTACAGTTTTATATCGTTTTGCCTTTTATTTATTACCCGATCAATCGTTTCTTTATCAAAAGCAAAGGGTCAAATGTTCCATTTTACATTGCCTGGGCGTTGTTTTTAATCGTTGGTATAGGGTTAAGGGCTAAATATCCCCTTTTAATGGAAGACCATGGCTTTGGTGCTGCAAAATTATTCCGCTATTCGTTCATACCACACTTTTACCTGTTTTTAGCCGGTGTGTTAATGCAGCGGCTGAACGCGAGCAAATCGCCTCTTATCGCCGGCAAGGCTTTATACTGGCTTATTTTTTACGTGGCATTTTGTTATTTCGTTCCGCTTACAAATGCCGTCACCATCATCGCCGCGAGCTTAATATTAGCTGTCTTTACTATTTCGCTGGCCTATACGGCTCCGGGATTTTCACATAAATTTTTAAGGGGTAATGATATATCATATGGTGTTTATATCTATCACGGGCTGATCATAAATATCCTGGTGCAGCTGCATTATACCGGCCAATGGAAATATGTTGCCATATTGCTGCCCATTGCGTTTAGCATTGCGTTGTTCTCGTGGAAATTTATCGAAGAGCCGATGTTAAGGCGCAAAAAGAAAACCATCAATATACAGCTTAAGGAAAATGAAGATGCGGATAACCGCGAACGCGGGGCCCATCCTGAAAAAGTTATTGCCGTTGCGGGCCACAACAGGATGACCTGACAAGCTTGATCCAACAATTGCAATTAAACGGGCATTTCGGCGGGAATGCCCGTTTTTTATATAGTGATTTTAATAACAAAGCGGCATAAAAAATTAAACTTTATAATTTTCCACAATGTTAAATCATTGTAAATTAATCCCTTACCCAATCGCTTTTACCTCACAGACCACTTCCCCACACAGTGTTAAAAACTTTGAATTGAATGCTAGCCGCGGTAGCGATAGATTTGAGTAAAAACCCTTTTTATTTGAGTCGGGAGTCGTAAGTCCTGAGCCTTGAGTCAAATTCAGGGTTCTTTTTGACTCAAGACTTACGACTCGGGACTTAAGACTGAGGAATATTCATAACTGGTACAAAACACAACGACATGGGCAAGAGCATTACAAAAAAAACAGACGCAGTCAACAGCAAAGGATTGAAAGTTGAGCGGTTTTTCACTAAAGAGGGAACTGATGTATTTGATCTTTTCAAATATGAAAAACGATCGTCGGTTATCCGCAACCCTGCAGGTGATGCCGTATTTGAAATGAACGATGTGGAAGTGCCTGCAACATGGTCGCAAGTGGCGACTGACATCCTTGCCCAAAAATATTTCCGTAAAGCCGGCGTGCCCCAGGCCGATGGCTCAACCGGATCCGAAAAAAGCATTAAACAGGTTGCCCACCGTATGGGCAACTGCTGGAAAGACTGGGGCATGCGCTACGGCTACTTCGCTTCCAAAAAGGACGCGGATATATTTTATGACGAAATAGTATACACCATTACCGGCCAGTTGGCCGCGCCCAACTCGCCGCAATGGTTCAATACCGGGCTGCATACATCTTATGGCATCACCGGGAAGCCGCAGGGGCATTATTTTGTTGACCCTGTTACCGAAGTGTTAAGCAAATCAACTTCAGCTTACGAGCGCCCGCAGCCGCATGCCTGCTTTATCCTTTCGGTAGATGATGACCTGGTGAACGAAGGCGGTATTATGGACCTGCTGGTACGTGAAGCGCGGATATTCAAATATGGCTCGGGCGTAGGCACCAACTTTTCGAAGATAAGAGGCGAAAGCGAGAAACTATCAGGCGGTGGCTATTCGTCCGGCCTGATGTCGTTCCTGAAGATCGGCGACCGCGCCGCGGGTGCCATCAAATCAGGCGGCACAACCCGCCGGGCGGCCAAAATGGTTTGCCTTGACCTGGACCACCCCGAAATTGAAGGGTTTGTAAACTGGAAAGTTGAAGAAGAGAAAAAAGTTGCTGCTTTAATTGCTGCGGGCTACTCATCCGACTATGAAGGTGAGGCTTATCGCACCGTATCCGGTCAAAATTCAAATAACTCGGTACGCATACCCAACAGCTTTTTTAAAGCTTTAAAAAACGAAAAGCCGTGGGAATTGACCAGCCGCATGACGGGCAAAGCTGTTAGATCCATATCATCGGAAAAACTTTGGGACGATATCGCTTTTGCAGCCTGGGCCTGCGCCGATCCCGGCGTTCAGTTTGATACCACCATTAACGAATGGCATACCTGCCCCGAAGGCGGCCGCATCAACGCGTCGAACCCATGCTCGGAGTATATGTTTTTGGATAATACTGCCTGTAACCTGGCATCCATCAACCTGGCGCATTTCTTTGATCCTAAAACACGTGTATTTGACGTAAAAGGGTTTGAGCATGCCTGCCGTATTTGGACCATCGTTTTAGAAATATCGGTATTGATGGCGCAGTTCCCGTCGAAAGAAGTGGCGCAGTTGTCATTTGATTACCGCACATTGGGATTGGGATATGCCAACCTTGGCTCTGCGTTAATGGTAAACGGCATCCCGTATGACAGTGACAGGGCCCGCGCGATAGGCGGCGCTATAACCGCTATCATGACCGGTACCGCTTATGCTACTTCAGCCGAAATGGCCCGCGAGCTGGGTACCTTCGCCCGCTATCAAGACAACAAACCGCACATGCTCCGCGTAATGCGCAACCACCGCTATGCGGCCTATAACTCAACCGAAAATTACGAGGGCCTTGAAATAACCCCTCCAGGAATCGACCCGAAACATTGCCCCGATTATTTATTGTCTGCCGCCTGCAATGCGTGGGACAAAGCGGTTGAAATGGGTGAGCAATACGGCTACCGCAACGCGCAAACCACCGTTATCGCGCCAACCGGCACAATCGGCCTGGTAATGGATTGCGACACCACCGGCATCGAGCCTGATTTTGCGCTGGTGAAGTTCAAAAAGCTATCAGGCGGGGGATACTTTAAAATTATTAACCAGGCGGTACCAGAGGCTTTAAGCAATTTGGGTTATAACGAAAGCGAAGTTATCGCGATAGTAAATTATGCTAAAGGCGCGGCAACCCTGAAAGGCGCTCCGCACATCAATACGGATACCTTAAAAGCAAAAGGGTTTACCGACGCCGAGCTGGAAAAACTTGACACCGGCCTGGCTGCCGCTTTCGAGATCAGCTTTGCCTTTAATATATGGTCGCTGGGTGAGGATTGTTTGAAGCGCCTTGGCTTTAAGCCCGAACAATACAATGCGCCCGATTTCAATGTGCTGCGCGGGCTGGGCTTTAACCGCCGTGAAATTGCCGAAGCCAATGAGTACATCTGCGGCACCATGACCCTTGAAGGCGCACCTTATCTTAAAAAAGAACACTACCCTATATTCGACTGCGCCAACAAATGCGGCGAAAAAGGCGAACGCTTTATCCACGCACACGGCCATATTAAAATGATGGCGGCGGCGCAGCCTTTCCTTTCGGGCGCCATATCCAAAACGATTAATCTGCCTAACGAGGCGAAAGTTGAAGAGATAAAAGATTGCTACCAGCTATCGTGGGCACTGGGCCTTAAAGCCAACGCGCTTTACCGCGATGGCTGCAAATTGTCGCAGCCGCTTTCGACCAAATCGGATGTGAAGGAAGAAATAGAAACAGCCGAAGAAAAGCTGGATAGCGTTGAAGAAGTATTGGGCGAAGCAGCCAATGTGAAATTGAGCGATTTGACATCGGAACAGGTAATTGAGGCGGCCATCGCGATTATGGAGAAATCAAAGGACACCAACTTTATGCGCCAGCTTTCGCGGGTGGTGCAAAAGAAGAGCCTGCCCTTTAAACGCCGCGGCTATACCCAAAAGGCTATGATCGACGGGCAAACCGTATTTGTACGCACCGGCGAATATGAAGACGGCACTTTGGGCGAGATATTCGTTGATATGCACAAAGAGGGTGCGACTTTCCGCTCACTGATGAACTGCTTCGCCATAGCGGTTTCGGTAGGACTGCAATATGGCGTTCCGCTGGAAGAATATGTTGAGAAATTTACCTTCACCCGCTTCGAACCTGCCGGGATGGTAGTTGGCCATGCCAATATTAAAAGTGCGACATCTATTATCGACTATATTTTCAGGATGCTGGGCTATGAGTACCAGAACCGTACCGACCTGGTGCACGTGATCACCGAGCAAAACGGCATCACCGGCAACCCGCAAATGGACGACAGCGATGTAAACCAGGATGAGACCAATGTTTACCAGCCGGCTAAGTCAGTTGCAGTGGAGAGTAGCAGTAGTAGCAACCTTCAAAAACAGTATAGTGTTGACCTGAGCATGGGCGCGCAAAGTGATGCCCCGGCTTGTAACACCTGCGGGCATACCACCATACGGTCGGGCACGTGTTACAAATGCTTGAACTGCGGGAATTCGATGGGATGCTCGTAGGGAGAGGTGAAAGGTCAAAGGCGAAGGGCGCAAGGTAGGAGTAAAGGTTAACGCAACAATAACGAATGACACAATGACCAATGACTAAATAGGCGTTTTGTTTCAGTTTTATAGTTTAATTTGCTTAGCCCCGGTGTAATGCAGGGGCTTTTGTTTTACCATATTGTTGTGTTTCTTGCATAAGCGAACACTATATTTAAACCCTATAAAAAACAGGTTTAATATGCAATAAATATTTTTTCAAAAAAATTATCTTGTGATATAAATTTCTTAATTTACGTGATAAACCAACCTGATATGTTATCACTTAAAAGCTCACTTTTTAGCAAAGCGGGCATTCTTTACGCCGCCTCACTTGTAATATTGGCAAGCGGAATTACTTATTATTTAATCCACAAAAGCAAAAAAAGCCCGGTCGATACTTCTTTCAGCAAGTACATCGAATCGTACACTACGGGAATCATCTCCAAAGAGAGTGGCATACGTGTCCGGCTTGCTAACAATGTGGAGGGAATACACGTGCAGAACGAAACATTGCCCGACGGCATCTTTAATATATCACCTTCGGTAAAAGGCAGCGCCCATTGGGTTGACGCGCGTACCATCGAGTTTAAACCCGACAAAAACCTCGACCCAGATAAGCAGTATAACGCTAAATTCGCTTTAGACAAAGTGATCAAGGTACCCGATCATTACGATGAATTTACTTTCACGTTTCAAACTATACGGCCTGATTACACGGTAACGTTTAACGGCCTGCAAACCACGACACGCACTTCAACAGACATGATGAAACTGGAAGGCGTTATCCAAACCGCCGATGCCGAAAAAACGGATCAGGTAGAAAAGATCATTGCCGTAAATTACTCCTCCGCAACACATATTAGTTGGCAGCATAACAGTTATACGCATACACATGCCTTTACCATCGACCGACTAAAGCGACTGCCCAATGGCGTTAATCCGGTTATGGTTTCCTGGGATGGAAGTGCATTAAATGTAGATAAAAAAGGAAACCAAAAATACGATGTGCCCGCCATCGGCGATTTTAGAGTGCTTGATATAAAAGCTGTGCAAGACCAGGAACAATATGTGTTGGTGCAGTTTTCGGACGCCATTATGGTGGGGCAGGAGTTGAATGGCCTGATCGGCATCAGCAATACTACAGAACCCGCGTATACTATTGAAGGCAGCCAGGTTAAGGTGTATGCCAGTGAACATCTGGATGGTAATTACAGCGTATTTGTAAACCAGGGTGTCGAAAACATATCGCGCAAAAAAATATCCAGGAATTATACCGCCAATGTTTTTTTCGAAAACAAACTGCCTGCGGTAACCATCCCCGGCAAGGGTGTCATCCTGCCAAGCTCGGGCAAATTGTTAATGCCTTTTGAAGCTGTTAACCTCAACGCGGTTGATGTGAGTATCATTAAGATTTATGAAGACAACGTGCCGCAGTATTTCCAAAATAACGATATAAACGGAGATAATGAATTAAGGAGGGTAGGTAAACCTATTGTACAAAAAACCATCAGGTTGGATGCCGATAAATCGGTTAACCTGAATAAAAAAACCCGTTTTATGCTCGATATCGATAAGCTCTTCCGGAGCGAACCGGGCGCGATATACAGGGTAATAATTGGATTCCGCAAAGAATATTCGCTTTATAGCTGCAAAGCGGGTGGCCCGGTTAAAACAGGCAAGGGTAATCAGGATGAAGAAGGCGACGGAGGCGGCTATTATGGCGGGGGTGATGGTAACTCATCCATTAGTGATGATGACGACGATTTTTGGTCGAGATATGACAGTTATTATCCTTCGGGTTTTAACTGGAGCGACCGTGATAACCCTTGTACCGATTCTTATTTTACTAAACAAAAATGGGCAACACGTAACATCATTGCATCCAATATTGGGCTTGTAGCAAAACGCGGTACTGATAACAGCATGGTGGTAATAGCAACTGATATCATTACTGCGCAACCGATACCCGGCATTGAGCTTGATTTGCTGGATTATCAAAAACAAGTAATACACAAAGCCACATCTGACAGTTATGGGCTCGCAAAGTTCGATATGCCGCGTAAGCCTTACCTATTGGTGGCCAAACGTGGCGATGAGCGCGGCTATCTGAAATTAGATGACGGCAGTGCCCTACCCCTAACGAGGTTTAACGTAGGCGGCGATGAAGTACAGCATGGGCTAAAAGGCTTTATTTATGGCGAGCGCGGTGTTTGGCGCCCGGGTGATAGCATATTTGTTTCGTTTATTTTAGAGGATAAGCAAAATAAATTGCCGTCCAATTACCCGGTAGAGCTAGACTTTTACAACCCGATGGGGCAGCTGTACACCACGCTTACCCGCACTGCTTCGGTTGATGGATTTTACAGTTTCCACCTGGCCACACAAACAAGCGACATTACCGGTAACTGGAAAGCAAAGGTAAAGGTTGGCGGAGCTATTTTCGAAAAGAACATAAAGGTAGAAACTATTATGCCTAACCGTTTGAAACTTAACCTCAGTTTTGCCGATCAAAAGGAGTTAACCAAAGGACAAAACACCACCGGTATTTTAAATGCCAGGTGGCTGTTTGGCGGCATTGCGCAAAATCTGAAGGCCAAGGTTGATGCCTATCTGTCATCACAAAAAACAAGCTTCAAAAACTTCGAAGGTTATGGTTTTGATGACCCGACGCTGGAATTCGATACACAGGTGAGCAATGTGTTTGATGGCCGTTTGGATGCAGAAGGTAATACCACCATCAATGCAGATGTGAACGTGGACAAACAAGCCCCGGGGCAACTAAAGGCTAACTTCGAAGTAAAAGTATTTGAACCGGGCGGCAACTTCAGCATTAGCCAGGTGAGCATTCCATACAACGTTTACCCCGGTTACGTCGGCATAAAAGCTGAAAAGGGCAATGCCTTATCGGGAATGCTGGTAACCGGCAAAAACCATGTGTTTGACATCGCCGATATAGATACCAAAGGCAATTTAATTGCCGGTCGGCGTAACGTAACCGTTGAGTTATACAAAATACAATGGCGCTGGTGGTGGGATAATACCGGTGCCACCGTAAGCAATTTTACCCAGGATAAATACAATAAATTGATAAGTACCGAAACAGTTGCATTGAATAGCGGTCGCGGCAGATGGAACTTAAAAATTGCAGAAGCCGATTGGGGGCGTTACCTTATCCGTGTTAAAGATGAACAAACGGGGCACTCAACCGGCAAGATCATTTACATGGATTGGCCAAACTATGCCCAGCGACTGCAGCAGGAAAACCCTACTGAAGCGGCCATGCTGTCGTTCACTTCAAGTAAACCAAGCTATAAGGTTGGGGAGGATGCTGTGCTTACCATTCCAACCATGGCTAATGGCCGGGCGCTGATCAGTTTTGAGAATGGTACCAAAGTATTAAAGACCGACTGGATAAATACGCAAAAAGGCGAAACGCAATACCATTTTAAGGTTGAAGCAAACATGTCGCCAAATGTGTTTGTAAACGTTACCCTGCTGCAACCGCACTCACAAACCGTGAACGACCTGCCGATAAGGATGTATGGCGCTATCCCCTTGTTGATCGAAGATCCGGCTACCATATTAAAACCAGTAATCAGCATGCCTGATAAGATCCGGCCGGAAACAACGTCAGCTATTGCCGTATCTGAAGCATCCGGCAAAGAAATGACGTACACCGTAGCTATTGTTGACGAAGGCCTGCTGGATATCACTAACTATAAAACACCTGATCCGCATAGTGCCTTCTATGCGCGTGAGGCGTTGGGGGTAAAAACCTGGGATATGTTCGATTATGTTATCGGTGCATTTGGCGGCGATTTGGAGCGTATTTTAAGCATAGGCGGCGATGCGGGTGGTAAATCGGTCAATAAAAATATATCTGTAAACAGGTTTAAACCTGTTGTTAAATTCCTTGGCCCTTTCCACCTCAATGCGGGCGAAAAGCAAACGTATGCCTTTACATTGCCGCAATACATAGGTTCAGTCAAGGCAATGGTGATAGCCGGGCATCAGGGCAGCTATGGCTTTGCCGATAAAACGATTGCTGTTAAAAAACCGCTGATGATATTGGCCACGCTGCCCCGTATATTAGGACCGTCCGAAAAAGTGCAGTTGCCTGTTACTGTTTTCGCGTTGGAAAACAGCGTAAAAACTGTTAACATCGAAGTACAGTCGAATGCGTTTAACAACCTTTCGGGAAATAATCATCAAACAGTAACCTTTTCTAAAACCGGCGAGCAGATGGTCACTTTTGATTTGACGGTAAAAGATTTCATAGGTATCGGCAAAGTAAAGGTACTCGCAACAAGCGGAAATGAACGGGCAGCTTATGATGTGGAACTGGCCGTGCGTAACCCTAATCCTCCCATCACCAAAGTGATTGAAAAGGAGATATTGCCCGGAGAAATATATAGCACTGATTATAAAGCCATTGGCATGAGTGGCACCAATAAAACAACTCTCGAAACGTCAACCATTCCGGCAATAAACCTGGCAAAACGACTAGATTACCTTATAGAATATCCTTATGGCTGTGTAGAGCAAACAACCTCGGCTGTATTTCCACAGTTGTATTTGGGGCAGCTAACTGATCTTTCCGATTACCAAAAGGCCATCACCGGCCGCAATATTAAATCGGGTATCAGCAGGCTGAATGGTTTCCAGGTCCCTGGCGGCGGCTTAAGTTACTGGCCCGGCGTTGGCGAACCGGACGAATGGGGCACCAATTATGCAGGACACTTTATGCTGGCTGCACAAGCAGCGGGATATGCCCTGCCAGTTGGTTTTATCGACCACTGGAAAAACTTCCAGCGCAAAACAGCACTCTCGTGGGCACCGAATTCGCGCAGTTTTTACGGTGCGGACCTTGTGCAGGCTTACCGTTTATATCTGCTGGCATTAGCACGTGCCCCCGAGCTCGGCGCCATGAACCGCTTAAAAGAGTTCCCATACATAAGTGCCGAGGCAAAATGGCGGCTGGCAGCGGCTTATAAGCTCGCAGGCCAGCCCGAAGTAGCTGTCCATATGATAGCGGGCTTAGCTACCAGCGTTAAGCCCTATTATACCCTGTTTGGGACTTATGGCTCTGATTTGCGTGATGACGCGATGATACTGGAAACGCTTACCTTGCTAGGACAGCGCAGCCAGGCATCGGCTGTACTACGCAGTATCGCATCAAAATTATCGGTTGATAGTTGGCACAGTACGCAAACTACGGCTTATTGCCTGGTAGCCATTGCCGAATATTGTGGTAAAAATGCCGGCAGCAGCAAGTTGGTGTTCAACTACAAAGCGGGCGGGGCAAAGACTAATGTCAATTCCTCGTCCTACATTTGGTCTTTGCCGGTAAAATCACAATCGGGTAATTTGACGCTACAAAACACCGGGAAAAACAAACTTTATTTGCGTTTGATACAAAAAGGACAGCCTGTTAGCGGAGAAGATGTAAAACCTATCGAGAACCCGGATATACTACAAATGCGCGTATCCTACTTCAATCTGAAAGGCACGCCTGTGGATCCTACCAACCTAAAACAAGGTACTGACTTTGTGGCGCAGGTAACTATTAAAAATCCTGGTCGCCGCGGACGGTATGATAATATGGCGCTATCGCAGATATTTCCTTCGGGCTGGGAAATACTGAATACCCGTATGATGAACAATGATGAAGCATTTAAATCGTCGCCATCAGACTATATGGATATCCGTGACGACCGTGTGTACACTTATTTCAGTTTGCCTGAAGATAAAGAAGTCACTTATTCTGTGATGCTAAATGCCGCCTACTTAGGGCGGTTTTACCAGCCGGGCGTATATTGCGAAGCGATGTACCAAAACTCCATAAGTGCGCTGGCAAAAGGACGTTGGGTTAATGTGATGAAGTAGGGAATTGGAATAGTGAATATTGAATTTTGTGACAGTTGGAGCGGCTGTTTGATATGAAAAAGATCGGTGGCATCATATATAGATTTGTGAAATCGTTTTTTTCATCAAAGAAAGGATCCATTGCCGCTGTAATTATTGCATGCTTTCTGTCGCTTTTCTGGTTTTGCCTGCCTAAACACTTGTTTAGGTCGCCGACTTCCTTTGTAATTGACGATAACAAGGGGCAATTACTTGGTGCAGCGATCGCGTCTGACGGCCAGTGGCGGTTCCCTTATAATCCTAAAGTTCCCCCTAAATTCAAGGCATGTATCATCGCTTTTGAAGACCAGCGCTTTGAGCACCATGCAGGTTTTGATCCGCTGGCTTTGGTCCGCGCAATAAAACAAAACGTCAGGGCTCATCATGTTGTAAGCGGTGGCAGCACAATCACCATGCAGGTTATTCGACTGGCCACGCGGAATGACAGAACGATATGGCAAAAGTTAGTCGAACTATTCCAGGCCATGCGTCTGGAAATCACTTACTCGAAAGCTGAAATACTGGCGCTGTATTCGAGCAATGCTCCATTCGGCAGCAATGTGGTGGGCTTAGATGCGGCCTCATGGCGATACTTTGGCCGTAGTTCGGATAAACTGTCCTGGGGCGAGACCGCAGCCCTGGCTGTATTGCCCAATTCGCCATCGTTGGTGCATCCGGGTAAAAACCGGCTTATCTTAATCAAAAAAAGGAACAAGTTGCTCGATAAACTCTGCAAGCTCAAAGTTATTGATGCAACAACAGCTGCTTTGGCTAAAAGTGAGCCCGTGCCTGAAAGGCCTGTACCATTGCCTCAGGGCGCTCCGCACCTACTGGACCGCTTTAAGAATGACCATGCCGCCAATTCTCAAAATGGTAGCCGTATCACCACGACCATCAATTCGGTATTACAACAAAATGTAACTGACATTTTGGAGCGCCACCACCAGGTATTAAAAGCTAACGATATTCGCAACGGTGCCGCCATAGTATTGGATGTGGAAACGGGCGAAACGATGGCATATGTTGGCAATATATTCCATACTGACCAACCTGAACTGGAAAGCAATGTAGACGTGATAGGCGCGCCGCGCAGCCCGGGCAGTACGCTCAAACCTTTACTGTATGCTGCAATGATGCACGATGGTTTGATATTGCCTAATAGTATCATCCCCGATATCCCTACACAAATTGCAGGCTACCGTCCCGAAAACTTCGACCTGGGCTATGATGGAGCTGTACCGGCTTCAAAAGCTTTGGCGCGATCGCTCAATATACCCGCTGTGCGTATGCTACAGCAATACAAGTACGAACGCTTTCATGCCTTGTTGCGCAATGCGGGAATTACCACGCTGAAACAGCCTGCTGATTTTTACGGTCTCTCTCTCATTTTAGGCGGCGGCGAAAACAATTTATGGGAACTGAGCGGTGCTTATGCTGACATGGCGCGTGTACTCAATCACTATCACCGTTATAAGGGCTTCTATGACCGCGCCGATTTCCATAACCCCCACTATACCAAAACACGAGCCACAAAGCCGGTTTTAGAAAAGGGCAGCCTGCTGGATGCGGCATCTATTTATTATACCCTGCAAGCCATGGAAGAAGTAATGCGCCCAGGCGATGAATTGCTTTGGCAGCAGTTTAGCTCGTCACAGCGCATCGCCTGGAAAACCGGTACTAGTTTTGGCTTTCGCGATGGCTGGGCTATTGGCATTACCCCTCGCTATGTGGTTGGCGTGTGGGTTGGCAATACTAACGGTGAAGGCAGGACCGGGCTTATTGGCGTAAGCACAGCCGCCCCAATCATGTTTGAAATCTTCAGGCAATTGCCGGTTAGTCACGATTGGTTTGATATGCCCATCGGCGAAATGGCCCGCATTGGCATTTGCTCACAAAGCGGCTACCGCGCCGGCGAAAACTGTGACCATGTGGATACGGTGTGGGTACCTAAAAGCGGGCTGAAAGCCCCCGTTTGTCCCTTCCACCAGCTTATACATTTGGATGCGAGCCGCAAATGGCAGGTCACGTCGGACTGTGAACTGCCCACAAACATGTTGCATCAATCCTGGTTTGTTTTACCGCCATCAATGGAATATTATTATCGTAGCAAAAATTATCAGTACAAACAACTGCCACCCTTCCGGGCCGATTGCCAGCAAAACCGACAGCAACGAACTATGGAATTGATCTATCCAAAAGATGGTGCCAAAGTTTACGTTCCTTTAGAAGCCGATGGAACCCGTGGCCGCATGATATGCACTGCAGTACATAGGCAACCGGGCATCAAAATATTCTGGCACCTTGATGACCAGTATGTAGGTGAAACTATTGATTACCACCAGTTTGCTTTAAATCCATCATCTGGTAAACATAAATTAACCCTGGTTGATTCGCGCGGTAGCAGGCTACAAATATTTTTCATTGTGCTGGATAAAGACGGCGGGCGAAATATATCAGCGATGAAAAACGAACCGCCAGATGTTAAATAAGTACAAATAAAAGGTTAGTTTATTTTTGATAATAAATGCAAGTTACTTATAATCTGCCTATGCGTTTTAGTTCAAGTATATCAGCTGTATCATCTTGTATCAGGTGTATCACCTGTATCTCTCTCAAAAATTGATACACCCTCAAAAGTTTGTACGCCAGGGTGTTCAGCAAAAACAGCGGAGTTAAAACCCTCATTTTGTTATCGTTATATTTTAAAATACCCAACGCTATTTGTGTAATTTATTTGTTTCTATTTATTGTTTTCTTAAAAAAACTCTAATTTTAACTTCTCTTAAAAGCATTATTATCTATGAAAAGTAAAATGCCCGGTACACTGCCCGAATGTGAGATGGAGGCACCGGAAAACTCCCGACGTAATTTCCTGAAACAATCCGCACTGATAACCGCCGTGGCGCTTACGCCGGCTGTTGCCACCAAGGCCGCGGATATGCATGTGGACGAAAAAATAGCCGAAGCTTTTGAAAAGCTGCCTATAAAATTCGAGGTAAACGGTGTACAGCAAAGCTTGTCGGTTGAGCCACGGGCCACGTTGCTGGATATCCTGCGCGAGCAGCTTGATCTTACCGGCACAAAAAAAGGCTGCGACTACGGCCAGTGCGGCGCCTGTACCGTTCATGTTGACGGTCACCGGGTAAACTCATGCCTCACTCTCGGGGTGATGGTAAACGGTAAAAAGGTTACCACCATTGAAGGCCTTGCGAAGGGCGAAGAGCTGCACCCGATGCAGGAAGCCTTTTTAAAGCACGACGGTTTCCAGTGCGGCTATTGCACGCCGGGACAGATCATGTCGGCAGTAGCATGCATCCGCGAGGGGCATGCCAATTCCGAAACGGAAATACGTGAATTTATGAGTGGCAACATCTGTCGCTGCGGGGCTTATCCCAATATTGTAAACGCTATACAGGAAGTTAAGGAAGGAGGACATGCCGTATGAAACAGTTTCAATACATCCGCCCTGCCACCCAGCAAAATGTGCTGGACGCGATAACCAAACCAGGCACCAAAATTATAGCCGGCGGCACAAACCTGGTCGACCTGATGAAACGCGGCGTTACCGCACCGGATAAGCTGGTGGATATTAACCACCTCCCGCTAAAAAGCATTACGCCATCTAAAACAGGCCTGCTTATCGGCGCGCTTGCGCTGAACAGCGTGGTTTCGGAAAACACCCTGGTGCTGCAGAAACAACCTTTGCTGTCGATGGCGTTAAAGGCCGGGGCATCGCCGCAGTTACGTAATATGGCTACCGTGGGCGGCAATATGATGCAGCGCACACGTTGCAGCTATTTTTACGATACCACCATGCCCTGCAATAAACGCGAGCCCGGCACGGGCTGCGGCGCACTGGAAGGTTATAACCGGATGCACGCCATATTCGGGACCAGTCCGCAATGTATAGCGGTGCACCCAAGCGATATGTGCGTTGGTTTAGCCGCATTGGATGCTGTTGTGGTGATCGCCGGTAAAAAAGGCGATCGGCGCATACCGTTCACTGAATTCCACCGCCTGCCCGGCGACCATCCCGAAACGGATAACCACCTGGCACCTGGCGAACTGATCGTTGGCGTGGAGATACCGGATAATAACTTTTCTCAACACAGCTATTACTTAAAAGTGCGCGACAGGCAATCTTATGCGTTCGCATTGGTATCGGTAGCGGCGGCATTGGATATCAGCGGAGGCGTTATCCGCAATGCACGCCTGGCAATGGGCGGCGTGGCGCATAAGCCATGGCGGTTATTTGATGCGGAAAAGTCGTTGATCGGCAAACCAGCAACCGAAGCAAGCTTTAAACATGCGGCGCAAATTGCTATGCAGGGTGCAAAGGCGTATGAATACAATGCCTTTAAGCTAAAAATGGCGCCTGGTACTATTACCGAGGCTTTGAAACATGCTGCAGGCTTGGCTTAATAGCCAAATACTTTCCAAAAACCAAGGAACATTGAACTAATGAACAAACCCATGGAAAAGATAACATTAGATAAAGGCGCTCCCGAAGGCTTGAGCCGCGTGGATGGCCGGATGAAAGTTACCGGCAGGGCCAAATATTCGGCCGAATATAAAGTTGCAGGAGTTACCTACGGCGTGCTGGCCGGTAGTACCATTACCAGCGGCAGCATCAAAACGATCGATACCAAAAAAGCGGAAAACGCGCCGGGCGTACTGGCAGTTATCACCTATCTGAATGCCCCGAAAATACCCGGCTATCAAACGGAGACCCCGGCCGCAAAAGGCGCCTTAAAAATATTTTATGATGATAAGATATTTTTCAACGGTCAGCCGGTAGCATTGGTTATTGCCGACACTTTTGAACGTGCATTATTTGCAGCATCGTTGGTGAAGGTGACTTACAACGCCACTACTTTTCAAACGAACTTAAAAAGCAACCTCAGCACCGGTGTTTCCCCCCACAACGGGCCGGATTACCTCCGCGGGAGCGGGGACGCCTATAAAAACGCACCCGTAAAGGTTGAACAGGAATATTTAATACCGACGGAGGTTCACAACCCAATGGAACTGCATGCTATAATAGCCAGTTGGGATGCTGACGATAAAGTTTCTGTTTATGATAAAACACAAGGCATTAAAAGCACACAGCGTTCAATTGCGCAAGCCTTTAAGCTTCCGCAGGAAAACGTGCATGTAATGTCGCCATTTGTTGGCGGGGCTTTTGGAGCCGCGCTCCGTACCTGGCCGCACGAAATTGCCGCAGTATTGGCAGCCAAAGTTGTCAAAAAACCGGTTAAACTCGTTTTAAGCCGTGCCGATATGTTTACGTCGGTTGGTTACAGGCCGCATACCTGGCAAAAAATTGGCCTGGGGGCAACTGCCGATGGTAAGCTGACTGGCATCACCCATGAAGCTTCAGGACAAACATCTGTTTACGAAGATTTTACCGAAGGCGTGGTAAATATCAGCCAACTGATGTATGCCTGCCCTAACGTTAATACCAAATACCGCCTTGTTTCATTAAATGTAAATACGCCCACCCCTATGCGCGGCCCGGGCGAGGCCACAGGCGCTTTTGCGCTTGAATCAGCGATGGATGAATTATCTTATGCGCTTAATATCGATCCGATAGAGTTGCGCATGCGCAATTATGCTGAAACAGACCCCCAAACCGGGAAACCCTATTCAAGCAAGTTTTTAAATGATGCTTATAAGATTGGCGCGGATGCCATAGGCTGGAGCAAACGTAACGCAAAACCAGGTACCGTTAAGGAAAACGGCTGGCTGGCCGGTTATGGAATGGCCGCCGGTATGTTCGGCGCTTATCGCGGATCAGCTACCGTTGTTGCCCGATTGCTGGCGGATGGCACGCTTCATATCGAAACTGCCGTTACCGACATAGGCCCGGGCACAGGCACGGCCATGACCACCATTGCATCGGAGGTTATGGGTATTTCCTCCGACAAAGTCAATTTTAAATTAGGCGATTCCACCATGCCGCCTTCCCCTACGCAAGGCGGCTCGTCGGTTACGGCAACCGTTGGTTCGGCGGTGAGTGATGCCTGCACGCAGCTTAAAGAAAAATTAAAGGAGCTTAACGGTAACAGCGAAAGTGCCAGCGCCGGCTACGCACAAATATTGCAGCAGCACAACTTGCCGCAGCTGGAGGTTACGGTTACTTCCAAGGGCGGCCCCGAGCTAGGCAAATATGCCATGTACTCATGGTCGGTGCATTTTATGAAGGTATTGGTGCACCCGGTTACGGGTGTGGTAAAGATCCAGCAAGGTCTTTCTGTTGCAGATGCGGGGCACATCGTCAGCCCAAAAACGGCACGAAGCCAGATGATCGGTGGTTCAATAATGGGTGCGGGAATGGCATTAATGGAAGAGGCAGTGATCGACCACCGTTATGGCCGGCTGATGAACAACAACTTCGCCGACTACCACGTACCAGTACAGGCAGATATACCCCAGATCGAGGCCCTTTTTGTTAATAAGCCCGATCCTTATTTAAACCCAATGGGCGCTAAAGGTATGGGCGAAATAGCAACCATCGGGGTTGCTGCGGCCCTTGCAAATGCGGTCTATAATGCAACAGGAAAACGGGTACGGGATTTGCCTATTACGCCTGATAAATTGGTGTAATAGTTGATTAAGTTGGATTGGGTTGATTTGGTTTAGAATGGGCTAACCACTCACCAATCAACTAAAACTTCAAATTCGCCTGCAGCCATTGCTGAACTTCTTCCTGCCTGGTGATTTCGCCGGGCATTTTGTCGTGGATGAGTTTTTCCATCTTGTTGCCGGTATTTGAAAAACGGTAATCCCAAAGCATCATGAGCTTATTGATCAGGTAAACCACTTCGTTACCTTCCTCCCTGTCAAACAAGGTGCTGTCCGGCCTGCCGTTTACCCGCGGATCGTGCTGAATATAAGCCGTCCATTTATAATCGGAATAGTGCAGGTTTCTTCTTGAGAACAGGATCATGATCACAGCTGATTTCTGTAAAGGTACTGTTAATTAATTGCCTTGTGTGTGTTTTCGCTTTTTAATGAGACAGGAGAAATTAACCTGCAATATCAGAATGTCTACAGAATACTATCAACCTTTCTACAGAATGAGGTTTTATCTTAGTTAAAATCAAAAAGATCATGAAGAAGAAAATTTTATTCGCGGTTGCTATTGCAGCTGCAGCCATCACAGTAAGGGCGCAGGACCTTAAACCTGCAAACGTACCGGCAGCGGTAAAAACCGAATTTGCTAAAAAATATCCTGAAGCCTCCTCACAAAAGGTAGGCTGGGAAAAAGAAAAAGGCAATTTCGAAGCCAACTGGGGCGGCAAATCGGGCGAGGATAACTCGGCTGTGTTTACCCCTGCAGGCGCATTTGTTGAAATAGTTAAAGCTATCCCGGTATCCGAACTGCCTAAAGTGATCGCACCTTATGTAAAGGCGCACTACAAGGGCGCGAAGATCAAGGAAGCTGGCCGCGTAACTGACGCCGCCGGTAAAACCATGTACGAAGCCGAAATAAAAGGCGGCGACCTTATTTTTGATGAGAACGGTAAATTCCTTAAGAAAGACTAAGAATTAGAGGCAAGATTGTTAGAAGCAGGAGTTAAGACAGGAGTTTTCCAGTCGTGGCTCTTGCTTCTTGATCTCTTGTGTCCCGCTTCTCACAATCCGCTTCTTCCTGCGCTGTTCTGTTCGCTTTGCGTGAGACACGAACACCGCGAACACCCCCGAACATGGCGCGAACGCCCCCGAACACCCGCGAACACGCCAACAAAATCTGAAATGCTCCGCCATTCCGTAATGTTTTATATATCGGCTAAGTTCTACGAGACCGGGGATGATGAATTTGGCCTGCTCACACACTATGCCGGTTGAGTTTCAACATACATCCCGGTTTGTTGGAGACAACTCCAACAAAGGCGAAGCGGAAAACCGTGCCAGGAATCGCTTTAAAAAAAACCACTACGTCATGCCGTCCGCCAATCGGCGGATCGGCACCTCTCAGGACATTCACGCGCGCTCAGTCTGCGCTTTTGCATGTAGCAGGCTTGCTGTCGTATATCTTTCCGGTTTCCGCCGTTGTTGGAGCTGTCTCCAACAACACCTCACCCCCGGCAATTTACCCCGCCTTCTTCCCCCATACCCTAAACGCAGCCATCTCAAAATGAATATCCGCACTGCCAAACTGTTGCTGTATCCCTTCCCTGAATTGCTTTAGCACGTTTTCAAATTCGGCGGGGGGTTGTCCATGATCTCTTTGCCGAGCGAGTGCTTCAGAAAAAGCCCGTTAATAATCGACTCCGCAGATGGCGCGCCACCATGCAGCACCACCCTTTCCGATTCAACATCCGCAAACCCAGCCTCCCGCATCCAGCCTTCCAGAACATGGGTGTCATGCAGCGCGAAAGGCACAAACAGCCGCGCGGTATCGTCCTTTTTAAAATAAGGCTCAATAATGTCGTTAAATATCAGCTTATGCAGTGGCATTTTTCCCGTTTTGTCCCAGGTAGTAAATATAAACCGGCCGCCGGGTTTCAGCACCCGAAGCGCCTCGCGCAGCCCTTTCTGCTTATCGGGCAAAAACATCAAACCAAACTGGCACACCACCACGTCGAACGTATTATCCGCGAACGACAAATTTTGCGCATCCTCTACCCGGAATGTAATGGAGCTGTCGTTTAATATCGTTTCGGCTACTTGCAGCATATCGGCGCTAAGGTCGGTGGCTACCAGTTTAACAGGCGGCTTAAACCGCTCGCGCAGGTGCCGCGTTACCCGGCCCGTACCGCAGGCGAGTTCCAGTACCGCGTGAACGTTTGTGTTGTCAATACTATTCGCTGTATCAATAGCATAAGGCTCAAACAGCAGCGGGCCCAGGTAACGGTCGTAATTGCTGGCTGCCTCGCCCGAAAATTTGTATGCGCTTTTGTCCATGGTGGGAGATGTCAAGATATAATTCAAATGATTTAAGTAAATTCCTCTTTAATATGGCAATATTAATATAAAATTATATATTGCTTTGTAAAACCTTATCTTGATATTTAAATGTTTAAAGAGGGAATTAATTCAGGGCTACAGGCGGGTTATAGTGTAGATTTAATATCGCGAAAGATTTACACAGTATATCCCACTTTTGCTTTTGACGGCGATTATGATATTCAATTTGAAATTTTCAATTTAATCTGTTCTGAGTTTGACGTCCCTATAACGGCTATTCAAGTTTGCGGTTCCGCTAAAACTGGATTTAATTTCAATAAAAACACAGAATATAAGAGAGGCTCCTCGGATCTAGATATTGCAATTGTTGATAGTCTGCTTTTTCAAAAATATTGTGAGATTGTCCTAAAGGAGACCTATGGGTTTCGAGATTTGTCAAATTTTACGGAGGGTAACGCGAGATCGTATTACAAGTACATCGCCAAAGGCTTTTTCAGACCAGATTTCATGCCAACATGTATCGCTAAGCGAGAATGGCAAAATTTTTTTAATAAATTGTCAGTAAAATACATTGACATGTTTTCAAATATTAACGCTGGAATATATTTCAGCCAAACCTTTTTTGAGCTCAAACAGGCATCGAACATCGATTTATTTAAAACAGACACTTTATGATAAAATATTCAGTAAGATCAAGACAACTGATCGACATAGTAGGTGATATTAAAAGAAATAAAATTATACTAGCCCCATACTTTCAAAGAAACCTGGTCTGGAGATTAATTCATAAACAAGATTTTATAAAGACTATCTTATTGGGTTTTCCCTTCCCACAAATTTTTTTAGCCAAGGGAGGAATTGATGTTGATAATTTTACATCAACATCATTGGTAGTCGATGGACAGCAGAGGATGCGTAGTATAATCGAATATTTAGATAATGCGTTTGATGTTGATGACCAATATTTCGAAGACTTAACACGGGAAAGTAAGGATAATTTTCTGACCTACGAAATAGCAATTATTGAATTGCAAATGGAGGCCAGTGATCCCAATATAAAAAGTGTATTTCAAAGGCTTAACAGGACCTTTTATAGCTTAACAAACATAGAGAAATTAGCGACCGAATACGCACCTTCTGAGTTCATGCTAGTTGCAAATTTATTGTCTAAGGAGTTAAGATTGCCAAAAGAAAAAGACACGCATTCTTTGGATCCAAATATTCCAGAAGGCTTCATCAATTGGTGTGAAAAAAGGAAGTTAACAAATTTTCACAAATTAATTTTAGAGTCTGGCGTTTTTTCTGGTTATGAAATTTCGAGGAAAGTCCATTTAATGATTGTTTTAAATGTTTTAGCAACAATAGAAAGAGGCTTTTTTAACCGAAATATCCCTGTTTCAATCCTTGACGAATACAAAGACAATTATCCAAATAAAGATGAAATTGTCGAAAAACTTGAAAAAGTAGCTAAGCTTTACCTTGAGATTGGACTTCCGCCGGGTTCTTATTGGCTTAACAAAGCGAATTTCTTCTCAATCATTTATGTTTTATATATGAATTATGAACCAATAATTCAGCATTTAACGGCTTCGAAAATTAAAAGCCGATTGAATCAACTAGAGGATAGCCTTACGGAAGAGTATAAATTAGCTGCAAAAGAGGCGGTAAATAATAAGAAAGAACGTGTTTTACGTGATAAATATCTAAAAACTCTTTTAATGACAAAAGAAGAAGGTGTATTAAATGCGCTTTATCCTAGGAAGTAGTTATTTATTACTGTAACTACCTTCTCGATTGTCGCTTTAAATTCTATGCAATTAATGTCCGAATTTTCAGCTTCATCCGTATACTCCACGCTTTCGAACTCATGAAACGTATGATCGATTTCGTTATCCCATGTGCCGAAATGCAAATCGGGCACTTTCCATTCGTTAACATAAAACCATTCGCCATAGATGAGTTTGGATTTGATTAACTTTTCTAATTCCGTCAAATCGATATTGTCAGGATTAGCAAAAATTACCGAACTGTAGTTTTTATAATTCCCGCCGTCGCGGTACAGGTAATTGAATTTTATATTTGGCATCCGCCAAGATAAAAGGAAGGAGAAGGTTTGTCAATCGGATATAAGTGAACTTTAGATGTTAGCTTCAACCAAAGCAAACTTATCGTTATGGATTTTTAGAAATTCAATTTCAGGATAAAACTTTTTAGGGGCGATCAGATCCTTGCCATCAAAATCTATAAAATTTTGCTTGATGCTCAATACATCCTCATAATTATAAAACCTAGAAGATATTTTAATTTTAAGATCCTTGGTTACGGTAATCAGATGCCTGTCAAAAGCCTTGTCGTGCAAAGTATTTAAGGCCAATCCATTTTGAGGGCTTAATCTATTACCCTCATCGATGCTCCATGGCGCAATATGACTGGCGACTATCAATTCCGGCATGCGTATCCCGGTGACACAGCATTGATTATTATAATTAGACAACACGATTTTCCGAAATTGCGACTGATTGACCCTTACCATAACCAAACGCTCCCGTTCCTTACCTTGAACATTCGGCAGGTTATCAAGGTCTATTTCGTACACTTTTTCAATTGTGGTGTGCTTTTTCTTGGCAAGCAGCTTTTCGCTCTCAAAAAATACTTCGCCCCAATTGTTCATATATTCCTGCCAAACCGCCCTATCCAACTTACTGGCATTTACCATTCCTTTTTGGGCTAGCCTAGGGTCGAGGCTGGCAAAATTCACTAATTTATAAGCTACAGAGCCGGGTGTTCGGCCAATAAGATGAGCTAGTTCAATTATATCACGGTTGGTTTGCGACATTTGGCCAAATGTCAATTTGCTGTACAAATTGATGGCTAACATCAATTCATCTTTTGTCCAAAGTGTCTGGCCTTCTTTCATTTAGTCTTCTACTTCGCAAAATATGTATTTACATTCATTACTCAAACACTCATTGATGAATACTTCCGTATCAGTGTAATAAACCGTTCCTAAAATCTCTGTCCGCGCTCCGCAAATCGGGCAAATTGTGGGCTGGTCGCCCATTAAATAATAAAGCCAAAAATTTTCTGTAGCCATAGTCGGAAGGTATCGGCTATTTGGCAATAGGTCAATCGGAAATAAGTGAACTTCGGAAAAAGTTGCAAACGTTAAAACCTGCGCACCAACATTTCCGGCTTCGTATCCTTGCTCCGGATGCGCGACATGTTGTAGCTGTGGGTTGCCTTGGAGTGTACATCTGCCATAAGGCAAAAATACATAATACACCGCGTCATTGCGAGGAACGAAGCAATCTATAAGCTATGCAAGTCAGGGAGGCAGGTGATGGTTGGGAGGAATAAGCCGCCTTTCAAATAGGCATGGGCAATGGCTTTTGGTTCCACATGGGCATAAGGTTCATTGATCTGCTTATGTAGAGATTGCTTCGTTCCTCGCAATGACGCGCGGAGAGAAGGTGACATGCTGCTATTCCTCTTCATCCCCCCAAATCCGCCTCTTCATCTATTCTTCTTTCTCCCCCGTCTATTGCGTTCTTCATTATTAATCGGTTATATTTACTTTTAGTTGTGTCATTTCAACACAATAGTAGCTGGCCTCATTATCTCAAAAGCCCACCATGGCTTACCAATTAAACCTGCGTTATGAAATTTAAACTTTCCGTACTTGTCGTTCTGTTGCTTTCGGGCGCGGCATTTTTGCTACTATCGGTCGGGATGGCCGTTATCGCCGATGACGGCTTTATCCTCGTCAAAAATCCAAACGGGCCAACGCTGGGTTATTCACCCGCGTCGGGCGTAAAGATTTTAACCGTGGACGGTCTTTCGTTTAAGGACCTCAACAAAAACGGCAAGCTGGATAAGTATGAAGACTGGCGCCTGCAGGTTGATGTGCGGGCGAAGGACCTGGCATCAAAACTATCCATCGCCCAAATTGCCGGGCTGATGCTGTACAGCGCGCACCAGGCCATCCCGGCTGCGGGGGGCGGGCCGCTTGGGGCGGGAACTTACAATGGCAAAAAATTCAGCGACGGCGGCGTCGACCCATCATGGGTGAGCGACCAGCAAAAGAAATTTTTGGTGAACGATAATTTAAGGCATGTGCTGGTTACTTCGGTGCAGTCGCCCGAAGTGGCCGCCAAATGGAACAACAACGTGCAGGCGCTGGTTGAGGGCATTGGCTTTGGCATCCCGGCCAACAACAGCTCCGACCCGCGGCACAGCACCAATTCAGGCGTTGAGTATACCGCCGGGGCAGGAGGAAAAATATCCCAATGGCCGGATCAGCTTGGCCTTGCGGCGACCTTTGACCCTGCCGTAGTTGAGCAGTTCGGCTCTATTGCAGCTAAAGAATATAGGGCTTTGGGGATAGCCACCGCGCTGTCGCCGCAGATCGACCTGGGTTCCGAGCCGCGCTGGGCCCGCATCAACGGCACCTTCGGTGAAGACCCGCAGCTGGCGGCCGATATGGCGCGTGCCTATGTGAATGGTTTTCAAACCTCAACCGGCAGCGCCGAGATCAGCAATGGCTGGGGCTATAACAGCGTAAACGCCATGATGAAACACTGGCCGGGCGGCGGCCCCGAAGAGGGCGGCCGCGACGCGCACTTTGCCTATGGCAAGTTTGCCGTTTACCCCGGCAATAACTTTGATGAGCACCTGGTATCGTTCGTGGATGGCGCGCTGAAGCTATCCGGCAAAACAAAAATGGCCGCCGCGGTGATGCCGTATTACACCATATCGTACAACCGCGACGTAACCGGCGCCAACGGCGGCAACAGCTACAGCAAATACCTGATCACCGACCTGCTGCGCACCAAATACCATTACGACGGCGTGGTTTGCACCGATTGGGGCGTTACCGCCGACGAAGGCAAAACCCCCGACATTTTCGCCGGTAAATCGTGGGGAATGGAAACAAAAACGGTTGCCGAACGCCACTATAAAATATTAATGGCCGGGGTCGACCAGTTTGGCGGCAATAACGATGCCGGGCCGGTAATTGAAGCCTATAACATGGGCGTTAAAGAATACGGCCAGCCTTTTATGCGCGCCCGGTTTGAGCAGTCGGCGGTAAGGTTATTGCGCAATATTTTCAGGGTGGGCCTTTTTGAAAACCCGTACCTGGATGTGGAGCACTCCAAACAAACGGTAGGCAACCCGCAGTTTATGGCTGCTGGTTTCAATGCGCAGCTAAAATCCATCGTGATGCTGAAAAATCATGCAGGCGTGCTGCCGCTGCAAAAGGGCAAAACGGTTTATATGCCAAAAAAATACACGCCATCTACGCGCGGCTTTTTCGGCCCGCCGTCGAAGGAAAAATGGGACGTTGCGGTAAATCCGGCACTCGCGCAAAAATATTTTAACGTTACGGATGATCCGGCTAAAGCCGACTATGCCATCGTGTTTGTAAGCAGCCCCAGCGGCGGCGCAGGCTATGACCCTGACGATGTAAAGACAGGCGGCAACGGTTATGTGCCCATCACCCTGCAATATGGCGCCTACACCGCAACCGATGCCCGCGCGCAAAGCATTGCCGCCGACGACCCTGTTGAGCCAGGCGTAACCAACCGCACATACAAAGGCAAAAGCATTACCGCCGCCAACTATAACGACCTTAAAACCATTCGCGAAACAAAAGCAGCCATGCACGGCAAGCCAGTTATCGTGGTAATAACTTTAACCAAGCCCGCCATCCCCGCCGAGTTTGAGCCGGATGCGAATGCCATCGTGGCTACCTTTGGCGTACAGAACCAGGCCGTGTTGGATATATTAACCGGAGCTGCAGAGCCTTCCGGGCTATTACCCTTCCAGATGCCCGCGAACATGCAAACCGCCGAGCTGCAGGACGAGGATATCCCGCACGATATGATCTGCTACACCGATGCCGATCATCATACCTACGATTTCGGCTACGGCCTTAACTGGAAGGGTGTGATACACGATGCCCGCACTGCCAAATATGTGAACCGCGTACCTAAACCGGTGATCCATGTGCAGGGTAAAATGATTTCAGTCACCGCGGCGCCAGGTACCAAAGTATATTATACCACCAATGGCGCAACGCCCTCATTTGTAAAGGCAGACGAATATGTAAAACCTTTCAGCATAAATAACGGCACCACCATAAAAGCCATCGCCAAACTATATGGGGTGGATAATAGCAGCATGGTGGTGTATAGTATAAAATAAGCAGGTCATAAAAAAGACACGTCATGCTGAACTTGTTTCAACGTAACCCTTTCCGCGCGTCATTGCGAGGAACGAAGCAATCTATAAGCCGTGCCGATCAAAGAGATAGGTGAATGTAGGGGAATTTCGCCGGGCGCAAATCGGCGCAAGCGGCTTTTTGTTCCAATTTAACATTTTGTTCCAGGGATTGGCATGTGTAGAGATTGCTTCGTTCCTCGCAATGACGCGGTGGCTTTTTCCGTATTTTCCACCCTCCCACCCGACCAACCAACAAAACATATCCACCAATCCCGCGTCTCAACCGATAAACCATCTATTGCGCTAATTATTAATAGGTTATGGGTGTTTAACCCGTCAAAAAAGGCGTTGGTCTATACTTAACCCGCGATGGTCTATTTCATTTTTTTTGTGCTTTTTCATGTTGTTTCTTTGTTCTGTGAAACACTAACAAACATATTAAAAACAATATTAAAATTTAAAGATCATGAAAGCATCCATCAAATTCACCGCACTATTATTGCTGGCAGGCGCAAGCGTTTTTGCCACAATTCCCGCAAAGGCAGCTATCCCGCCAAAACTGAATGCCATAACTTTTACCTCATTGCCATCCTTACAGGGCCTGGCCGTTAAGGCAGAAAAAAACCTGGCCGGCAAGGCTATTGTTATCATCTCGGACGAAGACGGAAACGTTTTAAGAAAAGACGAACTATCTAACAAGGCAGGGATGGAAAAAAATTACATCTTAACCAAACTGGATGAAGGGGACTACACCATCGAAGTTGTTTCAAAAGATAAATCAGTAAAACAAGACATCCACGTTTACACCGATGGCAAGAACAAAATGTTTTTTATAAAAGGATAACGCCACCGGGACTTAAAACCAAAAAACGCCTTCAATAATTTGAGGGCGTTTTTTTATGTGGGTGAAATTCCCTGGAACGGAGTACTTACCTGAATAAATTCAAATAATCTTCAAATACATACGACTTACCCCTTTGCGCGCCGGTTACTTCTTTAAAAATTCCGAGTTTTTCCATGTCGCGTGCAAGCTTATACGCCGAAGCCACGGATAACCCGGTTACTTTACCTATAGCAGCTGTATTTATTATTGGCTTCTGATATAAATGATTCAATACCTTTTGCGCATTTGCCGCCCTGCTTCCCAATGTGCTTATTTTAATTTCGGATATTTTTTGCAATTGAAGTATCTGTTCAAAGGTTGAAATGGCCTTGGTCGCCGTTTCAACAACGCCAGCTAAAAAAAATTTGAACCATTGATTTATATCATTACTCAAGCGTACGCGCATTAAATTATCGTAGTAGTGACTTCGGTTTTTTTCAAAAAAGTCGGATATATATAAAATAGGTTGCTTCAATATCCCCTTTGCAACCAGGTATAAAGTAATGAATAGACGCCCCACCCGCCCGTTGCCGTCTAAAAATGGGTGAATGGTTTCAAATTGGTAATGTATTAATGCTATTTTAAGTAATTCAGGAAAATATGCAGATTCATTATGGGCAAACTTTTCCAGATCGCTCATTAAATCATTTATGCCCGTATGGACCGGAGGTATAAACACAGCATCGGCAATGGTTGCCCCTCCAATCCAGTTTTGGCTTGTCCTGAAGTTTCCCGGATGTTTTTGCTCTCCCCTCGTTCCCTTTAATATTATACCGTGGGTTTCTTTGATCAGGCGGGATGAAAAGGGCAGTTCCTGCAAACGCGCCATCCCGTAATTCATAGCACCAATATAATTTTGCACTTCGGTCCAGTCGTCTATCTGACTTAATGCAACATCTTCTTTCTCCATTAAGGCCTCTTCGATATTGGTCTTAGTGCCTTCAATTTTGCTGGATTGCGTAGCCTCTTTGGTTACGTGCATTTGGATAAACATTTCGAGGTTTGGCGTGTACTTCGAAAACATATCCAGCCGGCCTAATTGCCTGTCGGCCTGGCCAAGAAGATGAATGATCTCCATGTCATCCAGTTTCCAGTCCTTATTGATTAAATTGGGTTGAAAGCTATTATAATGACCGTGATTAATGTACCTGCCTGCCCGAAATGTTTTCATCCTTATTTTACTTAACTAAAATAAAGATAGTTGTTATTTTAGTTTTTGCCAAAAAACTAAAATAAGAAATTGAATTATTTTTGTTTTACACAAAAAACTAAAATAAAACACTTGTCTTTATAGGCGACTTTCGACCGAACTTTTCACTCCTGCAACTCACAACCTGCAACTTACAACTCCTCCTTACACCCACTTACTCAAAAACTTGCTGAACCCTTCTTTATACTGGTCGCCAACGGTAATATTTACCTTGCCGATCTGCAGCGCGTTGCGGGTAATAGAGTTGATCTTATCCAGCGAAACGATAAACGAGCGGTGTACGCGCATAAAGCGTTTGGCGGGCAGCTTTTCTTCGAGCGATTTAAGGCTGGTGAGCGACAGGATAGGCTTTTCAATATTTTTGAGCCATACCTTCACATAATCCTTCAGCCCTTCAATGTATAGAATATCATTCAACGCGATACGCACCAGCTGGTACTCCACCTTTAGAAATAAGTATTCATCTTCTATCCGTTCCTCTGCTGCCGCAGGAGAAGGCGCATTGGCGGCAGGGACGGCGTTTGATTTTTCAAGCAGTTCGCCATAGGCCAGGGCTTTGTTGGCGGCGTGCAAAAACTCTTCGTAATTAAATGGCTTAAGCAGGTAATCGAGGGCGTCGACACGGTAGCCCTCCAGCGCAAACTGGTTATAGGCCGTTGTAAAAATAATGCGCGGTTTATTGCTCTTGCTGTTATCCAGCACGCGCGCCAACTCAATACCGTTCAGATCAGGCATTTGTATGTCTAAAAAAACAACATCTATCTTTTGGGCATGGATAGCCCTTAACGCCTCAACGGCGCTCGAAAAGCGCCCCACCAGGTTCAGAAACGGGGTTTGCTCAATAAAAGAACAAACCAGGCCAAGGGCCAGGGGCTCGTCGTCAACAGCAATGCAGTTTAATGTCATGACAGGTCGAGTTTTAAGTGTACCAAATAGACATTTTCCGCTGTATCCTCATTGATCAGCAGTGTGTACTTGCCCGGGTATAATAAATCAAGCCTGCGCCGGGTGTTATTGAGCCCTATGCCGCTGGCTTCCTCTAAGTTATTACTTTGTTCTTTAATAATAGTATTTACCACCTTTAAGTCAAGGATATTATCGCGCTGTTCAACCGATATCTCGATATAGCTGGGCTGCGTCGCGCTAACCCCATGTTTAAAGGCATTCTCTACAAAAGGCAAAAAGATCATTGGCGCCACTGCCATATCTTTAACCAGCTCCGGAGCTCGGAAATCTATTTTAACCACATCGGTCAGCCGCAGCTGCATCAGGCTGATATAATCCTTAATAAAGGCGATCTCCTGGCTCAGCTGGGTCATGCTGTTTTGTGTATCATACAATACGTAGCGCATCATCCGCGACAACTGGTGTATGGCTTTGCGCGATGTTTCGGCATCTATATGCGTAAGCGCGTAAATATTGTTCAGTGTATTAAAAAAGAAATGCGGGTTGATCTGCGCCTTCAGGAATGATAGCTCCGAACTGATCTTATCCTGTTCCATTTCCTGGTGCACCTGTTTATCCGTCTGCCATTTTTGTATAACGGTAATGCTGGTGCTTATACCTAACACCAGCGCGACAGTTGCGCCGAGGGCGGCCAGCATACCCACATCCCACATACGGTTTCTTCCGCCATGGCGGTGGAGTGGCCCGGCCCGGTGAAACGCGGCATCCATTAGCTGGTGCATATTAAGCCATTGGTCAAGGTACCCGCTGATTATAACGATTAAAGGAGTTACCGTTATCAAAATCAGGAAATAGATCCCGTTGCGACCCTTTAACAAAAACCGCGGCACCAGTACAAACGAGTTCAGGTAATAGGCAATAATTGCCAGGCCCAGTATAATACTCTGTTTTATCCACAGCTGGTAAGGTACTGCAATGTTCCAGGTTATCGGCTGGAAAAAATAGATCAGGCCGAAAGCCGCCCATATCAGGATATGGATGATGATTGTTACCAGCGTGCTTTTTGATTTTGGAAAGATCATTTCATAAATATTTAATAGAACCAAGAGTCAAGAAGCAAGAGCCAAGACGGTTTTAACGATTAATCTTTTTTCTTGTCTTGACTCCTGGCTCTTGAATCTTGGTTCTTGCCTCTTAACCTAATTAATTCGTTTTCAACAACATAATTACCCGGCAATATTACAAACGAATTTAACATTAAGCCAATCAAAATCTATAAGCAGCAACACTTTACCGACAGGCGGCTAATAATTACCGTCGGAAAGGCGCTTTTACGGATACGACAAAAAAACAGGCCTTTAACGGGCAAAACCCTGCTTTGGTCTATTTCCTTACAGTCCATGTCTATTCGATTTTTTAATAGTTGCTGTTTGATATTGTTTTGCATTTACCTAACAAGGAACCATTATGAAAATACGATACTTTCTAATTACCGCAGCACTCCTGATCAGCATGCAAGGCTTTGCCCAAACCGGCCGCGATGTACATGGCACCGTGCAGGACACCACCAAACAGCCGCTACCAGGCTCAACAGTTAAACTCTTAACCGGCAAGGACAGCATGTCGACCACCACCGACTTAAAGGGCGCTTTTCTTTTCCGTTCGGTAACAGTTGGCCAGTTTAGTCTGGTGATACAGTCTATAGGATACGAGCCGGTAAAACGCCGCATTGTTTTGGATAACACCAACACTCCTGTTTTTTTACGGCCAATATTACTAAAGCCCTCTACCACCATGCTGGGCGTAGTTACCATCAGCGATGTGCTCCCGGTTAAAATAAAAGAAGACACGGTTGAATTTAACGCCGCGGCCTACAAAGTACGCGACGGCGCGCCCATTGAAGACGTTATTAAAAAAGTACCGGGTGCAGATGTGGATAAAGATGGAAACATTACTTTCCAGGGTAAAAACGTTACCAAGGTAAGGGTTAACGGCAAAGACTTTTTTGGTGGTGACATAAAAACAGCAACGCAAAACCTGCCTGCCAACGCCGTTCAAAACGTACAGTTTTTAAACGACTACGGCGACCAGGCTAACCTTACGGGGATAAAAACCGGCGACCCGCAAACCGTACTGAACATTAATATATTACCAAGCCGCAACCACGGCACATTTGGCCAGGTAAGCACCGGCGGCGGTCACGATGCCATCCCCGAAACGCCCCTGGTAAAAGGCGCCAGCCGCTATATTTTGCAGGGCAACATGTTTAATTTCAATGGCAACCAGCAAATAGCTGTATTGGGTAATCTGAACAATACCAACACCAACCTCTTTAACTTCGGCGGTCCGGGCGGTGGTGGTGGCGGCGGACGAGGCCCCGGCGGTGGCGGCCCTCCCGGGGGAAATAACGCGACCAATGGCATTACAACTACCCGCTCGTTAGGCTTAAACTACCGCGACTCGTGGGGTAAAAAAATAACCGTATACGGCAGCTATAGCCTCACGAATAATACCGTAAACACGGTGAGCTCCGTTATTCAAAATAACATCTCGTTAACCAATCCGAGTACCAACATGCAGAGCAGTACGCAGGAAGATAAACGGCTCAACCATCGTCTCACCTTTAACCTGGAGTACAAGCCGGATACAATAAACTACCTTAAAATCACCCCTTCGTTCTCCTATGCAGGATTAAATACCACGCAAACCGGCGCAAACAAGCTGGCTGCCGATACATCGTTGATATCGCAATATAATTTTAACCTGCTCAGCCATTCATCAGCACCTAATTATGGCATAAATGTGCTGTTTAACCACCGGCTCAACGGGCATGGCCGTAATTTCAGCATGAATTTGGGTGCGGGCAATTCGTCAAGCAACCAGTTTCAAAACCCGGTATACCAGTACATAGCCGGCGCGGCCAACGCTCCGCTCGACCAGTTCATTAACACCAACAGCCGCACTGATACCCTGGGCGCCTATGTGTCGTATATCGAGCCTATTGCTAAACACTCTTACCTGGAGGTAAACTATAACTACAAGCACTCCTATACCACTGCGGATAAAATGACAGATACGTTAACCGGCACCAACCAGTTAAATTACTATCCGCTGTTAAGCAATAACTATAATTTCACGTTCATTACCAACCGGTTTGGTTTAAATTACCGGTTTATTGAAAAGAAATACAATTTTGTATTGGGCGTAACCGCGCAGCCATCGCTTTTGGAAGGAAGCTCGCCAAACAGCGCCCCTACCCGGGTAAGCGATTTCAACATTTCGCCGAATGCGCGTTTTATCTATAATTTTTCGCGCACACAATCATTCAGCGCCAATTATAGCGGCAGCAGCAGCCAGCCTACTTATTCGGAGTTGCAGCCGGTGACCGACTTCTCGAATGCATCGTACCCAATTACAGGTAACCCAAATTTGAAACAGGAATACAACAACGTCTTCTCGCTGAGGTACAACAACTTTATGTTTGAGTCGGGAAACGTATTTTTCAGCAACTTTAATTTTATTCAAACCGATAACAAAATTGTTTCAAATACCATAACCTACCCGCGCAATTACACGCCAAATAAACGGCTTGCCGGCTCTATCGAAACACAATATCTGAATGCGCCCGGCTACTACCAGGCATCCGCATTTTATATTTTTGCCAAGCCATGGGAAAAACGGAAATATAACCTGTTTTTTATAGGAAACCTATCGTACAATAACAACATCTCCTACATCACCAGCGTTAGCCCAACTACCTTTGATTTCACTACTGAAAAAAATATCGCCAAAACGATCGTAGCCTCACAGGGCCTACGCTTCCGGGTTGATATTACCGATATAATTGATGCCGAAGCCAATACGACCTATAGCGTTAACTCATCACAAAACTCTATCACCCAACCGGGCATACAAAACAATTTCCGTATGTGGGTGGTAGGCCTTAACGGTAAAAATTATGTGTGGAAAGATTGGACCTATAGCTACGATTTTACCAAAACCACGTATTACGGTTACAAGGGCGCAACCAATCCCAATATATTTAACACTTACGTCGAGCGCAGGTTTTTAAAGGGCAACATGGCAACGCTGCGGGCATCGGTAATGGATGTGTTTAATCAGAACGCAGGTTACACCTCCACACAAAACGGCAATTTTATTACACAAACCAATGCCAACAGGCTTGGGCGTTATTACCTGTTGACCTTTACTTACCGGTTTCAAAAGCTTGCGGGTAAAGCGCCCCAGGGGCCTGGTATGAGGGGATTCGGCGGACCTGGTCCGGGTGGCGGCCGCCCGGGTGGCGATGGTCCGGGTGGCCCCGGCTCGTTTTAATACCGCATAAAAGACCTTATTGTTTCTTCACAGAACATGAGAATGGGTCAAACCCGGGATTGGCCGGATTAGTTGGTTGGATTATTTGACCCAGATCGGGCGTTCCGCTGTGAGAGGCGGGGCGCCTTCTTTGTTGTATATCAATATGTCCGCGCTGTTTATTTATCAATAAAAGTAACGAATTGCAATATTGTTACGTAAAACAGTTAATACGTGCATACAAATTTCTATTTGCGCACGTTACCAATGTCGCTTAATAGCCGGGTTGGCGTTAATTAAACGATTTTATAAATGAAGGTTAATAACTGGCTGATAATTAATCGCCTATGAAACTGCCTAAATATTTGCTCACAATTGTTGCTGTCCTGGCCTGTTTCCAAAGCTTTGCGCAAAGCTCTTTGAATACCGCCGGAGAGGAGATATCGCTTAATAATTCAGAAATACAACGTATTGATTCGGTAAAACAAAAGGATATTACCGATCTTTTTCCCCGGAACTCCGACAGAAAAGCATCCAACAGGCAAAAGATGCCCGGCAATACCTTTTATTCGCTTGTCCCTTATGCAGGTTACACGCTTTCAACAGGATTTGCCGTAGATATAAGCAGTAATGTTAGCTTTTACACCAGCCCGGCCCGTAATCAAAACCTCTCGGTAATTGCTACAGATATCGGTTATGATGCTAAAAGCCAGGAAGTTTTTCTTACGCGTTCAGAGATCTGGACAGACGAAAATAATTATAAAATAGTTAGCGACATGCGTTGGGAAAAGTACCCGATCAATACCTATGGTTTAGGAACATTTACAACATTTTCAGAAAATAATAGCCTGGATTTTAATTATATGCGGTTTTACGGCACCGTACTTAAAAAAATCGGCCCGGATTATTATGCCGGTATCGGCTATAATCTTGATTATCATTATAATATTAATGCATCCGGCAACCCGGATAATTCTGTTTCGGATTTTACAAAATATGGCCAAACAGAAAGCTCTGCTTCATCGGGGTTGAATGTTAACTTTTTATATGATAACCGCAAAAATTCGTTAAACCCGCTTCCCGGTGGGTATGCAAGTGTAATTTACCGGCAAAATTTAACCGCTTTGGGCAGCGATGCCAATTGGCGGTCGTTACAGTTTGATTTACGGAAGTACTTTAAACTATCCTCCCGGTCAAATAACATACTCGCTTTTTGGGGAATGGCTACCTTTACTACCGGCACTGCACCCTATTTGGATCTGCCCGCCACAGGAGGCGACATGTACAATAACAGCGGTCGCGGTTACGCCATTGGCCGGTACAGGGGCACAAATATGCTGTATTTAGAAGCTGAATACCGTTTTGGCATTACCCGTAACGGGTTGCTGGGCGGGGTAGTGTTTACCAATGGCCAAAGCTTTTCCGAATATAACAGCAACCGTTTTGCCATGATCGCCCCTGCCGCCGGCACAGGCATACGGATAAAACTAAACAAACATTCCAACACCAATATTGGTATCGACTATGGGGTTGGCGTTATGGGCTCACACGGATTTTTTGTAAACCTTGGAGAAGTATTTTAAGAGAGGTTGGAGAGAGGCAAGATATTTAGAGGCAAGAAGCAAGATGTTAAGCGAAGAGCCAAGAAGTAAGAGCCAAGATCGATTCTCCTCCATATTGAAATATGCTGTAACAAAAACAAAAAAGCCAGGAATTAAGACCGGGTTGATTTACAACTCCATCTTGATTCTTGGCTCTTGACGTCTTGGCTCTTTCCCTACAAATACGATTGCAGCAAATTGGCTTTCGAATTGTGACGTAAACGCATTAGGGCTTTATCTTTTATCTGGCGAACACGCTCGCGGGTAAGGCTGAATTTTTCGCCGATCTCTTCAAGCGAATGTGCAGCATGACTGCCCAGCCCAAAAAACAGTACGATAACCTGCCTGTCGCGTTCAGCTAAAATACTGAGCGAGCGTTTGATCTCCTGCGAAAGCGAGTCGATCATCAGGTCGTTATCCGTGGCGTTATCTGTGCTCTGCAATACATCCAGCAGGGTGTTTTCTTCACCTGCAATAAACGGCGCGTCAACAGACACCTGGCGACCCGCGTTGGATAACGAATCGGATATCCGTTCAACGGTGGTTTCCATGTCTTCAGCCAGTTCTTCAGGGGTTGGCTGACGTTCGAGGTGCTGCTCCAGTTTGGAGGCAGATTTATGTATTTTGCTAAGTGATCCTATCTGGTTTAAAGGCAGGCGTACAATACGGCTTTGTTCGGCTACAGCCGATAAGATCGACTGGCGGATCCACCATACGGCGTACGATATAAATTTAAATCCTTTAGTTTCGTCAAAACGTTTGGCGGCTTTTATCAAACCCAGGTTACCCTCGTTGATCAGGTCGCCCAGGGTAAGCCCCTGGCTCTGGTATTGCTTGGCAACCGACACCACAAAGCGCAGGTTGGTTTTGGTTAAGCGTTCTAAAGCGGCCTGGTCGCCTTCGCGGATCTTTTGGGCTAAAATAACCTCTTCCTGCGCGGTGATCAGGTCAACCTTTCCAATTTCATGTAAATACTTTTCAAGCGACTGTGATTCGCGATTGGTAATGGATTGGGTTATTTTCAGTTGTCTCATCTCGTAATAAATATCAGCCTGGTAATAGCCAATAAAATTGGATCATATCACCGGGTGGGGAATAAGTAAAAAAATTAAGAACGCATTACCTTAGTGATAATCCGGCCTTTAGAAATCGAAGCTATCAATGTTGAATTTATGCCGTTTTTACACAGCATGTCAGGGGAACAGGTAGTATTGCTTGTTTTTTTGATGTGCAAAGATATGGAATTAATTGTTGATTGTATGTAAAAAAATGCGGGAAATTAATTATTGACTTAAGCCTATCGGTTAAATTGAAACATTTCCAATGCCCAACAGGTCATTCCCCTTTTAAACTCTATTTTCCTAAGTTTTATTGCTGCGTTTATAAAAGGTGACGAAGATAAATAGCTGTGTACTCAATTTATTACAAAAATAGCGATGAGTTTTAAACCCACCGCTATTTTTAACCCGGCAAAATCTACAAATTCGCCTTCAGTCCGTACTTACCACTGAACTTGCGGTACAGTTGTTTGTGCACGTTATCGAGGTTGATATTTCTTCCTTGTATAAACGCGGCATCCACATCAATGGTGATCATATCCAGTGCATCGCCTTTTGATATAAACAGGTTGGCGTCTTTGCCGGTTTCAAGCGTTCCGGTCGTTTTGTCGATGCCTAAAATTTTTGCGTTATTTTGTGTGATCATAGAAACAGCCTGCTCTTTGGTCAACCCGTAGCCAACAGCCTCTCCGGCCTCGAACGGCAGGTTGCGCTGGCGCCAGAAGCCGATCCCGGTCAAACCGTACAGAACGCCTGCATCCTGCAACATTTTTGGCAGTTTGTAGGGCAGGTAGACGTCGTCCTCTTCGCGGTCGGGCAGCCTTTGCGTTTCTTTCAGTATGACCGGCACATTATTCTCTCTTAATACATCCGTAACCAGGTACGATTCATTTCCGCCTACGATCACGGCCGAAATACCCATCCTTTTCGCGAAAGCTACAGCCTGCAATATTTCCTTCGCCCCGTCGGCGTTTACAAACAGTTTTTTTGAACCGTTAAACAGCCCTTTCATCGCGTCGAGGCGCACATTGGTTACTGAAGGATGGCCTATCTCAGCATAAGCTTTGGCTTCGGTAAATAGCTTTTCTATCGCGTCAACCGCCTTTTGCGCCCTTTCAGCCGGTGTTTCCTGAGGGGTTCCGGGTGTTGGAATAGCCCTCCTGCGGGTTACAACGCGGGCAACCGGCCAGGTTAAGTGCAAACCGATATCGGTTTTATAGGCCGCATCTTCCCAGTTCCAGGCATCCAACTGAACAACCGACGATTGTCCCGAAAGGGTGCCACCGCTCGGAGTTGGCTGCGCAAGCAATATACCGTTCGACCGGATAGTTGGTATTACCTTTGAATCGGTGTTATAAGCCACAAGCGAATGTACGTTCGGGTTCAACTCACCTGTTTCCGATTCATCAACGGTACCACGGGCACCCGATTCAACTTCAACCAGGCCGAGCGTAGTGATCGGGCAAATAAAGCCCGGGTATATCTGTTTGCCGCTGGCGTCAATAACCTCGGCGCCTGCGGTATTCGGCGCAGCGCCTTCGCCTATTGCGGTTATTTTGCCGTGGTCAAAAGCGATGTAACCATTGCTGATCACCTGCCCGTTGCCAATATGTATAGTGCCGCCTGTTATTACAACAGGCTTTGATTGCGGTTTAGCCGGCGAAATATTTGCCTGGCCGTATGTAAGGATCGTGCCTAGCAGTAATCCTCCAAAAATTAAAAATATCCTGTTCATTTCTTTAAGATCGTTAAGATTACTGGTGTGTTCCGTTTGTGGTTTGCATAGCGTTGCCATCGCTTCCAACGCCATCGTCGTCTCCTTCGGATTCCTCATCCATTCTCGGCCTACGTGCTGCCGGGCGTTGCGTTACCGCGCCACGATTTTTAGCGGCAATCATTTTTTGGATGATCCTTGCCTCATCAGCCTTCATCGCCTTTTGGTTGGCCGCATCTTTATCAATATCCCAGTATGGTATACCATCAACAAATGTTTTTTCGGCAACCGCGTATATCGAAAGCGGGTCGGCCGACCATAATACCAGGTCGGCGTCTTTGCCTGTTTTAATGCTTCCAACGCGATTATCCACATGCAGCATTTTTGCAGGGTTAAGCGTCACCAGCTTTAATGCTTCCTCTTCGCTCATGTGCCCGTAAGCAACCGCTTTACCGGCTTCCTGGTTCAGGCGGCGCGCCATTTCTTCATCATCAGAGTTGATGGCGGTAACTACTCCCATGTCATGCATCAGCACACCGTTATACGGGATAGCGTCCGAAACTTCCATTTTGTAAGCCCACCAGTCGGAGAAGGTTGATCCTGCAATATTGTGCGCCTTCATTTTATCGGCCATTTTGTAACCCTCAAGAATGTGGGTAAACGTATTGATGCGGAAACCCATCGAATCGGCCACATGCATCAGCATATTAATTTCCGACTGCACATAGGAGTGGCAGGTGATAAACCGTTTGTTGTCCAATATCTCAACTATTGCATCCAGCTCGAGGTCGCGGCGCACATTGTTCCCTTTAACCGCACGGGCTGCTTTGTATTCCTTTGCGCGGGTAAACTCGTCTACGTAAACCTGCTCAACACCCATCCTGGTTTGCGGGTAGCGGGCAATAGAGCCTATTGCCGGTGTATTGTTACTTTGTTTAACATTTTCGCCCAGCGCGAATTTGATAAAGCCGTCGGCACCTTCAAATTTCATCTCATCGGGCAATACACCCCAGCGGTGCTTGATAAGTTGTGTTTGCCCGCCTATGGGGTTAGCCGAGCCGTGCAGAATATGCGAAGTGGTAACTCCGCCCGCTAACTGACGATACAGGTTTATATCTTCGGGATCAAGCACATCGGCTATCCGTACTTCGGAGGTAACGGCTTGCGTGCCTTCGTTAATGCCGCCTGTACCTGCAATATGCGAATGCTCATCTACAATTCCTGGCGACAAATGTTTGCCCGTTGCGTCAATCACCCTGGCATTACCGGCCGCAAGGTTTTTACCTACCGCTTTAATTTTTCCGTTTTCGATCAATACATCAGCATTCTTTAAAATACCTTCTTTTTCGTTGGTCCAAACAGTGGCATTTTTAAATAATACACTTTCAGTCTTAGGCAGTTCGGTATAACCGTAAGCGGTAAAAGGGTAGATCATCGAACCGGTGGCAATAGCCTGTTTTGGCTGCTCACGCGGAGTGGTCAGCGTAGCCGGACCCATATAGGTGCCGGTCCATTTTATTTCAGAACCATCAGGCAAAACACCATTGCCGCGGAAAGCAAGCGGCGATACTTTGGTAATATACCCGGTTAACCGGATGTTACCTGCCGGTTTATTTTTAAGATCAAAATAAACGCTCACCATGTCGCCGCTGCGGGTAATTGTTCCCTTAACCTTTGTACTGTCGGCGTCGTTGCGTTCAATGTTCACATCGTAAGCACCCGGTGTGCCGCCAATCTTCAGGGTCAAATTTCCTAACCCGTCGCTTGCTAAATTATAGTTGCCGCGCAGGTCGGTTACATCTTTCCGGCTTACCACGTATTGGCGGCCTTCTATCCAGTTCTCATAAATAACATTGTCCTTTTTAAACAGGTTATCCGAAGTAATGATAAAGTTGGCCATTTTACCTTTTGACAGGGTGCCTACTTTGTCGGAAACGCCAAGCATTTCTGCCGGGATAACGGTTAGCGCATTCAATGCCTGGCGTTCGCTCAGGCCGTTATCCATCGCAATGCGCAGGTTAGCCCAAAAATCGGTCGGTTTCGATAAGCCATAGGCAGTGAGGGCGAACCTGATGCCGGCTTTTTCCATAACCGCGGGATTGGTTGGCGCCAGCTCCCAGCTTTTCAGCTGCGCATATGTTACGTTGCGTGCATCCAGCGGATCTTCCACATCAAACGGCTCGGGAAAAGCCAGCGGAACGATAAAACTGCCGCCGGTCGCCTTCATGGCATCAATGCGGCGGTACTCGTCGCCGTCTGTTTTAAAGATATATTGCTTGCCAAATTCATGCGCGATTTTATTGGCGCGTAAAACGCTCATTTCGTCGGTCGCTTCAAAAATTTGCGGAACAGCTTGTGTACGGTTGAACTCATCCAGCGAAATATTGTATTCCCCTTTTTGGGTTTTGTACCACTGGGCATCGTAGTATGTTTGGCGTATCAAAGCGATCACGCCCATTAATGAACCCGGGTAGCTGGTTGCCGCCGTTCCTTTGCTGAACGAGTAATGCGCGGCGGCTTCGTCATTCAGCATCACCTGGTTATCACGCTCGTCGCCGAGGGTGACTACTACGGATGTACCGCGGGAAATGCCGTCGTGTATCAGCGACTGTACCGCGCCGAAACCATTTTTCTTAAATTCTTCCGCTTTTGCGGCATCCGAATGAAATACCAATTTGGCTTTCATTTCGGGCTTGATGGCTTCATTCCATCCATAAGCGCCCGGCTTGGTTGATGTATAAACCAGCGAGCGGCCAAACCCGCCTTGCGCAAAAGCCTGGCGCGGCGCCTCGGGCATGCCGTAAGTGCTGTAAGCATCTATCAACCCGGGGTAAATGTATTTCCCCTTAAGGTCGACGGTTACATAGCCTTTCGGGATCTTAACATCCGGGCCAACCGCCTCGATCTGGCGGTCTTTTACCAATAAGGTACCGTTGGTAATGGTTTGGTCGGCGCTTACAACAATATTAGCGTTTGTAAAAGCGTACTGTCCCGGGCGGATATCCCAGGCCCCGTTTACAGGGAATGTTTCCTGGGCCATACACAGCCGGGCAAGAAACAGCGCGAAGCAAAAAAGTAAAATTTTCTTCATGGTCAGTCAATAGTTTGCCCTAATATATTAAACATTCCTGTAAGCTATACTTTCGGCTGGTTTTCATCATGGATTTGTTACAAATGGAGCACTTTCCCACCAGGGAAATTGCTTTTAAAAAACCCCACGGTCATGCCGAACTTGTTTCACTGTTGTCCGGTAAAAAAAATTAGGGATAGCGAATAGCTATCCCAATGTTGATATTTGAGTTACCACACTTAAATAAACAACATGAGTAAAAATACATTTTTTACCGGACAGCCGATATTAAA
>JAQBOM010000019.1 GCA_028288025.1 Mucilaginibacter sp. | reverse complement strand
TTTTTTGTTCTTTGTTTTGGGTTTAATCAATAGTTTAAATTAATTAGGGGAAAGGGAGCTTCAAAAGAGCTCTCTTTTTTTTGTGTCGATATTTTTACTATGCATGCATAATATTTAATGCTATTTTTGAGTGCCAAATTTAACACCACATGTATTTTGAATTAACCGAAGAACAATTAATGATACGCCAGGCCGCGCGTGATTTTGCGCAGCACGAACTTAAGCCAGGTGTAATTGAGCGCGACGAACATCAAAAATTCCCGGCCGAACAGATAAAGCTATTGGCTGAGCTCGGATTTTTAGGCATGATGGTATCGCCTGAATATGGCGGAAGCGGCATGGATGCTATTTCGTATGTGCTTGCTTTGGAAGAGCTTTCAAAGATCGACGCCTCTACCTCGGTAATTGTTTCAGTAAATAATTCATTGGTTTGTTACGGCATTGAAAAATACGGCACCGAAGCCCAAAAACAAAAATACCTGATACCCCTGGCAAAGGGCGAAAAATTAGGCGCCTTTTGTTTATCGGAGCCGGAAGCCGGATCGGATGCGACTTCTCAAAGCACCACCGCCATTGACATGGGCGACCATTATTTGCTGAATGGGGTAAAAAACTGGATCACAAATGGCGGCACAGCATCTACCTACCTGGTAATGGCGCAAACCGATGCAGCCAAACGGCACCATGGCATTAATGTGCTGATCGTTGAAAAAGGAATGGAAGGCTTTACTGTGGGCGCCAAGGAAAATAAACTAGGCATCCGCGGATCGGATACGCATTCGTTAATGTTCCAGGATGTGAAGGTCCCTAAGGAGAATCGCATAGGTGAGGATGGTTTTGGATTCAAATTCGCGATGAACACGTTGGATGGCGGACGCATAGGTATTGCCGCCCAGGCGCTGGGCATAGCATCCGGCGCTTATGAGCTGGCGCTGCAATATTCCAAAGAACGGAAAGCATTCGGGAAAACCATTGCCGACCTGCAGGCCACGCAATTTAAGCTGGCCGATATGGCAACCGAAATTGAAGCCGCACGCCTGTTATGTTTTAAAGCGGCCTGGTTAAAAGATAACAGCCTCCCCTATGCACAAGCCAGTTCCATGGCAAAGCTTTACGCCTCGGAAGTAGCCATGCGTACCACTGTTGAGGCCGTGCAGATACACGGCGGCTACGGCTTTGTAAAAGAGTACCACGTGGAACGGATGATGCGCGACGCGAAGATCACCCAGATATACGAGGGAACTTCTGAAATTCAAAGAATTGTCATATCCCGCGAGGTGCTGAAATAATCCGGCTGATTTTTGATACGTTTGAAAATGCTTATTAAAACACGATATATTCTTGCCCCTGTATTCCTATTCCTTTTTGCATTCAATGTCTCCGCGCAAAGCAAACTCCAGAACGGAGCCTGGCGCGGCGTTTTAAAAACGTCATTCGGCAACGAGCTGCCCTTTAACTTCGATGTTATCGGAATAGCCGGCCATCAGCAGTTGACTATCATTAACGGCGCGGAAAGATTCAAGGTAACAGACGTGAAAACGAAAGGCGATTCAGTGTTTATTCACATGCCTTTGTTTAATTCGGAGTTTAGGCTAAAGAATACCGGAAAGGGTTTAACCGGCAAATGGATAAAGCATTTAGGCGATAAAGATGCCGCCATGGCTTTCACTGCTGCACCAAACATCCAATGGCGTTTTTTTAAAGCATCGCCGGTGCCCAAATTCAACGTCTCGGGCAGGTGGTCGGCTATTTTTGGTGATCTATCGCCCGGCAAGGAAAAATTAGTGGGTGAGTTTAAGCAAACCGGCTCAAAACTAACCGGTACCTTTTTAAGTATCTCCGGCGATTACCGCTTTCTTGAAGGTACTGTGGCAGGCGATCAATTATACCTTTCGTGCTTTGACGGCGGGCACGCCTTCTTATTTACAGCGAAAATAGATGACGCTAAAACTATAAGCGACGGCAAATACTATTCGGGCCTTTCAGGATTGGATAAGTGGTCCGCAATTAAGGACGCCAATGCCAAACTGCCTGATGCTTATTCGCTTGCTGCTTTGAAACCCGGTTATAAAAAGGTAGGTTTCACCTTCCGTGATATCAACGGGCAAAAGGTCTCATTGTCCGACGGCAGGTTTAAAAACAAAGTAGTGATCGTGCAGATGCTGGGTTCGTGGTGCCCGAATTGCATGGACGAAACCAATTATTTTGTTAGCCGCTATTATAAAAAATATCACCCGAAAGGTGTTGAGATCATCGGGCTAGCTTATGAGCGCACTACTAACTTTACGCAATCGCAAAAAACACTGCGCCAGTTAAAAGCACATTTTAACATTCCTTATCCGTTGCTGATTACGGGCTACACGCCATCAAAAGGCGATCCGCAAAAAAGCATGCCTATGCTGGCTGATTTTAAAGGCTTTCCTTCAACCATCATCATCGATAAAAAGGGAGAAGTGCGAAAAATACACACCGGCTTCAGCGGCCCGGGAACAGGCGTTTACTATACGCAGTTTATTGATGAGTTTGAGAAGCTCACGGATGGTTTGCTGGCGGAATGATCGGCAATTGGATTTTTCGCTGTTGGCTGTTTTTTTAAGGCGCTCAAGAAAGCTTCGCCGTTTCGGATGTTCGATTTCAGATTTATCATTCAAAATACAGCCAAATACAATAGTGCAATATTTTGTCAGTGTATCACACTGTATCACCTGTATCACACTGTATCACACTGTATCAACTGTATCTCTTTCACAAAATGATACAGCCGGTACAGCACAAGCGCTGATATAGAACCGGCCGGCATCTGCACATCTGGAATCTGTACATCCGCACATCAACTCCTCTCTTCCCAAATCGCACATAAATGCACAATGGTATCAACCGCCTTTTGCATATCCTGTACCGATACCCATTCCTGCTTGCTGTGAAAAGCATGCTCACCTGCAAAGATGTTGGGGCAAGGTAAACCCATAAATGATAAGCGCGAGCCGTCGGTGCCGCCGCGTATGCTGCACAATTTGGCATTCAGTCCCGCACGGTTCATGGCTTCCATTGCGTACTCAACAACCTGGGGATACTCATTTAAAACGGCTTTCATGTTGCGGTATTGAGGTTTGGTTTCCAGGTGATATGATGACCCGGGAAATTGCTGTAATACCTTATCTGCAATTTTTCGGATAGCGTTGGCATGTTCAGCAAGTTTATCGTCTTCAAAATCACGGATAATAAAATCTATGCTGGCTGTTTCTACATGCCCTTCAACGGCAACGGGGTGAATAAACCCTTGTTTGCCTTCTGTTCCTTCGGGTGATAGCTCAACAGGGATGGCAGCAATGATATGGCCAGCAATTTTTATCGCGCTTTCCATTTTACCTTTTGCAAAACCCGGGTGTGCGCTTATCCCTTTTATCATGAGCTTCGCGCCATCGGCCGAAAACGTTTCGTTCTCCATGTTGCCGGCGCTTTCGCCGTCAATGGTATAGCCCGCGTATGCGCCAAGCTTTTTCATGTCAAGCTTATCCACTCCGCGGCCAATTTCCTCATCCGGTGTAAACAATATCCGGATCGATCCGTGCCTAATCCCTGGGTTATTAACCAACTGGTAGCAGGCGTCCATTATTTCGGCCACCCCGGCTTTGTTATCAGCGCCAAGCAAAGTTGTACCGCTTGCGGTTACTATGTCATTACCGGTTTGGTTGCGCAGGTCAGGGTGTTCACTTAGGCGAACCACCTGTGACCGATCGTCTGGCAAAACAATATCACCTCCCTGGTAATTTTTATGTATTATAGGCTTTACATTTAACCCGCTGCAATCGGGTGAGGTATCCATGTGCGAGCACAGGCAAATTACAGGAACGTTATACTTTTCAGTATTGGCCGGTATTGTAGCGTACACATATCCGAATTCGTCAAGGTGGGCATCATTTATCCCAATGGCCAGCAGTTCATTCACCAGTATCCTGCCCAGGTTTTTTTGCTTTTCGGTTGAGGGAAAGGAATTGGAATTGGGATCAGATTGTGTATCGACAATCACATAGCGTAAAAAGCACTCGGTAACCGTGTAGCTCAGTGATAAATTCATATGGATATATTTTAAAAAATTAGTCCCGATAGATGAAGTTGGCTGCAAACCATATTATGATGCTCAAAGTGTAAATATCAGGCAATAATTTAGCATTGAAAAAAAACATGGATTTTAACATATTTGAGCAACAAGCAGCGCGTACTTCCAAAATTTCCTATTTCCCACTAAATTTCCATACGTATCAGTTATCAGCTGCGGTATAGCATAACCATGTCTATAATAGTCATCTTTCTATTCCGATAACCACTAATTCATATTAACCGGTAGCGCAAATTGGCAATTGCTTTTCGATTAATGCAATGTAACGGCACAGGCGGGACATGCATTAACAATTACATAATATAAAATACTACACAACAGGTACTTGATGAATAAATTCATAATATTATATTTGTGAAAACAATTTTTGCCTGGTCGAAAATACTGACGATAAACAGTATTAAGCAAATTTTAAAATTGTAAATATCAACCATTAGTTTAAGTATTGAAAAAGATTACCCTACTCTTTATCGGAATAATTGCGGCATTTATTTGTAAAGCCCAGGACGAAGAGCGCCCGACATTTGCGTTGGGTACAGAAGTGGGATATGCGAAGGGCTTCACAAACCTCAACGCTCAATATGATCATCCCGGACTTAACCTCAGTCTTATTTATAATCATAAGCCTCAATTCTCCTGGGTGGCCGAGATACAGTTGGGCGAGTTATCCGGAGGAGGTTTAAAACCGTATGAAGACATATCGGGGCGGGCATATGATAATCGATATTTAGCTTTCAATTTGCACGCCGATTTTCGCTTAGAAGGTATAATCAATACCGACGCCCCGCTCTTTAATAAAAATGGCCATACCCTGCTGAACTTCATAAAAAACTTTTATTTCGGTACAGGCGTAGGCATTATCTCTAATAATGTTACAGCGCAACGTTATAGCATTTATGTCCCAACCTATCGCTTTGCCGGCACCGACCACAGCATTAATACCACAGTAGCCGTGCGTTTTGGACACGAAATAAAAATTTATGACGCCGTGAATGACGTGCGTTATGCCATAGATATCGGATATACCCATAATATCGTATTCGGCGGCGGACTAGATGGGTACAATGACCCACACGGCGCCTTTCAGCATACATCCATTGCCCAGTACCGGCAGTTCATCATTGGCGTTAAACATTATCTGAAGAACAAATAATACCATCAGTAATTTTTGATTACCAATTCCAGGCGTCTTGTTTTGGGACGGTCATAAGCTGATCATGGCCGTCACATTCATTTCCATGCTTTAGCGCATTGCCCCGATCCGCCAATGCCATTGTTCACAATGTAACAAAATCATACACTTTATCGTAGAAAAGCCAATCCCAATGTGGTTTTTTCTCAGAGCACGGATTGATTTGTGACCGTTTCTCTGTATCAGCAGCACTGAAACCAGAGGCCACCGAAGAGATGGAACAAATTTTGCAGTGATTAATATATTTCGTATGAAAAAAATAATTTTACTTTCAGTTTTTGTTTTTTTAGCAATAGTTGTTAAGGGGCAAATTTCCTATAATTATCAGGAATACGGGATCGGCATGGGCGCAAGCTATATCCGTGGATATACAAATGTAAATAATCAGTATAATCATCCTGAGTTTCATATGAATTTCATCTACAATTATAATCCCTATTTGCCTATTACAGCTGAAATTCAGACAGGCCAATTATCGGGTGGCGGCTTAACTTCTTCTTTGGATAAATACGGCCGTCAATATGACAACCACTATAAAGCTGCTATTATACGCGGCGACTTGCAATTGGGCGCAGGCATTGATTACCATGATAACTCTTTCCTTAATTTCGTAAAAAACTTTTATATTGGATCAGGAATAGGACTTATGTCCAGTTCAATCCAAAATCAACGCTATAGTATTTACGATGCTTCATATAGATTTCCCGGGAATAACGGCAATATCGGTGTTATAATACCTTTGCGTATTGGCTACGAAGTTAAATTTTACAATAGTTACGAGGAGCCGACATACGCCATAAATCTCGGGTACGCGCATAACGTTGTATTTGGTTCAGGCATTGACGGATACAACGATCCCAGCGCAAAATTCAAAAACAACTCTCCCGACCAATACCGGCAAATGTTCGTTGAATTCAAATATTATTTTGGTAATATTGTTTCATACAACAAATCTGTCCGGCTTTCGAAATATTAATTTGAACTTAGAAGAGCTTCGCGATTATTGCCTGCAAAAACCAGGAGCAACCGAAGGGCTGCCTTTTGGCGATGATACACTTGTTTTTAAGGTTGGCGGTAAAATGTTTTTACTTGCCGGGATAAGTGACGGCAACAGCTTTAATGTTAAATGCGACCCGGAATTAGCCATTGAGCTGCGCGAGCGCTATGCCGAAGTTCAGCCGGGTTATCACATGAATAAAAGGATGTGGAACACCGTTTTTATGGACGGGAGTTTAATCAATAAACAGTTGGTTGACATGATCGACCATTCTTACGACCTGATATTCAATAGTCTTCCTAAAAAGATTCAGCAAGAGATTAAACAAACCACGTAACGTTGCATTTTCGACTTTTCCCGGCTCTTGACTCTTGCTTTTTGACCTTCCTTGATTCCATTCGCTTTATCGTTCACCCATAACTATATTTGTCGAAACCCGATCCATGAAAAAAATTCTATCAGTCGTGCTCGTCTGCTTTCTATTTAGCCAGGCACATGCACAGCTTACCCCTTTCGAATTGAGCAGGGATAAAAACTACACGGCCACTTACAGCGAAATAATTGCTTACTATCAAAAGCTAAGCAGGCAATGCCCTCAAATGAAACTTCTTAATTACGGCATGACGGATGTTGGCCAACCACTCACATTGATTGTTTTATCACGCGACAAAGTTTTCGACCCGCAACTGATCAAAAAGCAGGATAAAAGGGTTATGCTGATCAACAATGGCATCCATCCCGGCGAACCGGAAGGCATTGATGCCAGTATGATGCTTGCGCGCGACCTGCTCAAGAAAAATGCTTTACCAAAAGATGTGGTGATATGTATTATAGCGGTGTACAATATTGACGGCTGCCTAAACCGCGGGGTAAGCCGTATTAACCAGAACGGGCCGGGTGCATACGGTTTTAGGGGCAATTACCGGAACCTTGATCTGAACCGTGATTTTATCAAGGCGGATAGCAGAAATGCCCTCGCTTTTGAAAAAATCCTAAATACCTGGAACCCGGAAATTTTCCTGGATAATCACACCAGCGATGGCGCTGATTACCAATATGTAATGACACTGATAGAAACACAAAAGGATAAGCAAACGCCGATCCTGGCTGATTATACCTCGAAAACACTTTCGCCCGAACTTTATAAAAGGATGGCAAAAAGCGGGTACGAAATGACGCCTTATGTAGAAAGTGAAGAGAAAAGCCCTGATAATGGCATAGTGAGCTTTTTAGAAACCCCACGCTTTGCAACAGGGTATACATCCCAGCACAATATCATCAGCTACATTACAGAAACTCACATGCTTAAACCATTTGACAAACGGGTGTATGCCACTTACGACTTTATGCAAAACCTGGTAGATATTTGTGAGCGTGATGCAAAACTGATCGGCGATTTAAAGCATAAGACAGACGAGCAGGTAAGTAAACAGCAAACCTTCGCCCTCAATTGGGACTTGGACAAGGACCACTACGATACACTTGTATTTAAAGGTTATTATGCCGGCCACAAACCAAGTGAGGTGAGCGGCTTGACCCGCCTATATTACGACCGGAGCAAGCCATACACTAAAACAATTAAGTACTTTGATAATTATAAAGCAGCAACAACTGCTGATAAGCCTTTGGCCTATGTCATCCCGCAGGCATGGGGTAAAGTAATTGATCTATTTAAGCTGAATAACGTGGCCATGCACAGGCTGGCACACGATACTACGCTGGATTTGCAGATGTACTATATTACCGATTACAAAACGCCGCAACGGCCCTATGAAGGGCACTACCTGCATAGCGGGGTTAAGTTAAACCCGGTTGACATGAAGGTTAAGTTTTATGAAGGCGACTACGTGGTTTTCACCAACCAGCCGCTTAACCGGTATATTGTTGAGACTTTGGAACCGCAAGGCGTTGATTCATTTTTTGCGTGGAACTTTTTTGATTCGGTTTTAGGCGAGAAGGAATATTTTTCGGACTATGTGTTTGAAGATGTCGCCGCCGACCTGCTTAAAAAAGACCCGGAATTAAAGAAAAAGCTGGAGGACGAAAAACAAAAAGACCCGAAACTGGCGGCCAGCGCAGCGGCACAATTAAATTTTGTTTACCGCAATTCACCCTATTTCGAAAAAACATACCTTCGCTACCCTGTTGGCAGATTATTGAACAACACAAAACTTGATTTGAAATGATGGAATACCTGATGGCGGCGCCCGTGGCGTCGGTCATATTTGCAATTACGATACTTACTTCCATAATGGCATTCTCGAATGATAACATACATGCCAATATGATCCTTCATCCTTACAGTGTTTATCGCGGTAAGCGCGTTTATACTGTAATTACCAGCGGCCTCATTCACAACGACTGGATGCACCTGTTTTTTAACATGATGTCCTATTATTTCTTTGCTTTTCAGCTGGAAATGTTATTGGGACACTGGCAGTTCGGGCTATTGTATACAGCCAGCTTAATATTAAGCGATCTGCCGACCATTTACAAACACAAAAACGACCAGTGGTACAATAGCCTGGGCGCATCAGGTGCAGTGAGCGCGGTTATATTTAGCTTTATTTTATTCAGCCCGTTGATTAAAATGGTGATCATGCCAATACCGATCGGGATACCGGCCGTGTTATTTGGCGTGTTATATTTGGTTTACTGTAACTATGCGTCAAAGTATTCGCGTGACAATATCAACCACGATGCGCACATGTTTGGCGCATTAAGCGGGCTGCTGATCACGATTATTTTGAACCCGCATATTGTTAGCAGCTTTTTGCAGCAAATCACCGGGGGAGTTCAATCGCTGATGCATTAATCAGGCTGCCGTCTGGATTAAATAAGAAGCTCATAGGCTTTTCCGGATTTTTGATGATCTCCAGCAACAGGAAACCCCAGTTTTTCCAGAAGCTTTCAAGCACCTGTCCATAAATTTTGTTTATCCAATCGTCAAACAGTGGCTTACTGCTCATTCCCCGCAAGGGCATTGCTTCAATGTAAATATCATCGCCTACAGGCAAAATATTATATTCCGGCAAACGGTTAAACAGGTAGGCCGAATAAAAAACTCTACCACAGAACTCTTCAAACTGTATGGGGTGTAAAACTTCGTCTCTAATTTTTTCAAATACTTCCTGGTGGTATTTTTTGTTGGCGCCATTATCCTGAAGACAAACGATCAGTCCAAAGTCTTTAATCCGCAATGAAAAAGTTAGCGTGTTGATCTCATCGCGATAGCCAAATTCTTCGGGGTTGTTATCTACCTTAAATAAAAAGATACTCCAGGGTTTAAAATCTTCAAAGCTAATGGGGAGGTTCAGGCTCTGCAGCATCAGGTGCAGGCTGCTGAACTTATGTATAATAGACTGAGAGATATTGAAATCCTCCCCCTGCGCGTGCTGCAGCTTAATGCCGCTTTGCAGCTCGTTAAAAATAATCCCGTACAACAGTTTGCCGGCCCATTGAAATAATTTCAGCTCATCCAGGTTTTTAACCGCTTCATAGCCTGTATCAAACGCGGTGGCTATTTCAGCTTCTAAAGGGTCAAAAAATAATTCGTTAATATGTGCGGCGCAGGGAATCTTCAGATCCTTATAAGTTGCCATGCTTTCATCCAGCAATTTAAACGGCTGGTCTTCCAGCTTATACCGGCTCATGAGCCATTGTGGAAAAACCAGTATCTTCTCTTCGTCAGAGCTTAAGGGCTGCCCGGTTAAAAAGCAGTTACGGTTGCTGAAATTAAAAGCAGTAAACGGATGATAAATTTCTTCGGGCATGGCCGCAAAGATAAGCATCATAATCAACGGGAAAATTTTAGCTTTGAATTTAACATGAAACTGACTTACCAACCCTTTGAGCTTCTGTTGAAGCACACATTTACCATTGCCAAATTTTCGCGGACTTCAACGCCGGTTATGTTGATAAAGGTTGAGCACGAGGGCCATACCGGCTATGGCGAAGCATCGATGGTACCGTATATGGGCGAAAGCTTTCAATCAGCAACGGATTTTTTGAGCAAGGTGGATGCCACGCAATTTAAATATCCCTTCAATTTTGAAGAGATCATCGGCTACATGGACAGCCTTGCGCCAGGCAACCCGGCTATAAAAGCAGGGATTGACATTGCCCTGCATGACCTCGACGGGAAACTTCAAAATAAACCCTGCTGGCAACTGCTGGGCAGCGACCCGGCGAAAATGCCTGTAACGAGTTTTACCATCGGCATTGATACGCCCGAAGTGATCATTCAAAAAGTAAAAGAAAACCCCAATTGTAAGATCATCAAAGTTAAGCTGGGCAGGGATAGCGATAAGGACTTGATCAAAACAATACGCTCGGTAACCGACCTGCCATTGTTTGTTGATGCCAACCAGGGATGGACCGATCTGCAGCAAAGCCTGGATATGACCCACTGGCTGCACGGGCAGGGCGTTTTACTTATCGAACAACCTATGTTAAAAACCGACATCGACAGCAACGCATGGCTCACCGAACGCAGCCCAATCACTATTATAGGCGACGAATCGGTACAGCGTTTGCCAGATGTTGTAAAAGCCAAGGGGGTTTATCACGGCATCAATATTAAGCTTATGAAATCGGCGGGGATGTACGAAGCACACCAAATGATATTAAAGGCAAAAGAGCTGGGTTTAAAGCTTATGATCGGCTGTATGAGTGAAACCAGCTGCACCACACTAGCTGCGGCCGCACTTGCCCCGCAATGCGACTGGGCCGATCTGGACGGGCCGTTTTTAACGAGTAATAATCCTTATAAAATGCCGGAGTTTAATGATGGGAAATGGATATTGAACAATGCACCCGGCTTAGGAATTAAACACTAATTGTACGAATTTAGGCGAATTGCACGAATTCGTTTTAAAAAAGTTATTATCAAAGCAAAATTCGTGAAATTCGCATTAATTCGTGAAATTAGTGCTGGCCAACTAATTCTTTATGAAACGTTCCATATTATCCCTTAGCTGTATCCTCATCCTTTTATTATCCACTTCGTTCCACGCGAAAGACGAATGGACATCCTTGCTCGACAAAAATTTATCAAAATGGCGGATATATCAAAGTTTCAGGCACAAACTTGGCTATAAAGGCCAGGCGCCAAAGGATGAAAACGGGAACCTGGTTAAGCCGGTGGGTTATGATGTTAACGAAGAAAATGAATTTTCGACGATTGATGCCAACGGCGAACTGATTTTGAAAATAGGCGGCCCTATTTACGGTTGCCTCTTCACCAAACAAGAGTTCGGCAATTACGACCTTAAACTGAAAATGAAATGGGGCGACAAAAAATGGGTGCCGCGTATGGATGAAGTTAAAGATTCAGGGGTTTTATATCATTCAATTGGTGAATGCGGGGTTGAATACTGGCGTACATGGATGCTAAGCCAGGAATTCCAGGTAGCCGAAGATGCGATGGGTGATTATTGGACGCAGGCCAGCTCTATGTCGGATATCAAAGCCCGGAAAGAGGGAAAAGATTACTTCTTTGATAACAACGGCCCCCTCACGGCTTTCGGAAATGGCACCGGGCATGGAGGCTTTTGCCACGCAGGTGCAGATGTAGAGAAAAAAGGCGATTGGAATGATATTGAACTGATAACCTATGGCGACAAGGCCATCCGCATTGTTAACGGACAGGTAGTTATGGCTTTATCAAACAGCAGGTACACAGCTGGCAACGAAACTAAACCATTGGTAAAAGGTAAAATTCAGCTGCAATGCGAAGCAGCAGAAGTGTTTTATAAGGACATTAAGATAAAACACATAGACCGGATACCGGCTAAATATGCTTCGTATTTTAATTAACAATAAATATTACTTGGTTAAAAGAGATTTGACAACTTTCGGAAAGTTGTCAAATCTTGCGGTACTACGTTTCGAAACTAAACACGGGTTCCTGACCGGCATATGTAGAGATGGCTGTCCCGAAATAAATTCGGGACAGCCGTTCCTGGCCATGACGCTGGCAATAAAGTCCGGTGAAAATTCGTGAAATTCGCCTTAATTCGAAAAATTCGTGCTACTTATCACTCAGCATAATCGGGTTGCCTTTATTGGCCCCCATTATAATTATTTTGGTATTAGGTGATAAAGCTATTTCTTTTTGCGCTTTAATGGTTTCGTATTGCAATTGTTTGTCCGACAACCCGGTTGAAAGTATCTTCTGGTAATCAGCAATACCCTGGGCCTCTACCCTTTTACGGTCGGCTTCCTGGCGCTCCTTCTGTAGCACAAACTGCATTTTCTGCGCATCCTGCTCAGCGTTTATTTTTGATTCAATGCTGGCCTTCACTGATGCGGGCAACGATATATTCCGTACCAATATCTGCTGTACATCGAGGCCGTTCTTTGCAAAATTTTGGGTAATGGTTTGGTTAATTTTAGCCTGGAATTCCTGTCTTTTTGTAGAATAAAGATCAACAGCCTGGTAATTAACAGCGTTATCACGTATCGCTGTCCGGGTAACCGGGCGCACGATCTTGTCTTCGTAATTGGTACCTATATTTTGGAGTATAAAAGGCGCTTTTTCGGGGTTCATACGGTACAATACCGAAAGATCAATCGTAACCTCCAACCCGTCGGATGAAAGGACGCGAATGGCATCGTCTCCCTGAATGGCTCCTTCGCTATCCTTAGCACTCATGGTATAGTTTTCAGTTTGAATGCTGAAGGTAGTAACCTGAACCAGCGGATTGATCACATGCAAGCCACTTTCAAGCACATTATCCTGCACTTTACCAAAAAGCACCTGCACGCCAACTTTACCAGGGTCAATAATTTTTATCGTCGAAAGGAGTATTCCTAAAATAACAACAACCAGTCCAACGGTACTGATGGTGCGAGCCAGCCGGTTGCCGGGTTCGGGCGAGTGTTTGAGCACTGTACCCACAACGAGTATAATGATCCCTAAAATTGCAATAAGCATAGTGTGATAAGATTAAGGTTTTTTTTGAGCGTTCTTTATTTCTTTAAGAAGTCTGATCTTGAGAATGATAAATATAACTATAAATACGACAGCACCAAAGATATATGCGTATTGCTTTTGAATGATACCATACTGGTAAGCAGCAATAAAGCATAAAAAAATGCAGATATTATATAAAACATTGAGTAATCCTTTTTTCCACATCGCCTAATATACATTAATAGTTGGGTCAATCTCGTCGGCCCAGGCTAAAATGCCGCCCTGAAGATTATACAAATTGGTAAAGCCCAACTGTTCCAGCTGCATGATAGCCGCCGCGCTGCGCTTGCCGCTGCGGCACATTACCACCACCGGTTTGGTTTTATCGACCTTATCCGCTTCGATCAATATCCCGCCAAGGGGTATAAGTTCACCGCCAAGGTTCGACATCTCATATTCAAAATCTTCCCTTACATCTATCAATTGAAAATCCTCGCCTTTGTCCTGCTTTTCTTTCAGTTCCTGTACGCTTATTTCTTTCATCTTTTCTTAAATTATCCCCAAAGGTAATTTTCTGCTCAAATATTTAAGTATATCTTTTGTAACATTCAATCCCTAAGCGCGTTTTATATATGTTTGTATTGTTTGCAAATCGCAGAGTTTACTCATGCGGTCGTGCCTTCGCCCGATCACCCTCTCGCCGGCGGGCTGGAAAGAGGGATAAAAAGGTGACGTTGATGAGCAAGCGTGTCTTTAGTTTATATTGAATATTACCCTTAATGAAGAAAATCACCCGCTTTTTTTGGTTCTGTTCGGGAGCCCATATTGGCACACTAAAAAAATACCCGCTTGAACATAATAAGTATGTTGGTATAGGGGCAACTATATTTTTCACGGCATTATTTGCAAGTTTATCGGGCGGTTACGCCATGTATTTTGTTTTTAACGGCAGCGCCTTCGCGGTAGGCTTCGCTATTTTATTCGGACTGATATGGGGAACGGCCATTTTTAACATGGACCGTTATATTGTGTCGAGCATTGATAAGCAAGGAACTACCAACCAACAGATATTACAGGCATCGCCGCGTATCTTATTGGCGATAATGATCGGTATCGTTATCTCTCGGCCACTGGAGCTAAAAATATTTGATAAGGAAATTCGCCAGAAATTAAAAACAGCCTATCTTAAAGGCCAGCACCGCAAAATAGATACCCTGCAAAAGACCTACATGCAGAAGTACGCCATGGAGCTGGGTAAAAACACCGATCTGAAAAAGGAAAAAGATTCGCTGGAAAAAGATATCAACCGTTCCCGTTTCCAGCTCAACCAGGAAGTTTTTGGCGATAAAACCAACCAGACTTCGGGCATAGTGGGTTATGGCACCTACGCCAAGCAAAAACAAACTGTTTTGCAGGAAAAGCAGGACCGGCTAAAAACCGTTACGGATAACGAGGCTAAAATGGAGCAATACCTTAGCGCCCGTAAAGATTATGAAGGTTTGAACAATATCCGTCTGTTTAGCGAGCACCAGTTAGACAGCCTGTCGAACGTGGCCGGTTTCTCGGACCGTAACTGGGCGCTGGGCCAGCTCTCGTACAACGAAAATGGAACCCGCGACCTGGACACCTATCTGGCCGAGTCGTTTATCAGCTACCTTTTTATTTTGTTTGAATGTTTACCGGTTTTCGTAAAACTGATGTCGCCGAAAGGCCCATACGACGTGGCTGTATCTAAAATATCTGAGGCCGACGAACATTATGCTAATAGGGATAAAGAGCGTAATATACAGGTGACAGATGGTGTATACGATCACCATGTGGATACGGAGATTGATAAGCACAAAAAGATAATCTCAGCGCAATCGGATTATGATCTTGAAAGGCATAGTTACGATTGATATAATCAATAGGTGATTCAATATCGTTTAGTTGAGAATTATTGCGTTATATCGGTGTATCATTTGTACCGGAGACACATCTGATGCACTGTACCACCTGGTACAGGTGGTTACACCTGGTACACCTGAACACACCTGGTACAATTAATTAAATCTCACAGATATTTGTCCTGATCAGATCCCGGCTAACCGCTCTTCCAATTCCTGGTACCATTCTTCGCCGTACTTGCGGATTAAAGGGGCTTTTAAAAATTCGTGCACATGCACTTTGAGTTCGGTGCCGAATGAGCACGCCGGGCTGCAAATGCTCCAGCGGTCGTAATTCAGCACATCAAATTCAGGATATTTGGTTATCCGGATTGGATATAGATGACAACTGATCGGTTTCTTCCAGTTTATCGCGCCGGTTTCGTAGGCCTTTTCAATAGCGCATTTAGTGATGCCATTTTCCCATATCACATAAGCGCACTCTTTATTTATATCAACACAAGGGGTAGTATAATCGCCTTCAAAGTCTTTAACATACGTGCCCACCTTTTCAATAGTGCTGATGCCTTTGGCAGTCATAAAAGGTTTTACTTTCGGATATATTTCATCCAGGATATCCAATTCGTTAGCGTCCAGCGGCGCGCCGGAATCGCCTTCAAGGCAGCAGGCGCCCTTACACTTATTTAAATTACAAACAAAATTCTCAGTTACCACATCCTCGTGCAGCAAAACATTCCCAACCTCGATCATTATTATTTACTTACAGAATTTAATGGGTATTTAAGATTATTGGCGCCAGTGATTTCCATCGACAGGCTGCCTACTATCAGTTCAACATGGGCCTTTACAGGGATCCTGTTGTTGTCATCCGTGATCCAAAGGTACAACTTACTATCCTTTCTGAAAACCCGACCCGGAATTATCGTAGGATTAAACTTCAAACAGTTAAACTTTCCGATATCAGAATCAACAACTTCTTTACCAACATAAGTAATACTCAATGTATGCACGCCATCTTCTAAAAAGTATTGCAAATCAAACCTTTCACCTATGTGGATGTGCGAAATGTCTATCCCCCGGGAAAAGTAATAAGCAGACAGGAAGTCGAATACCTTCCCTTTGAACGGGTAAACGCCTTTAGCAGCCGTAATTCTATTGTTCTCGCGGTCGAAAGTCACATTATCTTTATGTTTGTAGCTGGCTTCCTTGCGGTTTTCAGCGTAATAGTATGGTAAAAGTGTATTTTGATCGACAAATGTTTCGTACCGGTTACGCACTTTGTAGAAAACATCGAACGCGCCCGCAGTTTTGGCGTCGACAACTATATGATAGGCAGGATGCCCTTCAAAAACTTTGTCCGTTTCTTCTACACGCAGGTTTGCAGTAGCGGCGGTAAAAAATCCGTATTTTAATGAATAGTTTAATTTTTCGCCGGGTTTAAATACTGGTTCCCCTGCTTTTAATGTCTCCTGGCTAAAAGAATTGAAAGAGGTACCTATTAGTAAGATTACGAGAAAAACCTGTTTTATCATTTATTCAGGAGATTATAGTCTTAAGTTCAAGCAACAATGCTGGTGTTTGTTTTAATACGCACTGACCAGCAAGTTCGTTACAATTGGTTTCGTTTGTTTATAACGCAGAAATAACGATTTATTTTACCAGCCCAAACTTTCGACTTAGGACTGAAAGCTCAAGACTTAAACTCAATCTCTCTTTTTATAAATAGGTACTGTAGAGCATGGCTCACCAAACATCAGGCTTTTAACAACAGGGGTAAGTTTTTTTGTTAACTCCACATAAGCCGAAACCGGCACAGGAACTTCTCCGCAGCCTTTTATAACAATACGCTGGTCGCGATATTCTTCAATATCCATATTGTTGATGTTCTTTATAAACAATACGGTTTCAAGCACATCCTCGTTACCGAAAACCACTTCGGCGGCATATGGCGCCAGCTTGTTTGCCAGCAGCATATAGGCCCAGGCGGGCACAATGGCATCGGCAGAGCAGGTAACCGCTACGTTTTTTCCCTGGTATTGCGACCAATCGTGCGTTTTCACAAATTCCCTGAAATCCTTCTCACGTAAGATCAGTCCCTGGAACAGATTGGCTGCTATATCATAAACAACACGGTCTCCGGCAGGATAAAAAGAAGCGGGGTCCAAAGTGACCAAGCCACTTTGCGCTACCTTATTGACTATATTTTCCTGTATTTCCATTTGCAAAAAAAATCCGGGAACGACATGATGTTGTTCCCCGATACAAAATTACTTTAAATTTCGTTAATACAGACTTCTGAGCTCGTTCCGGTATCTGTTAAGCTGGCGATTTATGTTTTTTTACTTTTAAATGGCAGCCCTAAGACGTTGTTATAAAAATTTCGCCCTATAATCCTTTACGTCGGCCTTTTCCTTAAGCGCATCAAATATCTGCGAATCAGCCCGTTGCAGCAATGCCTGGCCAATTTGCTGGCGCTCTCTTACAGCATTGGTAAGCGGTGCCGGGTTTGTAAAGCCGTCTAAAACGAATACATATACACCCGACTGTCCTTCAACCGGTTTTGATAACTTATTTGGTTGCGAGCCGAACACGGTTCCTATCAATTTATACTCCGCTGATGAACCCGGAATTACAGGGTTAGCGAACACCATATTTTGTACTGGTAAAACTTTCGCTGCTGCTTTTTGAGCTACCTGGTCAATCGAAGATGCCCCGCTTAACGCAGCCTGTAGTTTCGCCGACAATAATTTGGCTTTTACCTGGTTTTTAACCATCGGCTCTATTTGTTTCTTAACTGCTTCCAAAGGCACAATGCCTTTTGGCTTAATTTGCACCAGGTGTGCGATGATATATTGATCGGCCACGATATAAACTTTATCCGAAAAATCGCCTGGTTGAGCTGTATACGCCCACCGAACAATTTCGCGGGCATTATCAATACCGGGAACCGAAGCGGCCACACCATTGATATCAGTAGCAGTTTTCTTTTTCAAACCGGCTTTATTTGCCTGTGCATCGAAATTATCCTTTGTAAGCGATCCGATAAAACCTTGCGCTTTACTGTAAACAGTAGTTTGCGTACCGCTGCTGGCTTTTAACGGCACATCAATGATAGCCACTTTTACAGCCTTCGACGATCCTTTCTGCTCTTCAACCTGTAACAAATGGACACCAAATTGGCTTGGAACTATTACCAGCTCGCCTTTTTTAGCACTGAATGCGGCGTCGTCAAAAGCCTGTATCATGGCGCCGCGGCCAAAAGTTCCCAGATCGCCGCCTTTTACAGCCGATCCTTTGTCAACTGAAAACATATTGGCCATATCCGTGAATGACTTGCCCGCTTGAATTTGTTTCTTGATAGAATCAGCCTTAGCAATCGCTTTTTCAAGGCCCATGGTTTTATCGTCTATCAGTATATGACGTGCTTTTACTGAATCAGGCTCAACCCTTACGTCAACCAGCTTGGCAACTTTATAACTTCCGTTTGATATGTATGGCCCGTAAATAAACCCTTTTGGTGCATTAAGCATTACGGAGTCCAGCTTAGGCTCAAGGCGCCCCTTATGCTGGAACGTTAGCGGCGCTTTTGTTTCGGCGTTCAATTGAACAAAAAGAGAATCATTCTTAGTCGTTCTTAAACTGTCTCGCAATCTTTCAACCTGTTTTTTTATCGCGGCGGAGTCTTCCTTTGAAGGCGCAGCGCTAAAAGTAACATAATCAAAAGTCCTTAGCTCTTGCTGGGTTTTGAATTCGGCCTTGTGCTCATCGTAATAAGCCTGGTAATCATTATCCGTAATGGTTATTTTATTATCGGGAACCGAAGAATAGTCAAGCGTAACATATTTAAAATTAGCCAGCTTGTTTTTGGCTTCGTAATCATCTTTAGCCTCAAGCGAGTTAACATAAAGGCCATTGGTTACCAAAGAAATATATTTTTCAGACGTTTTAGCCTGGATCATTTGTGTTAAAAAATCGGCCCACTGCTGCCTCAACGGATCATCAGCCTTCGACGAAGCAAGGTTGTTTAAAAACGTGTTCAGCTTCCCCCTGTCTAATTGCCCGGTTTTAGGATCGCCAAATGCCTGTACGATCTGCGGGTTTGGATTGCTGCCGCTTATCATTGATTTGGTTTCATCATCACTTACTGTCAAGCCTAACTTATCAACTTCCTTCGATAAAACAGCCTGGGCCACCATTTGATTCCAGGTTGATTCCTGTACGTACGTGGTGATCTGCGGGCTTAAGTTACCACCCGATTGCTGCTTAAATTGAGCGCTGTTCTGGTCAACCTTTTTGGTGAACTCGTCATACGCGATCTTATCCCCGCTAACCTCGCCCAATTCGTTCCGGTCATCCCTGAACATTGACCCGCCCGACTTGGCAAAATCGCCAATAATAAAAGCAAGCAACGCGAACCCAATAAAAAATGCGAGAATTTTTCCCATCCTTTCCCGCAAAAAACCCATTACACCCATATTGTAGAATATTTATTTTATATCGTTAAAAAGAGGGCGCAAGATACAACTTTTAGCAAAATTTTATAACACAAAATTTGCAGATAAAAGCGCTGGGGATTAGTACACTAAATGTGCGGGAAAACATTCATCACGGCATGCCGCGGAAGATGAAAAAAACCGCAACCAAAACAACAAGGCTGCTTAAATAGGCGATCGTGGTAACCCGGTTATACTCTTCGCGGTTCCGGCGTATAGTAAAAAAATTGTAGAGCGCAAGGCAGCCCAGTACCACCCAAAAAAACCAATTCACATGATTGCGGCTGGTAAATAAAGTAAGCGATGCAAAAAAAACAATGTAATTGGCGATGATAAGCAATACCGACTCGGGCGTATTATTGTGATTACGCCTGCGCTTGAATATCTCTTCAGGAATCATAGCACCTTATTTTATCTCTTCATAGTCCACGAATTCTCCTTCAGAATCCGGAACTGCGCCTTTTTTCGACTTGGGCATATAGTCAACTTTCACCTTACCCTGGGGCGGCGATTGATTATAATTTTGCTGATGATGTTGCTGTTGGTGTGCCTTATTTATAACGCTTTGAAAAAGCATAGGCAATAGTATACGGGCCAAAGCGCGTATAATATACCAAACTAATAATATGGTGAGCAGGAAACTGAGGAACTCCGGCATGTTGGTTAAAATTAAACGTACAAATATAAATATTATAACGGCAAAATTGTTTGCTTATGATTTTGCTCCTTTTTATGACATGCCAATAACCGAATTTGTTACAAAGAAGTATTTGAAGATTTGGTAATTTGACAATGAAACAATTTTCAAATCAACACATTATCAAATTAAAACTTCTCTTCCATCATCTTTTCAAGCGCAAACATTTCGTCGCGGAGTTTGGCAGCGAGTAAAAAATCCATGTTTTTGGCTGCGGCAAGCATTTCTTTCCTCGTATTTTCGATGGATTTCTTTAAATCTGGCTTGGTCATATATTGAACAATGGGGTCCGCGGCAAGCGTAACCACATCGGCTTCAACATAGGCTTTTTGCATGCCGCCTTTAAAATCCATTACCGAAGTCTGTTCCAAAATTTCGTTGCGGGTTTTTCCTACCGTGGTCGGTGTAATTCCGTGTTCGGCATTGTAACGGATTTGAATATCGCGGCGCCTGTTGGTTTCGTCCATCGTTACCTGCATCGAGTCGGTAATTTTATCGGCATACATTATAACCCTGCCCCTGTCATTCCGCGCAGCACGGCCAATGGTTTGTATCAATGAGCGCTCAGACCGCAGGAAACCTTCCTTATCTGCATCCAGAATAGCTACCAGCGAAACTTCGGGTAAGTCCAACCCTTCCCTTAATAAATTGATCCCGATGAGCACATCAAATTCACCCAGGCGCAAGCCTCGTAATATTTCAACCCGTTCGAGTGTTTTAACTTCTGAGTGTATGTAGCGGCATTTAATGCCCAGCCTGTCCATGTATTTTGCCAGTTCTTCAGACATACGCTTGGTAAGTGTGGTAACCAGCACGCGGTCGCCCATCTTAACGGTTTTGTCCACTTCTTCAAGCAGGTCATCCACCTGGTTTATAACGGGCCGTACATCAATCACCGGGTCAAGCAAGCCGGTTGGGCGTATTACCTGTTCAACTACCACTCCTCCGGATTTTTCGAGCTCAAAATCTCCGGGAGTAGCACTAACATAAATGGTTTGCGGCGCCAGGCGTTCAAATTCCTGGAAATTCAGCGGTCGGTTGTCTAAAGCAGCCGGCAAACGAAAGCCATAATCGACCAACGACATTTTGCGCGAACGGTCGCCGCCATACATGGCCCTGATTTGCGGTACGGTTGCGTGACTCTCATCAATCACCATCAAATAATCATCCGGGAAATAATCCAGCAGGCAGAATGGGCGCGCGCCGGGCTGACGGCCATCAAAAAAGCGGGAGTAATTTTCAATACCCGAGCAATAGCCCAACTCGCGGATCATCTCCAGATCGTAATTCACCCGCTCTTCAAGCCGCTTTGCTTCCAGGAACCGGCCATCGCCAATGAATTGCTTTTTGCGGCTTTCCAGTTCTTCCTGTATCGCCCAGATGGACTGCGTAAACCGCTCGCGCGGCGCTACATATAAATTGGCGGGGAACAATACCATATGTGTCATCTTTTCGATGGTTTTGCCTGTTCCGATATCAAAAGTAGTGAGCTCTTCAATATCATCACCAAAAAAAGAAACGCGGTACGCGATATCCATATACGCCGGGAAAATATCCACCACATCACCTTTTACCCTAAAGGTACCGCGCTTAAAATCGGCGGTAGTGCGCGAGTATAATATCTCGACCAGGCGATGCAAAAAAGCATTACGACTAATTCGCGTACCAACGGCAAAACGAAAAACCGAATCCTTAAAATCCTCCGGGTTACCCATACCATATATGCATGAAATAGATGACACCACAATAACATCCCTCCTGCCCGACATTAGCGCCGATGTAGTACGCAGGCGCAGCTTTTCGATTTCTTCGTTTATCTGCAGGTCCTTTTCAATGTAGGTGTTAGTGGTCGGAATAAATGCTTCCGGCTGGTAATAATCATAATAGGATACAAAGTAGTTGACAGCGTTTTCCGGGAAAAACTGCTTGAATTCGCCGTATAGCTGTGCAGCAAGTGTTTTATTATGACTCAATATAAGTGTTGGCTTTTGCGTTTGGCCGATAACATTGGCTATGGTAAACGTTTTCCCAGAGCCGGTAACACCAAGGAGTGTTTGGAACGGGTCGTTATTATTGACACCTTCAACCAGCTGCCGTATAGCTTCGGGCTGGTCGCCGGTGGGTAGGTATTGAGATGTTAAATTGAAATTCATAGAGTATACAAAAATACGGTTTAGAGATTAGAGTTTGGCGGTTAGCGATTAGTTTTCAACCCGTTAATCATAACCTTTTACGTTTGCATGATTTAGTTATAAAATCAAATTTAGCGGGCCGTAATGACAACGGTATGTCAGGAGGAAAGTTTCATTTCGGATTTGGGCAGGAAATGAATTAATTTTGAGCGTTTTAATTAAACATATTATCCATCTGCAACTACCAATAAATGCAATCTAAAATCGTAAATCGTAATCCTAAAATCTACAAACATCTTTTCTTCGACCTCGACCACACGATTTGGGATTTTGACAGAAACGCCGAAGAAGCCTTGCACGAGCTTTATGTCATTCATAAACTGGCAGATATCGGGCTGCACTCTGCCGATCTATTTATTGAAGCCTACACCCGCAACAACCACCGCCTTTGGGCAGAATATCATACCGGTAAAATCACCAAAGAGGAGCTGCGCGAAGCGCGGTTTAAAAAAACATTTATCGAGCTGGGTGTTCATCCCGACCTGCTTCCGATAGGATTTGAAGATGCCTATGTGCTGCTTTGCCCAACTAAAACGCACCTGTTCCCGCATGCGCACGAAACGCTGGAATACCTTCAAAGCAAATACAAGCTGCACCTCATATCGAATGGGTTCAAAGAATCTTCGGAATTAAAAATAGGCAACACCAATATCGGGCGATACTTTCAGCATATCATTATTTCCGAGATCGTGGGAGTCAACAAACCCGATAAGGCCATATTTGAACACGCGCTGAATTTAGCCGGGGCGGCAAAAAATGAAAGCCTGATGATCGGTGACAGCCTGGAGGCGGATGTTTACGGCGCGTTGAATTTTGGTATGGACGCGATTTATTTCAATCCTTTTAATTTACCAAAGCCTGACGATGTACCATTACAGGTTACTCATTTAAAAGAGTTAACTTTAATACTATGAACCTGATTAAAGAACGATTCGCTATTGATACCGCGCTGGACGATTACCGTTCGCAATTGGATTCAATTCCCGACGATGTTTTTCAAACCACGCCTCCAGACGGGGGTTGGTCGTTCTCGGAAGTGTATTCACATATTTTAATGGCTACACTGGGATCGTCGATCGGTTTGGAGAAATGCGCGAATGGTTGCCCGCCCACGGAGGATGGCATGAACTTTCTGGGGAGGTTGATGATGTTTACCGGCAGCTTTCCACCTATAAAGACAAAACTTCCGGCAGCCGTAGCGGCAAAAATGCCGGTTAGCAAGCTCAGCAAGGAAGAAGCAAAAAATTTATTAATCAAATGTCGCAAACGCGTTGACGACTCCGTAATGTTAGTTAAGAGCGCTTCGCCTGATTCAAGGTATAAACACCCGCGGCTGGGTATGCTGAATGCCAAACAGTGGTTTAAGTTTATACGTATACATTTAGAACATCATTTGAAACAGTTGCGCCGCATAAAAAATAAATTTAGACTTAGTTGAAACCTTTTATATTTAACGTAGTCTTAACAGTAAGATAATCTGGTTTCCTGATATTTGTAAAAATTCCGCATGATGAATTTTGAGTTCGCTTATACTTATATGGTTGTTGCAGGGTTGCTGTTCCTTGTTGGGATATTCTACCTCAGCCCATATGAACTAAAGGTAAATGACGACGACGAAGAAGAATAATCGTTGCATACAAAATCAATCCTTACCTCCCCGGTATAATATACCGGGCGGAAAATTATCCCCCCAATTTTAATGGCAAAACGTGAAGTTGATATAGTGGTTATATCCGACGTGCATTTAGGCACCTATGGCTGTCACGCCAAAGAACTGCTGAAATATTTAAAAAGCATAAAGCCCAAAATGCTTATTCTGAACGGCGATATCATCGATATCTGGCAGTTCAGCAAATCATACTGGCCCGAAGCGCATATGAAGGTGGTGCGCCGGATATTGAAATTTGTTACTGAAGGTGTTCCGGTATATTATTTAACGGGCAACCACGACGAGATGATGCGTAAATTCAGTGATTTTACGCTTGGTTCCTTCCAGTTGAAGGATAAACTGGTGTTGAATATCGACGGAAAAAAAGCCTGGATATTTCACGGCGATGTTTTCGACGTTACTATGCAGCACTCCAAATGGCTGGCTAAATTAGGTGCCATTGGCTATGATACTCTGATCTTGATCAACAGCTTAACAAACTGGTTTTTAACTGCAATAGGCCGCCCAAAAATGAGCTTCTCGCAGAAAATTAAGGCAAAATTTAAGGATGCGGTTAAATTCATCAACCAATTTGAGCAAACAGCTGCCGATCTGGCTATCGATAAAGCCTACCAATATGTTATTTGCGGGCACATCCACCAGGCCGAAATAAGGGAAATGACATCGACCGGCAAAGCGGGTTCGGTTGTTTACCTGAATTCGGGCGATTGGGTGGAAAGCCTCTCCGCGCTTGAATACCATAATAATGGCTGGACCATATTCAAATATAATCCCGATGATTTTCACAGCGACGCCGACGAAGACGATAAAACCGATGCCGAGGACCTTGATGCTAAATTAGATGTTAAAATATTACTCGAAAGATTTAAGCAGGAACAGGGATAATTAGGTTGTAATGTTAGATTTGTTGCGGGATTTATTAGACCCGGACGGGTTCTTGGATCTATAAAGCTCGTAAACTGTAAATCCGGATATTGGCAACATACAACATTATAACAACCACCATGAAAATACTATACGCAATACAGGGAACGGGAAACGGACATATCAGCCGGGCCCGCGAAATCGTCCCGCTGTTGCAGCAATATGGTGAGCTTGACCTGCTTGTCAGCGGAACGGAAGCCGAGGTTACCCTCTCGCAACCGCTTAAATATAAATTTCACGGCGGCAGCTTTGTATTTGGCAAAAACGGGGGGATAGATAACTGGGCCACATTTAAATTAATGAATTTGCCGCAGTTGTGGAAGGACATTTACAGCTTACCGCTAAAAGATTATAACCTAATTATCAACGACTTTGAACCTGTGAGTGCATGGGCATGCAAACTGCAAAAAGTACCCTCGGTATCTTTAAGTCATCAATGCTCATTTGTCTCACCAAATACCCCACGTCCAAAAAAATGGGATTATGCGGAGTGGTTCCTCAAATACTACTCCCCCACCACTTATCATATCGGCTTTCATTTTGAGCCTTATGACGATTTTATTCATACCCCGGTAATCCGGAGCGAGATCCGCAAATTACAACCGGGAAATTTTGGGCATTACACCGTTTACCTGCCGGCATACGATGACAAGATGCTCACGAGGCTGCTAAAAAAAGCAGACAAAGTACAATGGCAGATTTTCTCCAAACGGCAAAAAACACATTACCAGGAAGGAAATGTTCAAATATTTCCGGTAAACAACGAAGGTTTCAATAACAGCCTCGCCAATTGCGAAGGACTGCTTACCGGCGGGGGATTTGAAGGCCCGGCAGAAGCGCTTTTTTTACAGAAAAAAGTGCTGATGATCCCGATGAAAAACCAGTATGAACAGCAGTGTAACGCCCTGGCTGCGAAAAAAATGGGCGTTCCCGTTATCAACGAGATTGACGACCAGTTCATTTACCATATTAATAATTGGCTAAATGACGATAAGCGCATACAAGTAAATTTTCCGGATGAAACTGCTCAAATCATCGACAACATGATTAAACAATACGCAAAGCCACAGCCCGTTTTATCATAACCGGTTTTTATGCTAATTTCGTACCGCATAAAACAGCTGGAATGATAAATGCATTTAAGGCCCATAGTCCGTTTAATATCTTTTGGCTGGCAATTTTATTGTTTGTATTACGGGCGGTTTACCTGTTTCATTCACCTGCCCAAATACCGTTTGATTTTTCGGCGCCGTTTATGAAGTTACTGCTGCCGGCTCCCTCCTTATATACTTTCACACCTTTTTTTAATGTTTTAGTTGCCGCCGTAATAGTGTTTATACAGGCATTGCTCGTAAACTTTTTAGTTAACCGGTATAATTTACTGGGTAAGCCTACCTTTTTACCGGCCTTAATGTATATCACCGTTTCCGGATTATTTACACCCTTTTTGGTTTTAAGCCCCCCGCTGATATGCAACTTCCTGGTGATCTGGATGCTGTTCAGGTTATTTAGCTTTTATAAGAGCAATGATGCAAAATCACCGGCCTACGATTTGGGTATGATGATCGCTATAGGCTCGGTCATTTATTTGCCCTTTAACTATTTGTTTTTAGCTATTTGGGCCGCCCTGGTTCTATTCAGACCGTTCAACTGGCGCGAATGGGTGGCCGGCATAATAGGCTATGCTACAGTATTTTTCTTTTTGGGCGTGTATTACTATTTGAACGACAATCTGCCGGACCTGTACACGACATGGCTTCCGCTCGGCACCAAATTTCCCGAAAGCATCCATATCAATTATTATAACTACCTGGTACTAATACCTGTACTGCTTATCCTGGTACTTTGCTTTTTTAAATTGCAGCAAAACTTCTTTAAAAGTTATGTACAGGTACGTAAATCGTTCCAGCTGCTATTTTTCGTTTTTGTGATAGCAGCGCTGTCGTTTTATACAAAAGCTGCGTTCCACCTGAATCATTTTTTGTTGTGCGCGGTACCTGCGGCCGTATTCTTTTCCTATTATTTTTTGTACGCCAAACGGAAGTGGTTCTACGAATCGCTTTTTTATTTACTGCTAATCAGCATTATCTATTTCCAGTTTAACACTTTTTAACCTTTAAATACGTTCAAATTTCATCTGTTATATTAGTTTTGTACCATGAAGTTTGGAGTAGTCATATTTCCCGGGTCCAATTGCGACGAGGACATCATTTACGTATTAGAGAAAATATTGGGCCAGCAGGTAGTGCGGTTGTGGCATAAAGACCATGACCTGCAGGGCGCTGAATTTATTGTGTTACCGGGCGGTTTTTCGTTTGGCGATTATTTGCGCTCCGGAGCGATCGCACGTTTCTCCCCAATTATGCAGGAAGTTATACAGTTTGCAGCAAAAGGCGGCTATGTGCTGGGTATATGCAACGGCTTCCAGATATTAACCGAAGCCGGCCTATTACCTGGAGCCCTGTTACATAATGAGAACCGAAAATTTATTTGCCGTAATATTTACATGAAGGCGCAAACTTCAAATTCATTGATCACAGCTCAAATTGACCCGCAAAGGGCGTTAAAGATACCGATTGCGCATGGCGAGGGTAATTTCTTTGCTGATGCAGACGTTTTAAGCGCCATTAATGATAACGACCAGGTATTATTCAGGTATTGTGATGAAGCAGGCAATATTACCTTGGAAGCCAATCCGAACGGATCATTGGGTAATATTGCCGGTGTTTGCAATATTGAACGAAACGTATTTGGGTTTATGCCGCATCCTGAACGCGCTTCGGATGCTTTGGTAGCCAACGAGGACGGCCTTGCTATTTTTGAATCCATATTATCAATGGTTAAAGCCTGATGGCGTATCCCAAAGTCAAAAATCAAAATTCAAAAGTCAAAAGCTTAACGGATAGTTGGCGGGGATTGTCGCGAACGAATATGCCATGTCGTTTCACTAATTGAACCCGGAGAAATGACACTCGTTATCGACATTGGCAATACATATACAAAAATTGCTGTTTTTAAGCAGGAGGAGTTACTGCATGTTGAACAGTTTCAAACGGTTGATATAAAAGTATTAAATGGTTTTTTAAGCGATTATCAAATCAATAAAACGATCCTATCATCAGTAAAAAAAGATAAAGAGGACTGGCAATCAGCATTATCAGGGAAGGTTTCGGTAACGCATTTTACCAGGCAGACGGCCAATGGAATCATCAACCATTACCTGACTCCGGAAACATTGGGACTTGACCGATTAGCAGCTGTAATAGGTGCAAACTATTTGTTCCCGGGTAAAAATAACCTGGTAATTGATGCCGGTACCTGCATAACATACGATTGGATTGATGCCAGCGGGAATTATTATGGCGGCAGTATATCACCGGGGTTAAATATGCGTTATAAGGCTTTAAATTATTATACGGCGGGTCTTCCGCAGCTTAATGCGGACCAGACATTTGACAAAAGTTTTGGAAATGATACCGCGACAGCCATCCGTTCGGGCGTGCAAAACGGGATAAAATATGAGCTAACCGGCTTTATTGAGAGCTATAAAAATAAGGTTGCAGATATGAATATTATACTTAGCGGCGGCGACTGTATTTTTTTTGATACCCTGTTAAAAAATAGCATCTTTGCCCCCTATATTAAAATTGAGCCCTATTTGGTTCTAAAAGGATTAAATGCAGTTACACAAAACAATAATGATTAAATATACCAGGTTTTTTATAACACTTATACTTGCTGTTACTGCAACAGGAGCAATTGCGCAATCTACAGCTACAACGAGTTCTCCATATTCAAAATTTGGCCTGGGCGATATTATTCCGGCAGCATTACCGCAGAGCATAGGCATGGGTGGCATTGGTACAGCTGTAAACAGGATCAGTGGCTATAACAATATAAATGTTATGAACCCCGCTTCATACGGTGCGATCGGCTTTACCACTATCGATGCAGGAATTTATTCAAATATCGTTAGCCTGAATCAAACGGGCCAGCCAAGTTCAACCAATGCCAATTTCAGGTTGAGCCATGTGGCGTTCGCAATACCAGTTAGCAAGCGTTCGGCGCTTAGTTTCGGGTTACTTCCTTACAGCCAAATGGGGTATAACTACAAGCAAACATTAAGCAAGGGTTTCGGAACCGGCTCACCTGCCGATACCAACGCAGTAAATTATATTTATAATGGCGACGGCGGTTTATCGAAAGCATACCTCGGTTACGGCTTTGGCTTAGGCAAGCACTTGCTTATAGGGGCAAACGTGGCATACATATTTGGTAATTTACAGCAATACAGTTCAACCGAAATACCAACATTGTACGGAACCTTAAATTCCAGGGTGGAACAAAGCAACGCAGTAGGGGGCTTAACTTACGATTATGGTGTGCAATATTCATTTGACTTCGGCGACCAGAAACAAAAACATGTTATACTCGGTTATTCGGCCTCGGCCAATTCCCGTATAACTACTACAAGCACTTATATTGTTAGTCATTACACATACGACGCCAGTGGCAATCAAAACCTGGCTATCGACTCGGTGATTAATCAGCAGGGTGCAAAAAGCAAGATACAGCTTCCGCAGATCAACCATTTTGGGATATCATTTCAAAACGACCTGAAGTTTTTGATCGGCGCTGACTATACCATTGGAAAATGGTCAAACCTTACAATATCGGGCGCCAATGCAGGTTTCCAGGATAGTAAAACATTAAACGTAGGCGGTCAGTTCACGCCCAATGTTAATGCCCTGCATAATTACTTCGCCCGCACCGATTACCGGTTAGGATTTATTTATGATCAAACCTATTTGAATTTAAATAATACCAATATAAAAAGATACGCGGTAACAGTTGGTTTAGGCCTTCCGCTCGCCCCGAATAATTTAAGCTTTTACAAAGTGAATTTCTCTGCGGAGATCGGCCAGCGCGGAACGTTAACAAATGGCCTGGTGAAAGAAAACTATGTAAACCTGCACCTGGGCTTTACATTGAACGATAAATGGTTCCAGCGGTATAAATTTGATTAATTTTATTTGATGGATAGTCGGGCAAAAAAAAGATCGATCCTGTATTTGCCGGCACTGTTTATTTGCATGCTGTCGCTAAACGCATGTGAAAATTCTTTGGACGACATCAAAAAGATCGCATCTAAAGAAGACAATAAACCCATTTCAAGATCAACAGGCGTTGAGATCATCTATAGTGATTCTGCTAAGGTGAAGGCCCGGCTTACAACTCCGTTAATGATCCAGCTGGACGATAAAACAAAACCCTATTCTGAAATGCCTAAGGGTGTGAAGATCATTTTTTACGATGACAACCTAAAAGAAAAAGGCACGATAATCGCCGATTATGCTATCCGCCGCGAAAAAGAAAATATTATTGAATTCCGGAGAAACGTGGTAGCCACCAACGCCCAGGGCGAGGTATTTAAATCGGATGAGCTCATTGACGACCAAACCAACAAAAAGCTTTTTTCAACAAAACCCGTCCAAATTACCATGAATAACGGCAACGTAATGAACGGTATAAATTTCGACAGTAACGAAAGCTTATACCCATGGCATATCAATCAATCAACAGGCGTATTCCATGTAACCGAAAATCCGGGGAAGTAATGTGCAAGTAACAAGTCGCTAGTATCAAGTAGCAAGACATTTTTTTAGCCGGTATTTACGCTTCAATTTTACTTGATACTCAATACTTGATACTTGCTACTTAATACTTCTTAATCTCATTCAAATTTCTATTTTTGAAGAATATAATTATCCCTTTTTAAAAAACTCAGATGAATAACTGGTTCAAGCGGAATGGCATTCACTTTATAATTGCTGCAATTTTTTTAGTGTTATGCTTTATTTATTTTACTCCTGTATTCCAGGGTAAAACTTTAGGGCAAAATGATGTTACCCGTGCCCAATCCACACAAAAAGAGATTAATGACTACAAAGCAAAGGATACTACCGTTCTTTGGACCAACCAGGTGCTGGGCGGTATGCCGGCTTTTCAAATATGGGCCCCTTACTCAGGCAGCATTGCCACGCATGTAATCAATTTTTTAGATACCGCCTTCCCATCGCCTATATACATCGTTTTTATGCTGATGTTTGGCTCCTATTTCCTGTTCAATGTATTGAAACTGAACCCGTGGCTTGCGGCAACAGGAGCGCTTGCTTTTACTTTTTCATCGTATAATATCATTTATATAGCTGCCGGGCACGCCAACCAGGAGTTTGCCATAGCACTGTTTGCGCCAATACTGGCGTCAATTATCCTTGTAAAAAACGGAAGATATTTATTGGGCGGATCGTTACTGGCATTATTTCTGGCAATAGAAATAAAAGCCAATCACATACAAATGACCTATTACCTGCTTATCGCGTTATTGATATTGCTGGTAATAGAATTGGTGCTGGCCATCAGAAGCAAAACTACCGCCGCGTTCGTCAAATCATTGGTTTATATAGCTGCCGCGACGGTATTGGCTATATTGGTCAATGCCTCTGCCCTATGGAGTACTTATGAGTATAGCAAGGAGTCTATCCGGGGTCAGGCTAATTTAACTAAAAACACTACAGAGGCTGGCAATGGTGTAAAACGCGATTACGCTTATGAGTTTAGCGAAGGTGTGGGCGAAACTTTAACCTTTTTGGTTCCCAATGCATATGGCGGCATTTCAAGGGGCTCAGCCGGCGAAGATTCAAAGGTTGCCAAAGTATTGATCGATAAAGGAGTTGATCCTGCCCAGGCCCAAAACATTGCACAAAGCCTGCCGCTTTACTGGGGCGAAAAAACATTTACCGAGGGGCCGTGGTATTTTGGGGCTGTCATTTGCTTCCTCTTTATCTTTGGACTAATGGTGGTTAAAAACCCCATTAAATGGTGGGTGCTTGCCACAGTGATATTAACGATGTTATTGTCTTTCGGCAAAAATTTTCCACTGATATCCGACCTGTTTTTCAACTATTTCCCGCTGTATAATAAGTTCAGGGCGGTTGAATCCGTCCTGGCGGTAGCTATGTTGTGCTTCCCGGTGTTAGCGCTGCTCGCTATTAACGAGGCGATCGAAAATCCGGATAAAAAGATGCTGTTTAACAAAGCAAAGATCGCACTTTACATTACCGGCGGCCTGGCCTTGTTACTGGTTGTATTGCCTGATGTTTTATTGTCATTCAGGCCAAGCACGCATCAGTCGCTTATTGATCAGCTTACGCAATTTACCCGTGGCGATGGTGCGTTGGCCAATGCCATGGCCAACGCACTTGTACAGGATCGTGAATCGTTAGCGCGTGCCGACGCTATCCGGTCGCTGATATTTGTATTGATCGGTTTTGGATTGCTTTGGGCATTTCTGAAGCAAAAAATAAACTCGACTACTGTGTCGATTGCTTTCCTGGCGGTGATACTGGTTGATTTGTGGACCGTGGATAAACGTTATTTAAAAGACGACCACTTTGTTGACAAACAGGATGTACAAACGCCTAAACCACGGCCGGTTGACGAGTTTATTTTACGGGATACTGATCCTGATTTCAGAGTGATTGACCTTACCCAAATATTGCTGCAGGATGCGATAACGCCATATTTTTATAAATCAATAGGCGGGTACTCGGCTGCCCGTTTAAAACGATACGATGAACTGGTGGAAAACCAGCTCACAAAGAGCGTAAACCATGATGTGCTGGATATGCTGAATACCAAGTATATGATAAACGCTGATAAATCGCAAAACCTGAATATGGTGGCCAACCAGACAGCCTGCGGACATGCCTGGTTTGTAAAAAGTGTGAAATTTGCACAGAACGCCGATGAGGAAATGCAGGCAATAAGCAGCTTTTCACCAAAAGACGAAGCTATTGTTGACCAGCGATACAAAAATTTGATAGATACAAAAGTAGCATTGGGTGGTGATGCTAACGCAACGATCAAACTGACTCATTATAACCCCGACCATTTGGTTTATCAATCTGGCTCAACTACTGCCGAAATCGCTGTTTTTTCGGAAATATATTATGACAAGGGCTGGAAAATGTTGATCGACGGGAAAGAGCAACCGTACTTCAGGGCCAATTATGTTTTGCGTGCAGCGGAAATACCGGTCGGAAATCATAAAATAGAGTTTATTTTCCACCCGGCATCTTATTATACAGGTGAAACTATTTCTTTGGCGGGCTCTGTTTTGTTGGTACTGGCATTAGGCGGCGCGGCTTACAGCGAGGTGAGGAAAAAGAAGCAGGCGGCGGTTAAGAAGAAGTAATTAAAGACCGGTAATTGCGAGGTACAGCCTTTCCCGAATTTATTTCGAGACAGCAATCGCGGACTGTAATATCGGCCCTGTAAAGTTCGAGATTGCCGCGCTATCGCTCGCCATGACAAAATGGATTTAATCATTCGTCCTTTTATTTTTCAGCCAGTATTTGCCCAGGTTAAATGCGATAACGGCATGGTTTAAAACAGTCGGGATCAAACCGTAATACCGTTTCATGATATCGAAACGCTCGAATAAGCTTTGGCGGTGTTTTGCTTTTGACATCCCTCCTACCTGGTAACGGGCCACATAGCCGCTTACATTGACTATTTTTTTTGCTTTTTTGGCGGCACGGATGATCCAGTCGATATCCGCGCTAAGCTTATACCGCCGGTCGAATGGTTCGGTTATTGACTTCCGGATATAGATAGCCTGGTGGCTTACGTTCATCCCGTAATTAAAGCTTCGCCAGTTGAATTGCTCCGGCGCTTTATGCCGGCGCTGGCCAAGAATTTCTCCCTCTTCATTGATCATCTCTGTTTCGCCGTAATAAATATCCGCATCCAGGGTTGTCGCAAATACTTTTTCTACCGTATTATTGGTGTAAAACTCATCGGCAGAATTCATAAAAATGACATATTCGCCAGTAGCAATTGCCAGTCCCTTGTTCATCGCATCGTAAATGCCCTCATCTTTTTCGCTAATGACTTTTGCAATACGGTCTTTATATCGTTGGATGATCTCCAGCGTTCCATCGGTCGATTGGCCGTCAATAACAATATACTCGATAGACGGATAAGTTTGGTTGATGACCGACAACAGCGTACGCTCAATATCCGGGGCATTGTTAAACACCACCGTAATAACTGACAATGTTGGTTTAAAACTGGTCATTTATTTAAAATGGTTTGATACAAGTTTATGTACTTTGCAGCCACAATTTCGTTAGTAAAAGTATCTAATACCTTCTTTCGGGTGTTTATAGCTAATTCAGCTTTGTTTTCAGTATTTAACACATAGTGAATGCCAGCTGCGAAATCAGCAGAGGATTTAAATTCCGCCAGGTAACCATTTTGCCGGTGTTCAACCATATCGGGTATCCCACCCGTATTGAATGCCACCACAGGCGTTCCGCAGGCCAGGGCCTCCATTACAGTATTGGGCAGGTTATCTTCTATCGCCGGTGTTACAAACACATCAGCGAGGCTGTACAGGTCAACCAGGTCATTCTGCGAGCTAATCAGCTTTAGCTCATGCACTTTAAAGGGCAGCAGGTTTACGTCGAAGGATTTATTCTTCCCGAAAATAACGATCTCGACATTTTGTTCCGGATAGTTTTTTTTCAATTCATGGAGAGCTTCAACCAGGTAGCTGATGCCTTTGCGCCTGTCCATAATATTGGCCGCACCAAACAAAATGATTTTTACATCGGGCGCGATATGCCATTTTTTTCGGGCAGTCGTTTTATCCTTAGGTAAAAAAATGGCCGTATCGATAGGATTGGGTATGGTTTCGATAGGAAAATCCTTTAATAACGAGCTTGTACGTGCAACATTTGCAAGCCAATGGCTGCAGGTTACAAAAACTATGTTTTTTGCTTCCTTAAACATATCCATTTTCCTGGTCCATCCGGTAAACGACAGGTCATGTTCATCCGCATCGCGCAGCATCCAGCAATCGCCGCAATGGCCCCGAAAATGGTCGCAATCGCCGGAATAATGACAACCGCCTGTAAAAGCCCACATATCATGTAAAGTCCAAACGACAGGTTTACCTGTGTTGAATAACTTTTTTAAATCGTTAATTGAAAGGTAGCCGAAATTTGTCCAGTGCAGGTGCAAAACATCAGCGTTTAAAATTTCCGGATGATCGCTGATATCGGTGCCCACGTTGGCAGTTGAGAAGGCAAACCGTAAAGACTTGTTTTTTGCTTTGAATAAAATGAAAGGGATGCGCTCGTAGAAAAAGTTGAATCCTGCTTTTAACCGGCCAGGCCAACCTATATGTATGGCCTTTACAGCAGGTTCATCCGTTTTTTTTTCCTGCACCAGCATACCGGCATCCACCTGCTTTAGCCTGAGCGCTTTTAGCAGGCGCATACAAGCAACCGGAGCACCGCCGCCGGCATCAGATGTATTGATAAGGGTTACTTTCATTAAACGGCGCTAATTATACCGGCAATTATAACAATTCTAAAATGAAAACTTTACTTTTGAAGACGCAGCAATATGCCTGCATTAACATTCACTAAACCCGGTTACACGTACAATGAACCCATTTGCTTATTTATTCCAGGATTGGCAAGCCAACCGGCAGAATTTTAAAGGGCAACTGATTATGTTTTTATTCCGCCTGTTGCAGGCTTTTAATAAGTACACCATCACCAAAATCATATTTTTCCCTTACCTTATGTGGTACCGGTTGTGTGTAGAGTGGATATTGGGGATTGAGCTGCCGCGGAAACTAACCATCGGTAAAATGCTTTCGCTTTATCACGGCCAGGCCCTTGTGGTGAACAAAGGAACCATTATTGGTGAAAATTGTATACTAAGAAACTCAACCACCATCGGGCATAAAAAACTGGCCGACGGCACCTTTAGCAAATGCCCGCGCATCGGCAACAATGTGGATATAGGGGCTAACGTTTGCATTATCGGCGACGTGACGATCGGAGATAATGTGGTGATCGGAGCGGGCAGCATAGTTATTAAAAATATACCTGCCGGTTGCGTTGCGGTGGGTAACCCGGCAAGAGTTTTAGAAGAGAAAAAACCGTAAAGCAGCTTAGTTAAACAGCGTATAAATTAATGGAACAAAATTTAACTGACCGGGCTTTTTGGAAATCATTTTGGGAATCTAAAAAAGACCTGATCTTTCATATCAAACCTAACTATGTTTTTGGCGATATCCTGGCGAAGCTTATTGCCGAAAAAAATATCAAAACGGCTATTGAACTGGGCGGTTTCCCGGGATATTATGCTACCTATCTAAAAAAGTACCAGCAAATTGAGACAACGCTGTTCGACTATTACATACACGGCGACCTGATTAACCAGCTACTTGAAAAAAATGGACTGAAACCGGGCGACATCCAGATCATTGAAGCCGACCTGTTTACTTACCAACCCACTAAACGGTACGACATGGTGCTATCGTTCGGGTTAATCGAGCATTTTAACGATACCAAAGCCATTATCGAAACCCATCTTCAGTTTTTAAAACCGGGCGGCGTTTTATTTATAACCTTGCCTAATTTTAAAGGGGTTAACGGTTGGGTACAGCGCAAATTTGACCCTGAGAATTATGACAAGCACAATATCAGCAGCATGAACCCCCAATTGCTGGCCGACTATTGCCGTGCGTTAGGGCTTACCGAAGTTGAGGCTTATTATCACGGCCGGTTCAGCACCTGGCTCGAAAATCGCGCCCAAAAAAGCCGGGGTGTTAAGGTTATATTTAAAGCTATATGGATCGCCGGTAAGGTGTTAACTAAAATTATCCCGTTTGAAAGCAAAGCGCTGTCGCCTTACATCGTGGTTAAGGCTGTAAAGTAAATTTGCAACAAATTCATCGTTTGGTTGTCTAACTATAAAAACCAACGCAAACCATGATAAGCCGGCATACCATATTACTTAAAATAATATCTATCATTATAACATTTTACTTGTTATACCTGGTGGTTTCGGTACTTATATATAATGACTTTCTTAATGCTATTGTACCCGGCTGGCATCAAACCGTATATTCAATGGGTGAGGTGTTAAGAATTACCATCCTCGTTGGCTTCTCTGCTATTTTAACATATTTCTTGTATACACTCATTTTCAGGCTGTTGATGTTTCTTTGGCTAAAGGCATATCCCGTTAATGGCAATGCGAGTCGGAAAAAGGTTTGATTTTTAACTCTTTATGATTTTTTTGTAAGATATTTTCCTTGCAGCTGCTTAACAAACCGTAGCCCTCTTTGCAGTAAACTGCCTTTCCGGTTTTTAAGGAACTGTTTAATGGCCTGGTAAGCTTGCTGCTCTTCCTTAATTTCAGTTGGAAATTGGGTAACAGGATACTTTGCTACCTGCACGTGGTAAATGTTTTCCTTATTGGAGTGAATACCGGTCCCGTCGTTACCGATATTATGGATAAGCGAGGTTGAGGGGTTTAACGTTAGACCGCCCTTTAAAAAGACAGAAGCATACCAGCGTATGGCCCACGAATCGTTTTTACCGGCTTTGAATCCTTCCATCTGCTTCCAGAAATTCATCGTTCCTTCGATAGAAAACTGGCTGATCTTTTTTGCGTCGAACTGGTCGATCAATTTGCCGGCGTCCGGCTCAAAATCTTTCCACGCCCTGGCCCATGTCGCCCATCCCCAACTGGTGGCAGCCCTGAATAAAAAGGTTTGCGGCAGACTTTTATTCCGTAGGTTATACATGTATGCGCCAATATGCATCACTTTTGGTTCGTCAACGTAACGTGTGAGCGCCTCGTTAAAATATTGCAACGTAAAGGGGGAAGAAATAAGGTCATCCTCAAAAACGATAATCTTACCGTATTCATTTACCAGTTGCGTAACACCGCTGATAATGGAATTGGCAAGCCCCAGGTTTTGCTTGCGTTCAATAACTTTTACGACTTTAAAACCGTCCACCTTTTTCAGCAGCTGCCTTACCTCTTCTACTTTGGCTTTGTCGTTATCTGTTTTCGCAGCATCGGAAAAAATAAACAGCCTCGATTCGTCGGCCAGTAAATTTTTTTGCAGGTAAGATATAGTCCGTCGTGTATGCTCGGGCCGGTTATAAACAAATAAGGCTATCGGGGCGGGGTTTTGCATGAAATGAACACTAATTTCCTCTAATTTATACGAATTTCACGAATTGGATATCAAATCGATCTGCGTTCTTCCACGCTTAAAATATATCAACCTGCTTATCGGCTTTCCGGCATAACACAGTATAAGCATTTGCGAATTTCTCGTCCAGTTTCCCGAAAAGTTTCGTTAGCGTGTTTTTAACTGCGAACTCCAATGAGATTTTAAAATCGGTAAGTAAGCCTTTCGGTTTTTTTTGATTGATATAGGTGTTGAATTTGGTCACTTCGGGTTCTATTATGGAGGTGAGGTCTTTTTCAATTTCGAACCCTTCTGTACCCAATAAATAACGGAGTGACGTTGGCGTATACACATTGATATGGCCATAGGCTAAAAAGTGCTTGATACGGGTATCCACACCCTTCCGATAGTCAAGCGGAACCTCGATAACAAAATGACGGGCAACCCGCTTCATTTCGCGCAACAGCATACGTTCGTGCTCAACGTGCTCCAGCACATGCGAAAGTATGATCAGGTCGAAGCTATCATCCTCAAACGGCAACTGATAACCATCAAACAGCTGAACAGATAACAGGTTATTGATATTCCGGGAAAGGATATGCCCTACACCGCTTTCTGATATCTCCACGGCATGGTATTCAGGCGCGAAATTTTGGTCGGCCAACAGTTTCAATATACTGCCATCGCCGGCGCCAACTTCAAGCACTTTTTTGAACGTATGGCCCTTACAAACATCTATGATATGCTGCGCCTTATACTTAGCGCCCAGCATCCGCCATGCTTCATCATGTTCCTGGTAAAACTCGTCGTACGCGTTTTTGACCTTGCCGCTTGTGAGGGATTGATGCATAATACGCGAATATAAAATTTTAGCTTCACATGTATCGATTTTTTGGGCTGGTTAGCTGCGGAAATTATTGGCAGAGGTATTAAAAATTACTCTTAACCGTAAATTCGGTGCGCCGGTTTAATTGCCGGCCGGCGGGATTATCTTTTCCATTTGGGACTGAATTTGGCGCTACAGGGCGATTTTTGCCATATCCTTTAGCAATTATCCGACTTTTATCTATTCCCTTTGAAATGACATAATCCACGCATGACTGGGCACGTTTCTGTGATAAAATTAAATTATACCTATCGTTTCCAATAGAATCAGTATGCGAGGCCAACTCAATATTGATGTGCGGATTATTCAGCATTATACTGACGAGGTTATCCAATTCTATTTTTGATGCGCGACGCAAATGAGCGCTATTAAAATCGTAAAGAATATTTTTCAGCGCGATTGGCTTATTTACTGCAAACGCTTTAAGACAGATATCCGGAATATACAAAGTATCGCCATTCAGTGCCATTGAGATATTTTTGTTGAAATAACCTACTTTCCCAGTCGTAAGTTTGAACGCCGTGCTTTTTAAATTCTTAAAATCGTACCTACCATTGGCCCCGGTAACAAACTTTTGCAGGACTGCTCCTGAAATGGAATCAGTAAGGCTGATGTTGACACCGCTGAGCATCTTATTCGAATCGCAATCGATAATTTTGCCCGATATAAAAACCGGGGTGTATTTTAGCTTGAAAAGATTAAGACAACAATCTGATTCCCTGTCAGAACTAATATAAATTTGGTTATCACCACGGTCTTCGTAATAATACAGGTCATCCTTTGGTGAATTTACCGGGTAGCCTAAATTTTGGGGGACGGACCAGCTTCCATTATTTTCATAACTTTCAAAAACATCAAATCCACCTAAACCGGTAAATCCCGTTGAACTAAAATATAATTTTTTATGCGTGGTGTCATAAAAAGGCGCTTCCTCGTCAAACTGCGTATTTATTGTCTTGCCGAGGTTCACTGCGTTTAACGGATTACCCGCAGTATCCAAATCGCTAACCCAAATGTCATAGCCACCTTGCCCTCCCGGCCTGTCAGATACAAAAAACAATCGTTTCCCATCGTCAGCTACACGTGGCTGCAATGTGTTAAAACCTTCGGCATTTATCGTGTTATTTAGCTTTACCGGCGTTGACCATGTATTATTTTGCAATTCGCTGGAGTATATGGCAAGGATTGTTTTATCCTCTTTTTTATACCAAACGGTCAGGTACATTTTTTTTCCGGAAGGCGTGATTGAAGGCGTGCCGTATTCATTACCCGTGTTAATTGTGCCGTTATTAAAATTAATAAAAACTGGCGTGGATGAATTCTTTTCAGAAGCAGTAAAAATATTATTCAAATGCTTTTTATTATCTGCCGCCAGCCTCGAGGAAGTAAACCAATAGTTTCCGGCGTTTCCGTCAAGAGCGTAGGTACCTGCACCATCATTCCACGGCGCCTGCATTTTTATAACCTTAAGAGGTTTATAAGATGCAAGTTGTTTTTTTGCAAAAAGGCAGTTTGCAATTTCACGTTCAGCTATCCCAATGAATTCCTTATTTTCTTTATAGGTTGTTTTAAATTGACGCAATTCCTTTAATGCTTCATCAAAACGGCCGGCTGCTCTTAAACACAGGCCATACCAAAGCCTGGCCAGGGGGTAAACATTTCTATCTGTCGTTAACACCAGGTTATATTGGTCAAGGGCATTTTGAAAGTCTCTGTAAAGCCGGTAAGATTCTGCCAACCGGTAAGGAATATAATTTTTATCACCTTTTCCTGCTGAATAAAAAGGAATACTGCCATGAACATTCTTTTTGTCTTCCGCTTGCCTGTAATAAAATGCCGCCTGGTAATACTCCGCCTTTTTAAACGCCCTGTCTCCCAACTCTCTAAGATTATACTGAGCAGATGCGGCATTAAATATGAAAAAGGTAAAGATCAGCAGAACTAAATTCTTCATGTTCTTACATTAAAACCGGGGACATATTTCAGCCGGGTTTCTCGGGTTTTTACTAAATATATAACTTAATGAAAGTTCAAAACCGCCCTGTCCGGTAGTCGCTGTTTTTAGGGACGAAGTATTAAAGTCGTAACTGAGGCCAATAACAACGCTTTTAATATGATACCCCACATCGGCAACCGCGGCATCGTTAAGCCTGTACATACCCCCTAATATCAACCCGTTATCATCCTGTAGTTTAAGCTCTGAATAAATACCTAATGCGGTAATTTGATTTTGCTGCTGCCTGATGTAAACTATATGCGGGGTTATATCCATTAAACTTGTCTTGATCTTTACTCCGCCATGAATAGTAAACCGGAGCGGCAATTTGCTCTTTATTCCATCGGTGGCAAACGGGTCGTTAGCATTGGCGAGGTGGGCTACGCTGAACCCTCCAAACAGGTTTGCCTTATTCATCGGATCGGCATCATAATAAAACGCGCCTGCGCTTGCGTCAAATACTGTCGCGTTAGTATTTGAAAAAATTTCGCCGTTTTGCAGGGTTGGATCAAAACCGGTTGCAGGGTTGTACTGATTGTCTAATTGCAGTTTGCCGGAATCAAAACCGCGATTGATAAATCCTGCCTGGATGCCAAAATGAAGTTTTTTTGTACCATCCGATGAAACAGCAATCCCATATCCAAACGAGCCATAAGCGGCAAAATAATTATACCCGGCACTGCCTGCGGCCTGGTTAATGATATTTAAACCTAATCCCACTTTTTCGGTAGGGCGAAAATCTGCCGACAAGCCGCCCGTACGGTAACCATTGCTAATGCTGGACCATTGATCTCTAAAATTCACATTTAAACGTGAATCACCCTCAAATACCCCGGTCAGCGCGGGGTTTAGCCACAATGGGTACGCATAATATTGTGAAAAATGCGGATCTACCTGCGCCTTCAAACCAGTTATCGCAGTGAGTTGAACAATTACAAAAATCAATAACGCTGTTTTTTTCACCTTAATAATGTAATCGTTCCTTTTTTATTAACGGTTTGTCCGTCAATCATCATTGCCTGCAGGTAATATACATATACCCCGGCCGGTTCATTTGTGCCCTTATAGGTGCCGTCCCAACCCTTTTGCTGATCGGTTGAGGTAAAAAGCAACTCGCCCCATTGGTCATATACAAAAAACCTGAAGCTTTTTATACTTTCACTGTGCACACGCACCAAATCGTTTATCCCATCGCCATTTGGTGTAAAGGCATTGGGGACATAAATAATATTACCTAATGGAACTGCCGAGCCGGTTACAGCCGCAGAATTAGCGCTCGGCTGACAAGGCCCTAAAGCTTTGACAAGTATGGTGACAGCCTGATCTGTATGCAAACCGCTAACCATATTGGTCAATCCGCTGCTACCCGAGCTGGGATCGATAAAAGTTTGGCCATTATCAACACTTACCTGGTAGCCTGTAGCGCCCGGAACAGCATTCCACTGAAAAGTAACACTTGTGGCGCTTGTAGAACTAACCGAGACGACAGGCGTCGCCAATGGCTGCAATATTTGAACAGCAGCTACTGTACGCGCCGCGGATGCGCAGCCGCTTGAATTATCGACGGCTTCGGCATAATAGTTTGTAGTTGAATTTAAGGCCGGCGTAGTGAAATTACTACCGGTGTATAATACACTGCCGCCTGTTGCGGATGCGTACCAATTTATCACTGCATTATTGTCTGAAGTACTTGCTGTCAGCGTTGCCGATGAGCCGGAACACACCGAGTTATTTTGCGCTGTTACATTAGGGGCAGGGTTAACAGTAACGCTTGCCTGCGTACGGCCCGGCGAAGCGCAGCCGGAACTGTTAACAGCTTCGGCATAATATACCGTGTTGGCTGATAACGCGGGTGTTGAAAAATTAGCACTGTTAGATACGGCACCTCCCCCGGCGGACGCAGTATACCAATTATAGGTAAACCCGGGCTGTGGATTTGATATGTTTAACGTAACAGAACTGCCGCTGCACATGGCAACCAGGTTGTTCGCTATCAAAGGATTTGCCGGAACGCTATTGACGGTTAGCGTTACACTTGCTAGTGACGTACTGGCACAGGCACCGCTTGTTGCTCCAACATAATAAGTCGCGCTGGCGGTGGCCGGGTTAATTACATACGACGGCCCTGTAAACAAGTGGTTTATTTTTGAAGGTGAATCGTACCAATCATATGTTATCCCCTGTCGTGGTGAAGCAACTGAAAGCGTCGCCGAACTACCTGAACAAACAGAAACGTTTGCCGCGGTTGGAACCGGGGTTGCCGGGGCGGGTGTAATAGTAATTGTTATTACATTGCTGATCAGCGGCGTTGCGCACGCGCCGGAGATTACTGTGCGCCTATAATATATACTTACATTTAACAATGGCGGATCATAATCCTTAGCTGTAGCGCCGGCTATATCTGTGAAATTGGTATTGTCGGTTGAACTTTGCCATTGGTATGAATAAGTGCCGTTACCACCAGTTGGCGTACTGCCATTAATTGGAGCAGGATCTCCGCTTGTACAGAAGGTTGTGATGGCAGGTGCAGTTGCTGTGTTACTGGCGAATATAGCATTAACCACATTGACATCATCGGCATTGGAAAGCGTTCCATCAAAATTTGATCCGGGAACAGAGCCTGAACCATCCTGGTAAGTCGTATTTGACCCGGCAAATGCGTTAGTTTTAGCAGTGATCCTCCTGGTATCGGTAGTATAATCACGTGTCGGATCAAGATAGAGTGCTTCGGCACTACTATTATAAGTACCTGATGCTATGCAAGCAATTGTAACTGTTAAATTAATCGTAATGCTATCACCTTGCGGAATATTAAAATCGCCGAATAACGGCTTGTTTGCTGTACCTTTATTTACAAGCGCCGCCGGCCCGCCTGATGTTCCGCCATAGGTAACAGTTGCATCCTTAAAAGCAAAACCTTGAGGAAAAGCACAATCGGCTTGAACTCCTCCCGCATTCCCCCCGGCAGAGATGTTGACAATTTTAACAACATAAGTTGCAGTATCGCCCGGTTTCAAAGGAACGCCGGGAGTTAGTATGCGCATGGTTGTTACAAGCTGCGGAAAACAAGACGATCCGGTCCCTTGTAAATATGGCGGAAGGCCGGCTATTGTAATAGACTGTTTAATACCGGGCTGCCCGTCTGTAGCAAAATGAGAGGTGCCTGCGCCGCTATTTGTTAAGCCGGATTTACCGGCATTTATATTCACAGTCACGGACCCTGATGAAATGGCATAGAAAACAGTGCCACCACCACCGCCACCACCCGGCCCATGTGGCTGTACTCCGCCACCACCCGGATCACCCTCCGTGTTACCTCCATTTCCCCCATTTGCATTAACTATTAATACTGCGGCGGGATTTGGATTTGAAACCTTTATAAACACTGTACCACCTGCACCACCGCCGCCTGATCCGTCAGGATGGCCGCCGTAAACACCTGGCTGCCCGGCACCTCCGTTGGCTGATATTGTGCCGTTCCCTGAAATACTTCCGGCATTTATTATTACGACACCGCCACCGACACCGCCTTTAACCCCTGTTAATGCATCATTTGCGTGACCCCCACCACCGCCGCCACCCAAGATCAATCTCGTGTTATCAGGTGGTAAATTCAACCCCGGCCGCCCGCCATTCGGTAAAGTGCTGCCTCCTATGGGTTGATATCCCAAACCGCCAACGCCGCCCTGGCCCCCATTTCCGCCGCCTGCCCCTCCCGAGTTTGAATCATTACCGCCACCTCCGGCATTGGCGGGAGCACCCCTGCCACCTGATCCGCCCGGTAAACCTTCTACAAGGTTATCAACTTCGTTGTATCCATCCCACATATAGCGCGGCGTACCAGCTATGCCTTCACCTTTACCGGAAACACGCGGATCTGCTGCGGGTGCTACGTACAGGTCACTTACATTGGAAACAGAATTTTTCACCAAACTATATCCACCCCTAAATCCCCTTGCCGAAACATCGACGGTAAAACCGTTAAAATCCATATTGCCGGCTACTTGGAAAGTAATAATACCGCCCGCTTTGCCATTAAACGGAGGGGGGGATATATTTGAGGATAGACGGAGATTTGAATATTGAGGGATTCTGATTATTTGGAATGCCTTTTTACCTGAAGAAGCGGTCGGGTCGGCATTAATATAAGAGTAAACTGCTCCATTCCCAGTACCTGAGCCTTTAAAAGTCAACACACCACCCGTAAGCGGAACATTATTTGTTGCTATAACATATTCGAATTTTCCGCTGTTACCAATATTAGTATAGCCTGTCGCACCTAATCCGTCAAGTCCGGAACCTGCATTATTTGCACCATATAAGTTACTATTTGAAAAGTTTATAGTGGCGTCCTGCATTTGAATAATTAACAACAGATCGCCCGCGCTGATAGGTGTAGTTCCAAAGTTATTACCATTGGGATCTGTAGGAGGAACAGCCGCTAAAGCGATAGTTTGCTGCCCGGCAGCTAATGTTATGTTACCCAAGGCGGGAAAATAGCTATTTATTGATCCGGTAACATTTGTAGGCCCGTCTTCACCACTAGTGGCGCACACCTGGGCATTTGATGGAGGAATTGTTGAAGAAGAGGGAGCAAAAACTACATTAACTGTATAATTTAAAGAAGCACAGGTTGTGCCTAAAGTGTAAGTTACCGGCGAGGTAAAGTTTTGAGCCGTACCGGATGCTGGTGTCAATGTTACGCCGACGCTTACTGTAATTGCCGGTTTCAATACTGAAACATCCGTACCAGCCGGTACAGTTACGGTGATTTGTAACTTAGCTTGATCAATTATTGCCGATGAAACTTGCTGGGCTACTGAAAAGGCTGTTATTTGCGATGCTGCAGTAGGCGTGCTTTGAATATATTTAGCTAAAAAACTATCCCTGATATTGCTTTGCGACGTAAGATTATAAGAGGTACATTTTGACGCGTCAAAATGTACGGTTGAACAAAACGAACCCACAAGCAATATATCATTATTGCTATCCACAGCAAGATTTCTGCCTAATGTATTATTACAACTGGCATTACCGGCGCTAAAAGCCCATTTATAATTTCCATCACTGTCATATTTGGCAAAAAACAAATCTCTTTGCCCGTGATCGCTTACTGGTGCGGCTGCCGTGGCGGACGGGTCAAAATCAACCGTTCCGGAGAAATAGCCCGAAATGTAAATATTGTCGTCCGTGCTCGAGACGATACCGTAATTGTAGATTGTTGCACTGCTGCCTCCTATATCTTTTACCCATTGATATGTTCCGTCAGGTTTATACTTTGCTAAAAAAAGATCCTGGGATCCTACCGGGTTTAGGGTTGTCGCATTTGAATTGAACCCAAGCTGAGAAGAGAACGGTGCGTCTAAAAATATATCATCGCTTGAATCTACACATAAGTATATATTATTATTTACAGCGGTGCCTGAAACACTAGTTGCCCATATTAAAATCCCCGAAGGATTATATTTGGCCAAAAAGATCGCTGAACCATTCCCATTTAAATTATACGCTGCACCCAGCGGATTAAAGTTGTCGTTGCCGCTAAAATTTCCGGATACAATTATATTACCAGCACTATCAACGGTAACAGCACGTGCTTCGCTATCGTTGGTATCGCCTAAATTAACCACCCAAAGCAAATTTCCCAAGGCGTCATATTTAATTATTAAACCATTGAAAGAACCTTGCGAAGTATAACTCTGACCGCCAATTGTGACGGTTGACTGATATTTTAAGACCCATATTATATTCCCGGATTTGTCCGATGAAACCCGATCTCCATAATCAGTTTGGCTGCCCCCTATAGAATTGGCGAATACAAATTTCCCGTTAGTATCCAATTTAATAAGAAAGCCATCATTACCGCCGTTATTGTTTAAATTAAAAGTTCCCGCGCCAGGGTCGGCATCCAGGACTGGTGAATCGTATTGACCAGTAATAGTAGGGCTGCCATTCGCGTCCAGGGTCATATCATTAACCTGTTCGGTACCGGTTCCGCCTATGCTAACGGCCCAGACCAGTGCGCCAGCCGAAGTATATTTGGCTACATAAGTATCAATGCTCCCACCAACTGAAGTTAAATTGTACACCCCTGCCGAGGGGTCGAAATCAACGGTACCATTATAAAAGCCTGTTATATAAATGTTATTTTGTTTATCAACTTTTACACTTGAAGGGATACTTGAGCTAGAGCCGCTGCCCCCGATATCATCAACCCACTTCGGTACAGAAATTTGACAATTACCGATGAACGGAAGTAACAATACCAATAAAAGAATGCTTAAAAACCGAAGTAGAATTTTAAGCATATAAACCAGGGGTTGAAAGATTTATCATTAGTATCAAACTCACATTATAGTTTTAAAAAATGATCTCTAATATAAATAAAGAAATAATAAATTGTTTTTAAGTTAATTTAGAAAAAAAATTGCTGAATACACTATTTAAATCTTCTGAAATTTTCAACTTATACGCTAATAAGCAATAAATGAGTGATACAATAGCCGAACGATAAATTGTATCTAAATATATGTTTGCTGTTGATGGCAAATATATCCCAATGAAAAAGACTACCAGGCTTATCACAACAATTAATAGATGGGCTTTTCCAAAGGGCTGTAATCCAAACTTTATTTTAACGAACAGCCAATAGGCAAAATTAAGGAGGAGCATGGTTAGAAAGTAAGAGACAGCTGCCCCCATCATGCCAATTCGCGGAATGAGCAACAAATTAGATAAAACGCAAAAAACAACAGCCGAAACGATAAATACCGTTGTTAAACGGTAATACTTCGATACATTCATAATGTAGCCGTTTAATCCGCCCGTCATGTCGACCAAAAAGGCAAATCCAATAACTATAAAAACGTCGAAATAATTAACATACTGAGGTTTATGCAACAGCATAACAATAAACTGTTTGTTGATGATCAAACCGATGAACAGTAAGCAGCCAATCAGCATTTGTACAACCGATGTTTTGTAGTAAATTTTACCAATTTTGGCCAAATCATTTGTAACCCATGATTGCGCAACTATTTGAAGGGAAGTGCGGCTCATGGCTTTGGCCGGCAGGCTGATGACTACGGCTATTGCAAAAAAAGTTGCGTAAATCCCCACAAAGCTTAATGACTCGGTGGTAAGCAGGCTTAACATTATGATGTCAAGGTTTTGTATCATTACGAATGAGCTGCCGCTTAACACGGTAAAAATGCCATAGCTAACAAATGCTTTTCTTTCACCTCGTAATTGTGGGGCCACCGGGGCAAACTTAAAATGCTTCCCTTTAACGATGCTAAAAAACAGGACCACTATGATAGCTACGTTCGCAGCCATATATATCAATAAAAAATCCTGATAATTAATTACGGCAGCCGCAATAAGCAGTACGCTTCCCAGGGTAAACAGGCGTAATACTACTTCGCGAAGAAATGAAGAGAATACGTTTTTAAATACGGTAAGGGCCATGCTCTCGAGCACAGCGAAAACCATCGTTAAAAAAGATAACGGAATAAGGTAATAAAAGTATTTAACGAGTAAAGCTGCACCCTTGTTCTCTTTATAAAAATTGATAATTGAATTTTTAAACAGCAAAAACAGGCAAGTGAATATCGCAAAACTTACAAGGCCCCAAATAGCTACCAGGGTTGCAAAACCGCTGTGCCGTTTATCATCGCTGCGATAATACGGGAAGTATTTAAGGATAACATTACTGATACCGAGCGAAGCAATTTGGGCATACAACAGAGAGATGGCGATCATCAATGAAAAGAAACCGATCTCTTCGATGCTTAAAAACCGCTGAAATAAAATAATAAGATTAAAAAAACCTAAGGCGGTACCTGCATAAAGTATCAGGCTGTTAAAAAATCCCTGCCTTTTTAATAGATTCATTTATTTTTACTTGAAGATATACTATTTTGGATAATATTATCCAGCAATGCAAGGCGTAGATTAACATTGTAATTATTTATCATATGTTCGCGTCCTGCAACTCCAAGCTTTACCGCTAATGCCGCCGATGCCGATAATTCCATAATCTTCTCAGCCATTCCTGTTATATCATATTCATTCGTCAAAAAACCGGTTACTCCCTCAATAACCGCCTCTTTAATCCCCGCATGACGGGTTGAGACAACGGGTAAACCTGAAGAGGACGCTTCCAAAACAGTAACCGGCGTACCCTCTTTGTCGCCGTTTTTAGCTGTTACCGAATGCTGCACAAAGCCCCGCATCCTTTTCATCAGGTCCCTGATCTGCGCCGGTGTTTGAATGCCGGTTAATGTAATATGATCTTCAAGGTGAAGCTGATTAACAAGATTTTTTGTTTCGTTAAATAAAGGCCCGTCGCCAGCCATCCATAACCTTGCGTCCGGGTATTTTTCAGTAACAAGTTTAAATGCCTTAACCAGCGAACCGGGCGATTTCTTTTCAACAAACCGGCCAACAAACAAAAAATCCCTTTTCGAACCGGAAATGTTCAATAAAGGGAATGCCTTTGTATCCACACCGCATGAAGCGTTGTAAATCTTATCAGCCGGGGCTCCCATTTGTTTTAGGGTTTCGGCCATTTCAGCCGACACGGCTATAAACCCACTTGCATATTTAAGGGCTTCCCGGTAAAGTTCAATATATTCCTTAATTGTTTCCCGATGATAAACGTCTGCACCGTGAAAATGTATAATAAGCGGAACCTGTGCCAAGCGGCAGGCTTCGGTGACAGAAGCGCCTACCATGCCGTATTCTGCAAGTACGACGTCTATCTTTTCTTTAAGCAAATAGTCAGTTAGTGCCTTAGTCCTGACTTGTATTTTCTTCCGTTTAAACAATTTTTTTTGGATCAGGTAACTTAACAAGCCTATCTTTGACCTAATCAAAGTTTTACCCTGATGGTCATATACCGGAAAGGCCCCACCGTATAACACTTTTTTATTGCCTGCCAGGCCATCAATATGTGCCTGGACAAAAGTTTCGGAAAAAGCGGATTTATTTGGCTTAATAATGCATAAATTATACTCTCCGCTCATATTTACCTCAATTTTCTGCGGACATAATATTTGCGAAAAAAACTTCCCAGCTTGTATTTTATTTTATTAATGATGCGGTTACTTCGCTGTAGAGTGGTAACCGGTTTATTTTGAAAAAATGCAGCTTCGAAATCGTCATTTTTTTCTAATACAATATGCGCATAATCGCCAACGTTCCATACGTTTTTTCTTTCATAAAGTATTATTTCGGTACCTGTGGCCCCGGCCAACTTACCAACCACTTCAAATGAAATGTGTTCATCTACCGGTTGCATGGTCTCCGGCTTATTTACCAATGACCACTTGAGATTATGCGGCGTTGGAACGGTTAATATAACCTTTCCCTTATTCCTTAATATCTTTGATATAGCAGCATGAACGTCCGGCCTGTCGTTTACGGCAATATGCTCATACACATCCATGAAAACAATGAGATCAAACTGCTCATCAAATGTATCAGGGGTTAAAATAGACTCTTTAAAATTTAAATTATCGTCAGCAAACAATTTTTGCGCAATCTGAATCGATAATGTACTGATATCAATTCCGGTAATAGCAGCATCGGGCCAATGTTTATGCATTCGGGAGCAAATACTGCCCATACCACAGCCAACCTCCAAAATCCGCATAGGCTTTGCCGGCGCAAAACGTTTGATGGTTTCCCATCCAAATTCAATACGCGGATTTACGATAATATAATCGTTGAGCTTGTTCTTTACATGCTCATCATAATAAGACACAACTGTTTCGCGGTTCAGATTTTCGTTCATTACAAGTACAGGGAATATGTTTTAAAAGCTATGCTTTACAAAGTTACTTAAATAAATTAAAAGGGTTTTTGAGCGACGACAACGTAAATAGCAGCATCGCGGTTCCGCTGCGCCTGGGAATTAATTCTATTAAACAAGCTTACCAATACCTGCATAACCAACGCAAAAGGAGGCACTAAAAACTTAGGCAGCTTTACACAAATACCGTCCTGAAATAATTGCAATCCGCTCGCAGCCAATCCCAAAATCCCAAAAAATGAATTGATCTTGAATCCTTCGGCTTCAATGATCTTTCTTAGACCGGCGCTTGTCCATCTCCAGTAATCATAAGGAGTTGGATGATAAAACCAGTGACCATGAGTGCTTATGATGAGAGACCCGCCCGGTTTTAAAATGCGAAGCGCCTCCTGTAAATATCCTGCCGGTTTATCTACATGCTCCAATACTTGTGTTGATAATACGATATCGCAATAGTTATCGGGCAACGTGGTCTTGCTATCAAAATCAATGAAATGTTCAGCTTTCGGGTTTATACTTAAATCAACCCCCAGATACTTACCGGTTAAAGGCTCAATAATCGGGCGATAAGGCATATCGCCGCAGCCAAAATCAACAAGCAACTTATCCTTATTTTGATCAGTGAGAAGTTTTATTTCTTTAGTTGTTGCATCCCTCAGTTGGGTTAGTGTAACGTATCGGGTATGGAATATAGTGGGGTTTAACCGGCTATTATCTTTCATGCAGCTAATTTAAACGTAATCAGGATACAGAATCCATCTTTCCAGATAAAAAATTCCACATATGATATCTTAAAAATAAAGAGAGCGTTTCCCCTCTCTTTATTTTATAAGTCTTAGGGATTAATATGACAACGTGTACAATTTTTGTATTGTTGCAGAGCTAAGCGCACGATTGTAAATGCGTATGTCGTCAATTTTACCTTTCAAAAAGTAGCCATTTGTTGGTGCGTTTATGTTATCACGTCCGATATCAAGATCAGAAACTATCGACGGGCTCGGAGGCGGCATATTTGCCGTAATACTATCTAACACCCCATTTAAATATATTCTAACCTCTTGTCTACTAAAGCTATATACGGTTGTTATCATTACCCATTTTGAAGTGCCCGTTAATGTTTTACTTAAAGCAAAAGGATCAGTTCCGCCATCTCCAAAATATGCCAGACCAGCCCCGCTAACATAACCATTTCCGGTAATCGAATAGCCCCATCCATCATTACCGGATGAACCTGTTCTTTTAGAAATTATAAACGAGCCTGTAGTGCCGCTATACTGATCAAGGTTAACCCATGAATTAATTGTAAAATCTGTATTGCTTAATCTCAGAGCCGCATTATCCTTTACATTAATATAACTGCTCGAGCCATTAAAATAAAATGCTGAGTTTGGTTTTCCAAACCGATCCGAGACGGACGTTATATCGTAAATGGTTCCGTCATTGCCATTCCCGGATGAATCCACTGCGCTATCGTAATTAAACGGATAATAAGCAATAAGGCCAACTCTCAAACTATCTATCGTCCGTTTTGCCAATACTGACACCAAAGCCGCTACCGAAACAGTTTTGTCCTGGTTAGTTACAGAAACTACCGACAACCCCGTTTTTCTTGCGATCAAAATCCCGCTGTTTGAAATCGAAATTATTGTTGAATCGGACGACTTAAAGATCAGCGTTTTTGTACTGATATCAGAAGGTGTCAATGTATATGGCAGTTGCCTTGTATCGCCAACATACATGGTTAAGGTATCCTTACCTAAAAGAATACCTTTCAATGTTTCGGGAGTAGGGCCGATTTTTTTTGAACATGAATTTAGCAGGGCTGCGCCAATAACTATTACAAAAAGCAGGTTTTTCATCGTGATATGTTTAGTTGATCGAATGTACAAAAAATTCAATAGCACAGGCAAACAAATATTAATTAATAAACAAGAACATAATTTATTGGTTTTAGTTAATGCTAATTTCTTTAAGACAAGAAGCTGTTCAGGAGGTGTGAATGCACCACGTAGCACCGGTACAAAAAATATACGGTGCGTTAATACATATTAACGCACCGTTAAGAATTAAATAATACCCGAAGGGAAGATTGCAGAACGGGTACTTATTACTGGTTCACAAACTTCTTGGCATTTACCTTCCGTTCGTTTTCGTTCAGGAATATTTTACGCATGCGGATGCTTAGCGGCGTTACTTCAATATATTCATCAGCCTGTATATATTCCATCGACTCTTCGAGCGAAAATTTGATGGCCGGGGCAATGCGTACGTTGGTATCACTGCCTGATGCACGCATGTTGGTTAACTGCTTGCCCTTGGTTAAATTGATAACCAAATCGTTATCGCGGATGTGCTCGCCTAACACTTGTCCTTCATAAACATCCACTCCCGGGTCAATGTGGAAACGGCCCCTGTCCTGCAATTTATCTATCGCGAAAGCGGTTGTTTTACCGGTGTCCATTGATACCAATACACCATTTAAACGGCCGGGAATAGTCCCCTTCCATGGTTCGTAGGCTTTAAACCTGTGCGCCATGATAGCCTCGCCTGCCGTAGCGGTTAAAACGTTATTACGCAAACCAATGATACCGCGTGCGGGAATATCGAATTCCAAATGCTGCAGGTCGCCTTTTGGTTCCATAACCAGCAGGTCGCCTTTGCGCTGGGTTACCAGTTCAATAACCTTGCCTGCCACTTCGCCGGGTACATCAACTATTAAAGTTTCAATAGGCTCACATTTAATGCCGTCAATCTCTTTTACGATAACCTGCGGCTGGCCTACCTGCAATTCGTATCCTTCGCGTCGCATGGTTTCAATCAATACAGATAAGTGAAGGATACCGCGGCCGTAAACCAGGTATGAATCTGGCGAATCGGTTTCAACAACCTTAAGCGCCAGGTTTTTTTCCATTTCCTTATATAGCCTGTCGCGCAAATGGCGAGAGGTTACAAACTTTCCTTCCTTGCCAAAAAATGGCGAAGTGTTGATGGTGAACAGCATATTCATGGTCGGCTCATCAATTTTAATAACCGACAGTTGTTCCGGATTATCAAAATCAGCTATTGTATCGCCAATATCAAAGCCTTCAATGCCTACTACCGCACAAATATCACCAGAGCTAACTGAGGTCGCTTTCACTTTTCCAAGTCCTTCAAATGTATATAGCTCCTTTATTCTTGATTTTTGAACCGTGCCGTCGCGCTTTACAAGCGATACCGGCATATTTTCCTTAATAGTGCCACGTGCCACACGGCCAATAGCTATCCGGCCAACAAATGACGAATAGTCCAATGAAGTTATCTGCATTTGTAAGGTACCTTCGCTGATGGGCGCAGGCGGAATAGTTTCCAGAATGGCGTCCATTAACGGGAATATATTATCAGTAGGCACTTTCCAGTCGGTGCTCATCCAGCCCTGTTTTGAGGAACCATAAATTACCGGGAAATCCAGTTGATCTTCGGTAGCTTCAAGGTTAAAGAACAATTCAAATATTTGCTCATAAACTTCTTCGGGACGGCAGTTCTCCTTATCCACTTTATTTACAACAACAATCGGCTTTAAGCCCAATGCCAAAGCTTTTTGTGTTACAAAGCGAGTTTGTGGCATGGCGCCTTCAAAGGCATCGCAAAGCAACAGCACGCCATCGGCCATTTTCAATACGCGTTCCACCTCGCCGCCAAAGTCGGCGTGACCAGGGGTATCAATAATGTTTATTTTAACGTCTTTGTACCGTACCGAAACGTTTTTTGAAACAATGGTAATGCCACGTTCGCGCTCCAGGTCGTTGCTGTCAAGTATCAGCTCGCCGGTTTGCTCGTTGTCCCTGAAGGTAGCACAGCTGTGTAAAATCTTATCAACCAGGGTAGTTTTGCCGTGGTCAACGTGTGCGATGATCGCTATATTTCTTATTTTCTGCATGTAAATGCGCCTCTAAATTTGGCGCAAAGGTACGGATATTTAGTGAAAATTTAAAAGAGATGCAAGTTATTGGGTAAATAATAATGTGGGGTTAACAAAAAGAGTGGCATTAACCCGACAGGAAGGGAGTATTGGAAACACGTTTTGGGGGCATTTATATGGGCGTTTCCACCTATCGGCGGACATGGTTGGCGTACGCAACAAAAAAGGCCATCGAACAGTTAAAAAAAATGGCCGAAATTAATTTCGGCCATTACTTATATTTCAAAAATAACTTAATCAATTACAACCCAAAAGCTTGCTTTACTTTATCTACGTAATCCAGCTTTTCCCAGGTGAACAGTTCCACTTCTTTGTTAACAACCCTTCCTTCGGGGCTTACAAAGGTTTTGGTAACTATTTGGCTTGGTTTGCCAAAGTGACCGTAAGCGGCAGTTTCGCTATAAATAGGGTTGCGCAGCTTAAAGCGTGTTTCGATAGCATAAGGCGTCATGTTGAATATGGATTCTACCTTTTTTGCTATTTCGCCATCTGTTAAGCCAACCTTACCGGTACCATAGGTATTTACATAAATACCCATAGGCTGGGCCACACCGATAGCGTATGACACCTGCACCAATACTTCATCGCAAACGCGTGCAGCAACCAGGTTTTTGGCGATGTGGCGGGTTGCATAAGCAGCTGAACGGTCGACTTTTGAAGGATCTTTGCCGGAGAAAGCACCGCCGCCATGTGCACCTTTGCCACCGTAAGTATCTACAATAATTTTGCGGCCGGTTAAACCGGTATCGCCATGCGGACCGCCGATAACAAATTTACCGGTGGGGTTAATATGGTATTTGATACCATCGCCAAAAAAATGCGCGTATTTGGCATATTTAGCCTTAACACGTGGTATAAGTATGCTGATAATATCCTTGCTGATCTTCGCAAGCATGGTTTTTTCTTCGTCAAAATCATCATGCTGGGTTGATATAACAATAGTATCAATGCGAACAGGCTGGTTGTTGTCATCATATTCCAGAGTTACCTGCGATTTTGCATCAGGACGCAAATATTTGATGTCGGTATTTTCCCGGCGGATTGCGGCCAGCTCAATTAATAAAGCATGCGCAATATCCAATGCCAATGGCATATAGTTGTCGGTTTCGATAGTCGCATAACCAAACATCATACCCTGGTCGCCGGCGCCCTGCTCCTCTTTTGCAGTACGTTCAACACCCTGGTTAATATCTGGTGATTGCTCATGAATGGCAGATAAAACCGCGCATGAGTTACCGTCAAACATGTATTCGCCCTTGGTGTATCCAATTTTGTTGATTACTTCGCGGGCAATTTTCTGAACATCAAGGTAAGCTTTTGATTTTACTTCTCCACCTAAAACTACCAAGCCTGTTGTAACGAGTGTTTCACAGGCAACTTTTGATTCGGGATCAAAAGCTAAAAACTGATCGATTAACGCATCTGATATCTGATCGGCAACTTTATCCGGATGTCCTTCTGATACCGATTCGGACGTAAATAAATATGACATAAGTTTTACTAATAAATTAAATTAACGCTGAATACGCACTGTTTTTTAAATGAAAGAAGCGTTTTAAAGGGATTCGCGGTAAAAAGAAGCATGGTTTTAGCACTTTTTTACGTGGTTGCAATCCAGTCCGTCCCGTTAGTTATCGGTCGCGGGCATTAAATCAGTCCACTTTCAGGCGGCTAAAATAAAACAATTTTTACAAAGCGGAAAATACATTTACTTTTGGCAGCAGAAATAATATTTAATTGGAACGAAAAGCTTTATTTATCATCAACCCCATATCGGGAGGAAAAAAAAAGGATGACGTTCCGGAATTGATAAAAAAATACCTGGATGCAGCCAAATTTGAGGCAGTTATGGTTTACAGCGACGGACCCGCCCATGCCCGGCAGATTGCCAAAGAAGCTGCAAATAAATTTGACCTTATTGTTGCTGTTGGCGGAGATGGCACTATAAACGAAGTAGGATCGGCTATAGTGGGCACCGATACGATACTGGGAATTGTTCCGTACGGCTCGGGGAACGGACTCGCGCGCTTCCTGGGCATCTCAATGAACGCGCCACAAGCTATCCGGGCCTTAAACACTGGCCGTGTTAAATTGATAGATTCGGCCAAAGTCAACGGCCAGCCATTTTTTAATATGGCCGGTATGGGATTCGATGCGCATATCAGCGAGGTTTTTGCGAAACGGAAAAAACGCGGCTTCTTTACCTACCTGATATCATCTATAGAAGAATTTAATAAATATAAACCCGAAGTATACCGCATTGAGGTTGATGGCAATGTTTTTGAGCGAGAAGCCTTCATGCTCAGCTTTGCCAATTCATCCCAATATGGTAACAATGCACATATTTCCCCCCACGCCTCGGTACAAGACGGATTATTAGACATTTGTATTATAAAACAATTTCCTTTCTGGCGATTATTTGAAATGGGTATGCGCATGCTTACAAAAACAACTGAGGGCACCAAATATCTCGAGATCATTCGCGGCAAACATATTATTGTTAAACGCGCCAACCCCGGCCCTATACATCTCGACGGCGAGCCTCAAATAACCGGAGTTCAAACTCAAATTGAAATAGTGCCGGATTCATTAAAAGTTATCGCAGGAGATTATAAAAAGTCAAAAGCTTATTAACTTTAAAGTGCCTGTTTTGACTTTTTAATTTTTTAATTTTGACTTATCAATTATGTCAAAAAAGAACTTTACAGGAGTGGTTTATTCCACAGATCCTAATTTTCAGTACAAGGACAACAACCCCAGCTCTACTGCGACTTTACCCCCGCAGCAGCAAAATCTTAAAATTTATCTCGACCGAAAAGGCGGCGGCAAACTGGTAACCAGCATTGCGGGGTTTGTGGGTAGTATTGCAGACCTTGAGGTGATTGGCAAAAAGCTCAAAACCAAGTGTGGTGTAGGCGGCACGGTTAAGGACGGGGAGATTTTGATACAGGGCGACTTCAGGGACAAAATTTTAACGCTGCTACAGGCCGATGGCTATAAGGTTAAAAAAGCAGGTGGATAGTTTGGCTTGCGCCGGGAAATTTTATAAAGTTTGCCTAACAAACAAAATAAACAATCTAATCTTTAAGATAATATGCTCCCGTTGTTAACTGCCCCTCAAATCCGCGAAGCCGATACCTACACCATAGCCCACGAGCCAATTTCATCGCTGGATTTGATGGAACGTGCGGCGAAAGCTTTTGTAGGTTGGTTTATAAATCATTTCCCAAATAAAGAAAAATCTATTACCATTTATTGTGGCACTGGCAATAATGGCGGCGATGGCCTGGCTATAACACGAATACTGGAGGACCACCACTATAACGCCCTGAATGTTAAAATTGCGCGCTTTTCAGAAAAAACTTCCGACGATTTTAATGCTAATTTCAACCGGTTGAAACAAATCCATGTTCCCTTGTCGGAAATTAACGCGGGAGCCACCATCCCCTTTGAAGAAGGCGATATTATTATAGATGCTTTACTGGGGAGTGGCTTAAATAAACCGCTCGGGGGCGATTATAAGCGGTTGGTTAACTACCTCAACAGCCTGGAAAAAACAACGGTAGCGGTTGATGTACCTACGGGGCTTTTCACCGATGGTGAGATTTCGGCCAATGCTGTCGTTTTAAAGGCCGACCTGGTAATTACTTTCCAGACGCCAAAAATTAACTTTTTACTGCCAGAGTCTGCACCTTACATCAAATGCTGGGAAGCGGTGAATATTGACATTGACAAAAAATTTGTCCGTTCGCTTCAGTCGCCTTACCAGGCGGTTGAAGAAAAAGATATCCGGGGAATGCTGCGGCCCCGCACCCGTTTTACCAATAAAGGAACTTACGGGCATTCGCTTATCGTTGCCGGACAGGCAGAAACCATGGGTGCGGCCTTGCTAAGTGCTTCCGCCTGTGTATATGCAGGCTCCGGCTTAACCACAGCATGTGTCCCGGCCAGCGGCCTTACCGCATTAAACTGCTATATGCCCGAAATTATGGCATTGGTAAGAAACGGGGTTGAAATACCAAAAATTGGATGGGATAGTTTTACTGCAATTGGCATCGGGCCGGGTTTAGGCATGGAGGAAGATGCGCTTATGCTGCTTACTGATATTTTAGCCAATTTTAAAAAACCGTTGGTGATTGATGCCGATGCTTTGAATTTACTGGCTGTTCATCGGGAGCTTTGGCGCGAAATACCCGAAAACAGTATCCTTACCCCGCATATGAAAGAATTTGACCGGCTATTCGGCAGCCATACGAATTGGTGGCAGCGAATGCAAACAGGGATACAAAAAGCGCAAGAGCATAAACTTTTTATCGTGTTAAAAAACGATTATACCTTAACCATATCACCCGAAGGCAAAGTATATTTTAATACTACCAGCAACCCGGCCATGGCTACAGGCGGTATGGGCGATGTGTTAACAGGCGTTATAACCTCGTTACTGGCACAAAGATATTTACCGGAACAGGCTTGTATTATTGGATGCTACATTCATGGCAAAGCAGGCGACGAGTTGGCTTTGCCCAACCGGATGAATGTAGTTATGCCCCGGCAGCTTGCTTCGCACCTCCCGGTTACCATGGCAAAGTTAATGGCATAAAAAAAGGCAGTAAGTATTGTACTGCCGTTTTAATTAACTATTAACTGATCTTATAAAGAACTAAATACTCAAAATTATGCACAGATTTAAAATATGATGAGAAGAAACCCCTTACTCGTGTCATTATAAATCTACTAATCAATAGACGTTAAAAAGGTGGCTTTTGTTACGCCAGGTGCCAATTTGGTTGTAAAATTATAGTTACCAACAACTTACCCCGGAACATTGTTTTAACAATGATTAAAATTCCGATTGGTTTAACGGTAAATAATTTGGTGAAGGGAGACTAGGAAACGAAAAATTGGCGTTAAAACTGGCCAATAACCATCATTTTGTCCATTGTAGGCGATACACTTCCCCCGCGAGGTTCAAGAGTCACCGCAAATGCATTAGCAGAAGCGATTGATTTCATTTCTTTCATATCCGTGGTATCGCTATTCATATCGAAAACACCCAGGTCTACCGGTTTACCGGCAACAAGGGCCCAAAGCTGGTATTGATGCTCTTTATCATTTGCAGGCATTTTCATGCTGCCCATATCTATCATCACCTTTTTATTAACAGGATTCCACGCAACCATAAGGGCCGCCGATGGCGCATGCGTGGTTCCCTTTAGTTTCATAAACTTGAAAGCAGGATCTCTGAACACACTCATTTCATGATCCATCAGGTTTACCCGGTTAGCAAAATGCTGTTTGTCGGTTTGCAATGCTGCTATGCGGGTGTTTGAATCCTGCAGCTTATTATATAACGTTACCAGTGCTATACTGCTTGCAAGTAATAAAGCAAGGCAAGCGGCAAACGCATATTTATAGAAATTATAGCTCGTTTGAACAGGCAGCGCGACGATATTATCCTGAACGATTTTAGTATTAGCCTTGTTAAAATTGCGGTCATCAGCAAAATTGGTAAGGACGCTATTCAGGATCCTCTCGCGTAAATGCCCGGGCGGCTCAACGGCGTTACTTTCAGCATATAGTTCCATCGATCTTTCAATCTCACCCAGTTCAGCTTTAATAGCGGGGTGTTTTAAAGCCATCTCCTCCACCTGCAACTTTTCGGCCGGGGTTACATCCCCCAAAACGTAAAGCTCCAAAATGCCCGATTCAATATATGCCTTTATATCTTCCACTTTAATTAAAATGTTTTCTGAGCTGCTGAACAGCCATCCGTAATCTTGTTTTTATAGTTCCTAAAGGAACGCCCAGTTCATCCGCCGCCTCCACATGGGTGTACCCTTTAAAATAAACCAGGTCGAGAATGGCCTTTTGCTCGGGCTTTAATGTTTCTACCAATTCCTTAACACCCACCAGCTCAGGCTTATAAACCGAGTTTCTTTGTTCGTCGATGATAGTTACGGTATTATCAATATCCTGGTTTTTATTTTGATTTTTATAATCTTTCGAGCGTAGTTTATCAATAGCTAAATTGCGGGCAATATTTACCATCCAGGTAAATAAGCGGCCTTTTTCGGCATCATAGCTCGAAAACGAATGCCATATCTTGACAAATGTATCCTGCAAGACATCTTCGGCGACTCCGGTTTCAACAATCACCCGCGAAATAACGCCGTATAACGATGCCGAATACATATCGTACAGGGCTTCCATCGCAATTTTTTCACGACTCTTTAATGCACGCACTAATTCTTCTTCCGGAAGTGATATTTTACTTTGCCTGGCCAACGCAATGAAGATAAAGAGGATTTATTACAATTCAAACAGATGTTTTTCTGCGTGGTAGGATGACCGGACAAGCGGCCCGCTTTCGACATATTTAAATCCTTTATCAAGCCCGATCTCTTTTAGGCGTGCAAATTGGTCGGGATGTACCCAATCGATCACAGGATGATGACTGCGCGTTGGCTGCAGGTACTGGCCCAGGGTTAATATTTGAACTCCGGCCTCCAATAGATCGTCCATAGCCTCTAAAATATCGTCTTCCATTTCGCCCAGGCCCAGCATGATACCTGATTTTGTTCGTAATCCGGCCAACGAAATGTGCTTCAAACATTCAAGACTGCGATCGTATTTTGCCTGTATGCGTACCTCGCGGGTTAAACGCCGCACAGTTTCAAGGTTATGCGACACCACTTCGGGTCTGGTTTCCAATACGCGTTCAAGGTTTTCCCATACTCCCCTAAAATCCGGCAGTAAAGTTTCCAAAGTAGTTTCCGGACTTTCCCGGCGTATGGCGTTTATCGTTTCGGCCCAAATAATTGAACCACCGTCCTTTAGGTCGTCGCGGTCAACCGAGGTAATTACACAATGTTTAACCTGCATCAGTTTAACCGAATTGGCAACCCTGTTGGGTTCATCGGTATCAACAGCTAAGGGCCTGCCGGTGGCAACCGCGCAAAACGAGCAGGAGCGCGTACAAATATTACCTAATATCATAAAGGTCGCTGTACCCGCGCCCCAGCATTCGCCCATGTTTGGGCAGTTGCCGCTTTCGCAGATGGTATGCAGCTTATGTGTATCAACCAGGCTGCGCACCTGCGCATACTCTTTACCAACCGGAAGCCTTACCCGAAGCCAGTCGGGCTTGCGCTGGGGTTGGCTGACAGGAACTACCGGCAAATCGATCATGACGCAAAAATAGTTAAAAAGGTTGTAAAGTTTGAACGGTCGGTATTAAACATGGCATTTGAAAGATAAAAATGACAGACGAAAGCTCAAAAAACTAAAGTTTAAACTTAGCTTTGTATATATCAATTCAATTTAGAAATGGCAACTATAGAAACTGTTTACCTTGGCGGATTAAGGACCGAAGCTACCCATGTGCAATCAGGCACAAAAATTATTACTGACGCCCCGGTTGATAACCAGGGAAAGGGCGAAGCATTTTCGCCAACCGACCTTTTATCGGCTTCACTGGCCAGCTGTATGCTTACTATTATGGGTATTAAAGCCCGCGCGCATAATATCGATATCGATAATACGACCTGTTCAGTCACTAAAATTATGGGTGCCGATCCCCGCCGGGTAGCCGAAATAATTATCAGCTTTAAGTTTCCTAACCAATATACCGAACAGGAGCAAGCTATGCTGGAACGTGCGGCGCTAACCTGCCCGGTTTATTACAGCGTTCACGAAGACCTGAAAAAAACGGTAGATTTTGGATGGCCGGTTAAAGAAAACGCAGAATTGTAAATTTTTGAAAACTAACAGATAATTGAATTAATTATTTGTTTATAATTGTCCTAAAACAGCTACATGCTGTTAACTTTAGTGACATTAATTTTTTATAACGGATAAGGCTTCTTCTACTGATATTTCTCCGTGGGAAAGATCAAGAATGCAGGATCCATCCTTGATCAATAGTAACTGGGGGGACTCATGATGAACCTGGAAGTCATCCGCGATTTGATTGGATAACGAACGGTATTTAATCAGGTCCAAAAAATAAAGCGGTAAATTTCCCGGAAGTTTATCCCAGTCCATTTCAAACCGCTTTTTTACCATCATACTAATCGAGCAGCGTGTACTGTGCTTAAAAATAACACTGTATTGCTGCTGACCTTTAATTTCCTCTATTTGCTCTGCTGATTCGAGTGTAGTCCAATTCATAAATAATAAAATAAGCTTAATACGCTTATAACGCAAAACAGCAGATTTCCAGGCTCAGTTTTATAGAAATGTCAAAAACATGACATCCTCCTGTTAACGTCCGCTTCTTGGGTAAGATCCGTAAGCAGGACATAACCTATCTGAACATGAAGACAAGCTTCCTAACAGTAAAGAAAATAACGCAATGTAAATTAATTTTTTCATCGTATTTAAGTGTTTGTGATATAACTACCTCATAGTATTCAAAAAGAATACCAATTTTAAAACGGTCAGCCATTAAAGGCAGGTTTAAATTTGGCCGTGATAGCTTTAACGCAAACTATTATTTAAAGTTACAGAAAATTCAGCCATCTTGATCGCTGTAATTGCCGCTTCATCGCCTTTGTTGCCATGCTTACCGCCGGCACGATCGATAGCTTGCTGCTGGTTGTCGGTAGTTAAGACACCGAAGATGACCGGTTTCGAATATTTTATAGCCACGTTGCTTAATCCGTTTGCAACGGCGTTACATATAAAATCAAAATGCCTGGTTTCGCCTTGTATAACGCAGCCAAGACAAATTACAGCGTCAACTTTATTTTGCTGTAATAAAATATCCGCAGCTGATGTTAATTCAAAACTGCCCGGAACATAATACGAGGAAATATTATCTATCGAAGCCCCATGATCAATAAGCGTTTGGAAGGCGCCATTATAAAGCCCATTTGTGATCCCGGCGTTCCATTCGGCAACAACAATTCCGAAACGGTATGGCGCTGCCGACGGAACTTCAGTTTGGGAATGATCGGATAAATTTTTAAGCCGGGTTGCCATTTTTTATTGCGGATTTTCGATTTCGAAATTATTCAATTTGAATGTATTGCAAATTGGGTTTGCCTTTAATAAGTAAACCGATGTGTCAAAATCCGAAATCGAAAATCCGAATTCCGAAATCCGTTTACATTTTTGCTTCGGCGCGCGCAATATACTCGTCGATATTTTGCGATTGGATACTTTCCGGGTATTCGCCTTTTATTCTTTTATAAGTTTCGCCGGCCGATTTGTTGTCATGCTGAGCTTCGTAAACCAATCCAAGCTTTTTTAGATAGAACGGGGTCAGAAATTTGTTTTTTGCTTTATCGGCAGCTTTCTTGAAATAAGTTTCGGCCTGACCGTAATCTTTTAGTTCAACGTAGGCATCGCCCGTATTTCCAAATGCCTCTGCGGCCACCATAATATCGTTACCGCGATAGTTGGTTAAATTATCAATGGCTTTCTGGTATTCGCCCTTATTTAAATAGGCTGTACCGAGGTAAAAATAAGCCAGGTTTGCGGCCTTGGTGTTGCTATAGTCGTTTACTATCTTCTCAAATCCCGGGTAACCGGCATCGCCTTTAATAGCTTTGTCCCAATCTTTTTTAGCCCAAAAATCCTGTGCTACGTGCATTTGGTTTGCTGCCGTAATTTCGCGCGGAGCGATATATAATTTTTGGTAAGCAATATAAATAATGACCATTGCCACGATAGCGGCGCCAATAAATATCAGGCTCTTTTGATTCTCGCGTACAAACCCGCTTGTTTGGCCAAAGTCCTTTTTTTCTACTACTTCCTTGTTACTTGCCTGAGTTTTTGACATTTCTGCTCTAAAATTAAGTGTGCAAAAATACGGTTTTCAAAATTTTTAGCAATACCTTTTGGATTATATTTTTGAGCGCCGGGATTAGAGGCCGCAAATTGAAGATCAGTCGCTAAGCCGGCGCAATTATTACGGGCACTTATTTAATTCAACTAATCTCCAATCTCTAACCGCTAATCACTAAATTTGACCACTCCTTATGTATTTAAAGCAGCTATCGGTAATCAATTTCAAGAACTATGCAGAGGCCGGGCTGTCGTTTAGCGAGGGGGTGAATGTTTTTACCGGCGACAACGGTGCCGGCAAAACTAATTTACTGGATGCCATCCATTATCTGTCACTCTGTAAAAGTTATTTCAACCCGATTGACAGCCAGCAAATAAAGCAGGGCGCCGATTTTTTTATCATAAACGGCAATTTTAATAAAAACGGCCATAAAGAGGCTGTGTCATGCGGGGTTAAACGCAATCAAAAAAAGCAATTCAAACGAAATAAAAAAGATTACCAGCGGCTAGCCGATCACATTGGCCTGTTTCCTTTGGTGATGGTGTCGCCTTATGATATCAGCATTATTATCGAAGGCAGTGAAGAACGGCGAAAATTTATTGACAACGTTATATCGCAAACCGATAACTCGTACCTGGATGAATTAATAACGTACAACAAAGTACTGGCAAACCGCAATGCGCTGCTAAAACTCATTGCCGATACGGGGCGGTACGATCCGCATTTGTTAGAGGTGCTGGATGAACAGCTGACGGCTTCGGGCAACCTGATATTTAAAAAACGGAAGGCCTTTATGGAAAGCTTTACCGAAATATTTAATAGCCATTACCGATTTTTGAGCGACGAGGCCGAACAGGTTGACATGGTTTATGAGTCGCAGCTGTTAACAGATGATTTTACGGCTTTGTTAAAAAGGAGTGTAGAAAAAGACAGGGCGCTTGAACGCACCACCAACGGTATCCATAAAGATGACCTGGTGTTCGCTATTCATGGCATGCCGATGAAAAAATTTGGTTCGCAGGGACAACAGAAATCATTTTTGATCGCTTTAAAGTTGGCGCAATACAGCTTTTTGAATCACCAGAACGGATTTAAACCTATATTACTGCTGGACGATATATTTGATAAGCTGGACGATAAACGAGTGACTAAACTGATGCAAATGATATCAAACCACGATTTCGGGCAGGTTTTTATTACCGATACGAGCGAGAGCCGGGTTAAAGGCATATTCAGTGCGATCGGTGTAGCTATCGAGCTGTTTAAAGTGAAGGGAGGCGGAATTGATGCGTAAAGCCAATGATAAATCGCTAAAGGAAGCGATCGAGCAAATGATGCAGGTTTACAAGATCAAACGAAAGTATGATGAAACCGGCGTAATTGCCAACTGGCCTGACCTGGTGGGGAAGTCGGTAGCCAACCGCACAAAAGAATTATTTATACACGATAAAAAACTTTTCCTGCGTATTGAATCGTCCGTTATAAAAAACGAGTTGATGCTGATGCGGACGCAGATAATTGATAAAATAAACGAAGACGCGAAAGGCGTGCTGGTGGATGAGATTATTTTTCTTTAGTTGGGTAACTAAAGAAAGCCGGTGCATTGTTAAAAACTTGCACCGGCTTTTTAATTTTTAGAACTTTTCGAGAGACGAAAAGAAGAAACTCCCTTCAATTTGAGCGTTCTCAGTTGAGTCCGACCCATGTATCGCATTGGCGCCTATTGATTCTGCGAATAATTGGCGTATTGTTCCCTTGTCGGCTTTAGAAGGATCAGTGGCACCAATTAGCTTGCGGAAATCATCAACCGCATTGTCCTTCTCCAGGATAGCTGCTACAATAGGCCCTGAAGACATAAAACTCACTAACTCGCCATAAAACGGGCGCTCTTTATGCACCTCGTAAAACTCACCGGCTTTTTGTTCGGTTAACTTTGTGTATTTCATGGCCGTTATTTTAAAACCGCCTTTTATAATCTGGTCTAAAATTGCACCGATATGCCCGTTTCCGACAGCATCGGGCTTTATCATGGTAAATGTTTTATTGTCTTTCATCAATATAATTGTTTGTATGTATTATTTAAAGCGATGCACTTAATTGCCACACCATTTAAATCGCCGCAAAAGTAGCTTTTTACAATTAAAACATAAAGGCTTTATCTTAAATAAGATGGCTTGATTTGATTTATTTATTTAGCTTTGCAACTCTTTTTTAAAATTGATGTTAGATATTGCCTCGCTTACCGAACTTTTAGCGCAGCCCAAAAAAATAGTGATTACTACCCATCATAAACCTGATGGTGATGCTATGGGTTCGTCATTAGGTTTATATAATTATTTGATACAGCAGGGGCATCATGCAAAAGTTATCGCGCCAACCGATTATCCTCAATATTTAGAGTGGCTCCCGGGTAACGGAAAAGTAATGATCTACACCGGAAATGAGAAAGAAGCGGCCGCGCTGATCAGCAATGCCGATATGATCTTTTGTCTTGATTTTAATGCACTGGGCCGGATCAATGAAATGGGTGTGCTGGTTGGAGAAAGCGGTGCGCTGAAAATCCTGATCGATCATCACCTGGAACCTGAAGATTTTGATGATTACCGCTACTGGAACATTAATGCATGCGCCACGGCTCAATTAATTTATACATTTATTACCGAGGAGCTTAACAATAAAGCCCTGATCAATAAGGACGTGGCTACTTGTTTGTATACCGGTATTATGACCGACTCGGCTTCATTTTGCCTGCCAAACACTACTTCGGCTGTGCACCGCATAACTGCCGACCTGATAGATGCAGGTGCTGTAAACTGGCATATATACGACCTGGTTTATAATAACTCGTCCGAAAGCCGGCTTCGCTTTTTAGGCGTTAGTTTATCAAAGCACCTGGAGGTTTTATATGAATATAACACGGCTATTATCACAGCCAACAAACACGACCTGGAAAAATACGACATCCTGACTGGTGAAACCGAAGGGATCGTAAATTACGCCTTGTCGATATCCGGCATCCGTTTAGCCGCATTTATAGTTGAACGACCTGATAAAGTAAAGCTATCTTTGCGCTCGAAAGGCGAGTTTCCGGCTAATGATATTTGTAAAAAATATTTTAGCGGCGGCGGCCACCGCAACGCGGCAGGCGGTACATCAACCGGCAGCCTCGAAGAGGTTGTCGATAAATTTAAATTAATTTTACCCGAATATAAAAAACTACTAACCCAATAAAAATGAAAAAAAGATTAATGTTTTTGACGCTTGCTGCAATAGGATTAGCAAGTTGCAATGGAGGATTTAAGAAAGGCGACGGAGGATTATTATATAATATCCACGTCGATAAAGACGGCCCATCAATAAAAGAGGGCGACTTTATAAGTGTAAACCTGATTGCCAAAACCGATGCCGATTCTATTTTGCTAAATACTTATGACGCAGGGCACCCTTCATATACTGTTATGCAAAAACCACCGGCTAAGGGCGACATTTTCTCTGCACTGAAATTACTGTCGGAAGGCGACAGCGCGACTGTAAAAACAAATATCGATTCGATTACCAGGAAAGGTGCGCAGAAAATGCCTTTTAAAGGAAAATATATTGTTTACCAGATCAAGGTTGAGAAGGTAATTTCAAAAGGGAGCCTGAGCGACCAGGTATTCCAGGGCCGTATACAAGCGTATGTAAAAACGCAGACTGACCTAATGAAAAAGGAAGAGCCTGTAAAAATTAAAAAATATATTGCTGACAGCAAGCTTAACGTTACGCAAACGCCGTCTGGTTTATATTACGTTATAACCAGCCAGGGTTCGGGACCAAAACCAGCGGTTGGGGATACAGCGGTGGTTAATTATACTGTTAAGAGCATCGCAAATAAAGTAATGGAATCGAGCGTAAAATCGGAAGCCATTAAAGCTAAGTTGCCGATAAACCCGATGAACCCATATAAGCCAATTCGTTTTGCTGTTGGTGCAAAAGGCATGATCGCCGGTATGGACGAAGGCATCCAATTATTAAATAAAGGTGCAAAAGCCACTTTGATATTGCCGTCGAGTCTGGCTTACGGCGAACAAGGTAATGGCATGATAGCGCCGTTTTCGACCATAATATTTGATGTGGAGCTGGTTGACATCGTTCATCCTAATCCAAATGCACCAAAGCCTGTTGTGCCTTCGCTTGTGCCACCACAGCCGACTCAGCAACCGGTTAAGAAATAACCCTTAATACAGATATAGCCTTCCGGATTACCCGGAAGGCTTTTTTTTATTGCCATGAAATACATTTTGATTTTTTTTGCGTTAACAATTGTTCTTAACGCCAATGCGCAGACTACACTTCAGCGTACACCCAAAGGTGCTTCGTACCAAATATTTACCCAAAATCCGGGCGAAAAATTAAAACTGAATGATGTTGTCACTTTTCAGTTTATTCAAAAAAACTATAAAGATTCCGTTCTTTTCAGTACATATACAGCAGGCCACCCGGTTCAAACGCAGGTCGTAGCGTCAAAAGGCATGGCCGATTTGATGGAAATATTCCCGCTTTTGGCGGTTAAAGACAGTGCTTTGGTGAAGATACCTGTTGATTCCATATTTGCAGGCCATGAAGATCAACGTCCTGTTTTTTTGCCAAAGGGAACTGCCATTACTTTTATTTTGAAAATTGAAAGAGCGCAGACGTTAGACGAAGCTATAGCTGAACGCAATGCGGCGATCGACAAGGTAAAAGCAGCCGAAAAAGCGGATGAGGCCAAATATATAGCTGATCATAAGTTAATTTTAAAAACGACTCCTTCCGGTTTAAAATATGTAATTACCAAACCGTCAGCTAAGCCTAAGCCACTTAAAGGTGATACACTGCTGGTGAACTATGCAGGCCGAACCACCGACGGTAAACTTTTTGACTCGAGTATTGAATCGGTTGCAAAAAGCGGAGGTTTACAACAACCAGGACGTAACTACGAGCCTTTACAGGTTATTGTAGGAACTGGCAGTGTAATACCCGGCTGGGACGAGGGCCTGCTTTTGCTGAATGAAGGCGCAAAAGCGAAATTTATTATCCCTTCAAACTTAGGCTATGGCGAACATGGCAACGGCGACGCTATACCGCCATACAGCACGCTGGTGTTTGATATTGAACTGGTGAAAATTAAACCGATCAAACATCCGGTAACGCCGAAACCGACAGTAAAGAAAACAGTAAGCAGCACACGCACTGCTGTAAAAAAGAAAACCACAGTTACAAAGAAATAACGCTACCGACATTCAAATCCGCCCGCCATTAAAGTCGGGCGGATTTGAAAAATGCAGTCGGCGCCATTGGTGTTTTATCTTTAAATTTGCCCGCATGGTCCTTACCGATACGCATACCCATTTATATTATGAAACCGATGATATAAAGCGGGTTGAATTGATAGAACGGTGTAAAGAAAATAATGTAACACGGCTTTTTTTACCCAATGTCGATATCTCTTCCCTGCCCCTGATTTCTTCACTTGTGCGGTCCTTTCCCAATATGTGTTTCCCGATGCTCGGTTTACACCCCTGTTCGGTAAAAGCCGGCTGGCAAGAGGAATTAGCAGCGATCAAATCGGATACTGGCAATCATAAAGTTGTAGCTATCGGAGAGATCGGGATTGACCTTTACTGGGATAAAACGCTTTTAAAGGAACAGGTTGAAGCTTTCAGGCAGCAAATTGCCTGGGCAAAAGAATTACAACTGCCGATAGTTATTCATTGCCGCGATGCGTTCAACGAGGTTTTTGAAGTGCTGGAAAGTGAAAATGATGAGCATTTACGCGGGATTTTCCATTGCTTTACCGGTACGCTTGACCAGGCTAATAAAGTGATCGGCCTGGGTTTTTATTTGGGAATTGGCGGCGTGGTTACCTACAAAAATGCAGGACTTGACAAAGTTGTGACGGAAATTGGTTTAGGGCATATCGTTTTAGAAACAGATTCTCCGTACCTTACACCTGTTCCGCATCGCGGCAAACCAAACGAAAGCTCGTATTTACTTTACGTTGCCCAAAAGGTTGCGGAACTGCATCAAACCGACCTTAAAACTGTAGCAAATGTGACTACCGAAAACGCAAGGCTTATATTTGGTGTGTGAACAAGTTTAAATAGATTATTTTTAGTAGTAGCTGTATTATACGCATGAGCCAGATTTTGATCATTTATACCGGCGGGACAATAGGTATGATGAGCGACCCTCAAACCAAAATGCTCCGGCCGATCAATTTTGAGCAGATAATGGACAATGTGCCTGAGCTGGAGAAACTTAATTGCAAAATTAAAGTGCATTCTTTTGATCAGATCATCGATTCGTCCAATATGAACCCGGCTATCTGGAGCGAACTTGCCGCTTTAATCGAAGCAAATTATGATACGGTTGATGGTTTTGTGATCCTGCACGGCTCGGATACGATGGCTTTTACCGCTTCGGCACTTAGCTTTATGCTCGAGAACCTGGATAAACCCGTTATTTTTACCGGCTCGCAATTACCCATCAGTGCGGTGCGGACTGACGCTAAGGAAAATTTAATGACCTCCATTGAAATTGCCAAAGCCAAAAAGAACGACCGGGCGCGCGTACCCGAGGTTTGTATCTACTTCGACTATAAGTTATTCAGGGGCAACCGCTCATTTAAATACAACTCATCCAAATTTGAAGCTTTCCGCTCGCCCAACTACCCTATCCTGGCTGAATCGGGTGTACACCTGCGTTTCAGTGTAAACGACATCAGGCGCCCGATAGACGGAGAAGGGCTGAAAGTGCATAAGCACCTGGTAAATGATGTGGCTGTGCTTAAATTATATCCCGGCATTAGTGCAAAAGTGGTTGAAACCATCCTGACCGCCGATGTAAGAGGCATTGTAATGGAAACTTTCGGCGCGGGCAATACCACTACCGAACAGTGGTTTGTTGACCTGCTTAAAAATGCGATCGACAGCGGTAAGGTGATACTGGATATTTCACAATGCAAGGTAGGCACCGTGGAGCTCGGCCGGTACGAAACCAGCCGCCAGCTGAAAGATGTCGGCGTGGCCAATGGCTATGATATGACGTACGAATCGGCTGTTACCAAAATGATGTTTTTACTTGGGAATTTTAAAGATCCGCAGGAGGTTAAGCATCTATTGGAAACTGATATGCGGGGCGAGATTACAGTATCGTAAGGCTATAATCCGTTGGTGTCGCAGTGCGACAGGTGCGACACCTGCGACACCCGGCAACAAATTGTTGATTAACAATTATTTACATCCCGTTACAATAAATTATGTTTATAAAACCGGCTCTTGACGATTATCCCAGAAAAAAAGGACTTCGATCCGGTTATTATTTACCCTGTAAATAATTGAGGTATGTTTGGTTATTAATCCCTTCCGCACGTTATTACCCTGGTATGCTTTGAATAATAGCGGCTGTTGGGCAATCGTATCCAAAACGGCATAGGTTCTTTCAACAAATTTTTCTGCTGAGTTATCTCCCCATTTAAATCTAATAAAAAGTATGGTAGCTAAAAAAGTGTCTTTGGCTTTTGGGGTTAATATAACTTCAAACTTCATTTTTTAAGCAAAGAGATCACTTCCCTTTTTACGTCATCAAGCGAAACAAATTCCTCCTTATTAGCCTGTTCTATCGACTCATTAATTCCCCGTTTGACTGACGCAGGTAATTCATCCCACCAATTTTCCTCTTTATTTTTAAATAAAGATTTAATTTGATTGATCAGGCCGGTATCGTTGGTGCTTAATATCAGCTTCGCCAGTTCTATTTTTTCTGCCTGGATATCCATAATAACAAAAGTACAAATATTTATTTAACCAATAATCAGCGTTAGATTTGTCAATTTAAAAGTTGACAAATCTTACTCAATCATAAATGCCGTTTTTCAATGGGAGTTTAAAAAACGACAGTATGTTATTTATTCGCACTCTAAATTTGTGTTTCTTCCTTGCCTTGTAGGCTGCGAAGCCTGTTAATACCGGAGCGCTTTGATCCGGAATGCTGATAGTTCCGGTACGTAACGACACCGGTTTGCGGCGCTGCTTTTTTTCAATAACCAACATACTGTCGTAATAATGCAGCGAATTTACCGAGGTGGTAAACGTGCTTACAGGAAGAGCGTCTTCGACAGAATGATAGGCATTTAATTTATCTATTAAATCTTTTGAGTATTCAATAAAACTGCCCCGCCGTTTGAACCCGCCGCCGTATTCTTTCCAATATGCCGTGTGCAGGTCTTCACACAGGTAACACCCATCGGGTTTTATGTGATCAAAAAGCTCCTCGAAGGATACTATTTGCTGCAGCATGGTATGGCCCCCGTCATCGATCAGTATGTCAATCGGGGGTATTTCCTGAACTACTTTTTTCAGAAAGTTACGGTCGGATTGTGATCCTATTAAAATAGTGATATTTTCATCTTCTGCCTGCTTACAATTGGGGTTGATATCTATACCATAAATTTTGGCCTTATCGCCAAAATAATTCTTCCACATTTGCAAACTACCACCATGGTAAGTGCCTATTTCTAATAATACGATCTCCTTATCCCGGTATTTACTAAAATGCCTGTCGTATATATCAAAATAATGGTCCCACTTAGTAATTATTCTTTTTTGGTTCTCGTTAAAATAGGTTTCTAAATTATTCATATTCGTGTCGGCTTGGGCCCAAATTACTAATATTTACTTAATTGTAACAAATTTGATATGAATAATAAACATTTATATCCTGTTCACCACACCGCTTTCAACCCGCTTGCGGTACGACCAGAAGAACACGATCGGGAATACAAAAAGGTTAAATATGGTATTGGTTATCAAGCCGCCAATTACAACGATTGCCAATGGTTTTGATGCCTCGGAACCAATACCATTTGACATCGCTGCGGGCAATAGACCTATTGCCGCCATCATGGCTGTCATCACAACAGGGCGTAACCGATCGGCCACGCCATCTTTAATCGCATCTCCGAACGATGTCCACGTGGTATGGTGTTTCAATTCGGTGATATTGCTTTTAAATTTGGTGATCAAAATAACGCCGTTCTGTACGCAAATGCCAAATAGTGCAATAAACCCGATACCGGCAGAAATATTAAAGTTTATCCCGGTAATCAGCAGTGCCAGTATACCTCCCATTATCGCGAACGGCACGTTATTTAAAACCAGTAGTGAGTCCCTGAAATTGCCGAACAATATAAACAGGATAAAGAAGATAATGAGCAAGCTGACAGGTACCACCTGGCTTAACCTTTTAGTAGCGCGCTGCTGGTTTTCAAAATCGCCGGCCCATTGCAGGGAATAGCCTCTAGGCAGCTTAATTTGCTCATTTACCTTATTCTGTGCTTCACTGATGGTGCTGCCCATATCGCGCCCGCGAATCGAGAATTTTAACGCACCGTAGCGCGCATGGTCGTCGCGATAGATCATGCTGACACCGGTGATCCGTTTTATACTTGCAATTTCACGCAGGGGAACAGTATTGTTGTTCAGCGTTGGTACCCGCAAATCGCCGATAGAGAGCTCATTGTTCCTGAAACTTTCGGGGTAACGGATACGAAGATCAAACTTACGTTCGCCTTCATAGATTTGAGTGGCTGCCTTACCTCCTATCGCCATCTCGATCACTGCATTGGCGTCCGCTGCCGTAACACCGTACTGCGCCATTTCCTGCTGATTAAGGTCTATCTGCAATTCCGGCTGACCCATGTTGTGCAATATGCCCAGGTCTTCGATACCCTTTACGCCTTTTAAAATGGAATATATCCGCTGTTCCTGGCCTTCGATATACTTATAATCATCGCCAAACAATTTAACTACGATCGAGCCTTTTACGCCCGATACCGCTTCCTCAACGTTATCAGATATAGGTTGCGAGAAGTTAAGATCCACACCGGGGAAGAACTTTAATTTTTCCTGCATTCGCCGGATAAGTTCTTCTTTTGTTTCCTTTCTCTTCCATTCGTCCTGCGGGTAAATATCTACGTGAAACTCGATATTATAAAAACCGGTTGCATCAGTTCCATCATTGGGCCTGCCGGTTTGCGACATGACCTGTTTTACCTCATCGAAACTCAGGAAGATGCTGCGCATCTCATTCGCCATTTTCACTGACTCCTTTAGAGAGATACTTAGCGGCCCGGTAGCTCGCACGTAAATGGCGCCCTCGTTTAATTCGGGCAAAAATTCGGTACCTAAAAGACTGAAGCAACCGATACTGACCACAAGGGCTATAATAGCAACGGGGAAAACTATTTTCCGGGCTTTAAAACAAAGCGAGTAAAAGCGCATGGCATTGCGCGTGATAAACTCAACAAACACATTGTGTTTTTCCTTTACGTCCTTACGCAGCAGCACACTTGACAATGCGGGCACGAAGGTGAATGTTAAAATAACTGCACCCAACAAAGCAAAACCGAGTGTCCATGCCAAGGGCGAAAACATCTTGCCTTCAACTTTTTGAAAGCTGAATATCGGCAGCAAGCCGGTAATGATGATCAGCTTGGCGAAGAATATCCCCTTACCGTTTACCATACAGGCCTGCTTTATCAAACCCAGTTTGCTCAGGCGGTTATAGCTTTCCATACCCACTTCTTTGGCCTTATGATCGAGCACCACAAATATCCCTTCAACCATTACAACGGCCCCATCTATGATGATACCAAAGTCAATCGCCCCCATCGACAACAGGTTAGCCGACATTCCCCGCAGCTTTAAACAAATGAACGCGAACAGCAGTGCCAGTGGAATAATAAGCGACACAATTAATGTAGTGCGCCAATCGGCCATAAAAAGGAACACGATAATGGTAACAAAAACAATCCCCTCAAACATATTATGCATTACCGTATGCGTGGCAAAATCCACAAGGACTTCGCGGTCGTAAAACGTTTTCAGCTTTACATCATCGGGCAGTATTTTGTTGTTAAGTTGTTTGACCTTAGCCTTCAGATTGTTGATCACTTCGCTTGGGTTTTCGCCCTTGCGCATAACCACAATACCTTCAACCACATCCGGATCCTTATCACGGCCAACCTGCCCGAGCCTTGGCAATGCCGATTCCGTTACTTCGGCGATCGTCTTAACATAAATAGGCGTGCCTTTGATGTTATTGATGACGATGTTTTTTATTTCGTCGATATTATTCAACAGCCCAATACCCCTTACTACATAAGCCTGGCCACCCTGGTCGATCACATCACCCCCAACGTTTACATTGCTCTTTGACACGGCATCATACAGCTGTAACGGCGTTACATTATACTGCACGGCTTTTTGCGGATCAATAGTTATCTGGTATGTTTTTACTTCACCACCAAAACTGTTCACATCCGCAACACCCGGAACAGCCCGGATTTCGCGTTCAACCACCCAGTCTTCTATCGTCTTTAATTCACGTGCCGAGCGCCGGTTGCTGGTTAATGTAAAACGGTATATCTCCCCGGTTGGGCCATATGGCGGTTGTACCGAAGGATTTACGCCGTCGGGTAAGTTGGCATCGGCTAAATGGTTGTTGATCTGCAGCCGCGCGAACGGATAATCAACTTCGTCGTCGAAAGTTATTTTTACTACCGAAAGGCCGAAAAGCGAAGATGACCGGATGCTGGTCTTTTTTTCCGCCGGGTTCATGGCAATTTCAATCGGGCGGGTCACAAATTTCTCTACCTCCTCTGCGCTTCTTCCGGGCCATTGCGAGATGATGGTTACCGAGGTGTTTGTAACATCAGGGAAAGCATCAATGCTAATTGTTTTGAAGCTGATATATCCCCCAACCGCCATCAGGGCAGTCACAAAAAATATGAAGAACCTGTTTTTTAAGGCGAAGGATAGAATATTTTTTATAAATCGATTCATGGGATTTTTATTTCAGATGTCGAAATTTTAACTTCGGATTTAGAATCGACCGGAAAAATCCGAAATCGAAAATCCGAAATTCGAAATTCAGCAATTAGTCTTTCAATGATTCATACAAATACACCTGCCTTGAGGCCACAACGCGGTCACCGGGCCTTAAGCCTTTGCTGATGTATGCCCTATCTTCAACTGTTTTGGCAATTGCAACCGGTTGAATATGTACTTTAGCTTTACCATCAACCACTATCACATAGTTTTTATCGTTATCGAAAACCAGCGCCCGTGCGTTGATCTCAGGCAGGTTTTCACCTGATTTTGCCCGTATCTGGATATTGGCGAACATCCCAGGCTTAAGCAAATTGCCGGGGTTGTTGATCTTTATCCGGGCATGCATTACTTTGTTATCCGGGTCGAGCATATTATCGATCCGGTCAATTTTGCCATCAAATACTCTATCAGGATAGGACAGTGTGGTAACCTTTACGGGATCGCCGGTTTGTATCTTTGATATATCCGATTCATATACATTCACCAGCACATATACTGTTGACAGGTCGGCTATAGTAAACAGGTTCTGGCTGTTGTCTGCCCGGACATGGGTATTACTGGTTAGGTTTTTCTCCACTACAAAACCCGATATGGGCGCTTTAAGCTCATAACCATTGCTGTTGCTTTTGTTTATCGATATCACCGCTCCCGCACGCTTGCTTTCGGCCAGCGCTTTCTGGTAGTCAGACTTTGCCTGTTCCAAATCTTTTTGTGAGGCAAGGCCGCCTTTATACAGGTCCTGCGTCGATTCCATAATACGCCGGGTATTTCTGACATCAGCCGTGGAGGAAATATAATCCTTGGTAAAGCCGGCCATTTCCGCGCTCTTCATAATGGCAAGCGTTTGACCTTTACTAACCACGTCGCCTAATTGCACATGGACGTTTTGCGCCACCCCGCTAACCATTGGGAAAACTTTTACCATCTTATTTTCATCGGGCGCTATGCTGCCGGTTAGCGTAAACTGCGATAACGCGCTCGCTTCTTTCACCGTATCGATCAGTAAGCTGCTTAACAAGCTATCCGTAACCTCGAAGCGGGTATCTTTCTCCCGGCTTTCATCCGCATGATGGCAGCTTGGTAAAGCGAACCCTGTAATGAGCAGGACAGTAGTAATAGTTAAGATTTTATATTTGTTGTACATTTTCAGCGCTATGATTATTGATTAAAAAAAGGTGTTCCGGTAACATAGTTCAGTTGTTCGAGCGAGGTCACTCGATTTAACAGGACGTTATTCAGCTGTACCGTATTGGTTTTGTAAGAATCATAAAAATCAAGAAACTCAAGCATGCTGATATTACGCTTTTCGTAATTCTTAAATACTTCGCCAATAAGATGAGTAAAGTCCTGCTTAAATTGAGGGTCGAAACTATTGTAGAGAGTTTCGACCCTCAAGGCTATCTTATAGCTTGTCGTTACATCGTTCTCTACCTGGTTTTGCTGGTTTTGAAGCTGTAGCTTGCTCTGGTCAACTTGCAGGGTTGCCTGCCTGATGTTTCCCTGGTTGCGGTTAAACAGCGGCAGCGGCATGCTAAACCCTCCGCTCAAAAAGTTGTGGCCGTACGAACCCAGTTTATCAAAATTTAATGATAGTGAAACATCCGGAACAGCGGTTGCTTTCTGCAGTGCCAGGTTCATATTATTATAATCAACCGTTGCCTTACTATACCGCAAATCATACCGGTTAGTAAGGGCCGAATCCAACAGTCGCTGGTAGGGAACGTTAGTTAAAATGTCTTTACCTGTAATGTCTTCAGCTACCTGCGGATCAATTGCGATCCCCGCCGGTACCCGAAGCATTATTTTTAGTTCCCGTTCGGTGGTATCGATGCCGGTTTGCAGGTTGTTGTATTCGGCCTGTAATGAGTAGAGCTGCGACTGTATGCGCAAAACTTCCTTTTGGGCGATGTTGCCTTTGGCATATTGCTGTTTAAAAATACTTAACGTTTTTGAAAGCGAGCTGATCTCCTGGTTGTATACCTTAGCCGATTGACGCTGATAGTAAACAGAAAAGAAGTCAGTCCTTAACGTGTTTTTAAGTGTCCGCAGTAAGTCAAAAAACTGGTATCGGGCCTGTTCAACACCAATTTTAGCCAGCCTTATATTCTTGTTGCGCTTGCCCGCCGTTGTTATCAGCTGCGAAATGTTTGCCGACTGTTCCGACATTGGGTTAGGTTCGTTTGTGCCCGCTAAGCCGTTGTTTATGGTAAAGTCGGGGTTGGTGAAAAGCCTGGCTGTAATTACCTGCGCTCCTGCTATATCAATATTATAACGCTGGGCCATTACCTGCAGGTTGTTTTTTAAAAACTGGTCATCAGCCTGCTTAACCGTTAACCTAACCGTATCGGTTACACGGCCCTGTGCATATACAGAGAATCCTATCAGCATACACGCTATTTGCAGCAATAAAAAAGTACGGATAACTTTTAGGCGCATAATTTTATTTAAGGCCACAAAATTAGGCACCCATCATTAAAGCCGGATTAAAGGAAGATTAGAATACGATTAGAATTACCTGACAAACTGAATTGTTACATTGGTGCCCTTGCCGGGGATGGAATTAATTGAAATTGTGCCATTAAACAGCTGGATGATTTTGCCAGTGACATACAGGCCAATACCGTTACCCTGGAAATCTTTTACATTTTTCCCGCGGAAAAACGAATCAAAAACATTGGTCAGTTCTTCGGGCATGATACCTATGCCGAGGTCTGTTATTTTTATGATAATGGACCTTTCATCGGCGTAAAGGTCGCACTGTACACGTTTATTCTTTGAAAATTTAAATGCGTTGCCGATAATGTTGTTAAATGCAATGGTCAACAATGATTTATTGCCAAGTATTTGCAGCTTTTCGTGGTCTTCCGGAAGGTGTTGTATGTTTACATTAAATAAATTTTTACCAACTTTTTCGACCCAATAATCATTAAGTTCCCAAATCAGCTCATCAATAGCCACCGGTTTAAGAGCGGGCTGTGTGTAATTCATATCTACATGGGCCAGCTCGAGCAAACTGGTAATGGTTTCATTTAGCCTTTCTGCATCGGTCAATACAGATTTTAGTACCTGTTCGTACTCTGCATTGGTACGGAGTTTATTTAGCGTGATCTCAATCTCGCCGATAATAGTAGTTATCGGCGTCCGTAATTCGTGCGAGGCATTGATCACAAAAGTTTGCTGCAGTTCAAAGGCATTTTCCAAATGCTCCAAAAGCTGGTTAAAATTATGGGCCAGTGCACTTATTTCATCCTTTCCATCGCCCTCGTTCACGCGAAAACTCAGGTTCCCTGCCCTCACCAACTGCATTTCCTTAACTACTTTATCAAGCGGTTCCAGGGCTTTTTGGGCAAACCACCTGCTTATAACAAATAACCCGGCAGTTACACTTATCAGCAGGATGGCCATACTTTCGATAAGGTCAAGTAACCTTTTATCTCCCTGCACGTCAATAGCCGAAACCAATATGACGAAGTTCCCCTGGTTGTCTTTATAATAGATACCAACTGTTTGCCTGTTGCCTTCCGTAAATTCAAGCTGTTTATTTTTCCGCACTTCGTCTATCACCGTGGCCGGCCAATATTGGTTTTCATCCTTTATAAATGAGGCGGCGTTTTTATCATCATATAACCGGATTACCTGGCTGGGGAGCCGCTGCAAGTCACGCTCCTGTACGCGGTTGAGCGAATCCGGCGAAATTTCATCAGCTTCGAGATACCGTTGCGCCGTTATATATGCCTTATCAACCAGGTGCGTATAGAAATCAGTTTTAACAAAGGAGGCGAACGAGATATAAATAACAACCTCCACAATTAGCAGCACAATTGCACTAACTGCGGTAAAATAAAGAGAAAGCCTGTTCTTTATCTTCATTGCTGTTTATCGCTTTTTAAAATATAACCCATCCCGATAACCGTATGGATCAATTTACTTTTTGCGTCTTTTTCAATTTTTTTGCGCAGATAGTTTACATATACATCGATAAAATTCGTTCCGGTGTCAAAATCAATTTTCCACACCTGCTCCGCAATATATTCTCTTGATAAAACCTTGTTGGGATGCCGCATGAATAGCTCGAGCAATGTATATTCCTTCGCGGTGAGGGCTATTTGATCGCCGGCACGTTCTGCGATATTGCTCCAGGTATCAAGTTTCAGGTCGTCAAATATCAGGGTATGATTTTCGGTTGTTTCGGCCTTTTGCCGTCGCAATAAAGCTTCAATGCGGGCCAGCAATTCGCTGAAATGAAACGGCTTAACCAGGTAATCATCGGCACCGGCCTTTAAACCGTCAACCTTATTCTGCACCTGGTCGAGCGCTGTGAGCATCAATACAGGCGTTTTAGCGTCCGTTAGTCGGATCTGCCTGCAAAGCTCAATACCGTTTATATCCGGCAGCATTACGTCAAGAATGAGCAAGTCAAAGCTTTGATTTTTTAACAAGGCTTTGGCTGAAGCCCCGTCTACGGCAGTCGCTATTTTATAGCCGTGTTCTTCGAGCCCTTTACAAATAAAGGCGGCAACTTTTTTTTCATCCTCAACTAAACAGATATTGGCCATGTGAGCAAATATAAACTAAGATCTGTAGGATTTGAGGATTTTAGGCCCCACTTCAAAATCTAAGTTTAATTGGCTCTTTCTAAAATATCCGTTGCTGAATCACTTCCATAAACCCCTCTTTAAACTTTTCGCTAATGGGGATTTGCTTATCGGCGATATAAATATGATTGTCCTGTATCTTATTGATCTGTTTGGCATTGACGATATAAGAATTATGAACCCTTATGAAAGGGGCCGACAGTTGCTCATCAATATCTTTTAGACGGCGGTAAATGAGTATTTGCTCGCGGGTTGTTACCAACCGCACATACTCTTTATCACCCTCAAAATACTGGATATCTTCCAATAATAATTTCCGGAAAACCTTTCCCGATTTTACAAAAAAATATTCCTTCCCGGTTTCGGCTGATTGTTTTTGTATTGTTTCGTGGTTGCTAAAATATCCTTCTACTTTTTGCATGGCAGCCAAAAAACGTTTCAGTGTTATAGGCTTCAGCAAATAATCAATTGTTTGAAAGGTGTAGCTCTCCGCCGCATATTCGGAATACGCGGTTGTGAAAACTATTTTAGTGTCTTTCGATAATAGCCCCGCAAGTTCCATTCCGCTTAGCTGCGGCATATTGATATCCAAAAAAATAAAATCAGGCTTATTTTCTCTTAAAAATGCAATCGCTTCAAGGGCGTCGTAGCATTTGCCTAAAAGCTGCCACCCTGTATTTTCCCTGACCAGCATTTCGAGCAGGTTCACCGCATTGGGTTCATCATCGATAATTATGCAGCTTAAATTCATGTTAAAGGAACTTTTAAAAACGCTGTAAAAAAATTGCCGCCGGCGTCAATATTCAATTCAAAATTCGCCCCATATAACAAAGTAAGACGCTTGCGCAGATTTTTTATACCAAATCCATCTGACCCGCTACTACCGCGTTTATCATAGATACGGTTTTTGGTTTGGAACAAGAGATGATCATCCTGCTGTATCAATGATATTTCAACCTCATTTTTATTGCTTGACTTATCGATCCCATGCTTAAAAATATTTTCGACAAATGTCATCAGCAACATGGGCGGAATGCGGGTATCGGGGTTGCAGTCCTGTACAAAGTTCAATTCGATCTCATGCCTGATACGGATCTTTTCTAATGCGATGTAATTTTCGAGGAACTGTATTTCGGTAGCCAGCGAAACTTCGTCTTTTGGACTCTCATCAACAAAATAGCGCATAATATCCGAAAGGCGTTCGATAAGTTTTGCCGTTTGCGGGGCTTCGCGATAAGCTTCGTAATAAATATTGTTGAGGGTGTTAAACAAAAAATGCGGCTGCACTTGCGACTTGAGTAAATTCAGTTCGGCCTGGCTTTTTTGGATGAGTATTTCTTCAGCTTGCTGTTTTAATTTAAAATAGGCCATCGCTATCCGGAAAATGAAGCTGAGCATATAAATGAGTACGCCCGGTATAATGAAATTCAGTAACGTTTTACTGGTTATGGCCTCGGGGGTCGCAGCAAAATAACGGTTGTAAATGTTCATCGACAAGAAACCCCGTAAAACGCCCGCTGCCAATAAAAGCAGGATCACAAAAATTACATATTGAATATGTTTGCCCCGTTCGTAAAAGCGCGGGAACAAAAATGATATATTTCCATAGATAATCATGGCGTAGAATACTGTACTGATTAGGGTAAATACGGCGGCCTGAACAGGGCCGTCCATCGGCAGGAAGGAGAAAAAAATGATAAAATAAACGGCTACCCAAACCAGCCACTGCAATTGCCTGATAGTTGCCCTGCCCCAAAAAACATTCATTTTTAAATTTACAAAGCTTTTTGATTTCCAATGCCTGTTTTCAATAAATCGGGTGATTTATTCAATAAATGCAATGATGGTGACGACCGGGCTGTTGAGTTTTTTGACACATCCGTTAAAAATAACCCCTGTTAGGTTGAAAATATTTGATTAGCAAGTGAATAAAAACAAGTTTTAATAAAAAAATAGCCAACCAGCACATTAAAACCTTTCATATGAAAAAGTTACTTACCACCGTTACTATCATCACATTTATCCAATTCCTTTTTGCCGGCGTTGTTCAGGCTCAATTGACCTCAATTCCCAATGGCGGTAATAAAAAGGCTTCAGTTAGCGAATTGATAGGACTTACCGACGTTGCGATCCATTATAATCGCCCGCATGTTAACAAAAGAGAAGGCCATATCTGGGGCGAGCTGATACCGGCAGGATATGTAAATCAGGGATTCGGCCCTTCAAAAGCCGCCCCGTGGCGGGCAGGCGCCAATGAAAATACAATCATAGAATTTTCCACAGACGTAAAAATCGAAGGACAGCCACTGGCGGCGGGCAAATACGGATTCTTTGTGGCCTATGATCCGAACGAGTGTACGCTGATATTTTCAAAGAACTCCACATCATGGGGCAGTTTTTACTATAACCCTGCCGAAGATGCGCTGCGCGTTAAAGTTAAGCCGGTACCAACCGACCATAGCGTTGAATGGCTGAAATACGAATTTGCAGATGAAACACGCAATGGCGCCACCGTACAGCTGGAATGGGAAAAAATGATGATTCCTTTTAAAATAGAAACTGACGTGGTAAATGCACAGCTTACTTCGTTCAGAAACGAATTACGCAGCGAGAAGAGTTTTAACTGGGAAAGCTGGACCCAGGCCGCCCTGTATTGCGCACAAAACAAAACTAACCTTGACGAAGCTTTGCTGTGGGCCGACACAGCAACAAGTGTCAATTTTGGTGGCAGTCAAAGCTTCCAGACATGGAGCACCAAAGCAGCCGTGCTGGATAGTTTAGGACGAACCGCAGAAGCAACAGCCGCGATGAAAAAAGCGTTGCCCTATGGTACCGTGAATGAATTATACTTCTATGCAAGAGGTTTGACCCGGCTTAAGAGAGGTAAAGAAGCTTTTGAGATATTCAAACTGGACTACGATAAATACCCGGATCAGTTTATTACCAACGCTGGTATGGCGCGTGGATATTCGGCCGTTGGCGATTATAAAAAAGCCTTAACCTATGCACAAAAAGCCCAGGCCCAGGCGAAGGACCAGCCCAATAGAGATATCACAAACAGGATGGTTAAGACGCTACAGGACGGTAAGGATATCAACTAAACGACCGGCTACATTTTCATTTCAGACAACCATATGCCTTTTACAGAACCTGTAAAAGGCATATTTTTTTAATACCTTTACAGATAGTATAATATTGCCACCCTGTTGATTCCCGCGACTGCGGCAGCACTTTAAAGTAACAAACTGACCCTATTGACATGGATACGATCAAAGACCTTCGACTTGCCGTTTTAATTGATGCCGATAACGTGCCGTATGCCAATGTGAAGCAGATGTTTGAGGAAATAGCCAAATACGGCACGCCAACCTTTAAAAGAATTTATGCCGACTGGACCAAGCCGACCGTTTCGGGGTGGAAAACAGTACTGTTAGAAAACGCTATTACCCCTATCCAGCAATACAGCTACTCGACCGGTAAAAACTCAAGCGACAGCGCGATGATCATTGACGCTATGGACATATTGTATTCGGGTAAAGTTGACGGTTTTTGCATTGTATCCAGCGACAGCGATTTTACCCGGCTGGCCATAAGGCTGCGCGAAGCTGGTATGAAAGTGATCGGCATCGGCGAGAAGAAAACGCTGATACCATTTATCACTGCTTGCGACAAGTTTATTTACATTGAAATTTTGAAGATGAGCGAAAGTGCTCCTGATGAAGACAAAAAAATACGGCCGTCTAAAAAACGCGGATCACAAAAAGCCGCACCGCTTGACAAGGTTGGCCAGGAACTTGTAAGGCTTGTGAAGGATAGCATCACCGACCTTGGTGACGAAAACGGCTGGGCCTACCTGGGCAACCTTGGCACGCAGATATTAAAAAAGAAGCCTGACTTCGACTCCAGGAACTACGGTTATCCCAAAATGCTGCCGCTTATTAAAAGCCTGAACAAGTTTGAATTTGATGAAAGGGATTCGGGACGAGGGAATATCAAACACGTATACGTGAAGATAAAATAAAGGCCGGGCTATTCCTTAGGCGTCTTGATACGGTAATTGTAAAGAAAATGCCGTGTAGTAAGATAACACACGTAAACAACAAAAGGCGCCACAAGGATATCGATAGTGTAATGCACATGCTGTACCAACAACAAACCTGCCACCAAAACAACTCCCAGTAACGCTATCAGCTTATCTGTTCTTCTCTCTAAACATAAAAATATCAGGAACATTGTTGAGGTATGGCCCGAGAAAAACAAATCCTTTGTGATCATTACATTCCCATAAAAAACACCGGTAAACGGATCGGTTAAGGTGCGAAATCCCGGCGGCGGATCCAGCGGCACAAGGGTAATACTGACAGCGCGTGCAAAGCATATCAATATTAATGTCCAGCAATAAGTAATATAAATAGAGGGGTTATGAATAGCCCTTATCAGTATTAACAATACCATTCCCCATATAATAGAAAAGATCAATATGGATACATTGTACGATGGTATTTGCGTTAATACCCAGTCATCAAGAATAACACCGTGCCGCTTTTCGATATGTCCAAAAAACAAAGGCATTGTAAAAATAACTGCAAACATGATCAAGGTACCAATGATCATACGGTTGCGTTTATATGTCGACCTGAAGATTTCCGTCCAGTTATCCTTTAACGAAGTTGGTTGCATAAAGTGTACTCATAATTTAGCGTTGCAAAAGTAATAATACCGAAAAGATAGGGAAATGTTTATTCAGAATTAATAACGCCAATGTAAAATAAAATACACAAAAGCAACACCATTGCATTTGTGAGTATATTTGCACATGAAAAATCCGAAGTTTAAGTCGAAGTTGGATAATGTAGGGATGACCGCTTCGGTATTATGTGCTATTCATTGCGCAATTATTCCTATGCTGATCACCAGCCTGCCCCTGCTGGGTTTGGGTTTCCTGGCAAACCCCTGGTTTGAGTGGGGCATGATTATTTTTGCACTTTGCATTGGGATATCAGCAATAGGTATAACTTATATCCGTATAAAACATAGCTTGTTACCAGTAATATTACTCATCGCGGGCTTTGCGATCATTATCGCCGGGCATTTATTTGTCAGAAGCTGGCATGAGGCCATCATTGTCCCTATTGGCGGTTTACTGATAGCCGCGGCGCATTTTTTCAATTATAAATATGCAAAGATATGCCCCGGCAACCATTCGATCTTTCATTTAAAGCACACCCATTTTGAAGCGGGCGAAACCCATTAAAAGTGCCGGTTATTGGCGTCGATAATCAAATACTTTTTACAGGTGTGCGTTATTCTTCGTAAATTTATCCTTTAATATTCCTGATTGAAATGAGCAAGAGCCGTAATAATAATTTTGAGGAGCTGCTTGAAAGGCATCATTTAAAAAAAACCGGTCCGCGCCTTAAGGTACTGTCTATGTTGTCGGCCAAAAACGTAGCTACCTCACAGCCCGACCTTGAACGGGTAATGAGCGATATCGACCGTGTTACGTTGTACCGGATACTGAATACCTTCGAGGAGAAGGGCATCATCCATAAAGTTTTTGACTTAAACGGCACTTCCAATTTTGCCATGTGCACATCGGCCTGTGAAGAAAATCACCATCATGATGAGCACCTGCATTTTAATTGCACCAACTGCAAAAATGTGTATTGCCTGGATGACCTGCACTTACCCCATATCGATCTTCCGAATGGCTTTAAACCCGAAGGCTTTACTTTATATGCAACAGGGCTGTGCCCGAAATGCAGCAAGGCAACCGAAAAAACCAAACTGAAACAAATTGTATAATCCGTTCTTATTTTATTAATGATAACAAACAAACCCGGGTTAATACTACTCCTGAATATCCTGGCCTTATTCCTATGCTTCAACGTGGCGGGCCAGTCGCCAAAACCTTCGTTTAAATTTAAAACAATTGTTATTGATGCCGGCCATGGCGGCAAGGATCCCGGCGCGCATGGTTCATATTCTTCGGAAAAGAACGTAGCCTTGGCCATCGCCAAAAAGGTGGAGCATTTGATCAACGAGGAAATGGATGATGTTGACGTGATTATGACCCGCAGCACCGACAAGTTTATCCCACTAAACAGGCGGTCGGAAATAGCCAATGAGAACAATGCGAACCTTTTTATCTCTATTCATTGCAACTCGTCGCCAGAAGGAACTGCAGAAAGCGCCCATAAAGAAAAAGGGGTAATGCTTTTGGTATACGGCTTTCACCGCCAGCAGGAACAGATGGAAGCTTTAAGAGAAAATGCCTCTATCTATATCGAAAAGGATTATAAAAAAACCTACGCCGGTTATGGGGAAAACAATCCGGCAGCATTTATTATATTAAATACGGTAATGCAAAAATACCGCGCGCAAAGTATTTTATTCGGCAAGCTATTGAATACGGAATTTGTTGATACCGACGGCCGGAAAAGCAGGGGCGTAAAAGAGCAGGGCGTTTTAGTTTTGGCACACAGCGCTATGCCCGCCGTTTTAATAGAAACCGGCTATATCAATAACCCGGGTGAAGAAGAGTATTTGAACTCGGAAAGAGGCCAAAATGAGATAGCCCGTTCAATCGTACGTGCGATCAAAACTTATCGCAACCAGATAAGTGTAAAATAACCAAGGTTAAACATTCTTGCGCATTATGTGTATTTTTATGGGCGCGGTTTAGTCACCGTCCAGTAAAACATATCATGAAAAAATTATTATTTACTGCCCTGGTTGTTTTGGCAATTGTAAAAACTACTACTGCGCAACAAACCTTTTCGAGTGAAAGCTTCAACAAAAAACTAGGCAAAACCGGCACACTTTGCGATACAGTTTATTCCGTCAGGATAGTAGCTGATACCCTCACTTTGTTGAATATGGGCGGCGCTTTTCCCAACCAAAAATACACAGTAGCAGTTAAAGGCACTAAAGTAAACCTCGACTGGGCAAACATGAAGGGGAAGCCCTTGTGTGTAACCGGTGTATTTATATTATATAAAAATCGCCCCGAAATAGTAATTGACCTGCCTGAGCAGATTAATGCCAAACCGGAGAAGAATCAGCGGTAGTGAACCTGCAAATAAGTCATAATAATATCCTGTCAAAGCTGGGGTTCCTTACGCTGACAACTGCATTTGTATCGTGTTCAGCAAATCGAAAATATCAAAGGGTTTTGGCACAATTTCGTCGGCACAAACATTTTTAATGGTTTCGGCTACCTTGCTATGGGTCGACATGACGATTACCGGAATATGTTTGGTTCTGCTGTCCGCTTTAAGAGTACGGCAGAGCTCCGCTCCTTCGTCGGTGGGTTTTATAACGTCGAGCAATATAACGTTTGGTTTATAATGCTCTATTTGTTCGTAAATCCCTTTGTCGGTACGCAGGGCTTTTACATCATAGCCCTCTTCGGTGAGTAAAGAGGCGACTATCTCAAGAATTGAATCGTCATTTTCCACTACAAATATCTTCTTCTTCATATTAACCGGGTAAAAGTTAAAGATAAATAAAAAAATTAAATTAAAAGAAACAATATATCATAATAATTGTATTGTTTAATCAATTAGAAAAAATGAGCCACACACACAAATGCGCCGGTTTTATTTCGAACCGTGAGCAAGTATAAACGGTGCCATCCACAACAATCTGCATTGCTTTTCGTATAATTTCGTAAAATCCTGATTACATTTATTGCGGGATATAATTTTTATAAAGTATGGCGGTAGCTGCTGCGTTTCCGGAAGTTAGTGTTTATAATTTAGAGCTTTTTTTTGACTTATCGCCTGACCTATTGTGCATAGCCGGATTCGACGGATATTTTAAAAAAATAAATCCTACTGTTTCAAAAACACTGGGCTATACCGACGAAGAATTATTTTCGAGGCCGATTAATGAGTTTGTACATATCGAAGACAGGGCTATTACATCGCAAAAGCGGGATAATATCAGGCTAGATAACGCTTTATTGAACTTTGAAAACCGTTATGTGACGAAAAGCGGCGAGATCGTGTGGCTTGCATGGACCTCGATGCCGATCAAAAGTGAACAGCTTGTTTTCGCTATCGCCAAAAACATTACCCACAAAAAGAAACTTGACGAAGACAGGAACGGGCTGTTAAGCAACCTGACCAGGATCAATCACGATCTGAAGCAGCTTACCTACTCAACATCGCATGACCTACGGCTGCCCGTGGCCAATTTACTTTCGGTTTTTAGCCTGCTGGATGTCACCAAGATACAGGACGAAGAAACGCTTGAGTTTATTCAAATGCTGAAAACATCTACCGAAAACTTAAAAGATACATTAGACAATTACGTAGACCGTTTAAATCAAAAAAACGTATTAACGGTTGATACGGAAGAGATTGACATGAATGAGTGCCTCGGGCCGACATTGCGTTCGTTAAGTTCGCTGATAAAAAATTCAAGGGCACAGATCAGTGTTGACTTTTCCGCATATAAAAAGGTAGAATTTAACAAAGCTTATCTCGAAAGTATTTTCCTGAACCTGCTTACCAATTCGATCAAATACACAAAGCCTGACAGTTTCCCGGTAATTAATATTTGCTCAAAAATTGAAAACGGCAAAAAGCAATTGATTTTCGCCGATGAGGGCCAGGGCTTTGATCTGGAAAAAGTAAAAGACAAGGTGTTTGGCTTTAACCAGAAGTTTCACGATCACGCCGATAGTAAAGGCATTGGCCTATACCTGGTTTATAATCATGTTACCAGCTTAGGCGGCCGCATAGCCATTGAAAGCAGCGTGAACGACGGCGCAAAGTTTATCATTTCGTTTAAGAATTGACCGGTGATTTGCGTAGCTGGATCTGACAAAGGCAATTGATGCTATTCGTAAAGCGCTTGAATGCGTTTCGATAGCGTTACCGGTTTGTCATCCCCTTAAGCCATTGTAAAGAACGTTTCTAAACCGTCCCGATTTAAATTTGCCAGACAATAACCTATTTGTTTACCATACTCAACTCAGGATTACAAAATTGTAATCAAGTTATTGACAGCGGTTTATTATTTATTGCTCCTCATTCCTGTTTGAATAACCTTTTGAATTGTTCCGTCAGAATTAAAATATAGCTTATCCACGCAGATAGAACGAAGATTCCCCCGTCCCGAAAGTACATCGTTGTGATAAAATGCATACCATTGCCCCTTATACTCAACCACCGAACCGTGACTTGTATCACAACCTGTTGGATCTAAATAAACACCTCTGTAAGTCCACGGGCCTAAAGGACTTGTACCTGTTGCATAATTCAACCGGTTAGCGCCTTTTCCATTCGCTTTATTATTATCGGCATAGGTAAGATAATATAGTCCATCTTTTTTAAACACCCATGTAGCTTCATGAAAATCCTTTAAGCCCTCCATAAATACTACTGGCTGAGCTAATTCGGTCATATTGTTTTTCAATTTGGCTCCGGCGCATCTGTTGCCACCGCCATAGTAAAAATAAGCTTGTCCGTCATCATCAATAAAAACACATGGGTCAATCATTGCATAGCTGTCGTTACCTAATTCAAGGTATCCCTGCACCACAAAATCACTTGCCGGCTTTTTGCTTGTAGCAATTCCAATTTTCCATGTCTTATTCCATTCTGTCCCGCTAGGATGAGGAAAATAAAAATAATATGTTGCATTTTTATAAACACAATCCGGAGCCCACATAAAGCCGCCTTCCTTGCGGCCCCATGGTACCTGGCTGGCACGCAATATTTCACCGTGGTCTTTCCAGTTTACCATATTGTCAGTTGAAAAAACATGGTATTTATCCATCAAATCACATCCACGCGGCGGATCCACATCATGTGAAGCGTAAACATATAGCCGGCCATCTTTAAATACCCTTGCCGAGGGGTCTGCGGTATATAAATGCCTGATAAATGGATTCTCTGCAGATTTAACAATTAATTTTTTTGACTTGCAACCTGAAAATATCGCTGCTGCAATAACTAAAAGAACAGTAATTTTTTTTAAAGAAACCGTTTTGATTTTTTTGAAGGAAAAGTTTCGCATGTAATTCATTTATCTAAATAATTTGATTTTTACAAAAGGCATATAAAGCAATCGTTGCAATTAACGCTATTACAAATAATAAAGAATTAATAAACCATTAATAACCCGTTGTTCTGCGATATTTTCATAAAAGATCGTATTCACTTAAACAGTTCAATTTCGGATCTTTTGATATTATAAAGAACAACCAGCCTATTTGTAATTTTATTATAAGCTGAACAGTTCCCTTATCCGGTTTACTTGCCGCCGGGAAACTTCGACGGTTTCGCCGGTATCGAGGGTCAACTTTAAGCCGCCGCCAAACCACTCGCTCACATTTGCGATAAACTTTACGTTTACGATCTGCTGGCGGTTCACCCTCACAAATTGCTGGTCATCCAGTGTTTCGTCAACATGTTGCAGCGACTTGAGTATAAGCGGACTGTTGCCGTCGAAAAATATTTGCGTATAGTTTCCTTTTGATTCAAAAAGACGGATATCGCCTATTGTAATAAACCAGCACTTACTTCCGTCTTTAACAAAAATGCGGTCGTTAACCGTCAGTTTTTCACGCCGAACAGCCGCCTTTTTCTTTCAACAATATTTCGGCTTTTTGAATGGCTTGTTCAAGCCTTTCGGGCACGATCGGCTTCAACAGGTAATCAATGGCATTGTAGTCAAACGACTGCAGGGCATACTGGTCGAACGCGGTAGTGAAAATTACCGCAGGCACACTGTCGAGCTCCTGCAAAATATCAAACCCGCTTTTGCCGGGCAGGTGTATATCCAGGAAAATCAAATCCGGGTTAACCAGTTTGATTAATTCCTCCGCCTGTGAGGCTGTCCCGGCCTCGCCGGCAATTTGTACCTGCGGGAAGCTTTTCAATAGCTCCTTCAGTTCCTGTCGGGCCAGGCGCGAATCCTCGATCAATATTGCATTAATCATATTTATTAATACTGATGGTAACTACTACATATGGTGGATGTTCCTCCATCGACAATGAAGCATCATTATCATATAAAAGCTTTAAGCGCTCGGTTATATTTTTCAGCCCGATACCCAAATTATTTTCCAGCTGTTTCTTTGGCGACAATGTACCGGTATTTTTAACAATCAGCAGCAGCTTGTTGCATGTTCGCTTTATATCTACAATAATTTCGCCGCCCGAAGGGCTTGCCGCTACTCCGTGCTTTACCGCGTTTTCGGCGAGTAATTGCAAAATCATTGGCGGCATTGTCTCAGATAGTATACTGTTATCAGCATTGACCTGGTATTGCAGTTTTTCCTCATATTGTATCCTGATCAATTCGAGGTACTGCGATAATATCTTCAATTCCTCGGCAACGGTAATTTCTTTATCTTCCGAATGCTGCAGGGCATGCCTGAATATTTCGGAAAATTTTGTGACCATATCCCTTGCTACCTGCGGGTCTTCCAATATCAATGCGCGGATATTATTCAGCGCGTTAAACATAAAATGCGGATTTATTTGCGATTTGAGCGCACCCAGCCTTGCTTTTTGAATTTCGGCTTCAAGCTTCCACCGTTCCACTTCTGTCGTGTGATACTGTCGCAGCAAGTGATATCCAATATATACCAGGTTCCAAATAAGTAAAACCCCCGTAAGCGGGATGAAGTTGAGGCAAAACTGGACGGTACCGATATGGTATTTAAATATTGTGGGTAGAAATATAAGCCAGAGCAAGGCCAGCCAGCAAATTGATTGTATAACAGTAGATCCCAAGAGCGACAGGATAAACTTACTTGCCTGCAATTTAAACTGGTTATTTTGTTGTTTTAGATAATAGCGGTATATTGAAGTAATAGCGAAGCCGCCCCCCACCAGCCCGGCGGCGTTTAACAGTATAACGCTAACCGGCATGCCGCTGTTAAATTGCTGGGCAAAATAGTTTAGGCACCCCGCCAAAATCCATACACCGGTTTGCACCGGCCAAAATCCCGTCGTTTTTCCGATTTTTCTCATCGCTGGTTGATCCAGGCCGAAACCTTTTGCAGAGCGGCAGGATCAACCGTTTCAGGTATTTGGGCATATTCTGCTACCGAGCCGGTTGTTGCTTTTTGAAACAGGTGGTTCAATCCCGGTAACGAAACGATCTGGAAATGACGGTTTCCGCCTTTTTCAAGGCTTGCTTTAATTCCCGCAAGGTTAGCATCGCTGTTTACCTGCATATCCAGTGTACCATCGAGGGCGAGCACGGGGCATTTTACTTTAGTTAAATAATCGGCAGGGTTAAAGGCGATAAAATACCTGTACCACGGGCTGATTAGCGCCGAACTTTGTTTAACGATCGCGTCAATACTTTGATTTTGAAGATCGGCTTTGGGGTAGCCGCGAAGTTCCCGGTACATTAAAGTGTCGACCTGCTGTTTTAATTGCGCAGTTGACAGGGACGGGTTTTGACTGATAAGTTTATAAACTTTTTTATTGGTGGCCGCTGAACGCAGTATGGCCTCACCAGGCGCACCGCTTAACCGCATTTGATCAGCAACCTGCTTTAGCATTAATTGTTCAATGGGGACGCCCGGCCCCGCAAGCAGTATAATAAATTTAATTGCCTTGTCGCGACTGGCCACGATAGGCGCGATCATGCCCCCTTCGCTGTGCCCCATCAGGCCAATTGACAATCCTTTTAAATCGGATCGTGAACGGATATAATTTACCGCCGCTTCGGCATCATCAGCAAAATCGGCGCTGGTGGCCGTTTTAAAGTCGCCTGTAGACTGCCCGATACCACGGTCATCGTACCGCAATACGGCAATACCCTGCCGGGTGAGCCAGTCGCTCCATACCAGGAAAGGGCGGTGATTAAATTGTATAATTTCCTCGTTACGGTTTTGCGGCCCGGATCCGGTAATTAAAACTAAAATTTTAGTAGCCTTACCATCTGCGGGCATCGTTAAGGTACCGGCCAGTTTATTTCCGGCCTTGGGGTTGGTAAAAATTATCTCCTCCTGTTTGTATGGAAAATCCTTCGGGTCCTGCGGACGGGCGGACGGAACAACGGCTGTTGAAGGCTTGCCAGAAGTTAATATGAGCGGGAGGCTACCACCGCCCTGTGTAAATGTCCCGGTTATTTTATTACTGTCGGGCTTGTAATCACCCATATACTTAAAATTGAATTGAGCTGCTTCGATGGTAACCTGGTTACCAGTAACCGTCGTTTTATCGGTGGCAAGGCCTCGGGCACCCTGATCAGGGCTGTCGAATGTTGCAGAATAAGTTTCGCCGCTTTTTGTGATGTGAAAAACAACGTGCAGCGTAGTGCCGCCGGGAATGTTCAGCGTGCCATACCAATCGCCTGCTATGCCTTGGGCAAATGCGCCATAAGTCAGTAAAATAAAAATAAAAGAAGTAATGATCTTTTTCATCGTTTTAATTTTTCTTCAAATATCACCTGTGTTGCCGCTTCTTCCTATCAAATTGTGATGAACGGCTTAATGAAATGAGGAATGGTTTAAATTACGAAAAAAAGAATAAATCGGGCGACAGGCGAAATCAGAACACCCTGAGCGCATTTGGGATGCTTTTAAAGTGATAATAAAAGATAATTCAATAATTGAGGTTAAATCAAATTGATAAAAAGTTTATTGTTAAACGAACGGCATGACGCCCTATTAGCCTCCCCATTAGAGAAAAATCGCAGAAAATTTGCGTAGCTGAATAACTACACATATATTTGTAGTTAAATAGCTACGCAATGAATTTAAGACGAGACGTATTTCAAGCCATAGCCGACCCGACAAGGAGGGCCATACTTCTATTGGTCGCTGCACAATCTATGACAGCAGGTGCAATAGCGGCAAACTTTGACACCGCCAGGCCAACGGTTTCAAAACACCTGCAAATACTCACCGCGTGCGAATTGCTTAAACAAGAACAAAACGGCAGAGAGATTCACTATCATATTAATGCAAAAAAAATGAAACAGGTAGCCGACTTCATTGAGCCATTCCGCAAAATGTGGGAAGACCGGTTCAATAAATTAGAAACCATAATGAAAAAATATAAAAGCGAATAACATGGAGCGCAAAACAAAAATCAATGCCGAAGACGGCAAACAGGACCTGGTGATCATAAGGGAATTTGACCTGCCCCTGGAATTACTTTTTAAAGCATATGCAGAGCCCGAAATTGTTGAGCAATGGATGGGAACAAAAGTACTGAAACTTGAAAGTAAAAAGCATGGCAGTTACCAATTTGAAACGACAGATACTAAAGGAAACGTGGTATTTAAGGCCAATGGCGTAATCCATGAGTTTAGCCCGAACCGGAAAATCATACGGACATTTGAAATGGAGAATACGCCATTCGGCGTCCAGCTCGAGGTTTATGAATTTGAACAACTTACCGACGACACCAGCAAGCTCAATATGCACGTGATATACGAATCGGTTGCACAACGGGACCAATTGCTGCAATTACCATTTGCCCAGGGCATAAACATGGCGCATAACCGGTTGCAGGAGATATTAAATACTTTAAAATAACTTAAAATGGAAAAGAGAAAACTAACATGGTATTGGATAATTACTGCAATATTATCTTTTTGTATTTTTTCGGGAGGGTTGGCGCAGGCCATGCAGGTAAAAGGGGTGGTGCAGGGTTTTAAGCCCCTGGGGTACCCGAACTATTTTATTTCGATTATCGGCGTTTGGAAAGTATTGGGCATAATTGCGATATTAATACCGAAATTTAAATTGCTTAAGGAGTGGGCGTATGCGGGTATATTTTTTGTTATGACCGGTGCGGTGATCTCGCATATTGCCAGCAACGATGTTTCTGTCCAAATAATTGCCCCGGTTTTACTGGCCGTTTTTACAGTGTTATCGTGGTATTTGAGGCCTGCAGATAGAAAAATCATTCCGGTAAATTAGCAAATAAATATTTTAATATGGCAAGGAAGAAATACTACGGATTCGAAATCACAGGTCATTTGGACATTTTTGTTGCAGATAATGAAGACGAGTTTGAGGGTGAAATAGAAAAATGGCAAGAAGTATTAATTCACGGCGACCCCGAAGGATTGCGATCTTTTGCCAGACTTTTATTGAAAATAGCCGACTTAAATCAAGAAAATCGAACAGACCTTCCGGCGGGAGCAAGGGAACATTACCATCTACGACGGAATCTGGAATTGAGTAAAAGTTCGGTAGAGACAATTGTAGGCAGAATCGATGCAAAAGGCACAGGCCATTTTTATGATCGATACGTTGCAAAAGACACTGCGAAAACATAAAATAAGGCACTGGGCATGCAATGCCTTTATAGTTAGTCAGTTCATTTTATTTTTTTTGTTCTATCCGCATTCTTTGTTTCTCCGTGGTAAAAATCAAATTGATTTATTGGCGATTAAATTATTTTAGCGAAACATCAGGCACACATTTTAGACTAATCAATAAATGAAAAGCATGAATCCCAAGGTTGATTTCTTTTTTAATAAAGCCAAAAAGTGGCAGGAAGAACTGGAGCAATTGAGGATGATCGTTCTTGAATGTGGGCTGACCGAAGAATTGAAGTGGGGTTGTCCCTGTTATACGTTTCAGAAAAGTAACATCGTTTTAATACATGTGTTTAAAGAATACTGTGCTCTTTTATTTTTCAAAGGCGCGTTGTTAAATGATGCCCATGGTATTCTGATCCAACAAACGAAGAATGTGCAGTCGGCGCGCCAGATCCGGTTCACCGGTGTCCGGGAAATAGTTGAATTGGCACCCATTGTGAAAGCCTATATTTATGAAGCCATCGAAGTGGAAAAAGCCGGATTAAAAGTGGATCTAAAAAAGACTGAAGACTTCTCTGTTCCCGGAGAATTTCAAAGTAAATTAGATCATATCCCTGCCCTGAAAACTGCTTTTAACGCATTGACGCCCGGAAGGCAAAGGGGATACCTGTTTTATTTTTCTCAACCCAAACAATCCAAAACCCGGGAGACAAGGGTTGAAAAATGTATGCAGCAAATTCTCGATGGAAAAGGATTAGATGACTAGAACATTAGATGCGAAAATAATAGGGACGTTGCCTCTGGGTAACGGAAGGCTGGGTATGATGGCTGACGGCGGTGTGACGAAAGAAAACGGTTTCTGTAGCCTTTTTATTTGTCTGCTGTTACAAAGTGTTAACCTAAACTTACAATAAGGGTTAGCCCCATAAAAAAGTGCTTTAAGTAACCCAGGGAAAATCAATAAAAACATATTGCATAAAATGGTTAAAACAACCAGCGCAATGATGAAATATGTTGGGCTTTCCTGATATATACTATTCTTTAATTAAAGCGTCCTTTTTTCGCCGCATGTTCGTACTGTGTTTTCGAAGAAAATTATAAGTAACGGCCAATCCCATGTATTGGGCGCTTCTGCTGCTATTCGTT
>JAQBOM010000033.1 GCA_028288025.1 Mucilaginibacter sp. | reverse complement strand
AAAAAATGTATTTTTACTCATGTTGTTTATTTAAGTGTGGTAACTCAAATATCAACATTGGGATAGCTATTCGCTATCCCTAATTTTTTTTACCGGACAACAGTGAAACAAGTTCGGCATGACGGGTCTCAATAACAAATCCAAAATCGAAATTCCGAAATCCGAAATCGCCACAATCATTTTACATCCGCATAACACTATTCCAATAAATAGCTGTTAAACTTGCACCAGTGAAACTGTCATGCACATTAGCATTCATAAGTTATGTGGGCATGATAGTTTCATTACCATAAAAGCACTCGATGAAAATAGGAATAGTTTGTTACCCAACCTTTGGCGGTAGCGGCGTTGTAGCCACTGAGCTTGGCAAAGCCCTTGCCGACCGCGGTCACCAGGTTCATTTTGTAACCTATAACCAGCCGGCCAGGCTCGACCTGTTTTCCGAAAATTTATTTTATCACGAAGTATCGGTATCCAACTACCCGCTATTTGATTTCCCGCCGTATGAGCTAGCCCTGGCCAGCCGTTTGGTTGATGTGGTTCGTTTCGAGAAGCTGGATATCCTGCACGTACATTACGCCATACCGCATGCCTCGGCAGCTTTTATGGCTAAACAGATATTATTAACCTATGGTATTTATATCCCGGTGGTTACCACCCTGCACGGTACGGACATCACCCTGGTAGGACGCGACCGTACCTTTAAGCCTGTCGTTACTTTTTCGATCAATAAATCAGATGGCGTTACGGCGGTTTCCGAACATCTCAGGAGTGATACCTACAAATTTTTTGAGATCGAAAATGATATCCGGGTGATACCCAACTTCATTGATCTTAGCCGGTTCAACCTGAAAGCGAAGGACCATTTTAAAAAAGCCATAGCGCCTTTTGGCGAAAAGATCATCGTGCATACCTCCAATTTTCGCAAGGTAAAGCGTACTGAAGATGTGATAAAAATATTTGCGCAGCTAATTAAAAGGATCCCTGCAAAACTGCTGATGGTTGGCGATGGCGGCGAACGGTCATCCTGCGAAGAACTGGCCCGGGAGCTGGGCGTTGGGGAAGACGTCCGCTTTTTGGGTAAGCAGGACGCCATTGAAGAAATTTTATCCGTATCCGACCTGTTTTTGATGCCCTCCGAATCGGAGAGCTTTGGCTTGGCGGCTTTGGAGGCCATGGCCTGTAAGGTACCGGTTATCAGCTCGAACGCAGGCGGCTTGCCCGAACTGAATCTCGACGGCGTAACCGGTTTCCTAAAAGATGTAGGTGACGTTGATGGTATGGCCGAAAAAGCAATTTACATATTGGAAGACGAAGCGCGCCTGCAGCAATTTAAAAACAATGCCCTTGCCCGCGCCAAAGAATTCGACCTGGCCACTATCCTTCCCGCATATGAAAATTATTATGTTGAAGTAATTGAGCGGTGCAAGGAAAAAGCATAAGCCAAAAGCAATGAATGTTACAGTTTTGAACTGGATTTTCACTTTATGCTTTCGTCTTTTCGCTTTTAGCTCATTCCGCTACGGTAAACTTTAAACACACAGGGTTGCCTATTTCTATTTCCGGCCCCATCCGGGTTATTGTGCCCGTATTTTGATCTCTATGGTAAATATATAACCTGTCGCTGTCCTGGTTGGCCACTACCAAATAACTGCCTGTAGGGTCTATGGCAAAATCACGTGGGTTCTTACCAAAAGTTGATACGCGCTGCACAAAAGTGAGCGTGTCGGTTTCAGGCTCAATGGAATATACCGATATTTCATTTGTTTCCAAACGGTTTGATGCATACAAAAATCTGCCATCGGGCGATATATGTACGGCAGCTCCTGCTGTCTGGCCTTTAAACCCATCGTTCAGCAAAGTAACCGATTGCTTTTCTTTTAACTTGCCGTTATCATAATCAAACACATGTACCGCCGAACCCATTTCCGTTAACAGGTAAAGGTGCTTTTTATCGTCCGAAAAAACAATGTGGCGCGGGCCGGCACCGTCTTTTATCTTAACAAATGGAGGTGATGCCGGGCTCAAAGGCTGCGGGTGCGAAGCACGATACCGCATCACATTTAACTTATCAGTACCCAGATCGGTGTATAAAACATATTTTTCATCCGGCGAAAGCATAGCAATATGTACATGCGGTGCTTCCTGTCGTTCCTTGTTAATGCCATGGCCCTGGTCTTGTACCACTTGCGATACTGCGCCGAGCGAGCCATCTTTATTCACCGGTAAAACCGTTAAGCTGCCGCTCGAATAATTGGCAACAAATACATTTTTCTGCTCCTTATCAACCGAAATATAACATGGGTCGGCGCCGGCCGACGACTGCTTATTAATAAAGGTGAGTTTGCCCTGCTTCGGGTCGAATTTAAATGAGCTGACCCCGCCATTTTTGCCATCCTCGTTTACCGCATACACAAACTTGTTATTGGCGGCCACACACAGATATGAAGGGTTACTTACGTCGTCGATCTGGCTCAGGTAAGCCATCCGGCCGGTTTCGATATAAAAACGGTAAACATAAATGCCTTTACTTTGACCTTTTGTATAAGTGCCTACAAGCAGGTCGTATGTCGTAGGTGCAGCTTTTTTATGTTGCGCGTACATCATCACCGGCGATAGCAGCGAAATTATCAGCAGTAATTTTTTCATGTCGGAATGAATTGGTTTATGAAGCCGCAAGATAGCGATTTTGGACAGAGATTAGAGATTTGAGGTTAGAGATTAGGTGAGCTCAGGAAAGCATCCAAAAGTACAACTAATCTCTAACCTCTAACCTCCAATCACTTTAAATAAGGTGCTTCAGCTGTATAACTTCGCTTTCTTCGAGGTAGCGCCAGCGGCCGCGTGGGAGGTCTTTTTTGGTAAGATTTGCATATACCGCCCTATCCAGTTTTACAACTTCGTATCCCAGGTGTTCAAATATACGGCGTACAATGCGGTTTTTACCGCTATGTATCTGTATACCAATCTCACGCTTCGAACCGCCTGCAACAAAGGATATAGAATCAGGTTTAATTAACCCATCCTCCAGTTCTAAGCCATAGGCAATTTTATTCAGGTCGCCCTGGATTAAGCTTTTGTTCAGTTCAACCTGGTATAATTTAACAATATTGTTTTTGGGGTGTGATAGCTTGTCGGCAAGGTCGCCGTCATTCGTCATTAGCAGCAACCCCGTAGTATTACGATCTAATCGCCCTATAGGATAAATACGCTCTTTGCTGGCTTTTTCAACCAGGTGCATCACCGTGCGGCGTTCCTGTGGGTCTTCAGTGGTCGTGATATAATCCTTTGGCTTATTTAATAACACATAAACCATTTTCTCGCGCTTAAGCAATTCGCCGTTGTAGCGTATCTCATCCTTCTGCGGATCAACCTTATGGCCCAGCTCCGAAATCACCGCCCCGTTTACCGATACCACCCCGGCGGCTATCAGTTCATCAGCCTTACGGCGCGAACAAATGCCCGCGTTTGATATATAACGGTTAAGCCGGATAAGGCCCGCGTCTTTACTTTCAGGGCCTTTTTTACGTCCGCGTAAAGTTTTTACCGGAGCACTCTCATCGCGCGTTATTTTATCGTATCCAGGTTTCGAACGCTGCGGGCGGTCGCTGCTAAACGATTTATCGTCGCGCTTTTTAAATCCGCCGGAAGGCTTGTCGCCGAATTTCTTTCCTGCCGGCTTGTCGCCCCCACCCCGATAGCTATCAGGGCTTCTTTTGGGCCTTTCTTCATTATCATTCGACCTGCCCGAATATGATTTACCCGGAGCAGAGAATGCGCGCTTCTCCCCAGTCGATCCGCCACCAAAGTTTCTTTTTGGTTTATCATCATAATCCGCTGTCCGGCCCGAGTAGGGTTTTTTCCTTGCCGAAAATGATTTTTTTTCACCGCCTGATGATTCACCGCCAAAATTACGCTTTGGGCGGTCATCATTATCTGCCGGCCTGCCGGTATAAGGCTTGTTTCTGGGCGAAAATGAGCGTTTTTCGCCCGCTCCACCGCTGAAACTGCTGGCAGGTTTATCGCCGTCGTCCCGTTTTTGGTACGACTTATTTTCGCTTGAGTTAAAGGGTTTTTTACCTCTTGGTTGATCGTCGCCAAACTTTTTGCCTGGTTTGCTGTTATTTGTTCGTTCAAAACCTGGTGAGGAATTGCGTGCTGATGGGGATGATCTTTTTGGCTTATCGCCGGCTTTAGAAGCCCTGTTTGATGATCTGCCGGATTTGTCGTCGCGACTGTTCCCTGGTCTTTTGGATACCATATTTTTTTAATTAGCGCTTTCGCAGCGTGAGGGTCAAAGTTAGTGATTTTGGACAAGAAATGAGATTTTTTTTAATCGGTTCAAAAACCTCGTTGATAGCTTTTAAGCGCTGTTTTTGAACCCAAAACCATACTATAAAAATGCCCGTTTTACATAAGTATTTGATAATCTGACCTATATGACGTACCTTTGCAACACTTTTACCAACATTGATTTGATGAGTTATTTTAAAATAATTAAAGAGCACCTGATTACGTGTTCCGTAGTAATGCTTTTTTTTATCTTCTTTGCCCTTAATTTTTTCAGCCCAAAAACCCCGAAACCACACGAAGTTCCGGTAAAATTTAAAGGCCCTTTTACCACATTTCTTTTTAAAACAATTGAGCCTAAAGAAGACTATAGTTTTGCCGATGAGGCCCTGCCTTTGCATAACGCCAGCGTTAACCGTAAAATGCAGCTTTCGCTAATGAAGCATAACTACCGCCACGTTGGTTCGAACATTTTACACCGGAAAGCCGAGAAGATATTCCCGATCATTGAGCCCATCTTAAAAGCCTACGGCATTCCCGACGATTTTAAATACATACCGTTGGTTGAAGGCGGTTTTTCCGAAGGCACTTCGCCAAAAGGCGCTAAAGGTTTATGGCAGTTTATGCCCGGCACGGCACGCGCCTACGGCCTGAAGGTTTACGGCGATATCGACGAACGAAAAAATATCCGTAAGTCGACCGTTGCAGCTTGCCGGTATATAAAAGGCTTGTACGAAGAGTTTCACAGCTGGACATTAGCCGCGGCGGCCTACAACAACGGCTCAATAAAGCTAATGCGGGCTATGGACCAGCAAAACGAGGAAAACTACTTCCGCATGCACTTAAACCGCGAAACAGGCGTCTATATTTATAACATCGTTGCCATGAAGGCAATAATTAACCAGCCTGATAAGTATGGCTTTATGAAACATTACAACCCTGTGAAATTTAGCAGCCTCACATCTGCCGACTTTTTGGCTGTAAACTAGCCCACTGCGTTATAAATTATTACATTATACAGAACATACAGGCCGTTCTTCCTAACCCGAAGGCCGGCCTTTTTGCGTATATTTGTCGTTTGTTGATTGAGTTGACTAAGTGAGTTGTTAATTAAGTTAGAAAGTAAATATTATTCGACTTAATCCAACCCAATAAACCTAATCAACCGTCTTACTAATTCAAAACATGAGCACATTACCTATCGATCTGGGCGAGCAAAGCGAAGTTGAAGTTTACGGGGCCCGGGTTCATAATTTAAAAAATATTGATGTTTCTTTTCCGCGCAACCAGCTGGTGGTTATTACAGGGCTGAGCGGCAGCGGAAAATCTTCACTGGCTTTCGACACCATCTATGCCGAAGGACAGCGCCGGTACATGGAAACTTTTTCGGCCTACTCGCGCCAGTTTATGGGCGGTATGGAGCGGCCCGATGTAGATAAAATATCCGGCTTAAGCCCGGTTATCGCCATCGAGCAAAAAACCACCAGCAAAAATCCGCGCTCAACAGTAGGTACTATTACCGAGATATACGATTTTATGCGTTTGCTGTTTGCCCGTACAGGCGAGGCTTACTCTTACGTCAGCGGCGAAAAAATGGAGCGGATGTCGGAAGATCAAATACTAAAAACCATCTCCGAAAAATTCGAAGGCCAACCAGTAAACATTCTTGCCCCGGTTGTAAAAGCCAGGAAGGGTCATTACCGCGAACTATTTGAGCAGATACGCAAACAAGGCTATCTGAAAGTATGGATCGACGGCGCTATTGCCGATGTGGAGCCTAAAATGCAGGTCGACAGATACAAAATTCACGATATTGACATTGTGATCGACCGGTTGATGGTAAGCGAAGCCGACAGCAAACGGCTATATACTTCAATCCAAACCGCGCTTAAAATCGCAAAAGGCATTATCCGTATTGCGGATAAGGACAACAATGTGGCCTATTACAGCAAGTATTTGATGGACCCTGTTTCGGGCATATCATATGACGAGCCACAGCCGAACACCTTTTCATTTAACTCGCCTTACGGCGCCTGCGAAAAATGCAACGGGCTGGGGTATATTTTTGAAGTGGATGAAAATTCAGTTATCCCGAATCCCAAACTAAGTATTTTAAACGGCGGCCTTGCTCCGCTGGGCGAATACCGCGAAACCTGGATATTCCAGGTGCTGAAGGCGCTGGCAAAAAAATACGAATTTGCGCTTTCTACCCCCATCGAAAAACTTTCAAGAGACCACCTGGATATTATCCTGAACGGGTCAACCGAAATGATCACAGTGGCCGTGGAATACAACAAGTGGAATGTGCAGAGCTACCAGGTTAGTTTCGACGGTATCATCCGCATGCTCGAAGAGCAGCAGGAACGCCGCGGCGACGAAGGTATGGACGACATGGAAAATTACCGGGTACTAAAAACCTGCCCGGTTTGCGAAGGCGCCCGTCTGAAAAAAGAATCGCTTCATTTTAAAGTTGATAATAAAAATATCTTTGAGCTGGCCTGTATGGATATTAATAACCTGAAGGAATGGTTTGCCAATTTAGAGGACCGGTTAACCGAGCGGCAAAACGTAATTGCCCGCGAAATACTCAAAGAGATAAGGGCAAGGATCGTTTTCCTGCTGGATGTTGGGTTGAGTTATTTAACACTCGACCGTACGGCCAAAACGCTGTCGGGCGGCGAAGCGCAACGCATCAGGCTGGCTACGCAGATCGGCTCACAACTAATGAACGTAATGTACATCCTGGATGAGCCCAGCATCGGCCTGCACCAGCGCGATAATGAACGGTTGATCAACGCGCTGAAACACCTGCGCGATTTAGGAAACTCTGTTGTCGTGGTTGAGCACGATAAGGACATGATACTGCACGCCGATCATGTTATTGATATGGGGCCGGCCGCGGGCGTCCATGGCGGCGAGATCGTAGCCCAGGGCACCCCTGCCGAGCTAATGGCGACACACACCCTTACCACCTCATATATAAATGGTGAGCGAGAAATTGCCGTACCCGAAAAAAGACGTGAAGGCAACGGCAAAACCCTGTCGCTAAAAAAAGCGACCGGCCATAATCTAAAGAAAGTTAGTGTCGATTTTCCGTTAGGCAAATTAATTGGTGTAACCGGCGTATCGGGCAGCGGTAAGTCGAGCCTGATAACCGAAACGTTATACCCGATATTAAACCACCACTTTTTCAGGGCCAAGAAACATCCGCTGCCTTACGAAAAAATTGAGGGGCTTGAACATATTGACAAAGTGATCGAGATCGACCAAACACCCATTGGCCGTACCCCGCGGTCAAACCCGGCCACTTACACCGGTGTGTTTTCGGACATCCGCAACCTGTATGTACAATTGCCCGAGTCACGAATTCGCGGATACAAACCGGGCCGATTCTCGTTCAACGTAAAAGGCGGTCGCTGCGAAACCTGCCAGGGGGCAGGCTTAAAGGTTATCGAAATGAACTTTTTGCCCGATGTGCAGGTACCTTGCGAAGAATGCGGCGGCAGGCGCTACAACCGCGAAACGCTTGAGGTACGCTACCGCGGAAAATCCATAAGTGACGTGCTGGATATGAGCATCGAAGATGCCACGCCGTTTTTTGAACATATCCCGCCCATCTACCGCAAAATAAAAACATTATTTGATGTGGGGTTAGGATATATCACCCTTGGCCAATCGTCGACCACCCTGTCTGGCGGCGAGGCGCAACGGGTTAAGCTGGCGACAGAGCTTTCTAAAAAAGACACCGGCAACACCTTCTATATACTGGATGAGCCAACCACGGGTTTGCATTTTGAAGATATCAACGTATTGCTCGGCGTGCTGAACCAATTGGTTGACAAAGGGAATACTGTTCTGGTAATCGAGCACAACCTCGATGTAATTAAAGTGGCCGACCATGTGATCGATCTCGGCCCCGAAGGCGGCTCCGGCGGTGGAAAAATTCTATTCTCCGGTACCCCCGAAGGACTTTGCAAAGTAAAAGAAAGCTTTACCGGTCAGTTTTTGAAAAAAGAAATGAAGGTGAAATAACACCCGACATGTCATTGCGAGCGATAGCGCGGCAATCGCATGCTTTACAGAGCGGCAATGCATAATTCGCGATTGCCACGCTATTGCTTGCAACAATGACAATTTGTTATTCAGGTTCTCCTCCTTTCGCGAACTCCCTACAGGCATAGTGTATTGAGAAATTTTCATACAACATCACAATCGATTAACAATCAAATAATTACGTAGTGTGTAAAACGTACATTATGTAAATAAATATCAAAATTTACTTGTTTCTTCAGCCCCAAATCAGGTAAATTTGCGGCAACCAATTATAATTATTTAATGAGAAACAGTACTACCCAATTACCTGATCTGGGCTATCTGAAGCTTGATCGGGCAAGGAATATCTATTACCAATTAACTGCAGCCGAACTGGTTGAGGAAGCTTTAAAAAGAAATGAAGGCGTTTTAGCCGATTCCGGCGCGCTCGCCGTTGATACAGGCGAATTTACTGGCCGCTCTCCAAAAGACCGTTTTATTGTTGAAGATGATATCACCCGCGACACTGTTTGGTGGGGCCAGGTCAATATTAAATTTGACAGCGCAAAGTTCGACGCGTTGCTGCAAAAGGTTATCGCCTACTTTGCCGACCGTGATATTTTTGTTCGCGACTCGTGCGCATGCGCCAACGAAAAATTCCATATCGATATACGGGTGATAACCGAAACCGCCTATCAAAACCTGTTTGTACGTCATTTATTTTTACGCCCCGATATAGCCAACCCGACTTCGATTCCCGATTGGACGATCATTGCCGCACCCGGCTTCAAGGCCGATCCACAGGTTGACGGTACACGCCAGCACAATTTCTCGATCATCAACTTTAGTAAACGAATTATCCTGATTGGCGGCACCGGTTATACCGGCGAAATAAAAAAAGGCATTTTTTCGGTCTTGAATTTCCTGCTGCCGCACGAACGGAAGGTACTTTCGATGCATTGTTCGGCCAATACCGGTGTCAAAGGCGATACGGCTATATTTTTCGGGCTATCCGGAACGGGGAAAACCACACTCTCCGCCGACCCTGAACGCAGCCTGATCGGTGACGATGAACATGGCTGGAGTGAATACACAATATTTAACTTCGAGGGGGGCTGCTATGCCAAATGCGCCGACCTAACCGAAGAGAAAGAGCCCCAGATATTTAACGCTATACAATTTGGCGCACTACTTGAAAACATCAATTTTGTAAAAGGTACCCGTACGGTCAATTTTTCAAACCTGGACAAAACTGAAAATACCCGGGCGGCCTACCCGATAGATAACATCAGCAATGCGGTTAACCCATCGATAGGCTCATCGCCGAAAAATATATTCTTTTTGACGGCCGATGCCTTCGGCATATTACCGCCCATTTCAAAATTAACGCCGGCGCAAGCCATGTACTACTTTATATCGGGATATACAGCGAAAATTGCGGGTACCGAAACAGGTATCTCTGAACCGCAGGCTACCTTTTCGCCTTGTTTTGGCGAGGCATTTTTGCCTTTAAGTCCGGTGGTATATGCAAAATTATTAGGCAATAAAATAAAAGCGCACAACGTTAAGGTGTGGTTAATTAACACCGGCTGGACAGGCGGGCCGTTTGGTGTGGGAAAAAGAATTAAGCTGAAATACACCCGCGCCATGATAACCGCGGCGTTAAATGGCGAACTTGACAATGTTCATTACCATGAGCATCCGGTCTTTAACCTGCAGATGCCGGCAAACTGCCCCAATGTACCCGATAACCTGCTCGACCCGAGGAAAACGTGGCCAAACGCCGATAATTACGATGAAAAGGCAAACAATTTAGCCCTTACTTTTCTTAAAAACTTTGAACAATATATCGATCTCATCGGTTCTGACGTTATAAATGCCGCGCCGAATGTAACTATCGCAGTATAGTTACATAATATTTATAGCCCATCACTTGCTATTATTAAAAAAAATAGGTTTTATTGCAAAATAATTGTCTGCAATACAGACAATTTTTGCCTTTCATTACGTTATGTATCCGCCAAAGTATCAACGGAATGGGGTTTTCATAAAAAAATTGCAAAGAATATCAAAAAAGGTTTTTTTATTTCATTTAAATTCTAATTTTGTTATCCGCAAAAAAAATCGCATTAACTAAATTTATTTTATAAACTAAAAACTAAAACTAAAAACTAAAAGTAATGGCAAACGCACCAACAAAACCAACAAGTCCTGTTAAAAAAGAATCAAGCTCATCGGGCATGTTTGCAACGCTTACTATTCCAATATGTATCGTTGTCGCAATTTTAATTTTCATCTTAATATTAGGTGATGCAAGTCACTTTGAAGGTGGCGATGTGGAAAAAGGCACTCCAATTGATTTCTTTGGAAGGATTCACAGAGGTGGTAACCTGGTACCTGTAATTTTATCGTACCTTATCATGGTTATCGTGTTTTCAATTGAGCGTTTCATTGTTATCGGAAAAGCGTCAGGCACTGGCAACATGAATGCATTTGTACGCAAAGTTACAAGCGCACTCAATGGCGGCAATATTGATGCTGCAAGCGCTGAATGCGATAAGCAAAAGGGTTCAGTTGCTAACGTGATCAAATCCGGTTTGAAAAAATACCGTGAAATGGAAGCTGATAAAACTTTAACTGTTGACCAAAAAACATTAGCTATACAAAAAGATATTGAAGAAGCAACTGCTTTGGAAATGCCAATGCTTGAGCAAAACTTAACGATCATTGCTACCCTGGTATCTATCGGTACATTAAGCGGTTTGTTAGGTACCGTATTTGGTATGATCAAAGCCTTCGGTGAATTGGCTGCTGCGGGTGCTACCAACCAGACCGCACTTTCTGCATCAATTTCAGAAGCCCTTGTAAATACGGCGTTGGGTATCAGTACTTCTGCCATTTCAATTATCATGTATAATATATTTACTTCAAAAATTGACACCTTAACTTACGCCATTGATGAAACAGGTTTCAGCATCGTGCAAACATTTGCTGCGTCGCATAACAGGTAATCAATACGCTGTTGCTTAGTTTTTTTCCCGTCCGCTAACCAGCGGACGGGATAGTATAATTAATTATACATTTACATTAATAATTAAAAATTATGCCCAGAGTAAAAATTGCCAGGAAAAGCACGGCGATTGATATGACAGCCATGTGCGATGTGGCTTTCCTGTTGCTTACCTTTTTCATATTAACGGCAAAACCAAAAATAGACGACCCGTCAAAGGCTGACACACCCGCATCAACTACGGAGATAACGATACCTGAGGATAATACGTTGATCGTTTCCATCGGCAAAACGGCTAATGGCACCGATGTTGGGCCCAACGGGGCTGCGAATAAGGTATTTTTGTCAATCGCCGGTACAGACATCCGCCAGGAAGTGCTTAAAACTATGGGCGACCAATATAAAGTTTCATTCACGCCTGCTGAAATAAACAAATTCGCCAATACTGAAGTATTTGGTGTGCCGATGAGCCAGTTAAAGCAATTCCTTGATATGGATGCCCGGGATCTGAAAAACTTTGATCAGAAAGGAATCCCTGTTGACACAATGGTCAATAATGAATTATCAAATTGGATATTGAACTCCCGTAAAGCCGACAGAGGCTTGCACGGCAAAGATATGCAGGTGATTATCAAGGGCGACCGCGATAAACAATACCCGGCTATCAATACGGTTATAAGTACATTAGAAAAGCAGAAGGTTTTTAAATTTCAACTAATAACAGCGCTGAAAGCAGCGCCTAAAAAATAAAAAAACATGGCAGAATTAGATACCTCCGGCGGGGGTAAAAAAGGCGGCGGTAAAGTAAGGAGCAAAAAGGCGTCAACCCGTGTGGACTTAACAGCCATGGTGGATTTAGCCTTCCTTCTTATTACCTTTTTTATCCTTACAACTACACTCCAAAAGCCAAAGGCAATGGACCTGGTTATGCCGGATAAAGATGAAAAAACAAATCAGCAATTGCCTGTAGCGGCTTCCAGAACCCTTACCTTATTGTTAGGCTCTAATAATAAATTGGAATGGTATTTAGGAGAGACCGGCAAAACAGCACCAACTGTTGATAATTACGGGAAAAATGGTTTGCGTAAACTTTTGTTTGAAAAAAGTAAAGAAGTATTGCAAGCCACTGGTAAAGACATGTTCGTAATTATCAAACCAAGTGATAAAGCTAACTACAATAATGTGGTAACAGCAATGGATGAGCTGAATATTGTAGGTAATCAATCACGGGCGATAGTTGATATTACACCTCAGGAAATTGAACTGCTTAAAAGAGACGGGTTATATTAATTAGATTTATAAATAAAAAATTAACGTTACAATTTAAAGCTTAAAAAATGCCAGGAAAATTAGACATATTAAAGCAAGAATGGATTGACGTTGTTTTTAACGGCCGTAACAAAGCTTATGGCGCCTATGAATTAAGAAGAACTAACCCGCGGAATACCAGCCGCGCTCTTTTATTCGGTGCTATTTTTTTCGTATTTGTTATATCGTTACCAACAATTATCAATAAGAT
>JAQBOM010000016.1 GCA_028288025.1 Mucilaginibacter sp. | reverse complement strand
CAGTACGTACAAAACCGTAATAACAAATCGCTGCAAAGCAAAAAAATGTCACGCCATATTCAGTTTGAAACTGGCATGAGCGTAACAGGTACCAATGCGGATGTACGTATACCAATTAAACCTTCGGAAGAGGGTGTAGCATTGGTGAACTTATACAATGCAATTTCGGGAACAACATTAGCAGGTACAAAAAAATTAAATAATACCATCGCCGATAAGGCACTGACTTTAGTAGCTAAAGAATTACAGGCCGCTAAAGGCAAGGCATTGGTTGTAGCAGGTTCAAATGACGTTGCTACACAGGTGTTAGTTAATGCCATAAACTCCCTGTTAGGCAGCTATGGTACCACAATCGACCTGGATAACCCATCTTATCAATTTGCTGGTAATGATGCCGAATTTGTAGAATTTGTAAATGAAATGAAACGCGGCGAAGTTGATGCCGTATTCTTCCTGAATGCAAACCCTGCCTATGACTATTATAACAAGAATGACATTACAGCGGCCCTGAAGAAGGTTCGTTTAAAAGTATCATTTGCTGATTATAACGACGAAACTGCTTCACTTTGTAATGTAATTACACCTAATCATAATTACCTGGAGTCATGGGGCGATGATAATGCAATTGAAGGATACTATACCATTCAGCAACCAACTATTAACCCGGTTTATGATACGCGCCAGGCCGAGCAAAGTTTGCTGATATGGTCTGATAATCCTGTAAAGGAATACTATACTTATGTTAGAAATAACTGGGACAAAAACCTTTTAGCTTTAGGCACTTTATCTGGTCAATCTGGTTGGGAAACGCTTTTGCAAACAGGCTTTGTTAAAGCAGCACCGAAACCAGCTGGTACTTATACGTTTAGCCGCGATCTGAATGCTGTTGCACAAACCATTTTAGATCACAGCAATCAGCTTGCTGAAGGTACTAAAGTAGAACTTCAGGTTTATCAAACTCTTGCTTTGCGCGATGGTAAACGTGCCAATAACCCCTGGTTACAGGAATTACCTGATCCGGTAACCAAAGTAACCTGGGATAATTATGCCTGCATGTCGCCAAGCGATATGAAAAAGTGGGGTTATGAAGATGGTAATGTTGTAAAAATTGAAGCAAATGGTTACTCAATAGCTATACCTGCAATATCCCAGCCAGGGCAAACGCAAGGAACTGTTTCTGTAGCCGTTGGTTATGGTCGTACACTTGCTGGTCCGGTAGGTAATGGTGTTGGAAAAAATGCGTTTCCTTTCCATAGCCTGCGCAATGGCACTTTTCAATCAAGCGCTGTCGCTACGCTTACATCAACAGGTGATAATTCTCCGCTTGCTCAAACACAGACACACCACTCCATAGAAGGTCGTAACAGTATTATAAAAGAAACAACCTTTAAAGAATACTTGAAAAACCCTGCATCAGGTACAAAAAAGGTAGAGGGGCATAAAGAGTATACCTTATGGGACGAATATGAACACCCTGCTTACAACTGGGTAATGGCAATTGACCTTAACGCATGTACCGGTTGCGGTGCTTGTGTTGTTGCTTGCAGCGCCGAAAATAACGTTCCTGTTGTAGGTAAGGATGAGGTTAGGCGCCGCCGCGAGATGCACTGGATCCGCATTGACCGTTATTACAGCTTTAACGATAATGGTGACGGAGGTACTACTCGCGAAAGGGAAATAGCAAAACTTGAGGATCTGGACCATGTAAAGGTAGTTTATCAGCCAATGCTTTGCCAGCACTGTGATCACGCGCCTTGCGAAACTGTTTGCCCGGTATTAGCTACCGTTCACTCATCCGAAGGTTTAAATCATATGGCTTACAACCGTTGTGTAGGTACACGTTATTGCGCAAATAACTGCCCGTACAAAGTGCGCCGCTTTAACTGGTTCAATTACTGGAACGATTCGCGTTTTGATAATTACCTGAATAATGAGCATACACAATTAGTGCTTAACCCTGATGTGGTTACCCGTTTCAGAGGGGTTATGGAAAAATGCACCATGTGTATACAACGCATACAGGCAGGTAAGTTAAAAGCTAAGATCGAAAAACGTTCGCTTAAAGATGGGGATGTTAAAGTTGCCTGTCAGCAAACCTGCCCTGCAAATGCAATAGTTTTTGGAAATGCAAATGATCCGAACTCTGAAGTTTCAAAAGCGTTAAATAGCGAAAGAACTTACTATGTTTTAGAAGAGTTAGATGTAAAACCAGGTATTGGTTACCAGGTAAAAGTTAGAAATATATCTGAAATAGAGGCTTAAAACAATTACAAGAGAGATTTAGAATATGGCATCTCATAGTGAATCAATAATCAGGGAACCGTTAATTACGGGGAAGGACATCACGTACGCCCAGATCACCAATGATATACTGCGTCCGGTAGAAAAGATGCCGGGACGCGCCTGGTGGATAGGTTTTACCGTAGCGTCTATAGGTGCCTGCCTTTGGGTATTTGCTGTAAGCTGGACATTCTGGTTCGGTATTGGCGAATGGGGGTTGAACAAAACAGTAGGATGGGCCTGGGATATCACCGGTTTCGTATGGTGGGTAGGTATTGGTCACGCCGGTACGCTTATCTCGGCTATATTGCTGCTGTTCCGTCAAAACTGGCGTAACTCCATTAACCGTTCGGCCGAAGCCATGACCATCTTCGCAGTTATTTGTGCCGCTACTTACATCCTTTGTCACATGGGCCGCCCGTGGATGTTTGTTTACTCGCTGCCACTGCCTAACCAGTACGGTTCGTTATGGGTAAACTTTAACTCACCGCTTATATGGGACGTGTTCGCGATATCGACTTACTTCTCTGTATCATTGGTATTTTGGTACACCGGTTTATTGCCCGACCTTGCCGCCATCCGTGACCGCGCCGTTGGTGTACGCCGCCGTATATATTCTGTTCTGTCTTTCGGCTGGACAGGATCGGTAAAAACATGGCAGCGTTTTGAAGCTGTATGTTTGATATTGGCCGGTATTTCAACGCCGCTTGTACTTTCGGTACACACTATTGTATCCATGGACTTTGCCACATCGCTGGAACCAGGATGGCATACCACTATATTCCCGCCTTACTTCGTTGCCGGGGCAATCTTTTCGGGGTTTGCCATGGTGCAAACGCTGTTACTTGTAACACGCAAAGTATTGGGTTTAGAGAATTACATTACGATGTTCCACATTGAAGCGATGAATAAGATCATCCTTTTAACCGGTTCAATTGTAGGTGTTGCTTATTTAACAGAGTTTTTCATCGCATACTACTCAGGCAGCGAGTACGAACAATATACATTCCTTAACAGGTTTATCGGGCCATATTGGTGGGCCGGCTGTATGATGTACGGTATCAATATCCTGATGACCCAGCTGATGTGGTTCAAATCGATCCGTACAAACATCGCTATCGCATGGGTATTGTCTATTGTGGTAAACATCGGTATGTGGTTCGAGCGTTTCGTAATTATCGTTACGTCGCTCCACCGCGATTACCTTCCTTCAAGCTGGGCTATGTTTTACCCGACATGGGTGGATATGAGCATATTTATAGGATCGATAGGCGTATTCTTTACCCTGTTCCTGTTGTTTATCCGCGTATTGCCTTCAATAGCAATCGCCGAGGTGAAACTGATCTTAAAGAGCTCGAGCGAGCAGGCTAAGAAAAAGGTGATTGAGCATGGTCATGTTGACCCGGAACAACTTGAGTTTTATAAAGAATCGTTAGTCGTATTTGACAGCGTGGACATGGCTGATTACGAAAAAAGATAAAAATGAGCAGCACAAAATATATTTTAGGCCTTTTTGCCGACCCTGACGAAATGATGGACGGGATCGACAAACTTCAAAAAAATAGTATCCCTATTTACGATGTCTATACACCGATGCCTATTCACGGCATTGAAGCCAAGCTTGGCATGAAGGACTCGCGTTTGGGCTGGGCGGCATTTATGTTTGGCTGCCTGGGTGGTACAACCATATTCAGCATGGCGTATTATATGCTGGTGCACGACTGGCCGATGAACATCGGCGGTAAGCCGGCTTTCGCCATCCCCGATTTTGTACCGTTTACTTTTGAGTGGACCGTGTTGTTTACCGCGTTTGGTATGACGATAACCTTTTTTTACGCCACCCACCTTTTCCCGGGGCGCGCGCCAAGAGTAATGGATTTTAGGGCCACCGACGACAGGTTTGTTATTGCCATTGATGCCAAAACAAATACATCGCACGAAGACATTACCAATTTATTAAAAGAAGCAGGAGCAGTAGAAGTTAAGCATAACGACAGAAAATATGTTAGCTATGAATAAAATTAAAATATTGGGCACAACCGCTATCGTTATCGCTGCATCGGTTATTATAACCTCGTGCAAGGATAAAAGGAGCACCGGCTGGGAATATGCTCCCAATATGTATGAACATATCGCATACGACCCGGATCAAAAAAATGCGAATTTTAAAGACGGCAAAACTGCGCAGCTGCCGCCTGCAGGTACTATCCCGGTTGGATTTGTGAAGTTTGATTATCCGAATACAAAGGACGGCTATGAAAAAGCAGGTACCGAAGTAACCAGCACATTGCCGCAAACCCGGCAGAATTTTGAGCAGGGGCAGGTATTGTTCGAGCATTTTTGTTCTCCGTGCCACGGCGTGAGCGGGCAAGGTGACGGACTTGTAGTGGCGCACGGTTTCCCGCCTCCGCCATCCTATTCAAAAGGACAGTCATCACGCGGCGGGGCAATGAAAGACCTGACAGACGGTAAAATTTATCATACTATAACTTACGGTGTAAATGCGATGGGGTCATACGCTTCGCAGCTTGATCCGCAGGAACGCTGGAAAGTGATTATGTATGTTCACCATTTACAAACTTTATAAGCTATTTTAATGAAGACTTCTTATAGTTTCGACGAGCAATTTGAATTTAAAGGCAGGGCCAAAACCTGGAGCCTGATTATGATAGCTGTAGGTTTAATTGGCATTGCTTATGGCTTTTTATCGGGTGCTGGCGAGCGTACCTTCGCGAATTTATTACTGATGGGTTATTACTTCACCTGCGTTTGTATTTGCGGTATATTCTTTTGCGCGGTACAATACGTAGCACAGGCGGGCTGGTCGGTTTCCATATTGCGCGTTCCCCAGGCATTTGCGAAAGTATTGCCCATAGCAGCGGTTGTTTTACTGGTAATTATTTGTTCAGGATTATTTATTACTCATACCGGGTTAAATGAAGAAGGCAAGCAAACCGTTTTGCCTTACCTGTATAAACAATGGGCATTAAACGGTGTCGCAACTAAAGGGAGCGAAAATTATAACGCGGTTATTGCCGGTAAATCAGGCTTTTTGAATGTGCCGTTTTTCCTTACACGTATAGTGTTGTACCTGGGCTGCTACAGCTTACTGGGATGGCTGCTGGTAAAATATTCAAATAACGAAGATGAGCTGGGCGGTATGTTCAACTACAAAAAGAGTTTTAAAGTTTCGGTTTTGTTTTTAGTGATCTTCGGCTTTACTATACCACTATTTGCTTTTGACAGCATCATGTCGTTAGAGGCCCATTGGTTTTCGACCATGTTTGGCTGGTATAACTTTGCGGCCCTTTGGGTGAGCGGTATGGCTGCAATTACCCTGACGCTTATTTTGTTAAGACAAAATGGGTATATACAATGGGTAACGGTTGACCATTTGCATAACATGGGACAGCTATTATTCGGCTTCTCGGTTTTCTGGACCTATTTATGGTTCGGCCAGTTCCTGTTAACCTGGTATGCCAACCTGCCCGAAGAAGCAGCTTATTTTTATAGAAGGTGGGAGCCTGAATTTAAACCATGGTTCTGGTTAAATATCGTTATCAACTTTGCCACGCCGTTATTGGTGCTGATGTCGCGCGATTCAAAACGTATGGTGAAAGTGCTGAAGGTAGCCTGTATCATCCTGATACTGGGCCATTGGCTGGACTACTGGCAGATGATTATGCCCGGCACTGTAGGCCCGCTATCGCACTGGTATACCGAGATCGGTATCATTGAAGCCGCGGTGTTTGTAGGTTTCGCAGGTATGTTTATGTTCTTTATGCTGAATGCGCTGAGCAAATTCAAATCACTGGCGCCGAAAAGGCATCCATTACTTGAAGAGAGCCTTCACCATCACATATAATAATTGTTAATTTTGCACCAAATAAAAAGAATACCAAACAACTAGTAAAATGGGATTCAAACAACTAATAAACGGCGGAACCCTCTTGAACACCTTTAAAAACAAACAATTGGTGAAAAATTCTAAAAAACTATCTTCATTTTTTGCCGTACTGATGTTATCGGGCACCAGCCTGGTAATGGCACAAAGTGTAAGTACTGCAGATAGCGTTACCGCTGCTGAAAAAAGCGAGATGTGGACCGGGGTGGCTTACTATGTATTGTTGTTCCTGGTGGCGTGCTTTTGTGTGGCCATTTTAGGTAAGATATTAAAGGTTTACGACCTGTCGCTTAAAATGCAGGGTAAAAAAGGCCTGAACTGGAATGGGATAATGGGTATATGCTGCGCTATATTTTTGGTAGCCGGCCTTTATGGTGCCTATTGGTCGTTAACTGTACAGGGCAGTATTTCGTTGCCTGAAGCTGCATCAGCACATGGCGGTGCTATTGACGATATGTTTAACCTGACTACCGTTCTTACACTTATCGTGTTTGTGATTACCCAGGTAGCCTTATTCGGGTTTTTATTCCTTTACCGGGGCTCCGACAAACGGAAGGCATATTTCTATCCGCACAACAATACCATTGAAAAAATATGGACTGTAGTTCCGGCAATTGTTTTAACGATGCTTGTGGTATTTGGATTTTTTACCTGGCAAAAAGTAATGGATACCACACCCGGGAAAAATGACATAAATATTGATGTAACCGGTCACCAGTTTGCGTGGGAACTGCGTTATCCCGGCAGGGACGGAAAACTCGGAACAGTAAATTTTACGCTGGCTAACGGCTCAAATGTATTGGGTATCGATTTCAGGGACCGTTACAGCCTTGACGACTTAAAGGCCGATACATTGGTATTGCCGGTTAACCACTCCATCAGGATAAATTTACACGCGCAGGATGTGATACATAGCTTTTACCTGCCGCATTTTCGTGTGCAGTTAAACGCTGTACCGGGATTGCCGACATTTTTCAAATTTGTGCCGACGATCACTACAGCGCAAATGCGTATGAAAACAGATAACCCCAAATTTGAATACCTGCTTTATTGCAATAAAATATGCGGGGCTGCACACTACAACATGCAGAAAGTGATAAGAGTAGTTTCGGAACCCGAATACCAGGATTGGATAGCAAGGCAAAAACCTTATTTGAACGATCAGTTGAAAAAGGAACTAAAGCTTGCGGAAGTAAAATCGACGGACCTTAAAAAGGTACCAGCAAACAGGTTAGCGTTAAACAATTAATATTATAAGATTAGCGATATGTCAACATTAGCAGTTCACGATCACGGCGTTGTACATCACGAAGAAGGTCACGAACACCACCATAAGGCCACTTTTCTGAATACGTATGTATTTAGCCAGGACCATAAATATATTGCCAAGCAATTCCTGGTAACAGGTATTATAATGGCATTTATCGCCATGACCCTGTCTATTTTATTCAGGATACAACTGGCTTACCCCGATAAATCATTCCCTTTACTGGAAACCCTGCTGGGCCGTTTTGCTCCGGGTGGAAGGTTAAGCGCCGATTTTTATATGTCGCTGGTAACCATACATGGTACTATCATGGTGTTCTTTGTACTTACAGCGGGCTTAAGCGGTACTTTTGCCAACCTGCTGATACCTTTACAGGTAGGTGCACGTGATATGGCATCTCCGTTTGTGAACATGTTGTCGTATTGGTTTTTCCTTATAGCTTGTGTCATCATGCTGTCGTCGTTCTTTGTTCAAAAGGGCCCCGCAAGCGGTGGCTGGACAATATATCCGCCGCTATCCGCGTTGCCAAAGGCGATGTCAGGTTCAGCTGAGGGGATGACCCTTTGGCTGATAAGTATGGTATGCTTTGTGGCATCATCATTAATGGGCGGTATTAACTATGTGAGTACCGTATTGAACATGCGTACAAAAGGCATGGACCTTTGGAAAATGCCTTTAACCATCTGGGCCTTATTCCTTACCGCTATCCTGGGTGTATTATCATTCCCGGTATTGGTTGCAGGTATTGTGTTGTTGATTTTCGACCGCAGCTTTGGTACCAGCTTTTATCTTTCAGACATTGTATTGAACGGGCAGGTGCAGCCTTATGTAGGCGGCAGCCCGATATTATTCGAGCACTTATTCTGGTTCCTGGGCCACCCTGAAGTATATATCGTTATTATGCCTGCAATGGGTATCTCGTCCGAAGTTATTGCGGTTAACTCCCGCAAACCGATATTCGGTTACCATGCAATGGTATACTCATTAATTGGAATTACGCTGTTATCATTTATCGTATGGGGACACCACATGTTTGTAACGGGTATGAACCCGTTCCTGGGCGGGGTGTTCATGATCACGACATTAATTATTGCGGTGCCTTCGGCGGTGAAAACGTTTAACTGGCTCGCCACGCTATGGCGGGGTAATATCCGCTTTACACCGGCTATGCTTTTCGCGATCGGCATGGTATCATTCTTTATCTCGGGTGGTTTAACAGGTATATTCCTGGGTAATGCTGCTTTGGATATCAACTTACACGATACCTATTTTGTTGTTGCCCATTTCCACCTGGTAATGGGTTCGGCAGCCATATTTGGTATGCTTGCCGGTGTTTACCACTGGTTCCCAAAAATGTATCGCCGGGTAATGGACGAGCGTTTGGGTTACCTGCATTTTTGGCTGACATTCATCGGCGCTTACCTGGTGTTCTTCCCGATGCACTTCATGGGGCTCGACGGCGTTCCGCGCCGTTACTACGCTTTCACTGAATTTGAATCGATGAAACGCTGGTTAACCGTAAATACATTTATAACCTGGGCGGCTATTATGTCGGGCCTGGCACAGGTGGCATTTATATTCAATTTTGTTTATTCTATATTCTGGGGTAAGAAAACCATTCAAAATCCATGGAATGCAAATACATTGGAATGGACTGCGCCTATTGAGCACATCCACGGAAATTGGCATGGTGAGATACCGACGGTTTACCGTTGGCCGTACGACTATAGCAAGCCAGGTGCTGATGAAGATTTTATACCGCAAACTGTACCTTTTTCGCAAACAATGGCCTCGAATCTTCCGCACGATTTTGAAGATAACCCTGCCGGTTTGGAACATCATACCCAGTGGGAAACGGCAAATAAGGCTAACGAACAGGTAAAATAAGTCCTGAGTCCTGAGTCTGAAGTCTTGAGTCGAAGTTAAGGTGTAAGAACTTTGACTTAGGACTCAATACTTTTGACTACAGACTTATAAAAAAATGAGCATATCCGCGTCAAAAAATACGTTCCGGAAAACTAATCTTATTACAATTGCCCTGCTTTTTGTACTGATCTTAGCAGGTGGGGTTGTGCGCAGCACCGGTTCAGGCATGGGATGCCCGGATTGGCCAAAATGTTTCGGGCGGTATATTCCGCCAACCAGCAGCTCCGAATTACCCGCCGATTACAAGCAAAAATATGTTGCCGGGCGTTTGGCCAAAAATCAGCGGTTCGCTAAAACACTTGACGTTTTTGGGTATAGCGACCTGGCCAGCCGCCTTCGTAAAGACCGGTCGATATTGGTACCTGAAGAGTTTAACGCTGCTAAAACCTGGACAGAATATATCAACCGTTTGATCGGTGCCACGTCCGGATTTTTATTGCTGCTTACTGCATGGTTTTCTTTTAGTTACCGGGATGAAAATAAGTTGATTCCATTTTTGAGTATTTTGAATGTGATATTGGTAGGGATTCAGGCGTGGCTGGGTTCAATTGTCGTGTCGACCAATTTGGTGGCATGGATAGTTACTGTACATATGCTGCTTGCGCTGGCAATACTGGCGCTGGCCATAAGTACTTACCACCTGGCAAAAGTTTACGGGAAACATAAATTGAACGTTAGCCCGATCGCGCATATTGTGGCGCTGTTCGCGTTAATCATTACCATACTCCAGATAGCCTTCGGCTCGGCAGTTCGCGAAAAGATCGATGAAGTTGCGACCCGCCTCCAGGGAGGTTACCGGTCAGATTGGATAAATACCGCCGGCGAAGTATTTTACCGGCACCGGGATGTGGCTATATTGGTACTTATTGCCAATATCTTATTATTTATATTAATACGGAGCGGTTTTAACAGGCATTCCATACAGCAGCAGGTAATGAGTTTTACGTTCCTGATGATCATGCTGCAAATGGTTACCGGGATATTGCTGTCTTATTGGGCCTTGCCCCCGGTAGCACAGGCAGCGCACATATTTTTGGCAACGTTAATTTTTGGTGGCCAGTTTTACCTGATGCTGAATTTATACCGTTCCGTTAACAAACAGGAGGCCGGCAGATGAAATGGAGTGACTTTTCGAAACTGATAAAATTGCGGCTCACCTTCCTGGTGGTGTTTTCGGCGTCTATATCATTTTTGATCGGTAGCAAAGTAAATGGGCACATCGACTGGACAAACTGGGTTAAATTGATCATCGGTGGGTTTTTAGTAACCGCAGCTGCTAACTGCTTTAACGAGATCATTGAAAAAGACCTGGATCGCTTAATGAAGCGCACTTGCGACCGTCCCATACCAGCCGGGCGGATGACCACCGGGCAGGCATTAGTAATGGGATTGTTTATGGCCATTTTTGGAACCTACCTATTGGGCCAGCTTAATTTGACCGCCGGTTACCTTTCGGTATTTTCCATCTTATTATATGCCTTTGCTTATACGCCGCTAAAGCGTAAGTCGCCGATCGCGGTATTTGTAGGTGCTATTCCCGGTGCGCTGCCGCCGCTTATCGGTTATGTCGCCGCGCATGAAAAAATTGATGCCATCGCGCTCATTTTATTCGGGATACAATTTGTATGGCAGTTTCCGCATTTTTGGGCCATTGCCTGGGTGCTGGATGATGATTATAAACTGGCCGGGTTCAGGCTGCTGCCATCAGGTAAAAGAGATTTGGCCAGCGCTATCATTACATTTATTTTTACACTGATATTGGTGCCTGTTAGCTTATTGCCAACCTTTTACGGTTACGGTGGTTATTATGTAGGCATTGTATCATTATTGTGCAGCCTTGTTTTTTTATACCTGGCTTTTATACTTTTGCGCACCCGGCAAATTGAATCTGCAAAAAAACTGATGTACGGTTCTTTTTTTTATTTGCCGGTGGTGCAGCTCATGTTTTTATTTGATTTTATAGGAAAGGTAAAATGATGGCAAGGACACACCAGGAAGACAGGCAGAACCTGGGCGCCAAAAAATTTAACATGTGGATATTCATATTCACATCGTTCATGTTTTTCGCGGCTTTAAGCAGCGGGTTTATTGTTTACAGCGGTGGTAAGGGCCACGGGCTGGATGTAATAATGCCGCGGGCTTTTATGTATAGTACTGCCGTGCTTATTATCAGCAGCATTACACTTTTTATCGCTTCAAAAGCAGCCAGGCAGTTGCAGTTTGCAAAGCAGCGGCAATTTTTGTGGATCACGTTTTTTTTAGGCATTGCTTTTTTTGTAATTCAGGTATACGCATGGTATGTGCTCACCTACAAAATGGGTGTTTATTTTGTAAACCCAAATGCGTCACGAACGTTTATCTATGTGTTCAGCGGAACACATTTACTGCATGTTTTAGCCGCTTTACTGGTATTGCTTAACACCATAAAAGGCACATACCGCAATATACCGCAGGTGCGGAATTTATATAAAATGGAGATGACGTCGATTTTTTGGCATTTTCTCGATATTATATGGATTTATCTCTATGTTTTTTTACTTTTGAACCAATATTAACACAAACAGCCAGTACAAATGAGTACAACAGCAGCACAACAAATTGACGAAATAAAAACGACGCCGTGGTCGGGAGGCAGATCGCCTTTTAACGTTGAATATGGTAAAATGATGATGTGGTTTTTCCTCCTTTCGGATGCATTTACCTTTTCAACATTGCTCATTTCGTATGGCGCTTTACGTTTTAGCGCGCCGGTATGGCCAGCGCCGTCGTTAGTGTTCCAATCGTTTCCGGGTCTTATAGAAAGCGGTGCACCGCTAGTGTTCGTGGGCTTAATGACTTTTATTCTCATCATGAGTTCGGTTACCATGGTACTGGCAGTTGAAGCCGGACATCGGAACGCAAAGAAAGAAGTAGTTTGGTGGATGATAGGTACTATTATTGGCGGCTTTATGTTCTTAGGCTGCCAGGCAATGGAGTGGACACACCTGCACAGCGAAGGCTTTTGGTGGGGACAGATCCCAAGTCCTAAAGTTATGCAGGAGTTTTTCAAAGAGGGTGTTCCGCTTACACAGCAGGCAATGTCCTCGCACCAGTTTGCTAATTTGTTTTTCACCATAACAGGCTTCCACGGTTTTCACGTTTTTTCGGGTGTCATCATCAACATCATTATCACTGTGAATGTGCTTATCGGTACGTATCAAAAACGGGGCAGTTATTTAATGGTTGAAAAAGTGGGCCTTTACTGGCACTTTGTAGACTTAGTGTGGGTGTTTGTATTTACTTTCTTTTATTTAGTTTGATAATTTAATCCTTTATATATGTCATCAGAAACTACAAACGTGCATGCTCACGAAGGTGAGCACAGCGAGCACGAAGGAATGACCAAACGCAGGATATGGAATGTGTTTTTCGTATTGCTGGGTATAACCTGTGTCGAGTTTATAATTGCATTATGGTTGGCCCCAACTTTTCATTGGCCATCGCATTTTGTAAATCCAGCCTATATTGTACTGACTTTATTTAAGGCGTTTTATATTGTTGCCTATTTTATGCACTTAAAGTTCGAAAAAATAGGCCTGGCGCTAGCAATTATAGTCCCTATCCTTTTTATAATCGGTTTGATACTGGTACTTACAAACGAGAGCCATTATTGGATTGATTTAAGGCTGTAATGAAGATATTGAAAAAAATCGCGATCCTGGTACTTGTTCTGCTTGTACCAGGATTTTTATATTATTTACTAACCGCCGAGGGCAAAAACAGGTATAAGCCGCTGCCAATCTACGGCCCGAAAATAGCTGCTAAAACTACCCACCGTATTAAAGGAAAGGATATTCCCGATACATTGTATCATACGATAAAAGACTTTAGTTTAACCGCCCAGGACGGCAAGCCGGTATCTCTTAAAACGTTCGACAATAAAATATTCGTTGCTAATTTTTTTTATACCCGCTGCCCTACAGTATGCAAGCTGATGAACGATAATATCAGTGAATTAGCAACGACTTACAGTAAAAACAAACTGGTATATTTTGTATCGATCACGGTTGACCCGGAACATGATACTGCCCCGGTTTTAAAAAATTATGCTGCGGGGTTTAACCCGTTGCCGCCCAAGTGGACCTTTTTAACAGGCGACACCACTACAATATACAACCTGGCCCGGAATAGCTTTTTAGTGAACGCCTTAAAGACGGGTAAAGACGAATTTATTTACAGTGAAAAACTAATATTAGTTGATGCGGCCAAGCATATCAGAGGGTATTATAACGGCGGTTCGACAGCTGATGTTACCAGGCTGAATGACGAGATTAAAGTATTGATTTCGGAGGAGTTGCGTAATAAAGAAAAGCCGCTTTATTAATATTAAGTATTTAGGATCAAGATAAAAAACACCCATGACCGATAAATTTATATTCCGATTCGTAGCAGCTGTATCCGTATTCGTATTTGCTGTAGTGCTTATTTTAAACCGCAGGATCATTCCGGCACCGGCCGTTGTGCCATCGTTCGCCCATTATTTGCCAATGCTTAACGCGATACTGAATGGTACTTGCAGCCTGCTGCTTGTTATCTCGTTATACTTTATCATGCATGGCCGCATCACTGTGCATAAGCGCATTAACATTTTAACTTTTTGCCTTTCGTCATTGTTCCTGGTGTCGTATATTGTGTTTCATTACCTGGCTCCCGAAACCCGTTTCGGCGACCTGAACGGCGACGGAAAGCTATCCGCTGCGGAAATTGCGGCAGCCGGCAATACAAGATATTTTTACTATGTGCTGTTAACGTCTCACATCATACTGGCTGCTGGCGTATTGCCTTTAATTTTATTAAGCTTTTACCGCGGGTTGCAGATGCAGGTCGAAAAACACAAAAAGCTGGTGCATTGGGCTTTTCCGATTTGGCTGTATGTTACGGTAACAGGTGTTATTGTTTATTTAATGATCTCTCCTTATTATCATTTTTAATTGGTTGTAAGAGTTGTAAAGCTTGTAGTTGTCGTATGGGTTGCAGAGGTTGTGAGATTTATTTTAAGTGAAATTACCCCAATCAACTTAATCAACCCATAACTAAAAAATATAACTAAATTTGCATCATGAAAACAGGCTTAAAAACGGCATTGTTTATATTGGTTTTTGGTTTGATGCTTTTCAGCATAAAGCCGGTTAACGCGCAATGCGCGCAATGCGCGGCCACAGTTGCAACAAATGCAAAGAGCGGAGACACCACGGCAAACGGCTTAAATAAAGGAATACTATATTTGTTAGCTGCGCCTTATTTGACTGTTGCGCTCGTAGGTTTCGTATGGTACAAAAAATACCGCCGCAAAAATGTGAGCCTTAATATGCGAGATGAAAAACTGCATTTAAACTAATTCCATCCGGTGGCCATCCGGCCTCTCCCAATTATATGTCACAAACACCAAAATCATGGGCAATGCTGCATACCAAATGTCCGCGGTGCCGCAGGGGCAGCATGTTTGCAGGTGGCATGTATAATTTCGGATCCAATAAAATTTATGACCACTGTCCGCATTGCAACCTGCATTTTGAAATTGAGCCGGGGTATTTTTACGCGGCTATGTATGTAAGCTACGCGTTAAACGTAGCCGAGGCATTCGGCATTGTTGCAGTAACTTACCTGCTAACCCGTAACAGCACTTCTCCCTGGTTATATTGTGCAGTAATTTTAGCCGGATGCCTTTTGCTTTCTCCGTTAAATTTCAGATATTCCCGCGTTTTACTTTTATATTGGCTATCGCCTAAAATCAATTACCAGCCGCATTTAGACATCGATGATTCAACGCCATACCTTTGATTTTTTAAAAGAACTGGTTGAAAATAATAACCGGGAGTGGTTCCAGGCTAATAAAGAACGCTATGAGGCCGCCCGCGAAAATATAATTGAATTTACCGGTGAGCTGCTGAAACAGATGCATAAAATAGACCCGGGTGTTGATGAAAACCTTGATCCAAAAAAATGCGTGATGCGCATTTATCGCGACATCAGGTTTAGCAAAAATAAAACGCCCTACAAAAATCATTTTGGTATAAGCATTCCATCGAAGGGATTAAGGGCCGGCGGTGCTGAATACTTCCTGCATATTTCGCCGGGTAATACGTTTATCGCCGGTGGTTATTGGATGCCCGAAGCCAATCACTTAAAAGCGATAAGGCAGGAGATAGATTATAATGCAAATGACCTGAAAAAAATAATCGACGATAAAGAGTTTGTTAAGCTGTTTGGCGATTTCAGGAAACAAGACCAGCTTAAAAACGTCCCGAAGGAATATAGTGCTGATAATGAGAATGTAAATCTGTTAAAGCTTAAAAGTTTTGTCGCTTTTCATCAGTTAAAAGATGAGCGGCTGGTTGCCAAAGATAGCGTTACATTTGCAGCAGCTATATGTGCCAAAATTTACCCTTTAAATATTTTTTTAAATAATGCCATTGCTTAATATTAACCGTTATCACCATGAAAATTAAATATTATTTTTTTGCATCCATTTTATTTTTTGCCTTACACTCCTGTGTGATATTATCGCCAAAAAAGTATAAAGCGCTGGTGGCCGAGCGCGATTCGCTTTCAACACGTACCGGAAGCCTGGAAGATACTGTTGCGCGGTTAAGAGCGGATATTACGCGCCTGCACCACGAGATAACGGATATGCAAAGCACTTACAATGCATTAAGCGATAAATACAATACCTTAAATACCAACTACAATGCCAGCTCATCGAAAGTAGGTGAGCTATCAAGCAACCTGAAAAAGCGGGAAGCACGTTTAAAGGAAGTAGAAGACATACTGCGCAAGCGCGATGAAGCGACTAACGCACTCAAAGAAAAATTGCAGAAGGCACTGCTTGGTTTTCAGCAAAACGGGTTGACGGTTGATATCCGCAATGGTAAAGTATATGTGTCATTAACCGATAAGCTGCTGTTCCCATCGGGTAGTATTGTTATTGACGCGCGCGGTAAAATGGCACTTGAGCAACTTGCAGCGGTACTTAATAAGGAGCCCGATATCAATATCGCGGTTGAGGGGCATACCGATAATAAAAAGGTGGTTAACCTGGGGCAGATCAAGGATAACTGGGACCTGAGTGTAATGCGCGCCACCTCTGTAAGCAGATATCTTACCGAGGTTGAAAAAGTGGATCCCCGCCGCATTACGGCTACCGGTAAAGGCGAGTTTCAGCCTGTTGACAATGCAAATACTCCCGAGGCCCTTGCCAAAAATAGGCGCATCGAGATAGTGCTTACGCCAAAACTGGATGAGTTGTATAATTTGATAAAGCAATAAGCAAACGATAATTTACGAGTCTTCATCAGGGCAAACCTTGAAAAAATTGTAATAGACGTTGGTAAACATATTTTTCATTGCCATTGGCTTCAGCCAACGGATACAAAAGAAAGGATCAAGGGCTTCAGCCAAAATAATATTTAGGCTAAAGCCTGATTTTCCTGATTAACTATTCCGTCAGCTAAAGCGGACGGCAATGAAGTAAGGTTAAAGTGTTTAATAATATCAACAGCTTACCAGAGCGTCATTATAAGCTTAGCACGGCAATTACGACTTTACAGGGCAGACATATATAGTCCGCAGTTGCTTTCCCCAATAAATTCGGCACAGACTGTTCCTTGCAATTAAAGGATTTTAAAAGGGACTTGTAAAGTCTTTAAACTTGGGCAGAAGCTCATCCTTGGGTGATAAGACGGCGGTATTTTGGTCAATACCCCAGTCGATACCCAAATCAGGGTCATTCCATATCACACCAATTTCGGATGCCTTATCGTAATAGTTGTTGACTTTATAAGTGAAAACAGTATCATCCTCGAGCGTTGAAAAACCATGCAGGAAACCGGCAGGGATCCACAATTGACGTTTGTTTTCCCCTGATAGCTCAATTGAAAAGTGCTTCCCGTAGGTAGTTGACCCTTTACGAATATCCACTGCCACATCCAAGGCCTTGCCGTTGATCACGCGAACCAGTTTCCCCTGGGCAAACGGATCAGCCTGCCCGTGAAGGCCTCTGACTGCTCCTTTTTGCGATAAGGACTGATTATCCTGAACAAAATCAACCGCGATGCCCGCTTCAGTAAACCTGGCTTTATTATAGCTTTCGTAAAAATATCCCCTTGCATCATCAAATATGCGCGGTTCAATAATAAGTACCCCCTTTAGCGGCGTTTCAATTACCTTCATTTCGCGTCGACAGTTTGCATCAGGGTATTAAATATCACAAACTGGTTTTCGAATTGCCTGTTGTGCGCTTCCTGGAGCTGGTGCAGATGTTTTGTATAAAACTCGTTGAATTTTTGAATGTTATCAGTTTCATACTGGATGCAATAGGTCACCCCTTCATTCGGCGAATCAATAACGTTTAATACCTTGTACGAATTAAAATAACCGGTTGCCATTACTGCGGGGATATGCACTTCATGCATCCATTCGAGCCATTTTTGGTGAATGGCTTCTTCCACGATTACAGTATCGTTAAATATGATCATCGGGGCAAAAATACATTTTTTTGTTGAATGGTTGATTAGGTGAATTGGGTTGATTAAGTTGTGATGCGAGGGCAGATCTAAGGTAGTTTCAATCCTTTTATGAGCGAAAAATGAACTAAGGATCAATTAAAATAAACCACTCACCTAATCAACTCAATAAACCATTCAACTTACGACGAAGTCTCATTCTTATCCCCGCGCAATAGCCTGAATCGTTTGCGGGCTTCGTTTATCCATAGGCTACCGGCATAGTCGGTTATAATCTTCTGATAGTATTTTTTGGCCTGTTCTTTATCTGATAAGTGGTTTTCATAAATATCGCCCAACATAAAAACGGCATCGTCGGCCCAAAGGTCAAAACTGTGTTCTTCGGCAATTTTTTTCAGGAGCGGAACAGCGCCGGCATAGTCTTTTTGCTGGATCATCAGCCGGGCTTTTGCCATTAAAATATCATCGGTAAGTGAATTGCCCGGGTATTTAGCGTCGATGCTATCGAGTATTCGCAAAGCGTTATCCGGCTGCTCTGCAAATATCTGCATATCGGCCCTGGCATACATTTTTAATGCGGCGCCCGATGTATCGGCGGTAATATTATCCGAGATCAGCAGCGATAAATTTAATGCATCATTGGCTATCAGTTGCGTGGTGGCTGCTTTCAACACGTCAAGCTGTCCTTTTGCCCAGGTAAAATCGCCTGTGTAATAAGACAGCTTGGCGTTACGATACTTAGCATCCTGGCCGATTGATGAATTTGGAAAATCTTTTTCAACCTGGCTATACAATAATGTTGCGTCCCAGGGATGGTTGTTCAGCAACGAAATATCGCCGAGGTCGAGTTTGCAGGCGGCTAGCAGACTGGATTTAATGTTGGGAATACCGGTGGCCTCTTCCAGCAGTTTTTGGGCATCATCAAGCTTGTGCAGCTTAAATGCCTGCAGGCTGGCCAGTTTTTGCATGGCAAAGGCGGTGTTGCTGTTTTTACCGAATTCGTTCAGCAGGTCGAGGTAATTTTTTTCGAGGCTTAGCAAGTCCTTCGTTGTGTATTTTCCGGATGTAACCAACAAGTTTTTAGTATTGATAAGCTCGATCTTCGCGGGGATGTACCATTGCTGATCTTTTCCCTTGTTTACCAGGTACTCATACCCGCGAATAGCAGCGTCATAAGCTTCGTTTGAGACAAGGGTGCGGCAAAGCTCAAAAACAGAACTGCCATCGTCATTTTGCCGGCGGCTCATTGCAAGGGCCTGATTCAGCGCCTGGTCGAACTGTTTTTGCTGTAAATATTGCCAGGTCAGCAATTCGACATATAAAGTTTGCTGCGGGTCTTTTTGTACCCGTTTCAGTAACCCCTGTTTTAGCATATCATAATCAGTCTCACCTTCATACAAACTTGACAAAGCATTTTCGGCCTGGCTGATAAACGAGGGGTTTGCCGGTAAAAAATTAAGATATTCTTCTGTTAAAGACGGTTTGTCTCGTTTATAGCGGTACAGATTTATCAATTCGTACGAGAACAGCGCATCACTATGCAATAGTTTACGCCCCTGCTGGAATATTTTTATGGCATAATCGATATTGGCATTCTGATAAAATTGCGCTGCAAGCATGGCGATAGCGCTTTGATCCGGCGGCATGTTTTTTATCATGTCGTCGTATAGCGCGTCGGCTTTTTCGCTCGCACCCTGCTGTGTATAAACTGCACCAAGCCGGATGATATACTCGCGATCTTCCGGGTGCCTGCGGATCATCTTTTTGGTAATTACTATAGCTTCGTCATATCTTTTGAGGGACATAAGGCTTCCTGCATAAACAGAATAATAAGCGTCATTATCCTGCTTATATAGTTTTTGGTAAATATCCAGGGCTTTTTGTGGTTCGCCGCCATCTGCAAATTGTTTTGCCAGCTGCAACTCATTAGCCTGGGCAAAAACCCGAACGTAACCGGTTAAAAGTAAAAAGGCAAATGCACATAACAGCTTCATCTGTTCAAAAATAACAATTAATCTATTATTTGAAGATTTGGCAATTGAAGGTTTGAAAATGATATTCCCTTTAAAAATCACACGATATTTGGCGATTTTTAAATCGACAAATCATTTAATCATCAAATTATATAACTTTTTTTTACGGGTAAAATTGTAGTGACAGTTTGAATACTTTGAGTTATTTGTATACCTTGAACCTGAAAAAATTCAGGATAACCTAAAATGCTAAAGCATTTAAAAGCATTCGTTTGTATTTATGCGTTAATTGCCTTATGCGCCTGCCACCAGCAAAGAGCGGGGCTGATCCCTATTGCTGATTTTTTTAGAACACCCGAAAAAAGCGCGTTCAGAATATCTCCCGATGGTAAATATATCTCCTATCTAAAACCTTATAAAGACAGGCAAAACCTTTTTATCAAGTCGCTTGACGACGGGCAGGAACGTATGGCTACGTCTTTCGCGGATTATTCTGTTCAAAACGACTATTTCTGGACCTACAATAACAAAATTGTTTTTTTTCAGGACGTTATCGACCAGGATGAATTGAAGATGGTGACCCTTGATGTTTCCAGTTTGAAAATGCGCAATGTGCTTTCAGAGAGCCGGGTAAGAATATCTATGGTATGCCTTAATAAGCATGAGCCGGATGTGGTTACAATCCGGATGAATAAAAGAGACCCGGCAAACTTTGATATATACCGGTTGAACATTACCACAGGGGCTTTAACACCATATTTGATAAACCCAGGCAATATAACGCAGTGGTACCCGGACGCTGATGGTAAGATAAGGCTGGTTAGGGAGTACGACGGCGTTGATGAAAATATTCTCTTTCGGCCGAATGATCACCTGCCTTTTAGACGTATTATAGCCAACAATTTTAAAACCTCGGTTAAGCCGATCGCATTTACCGGAGAGAAAAATTATTTCTACGCCTTGTCGAATGACGAGCGCGATAAAACGGCCCTTGTTGAGATAAATGCGGAAACCGGCAAAGAGGAAAAGATAATTTTTGCGATAAACAATGCCGACCTCCAGGCAACAGGTTATTCAAAAAATAAACAACGGCTTGAATGGGCTTCGTGGGACGCTGCCACACCGCAGAAGCACTTTTTGAACGAAGATATTAAAGGTATCAATGATAAGCTAACAGAGTCACTGAAGGGTAACCAAATAAATATTACCGACCGCGACAGTGCTGAAAATAAGTTTATAGTCAACACATATACAGACCGCAACCCGGGCTCGTATTATTTATATGAAAGCAGCACAGGCAAACTAACCAAACTGGGCGATATAAACCCAAAACTCAAACCTGAAGAATTGTGCGCCGTGCAGCCCATATCTTTTAAAGCCACCGACGGGATGACCATTAACGGGTATCTTACCTTTCCATTAAACGAAAATAAAACAAACCTGCCGGTAGTGGTGATGCCGCACGACGGGCCGTTTAATCATAGCGCCTGGGGTTATAACCCGGAGGTGCAGTTTTTAGCCAACCGCGGATATGCCGTTTTTGAAGTTAATTACAGGGGCTCAACGGGCTTTGGAAAGGCTTTTCACAGCGCGGGGTTTAAGGAAGTGGGAGGAAAAATTCAGCAGGATATTACGGATGGGGTTAAATGGCTTATCAGGAACAAAACGGCTAACCCTAAAAAGATAGCCATATTTGGCAGGGGTTTTGGCGGCTTTTCAGCCCTGTACGGCGTTTCATTTCATCCGGAATTATATAATTGCGCAATTGTGCAGCATGGCCTCATAAATTTTTTTACATATATTAAGGATGCGCCGCCATTTCAAAAGCCGTTTGTAAAAATGACGTACGAAATGGTAGGCAACCCCGAAACCGACGCAAACCGGCTCAGGGCGATATCGCCGGTATTCCATACAGATAAGATCAGGGCGCCGTTGCTTATCTTCCAGGGGGCGAAAGATCCTCGGGCAAATATCAGCGAGTTAGATCGATTTGTGCGCGAACTGCATAGACAAAATGGGAAGGACATGGTAAAATATTTTCTGAAGCCAAATGAACGTGCGAATTTCAGAAACGAACGCAACAGGCTGGAAATGTATACCGAAATAGAAAAGTTCCTTAATAATAACATGCGGGTTAAACCTTAAACCGCTGATATGAAAAGCGCGCAAACCGTTTACCGGAAAAATTTTTCACTGATCATCGTTTTTTTGGTCTTGATATCAGTTGCTTTTTTAATTGCGCTTTACGTTTCGTATAATTTAACAGGAAAATATGTTGAGAACGAGTTTGCCTCAAAAAAAATAGACGTACTTGAACAAACAGTAAAACCATATTACGACCTTTTTCAGAACAAGATACCCGAAATAACATCGTACCAGGGGTTTTTGGATTCGGCGTCGGCGGCTAAATATGCTGATGCGGTTTTTCACGATTATCCGTTTGTTAAACGAATCGTTTTTTATGATATGCGCATAGGCAATCAGGCGAAGGGAAGCCTCGTCAAAAATCACCTGGGCATATCGGTTAAGGCTACCTTTCAATATCGCTATAAAAAAGGAAGGGTTATCGGGAAACGCCAGCTGATTACACCAGACGAAACTGATTTTAAGCAAATGGCGCTGAAATTAAGCGACTACATTACTTTTTCGGATACCACGCGCGGATCAACACAGAGCGAGACTTTTCACACTTTTTACGATATAAAGCCCGATAAGATCAGTTATTCAAATATCCTGAGGCGGGAAGATATCAGGATATTCAGGGAGTTGCAGAAACATGGCAATACGTCATCTTTTTCAAAACAGAACATGATGACTTTTTTCCTTGACCCGTCCCTGTTGAAAATAAGAAACACACATAAAGAATTGTACCAGGATGTAACGATACAACCCGTTGTATATGACCCCCTGGATACGGAAAGCGGCAATCTGGTAACCGAGGAGCCTTTATCCGGCGCATTCTCAAATTCAAAGCTTTATTTTAGCTCCGCCAGGGATTATCTTACAGCAGAGATCAATCGGAGGTATATGCCTATTGCCGCCATGGTGTTATTGATATACTTCTTTTTAATATTGATAGGCTGGCTTATTTACCGAAACCTGGATGTCAATATCAAATTATTTAAGCTGCAGTACGACTTCATCAATAATTTTACACACGAATTTAAAACGCCGGTTAGCGTGATAAAAATTGCGGGTTCGAACTTAAGCGGCGACAGCGAATTAAGCGAACGGCAGCGTAAACAATATGGTAAAATTTTGAATGAGGAGGCCGATAAGCTGAACGATTTGATGAACAAACTATTGTCATTTACCCAGCTCGAGAACAAATCGATCGATATAAAGAAGGAGGAAATTGATGTGGGTGAATTTGTCAACAGCTATAAAGAGACTTTCAAAATTAAGTATCCCGACTTTAAAATAAGCTGCGCAGTGCATGGCGTTAAATCTTTTTATACCGACCCGGTATTGCTGGGCAGTGTTTTTCAAAACCTGATAGAGAATGCTTACAAATATTCGCACCCCGATAAAAAACAACTGTATATAAATGTTACGCAGGACAAACGAAGCATAATATTCTCTTTCGCGGATAAAGGTATCGGGATACAGAAAAACGAACTGGGTAATATATTTAAAAAGTTTTACCGGGTAGAAAACCAGTATAATCAGAACGGAAGCGTGGGTTTGGGTTTGGCTTTTTGTAAAGAACTTGTTAACTTTATGAATGGTGATATAATCGTTACCAGCAAGGTTAACGAAGGCTCGGAGTTTATCGTTACTTTGCCTTACGAAAATTAAAGATGAGTAAAGAAATCAAAATCGCGCTGGTTGAGGATGACGAAAACCTGCGTTTCCTGGTTGCAGAGCGCTTGCAGTCGGAGGGCTACAAAGTTTTGGAAGCCAGTAACGGCGACGATGCCGAAAAGATCATCCTGCAGGAGCAGCCCCACATTGTTTTATTGGATTGGATGCTGCCCGGCAAGCAAGGATCTGAAGTTTGCACGAGCATACGCGAAAAGGGTTTCGATAACCTGGTGATCATGATGACGGCCAAGGGACAGGATGTTGACAAGATAAAAGCGTATAATTTTGGCGTATCCGATTATATCATCAAGCCTTTTAATATGGATGTTTTGGTGGCGATGATCGATAACAAAATTAAGTTTTTACTGAACAGCGAAAAATCCGAATCGTACAAATTTGCGAATATGGAGCATTTGCCCAATACGCACTTACTGATAAAGGACGGCCGAAAAGTGGAGCTGACCATACTGGAGAATCGCATATTGCTATACTTCCTGAAAAATAAAAACAAGGTGATCAACAGGGAAGAGCTGATGATGGAGGTTTGGGGTTATAACGCCGATGTAAATACCCGCACATTGGATATGCACATTGTACGCCTACGCAAAAAGATCGAGTCAAACGTTGAATCGCCGCAGTATTTGCAAACGGTTAGAGGTATTGGATATAAGTTTGTTTACCAGGGGTAAAGGGTTAAGCCATTAGTTTTTTGAAATCAGCTAGGCTTAAAATGGATGTCTTATAATATTCATTAATTGCTAATAAGAGTTTATCGCCGGTAATGAAATAATTGGCATTTGAAATCTTGCATAAAGCGAAAAGATAATTATCTTTTTCATCTGCAACCACCTGTTCAATGTGGGTCAATTTTAATGAGGTAGTTGTAAGCTGATGAAAGTGAGTGAAGTTTTCAATGTAACTTTTTGTAAAGTTTTTGTGAAATTTTGGTCTTAATAAAACGTCAATTAATTCATTAACCAAATTTTCACAACTAACTATAATCGTCCCATTTTTATGTAAATCAGCAATAAAGTCTAATTGCTGATTAAGAGCTAATGATACCCATATATTGGTATCTAAAACAATTGTCATCGGGAATTAGCCCTTACTATACGGGTTTCTTTCACGATCTCTTCCATCGAGGGTTTTTTGCCCCTGGCAACCGAGCTATTTAATTCTTTAGCAAGTTTAAATATATCAGGTTCAATTACCACCCCCAATTCCCTAAGCAGGGATTTTACCAGCCTGGATTTTTTTTCAGGCACCTGTATCATCAATCTTTCCATATCCAAATATAATTAATTCATCTATTATATTTGTCAAACGTTAATATAGGATATTATCGTTGGTTGTTTGAATACACCTTCGCAATCACAAAATCATAAAAAAAAGTTTGTTCCTCAACGCCTTTATAATTGTGTCGCTCAAATCGCTTTTCGACATCCGGCAAACGCGAAGCTTCGATATTGCAGATCAGTTTAAAGAATCTCAGCATTAATTTAAGTAAGAGTTGCTGCCACCATTTTTTGGTGAGCTGAAAATCAGCATAGAGCCATAATCCTTTTGGTTTAAGCGCAGCATGAATATGGCCAAATACGTTGTCTGCCGTTGATTCGGTAAAGCTATCGAACAAAAAAGGCGTGATGACCACGTTAAAATTTGCCGGCGGGGAAACGTTTTCTATAGCGGCTTGAATAAAATCCACCTGGTTGCTGCCGGTATTTCTTTTTTTGGAGCGGGTCATCATGTTTGAAGCGACCTCAACATAGGTTATTTTTAACCCGGATGGCTGTATCCTGCTTAGCTCGTCCAGTATCCACCCCGTGCCACCGCCAACAATAAGCACATTTGCCTTTGCGGGGATAAATCGCAGCAGGTAAATCTGGGCGTTTATCAAAGCCCTGCCATATACCAGGCGCGAAAGCCTGTCGTAAAACCAAGCGGAATTATTGTAATTGGCGGGCATTTATAAGTTTATAAGCGGTTAACAAACGTTGTAGTGGTTGTAAGTGTTGCAGAATATCAAAAAATTTCAACTTTTTTAACGTCTGCAACAATTACAACCTTATCTTTAATCAAACCTCATCAATAAGCAAATATGAAAGTATTATTTACAGGAATCATCGTTGCGGGTATTTTACTCTTCAATATCCTATCATTATCAGCCCAGCAGGTAAAGCCCGATGATAAATATAACCGTAAGGAAGTAATGATCTCGATGCGCGACGGCATTAAGCTGCACACAGTAATTTTTACGCCAAAGGAACAAAAGGAAAGCTTACCTTTTTTAATGCTGAGAACACCTTATGGCGTAAATACTTACCCCAGCCCCGAAAAAATAGGATATGTAAAAGACATGGCCGACGATGGCTATATCTTCATTTTCCAGGATATCAGGGGAAGATATTTGTCGGAGGGGACTTTTGAAATGCAGCGTTTTAGCCGTAATAAAACCAACCCTAGGGCAATTGACGAATCGAGCGATACATACGATACAATTGACTGGCTGCTAAAAAACGTGCCGGATAACAATGGCAAGGCTGGCATCTACGGCATCTCATATGATGGCTGGACATCCATTATTGCGGCGACTGACCCGCACCCGGCGCTTAAAGCGGTGTCGGAACAAGCTACCCCGGCAGACATGTTCATGAATGATGATTTTCACCATAACGGCGCGTTCAGGTTAAGCTATGGCTTTGAGTATGCTGTGTTGACCGAGGCGGCAAAAACAGATTCGCTTTACAATTTTGGCCAGTATGACACCTACGACTGGTATCTTAAACTGGGCCCGTTATCAAATGTCAATAAAAAATACCTGCACGGCTCGTTGCCCACATGGAACAATTTTGTTGCCCATCCAAATTACGACACGTTCTGGCAAAAGCAAGCGCTGGCTTATCGGCTGGATACGCCGCGTACCGCTATACAGCATGTTTCGGGGTGGTGGGACCAGGAAGATATGGTTGGGCCGCAAACTGCTTACAAGACTTTGGAAAAACGGGATAAAAACCATAAGAACTTTATTGTACTTGGCCCGTGGCGGCATGGCGGCTGGGCCGGCGGCGAAGGCAAGAATTTAGGCAACATCAAATTTGACGACCAGGCTACGGCAACTTACTTTCGGAAAGAGATACAGGCCAAATGGTTTGCGTGGTATTTAAAAGGCAAGGGTGACGGTAAATTTGCTGAAGCAATTTCCTTCCAAACCGGGTCAAATCAATGGAAGAACTATAGCGCATGGCCACCTAAGGAAGCGACAACGACAAGCATTTATTTTCACGCGAACGGCAAGCTTTCTTTTGAAAAGCCATCTGCTGCAGAGGCTAAGCCCTTCGACAGTTTTGTATCCGATCCATCGAAACCTGTCCCTTATCGCCAAAGGCCCATTGAGGAAACTTATGGGCCCGGTTCGCGCTGGTACACCTGGCTTACCGACGACCAGCGATTTGTGGATAACCGCCCGGATGTATTAACCTGGCAGACTGACACCCTTACGGAAGATGTAACCATTACCGGCAATGTAGCCGCTAAACTATTCGCCGCCACGTCTGGCACCGACGCCGACTGGGTGGTGAAACTGATAGATGTTTATCCGCAGAATTATAAAAAAGAGTTGAAAATGTCGGGGTACGAACTGATGATTGCTGATGATGTATTTCGTGGCCGTTTCCGGAAAAGTTTTTCAAACCCAGAACCGGTCACACCGGGAAAAGTTGAGGAATATGTTATCGACCTGCACGGCGCCGACCATGTATTCAAGAAAGGACATAGAATAATGGTGCAGGTGCAAAGCACCTGGTTCCCGATCATCGACCGTAACCCGCAGAAATATGTCCCGAATATTTTTGAAGCGAAGGAAAGCGATTTCCAGCCGGCAACGCAAAAGGTGTATCATTCAGCAGCATTTGCTAGCTGTATTGAGTTACCTGTCGTGAAATAGTTATTTATAAGCTAAGGCGGTAGCTGTAATTGTACGCGTATCCTGCAACTAATAACCCAGGAAGCTACCCCAGCTGCTCCGGCGTAATTTTCCCGCTTTGCATGTACATGGTCAAAAAATCAAAATAGTTCCAGGCGGTTACTATTTTCCCGTTTTCAATCTGTACAACCGATGTCCCCGTAAAATTCACGGGCTTCCCGGTTGCTTTGTGAATGGCCGTGGCTGTACATAATGCGATTACGTAATCACCGTCGACTAAGTTTTTATCAACGGTGATATGTATATCCGAATAGTTGTCCACAAACGACCTGTAAAACCGTTTAAATTCTTCCGGGCCTTTAACGGGCTCGGAACCTAAACCGAAAGCGCGGCATTGTTCGTGCATCATTTCGGCGATAATGTCTTCATTGCCACTATTCCATAGCTGATCGTACCAGCGAAGTACGAAAGCTTTATTTTGAACTTGTTTGTTCATTGTAAGGATATTATACAACTAAAATAAGGTATTATTTCATTTCCAAAGCATCTAACATGATATAATGCCAAGGCGTTTGTTTTTTGATTGTTACCGCAGCGTGAATCGGTCTCAAAACCTCCTAAACACCGCCAGCACTACAAACTGTAATATCAGCACACCATCCAGGTAAAAGAAATAATAGTACTCGTTTTTTTCCCATTTCGATTTAAATATGAGCCATCCGGTTAATATGGCGGTAATTGTTAAGGCGAAAAAATCGCGGGTGAACCCATTATCCCTGAAAAGAAACAGCAAAACAATATATCCGCCAAGCAAAAACTGGCAAAACAGGTAGGCATTTTTTTCGCCCCATACTACCGGCACCGTTTTTAGCCCGTATTGCTTATCCTGGAAAAGATCGCGGATATCAAAGGGCACCGTTAGCGCAGCGATAAACAAAAAGCGCTTGGCGACGAGGAGAGTGATATCGCGTACGGAAACATTGGCGAGATGAAAATGCTGTGCCTCAATAATCGGGAGCAAAACCGTGCTCATGGCCCATACCAGTGTGATCAAAAATTGCTTTAAACCGGGGATGTTGCGTAAGCCAAACTTTTGGTCGTGTATGGTGAATAAGGGAATGCTGTAACAAAATGAAAGTATGCTTAAAAATACCAGGAGTATTCGCGCTTCCATTGACATGAGGAAGAATAACGGTACCAGCGACAATATGGATACAATTGTAAATGTTACCATTAGCCTGTAGTGGGAAAAAAACCAGCGCACCCGCCGGTAGGGCGATTGATCGGGACGTTTGGGCCTTGAAATTAAAATACTGAAATTGTAAATGCCGAGTGTAGAAGTAAACAAAAGGCCAAGTACCGGTAACACCGGCTCCGCATTGATCAAATAAAAAGTGACCAGCCCCTGGGCTACGGCGCACAGTGACATAAAAATATTACTGAACAGCAGGAAGTCAAACGCTGGCTGAAATATTCTCTTCATTTTATGGATAAAGGTAACGGCTATTTTTCTTTCAGGCTCTCTTCAATTTTGGATCGATAGCAGATTTTAGTTCAAATATCGTGATCTCCGGCAATATTCCAACCCTGCCATGAATGCCAATAAAACCATAACCTACGTTCACATATAGTTGCTGCGGGCCTTCGTGATAAAAACCGGCCCATTCATTGTAGATATATTGTACAGGGCTCCACTGAAAGTGCTCGGTTTGCACACCCAGCTGCATGCCGTGGGTATGACCGGAAAACATCACATCAATTTGCGGGTATTCGGGTAATACCTGTGCCCGCCAGTGCGATGGGTCGTGCGATAAAAGTAGTTTCACGGGCAGGTCATCCGTGTTTTTTATGGTGATATCCATTCGCCCCCGTCGCGGAAAGCGATGTATCTCGCCCCAGTTTTCGACGCCCAAAATACCTATTTCATCATTGCCTATTTTCAGGCGGCGGTTTTCGTTGCGCAGCAAATCCCAGCCCAGGTTTTTGTGGGTAGTTACCAGGTCGTTGAAGTTTTTTTGTTTAGCTGCCTCATTGGGCCATTCGGCATAATCGCCGTAATCGTGATTTCCCAGCGAGGAGAAAACGCCGAGGGGCGCTTTTACTTTACTAAAAATATCCTGGTAGTCCTTCATTTCCGGGGTTATCCGGTTTACAAGGTCGCCGGTAAAAAAAATCAGGTCGGCTTTTTCGCGCATCAGCATGTCAACCCCGCCGCGTACAGCCCGCGGATTGTAAAAACTACCTGAATGAATATCCGAGATCTGCCCCAGCCTGATACCATCAAATGCTTTCGGGAGGTTGGGGAGATATAAAATGTGGCGCTTTATGTGATAATCATACAGGCCACTTTGCATATTGAGCCCAATGGCCGCCAGTGGAACCGCACCGGCGAGTAACCCGGCCTGCATCAGGAATTCCGATCGGGGAATAACGAATGGTTCGGTTTTCGCTTCCGGCGTCTGTGGCGATGATTTGTTTTTTCTTGATAAAAAAATCCCCGCTCTCCGCACGTCATCAACTAAAATGAACAGTGCAAATGACACCTTGCATAAATACACCAGGAAAAACAAGATGAGCAAACCAAGCCTGACGCCAAACCCTACCTTGATATAGATAACAAAAAAGATGACGGCCAAAAGCAAAGCCGTAAATATCCAATACGAACGGGTAAACGATGCTTTGTGAAAGAATCGTCTTTTTTTTGGCAGACCGCGCAGGCCGCTGAGCACATAGCGATCTATGAGCAATAATGCGGCAATAAATAAAATAAGCTGTAAGTTATGCACAGGCTAAATTAATTACCAGCGTTAATAACGGTCATCATCAACATCCAGGTCGTCCTCATCCGGTTGCAGGTTGAAGAGGCTGTTGAACATATCCGAGAAGGCAAAACCGTTGTCGAGAAAACCTTTGTTTAGCTGTGAAAATTCGGACAGGCCATGCAGCACAAACTCCATGAGTAACAACGTTTGGCTTTCAGTAAGGCTTGGGTGGAATTTTTTCACCAGTGCTTTTAAGCCGGTAACCGAGTTTAATTGCTTTTTATATTCCTGAAAAGGCAGCTCGTCAACAAGCGATAAGTTATTGCCTTCGCTGAACCAATTTATAATTTCGATGTATGGGTTTGGCACTTTTGATTTTTTCGATTTCTCGGGATCAGGAAAAAACTGCAGCATCAACGTTTTAATGGCTTTTCCTATAAGAATATTGGCCACTTTACCCGGGCCTTCCAGCTCACCTTCATAAACCAGCTCGATCTTTCCGGTTATGGCAGGTATCACACCCAGGAAATCGGAAATACGCACAAAGGTGCTGGATTCATGATTGATGAGCATGCGCCGTTCAGCGTTGCTCACCAGGTTCTCAAAAGCTGATATGGTTAACCGGGCGGACACACCCGATTTTTTGTCGATATATTCGGAGTTGCGTGCTTCAAATGCAATTTGTTCAACCAAATCCTTTACCAGGCCATCGGTTTCGATGGTCGCGCGTTGTTCAGCAGTGAGCGAGGCTTCCTGTTGAGTGATCTTCCGGGAAATTTCAACCGAACGCGGATAGTGCGTCAATATCTGGCTTTCGATGCGGTCCTTAAGCGGTGTTACGATCGAACCTCGATTGGTATAATCCTCAGGATTGGCGGTGAAAACAAACTGCAGGTCAAGCGGCAGCCTCAATTTAAAACCGCGTATCTGTATATCCCTTTCCTGCAGGATATTAAACAGGGATACCTGTATACGCGCCTGCAAATCGGGCAACTCATTGATCACAAATATACCCCTGTGCGCCCGCGGGATCAACCCGAAATGGATAACACGCTCGTCGGAGTAAGTCAGTTTCATCGTGGCGGCCTTTATCGGGTCAACATCACCGATCAAATCGGCAACGGTAACATCAGGTGTGGCTAGTTTTTCGGTATAGCGCTCGCTGCGGTGTACCCATGCAATCGGGGTATCATCGCCTTTTTCTTCAATAGCGTGATGCCCGTACCAGGATATGGGGTGCAAAGGGTCATCGTATAATTCCGATCCTTCGATATAGGGTATATATTCATCCAGTAAATTCACCAGCAATCGGGCAATGCGTGTTTTAGCCTGGCCGCGTAAACCCAGCAGCAAAATATTATGGCGCGATAGGATAGCCGTTTGCAGATCGGGGATAACCGTGTCCTCAAAACCCACTATCCCTTCAAAACCGCCTTCGCCTTTTTTTAACTGGGCTATCAAATTGGCCCTTAACTCATCTTTTACCGACCGGCTTTTATAATCCGTTTGTTTTAACTGGCCGAGGGTTTTTATGTTTGGTATTTTAGTCATTAGTCAATAGTCATTTAGTCCATAGTCGATAGTCCATGGACCATAGTGTTATTAATTTTGTTAGTTTAATTTGCACATCCGCACATCATCTTACTGTTTTCCTTCTGTTGCGAATGTAATCCTCAAAAATGTATTCGCCCAAACCGTTGAGCGAACTGTAAAAAGCTTTGCCGCCATTTGTTTCGGTAAATTTACGCACAAATTGCTGCAGGTATGGGTCTTTGGCGATCATAAACGTGGTGATAGGAATTTTTAGCCGCTTGCATTGGGCCGCCATATTTAACGTTTTGTTCACTACCTTACGATCGAGCCCGATGCTGTTTTTATAATATTTTGTTCCCTCTTTTAAGCAGGTGGGTTTACCGTCGGTAATCATAAATATCTGCTTGTTGTGCGTTTTGCGCCGCCGCAACAAGTCGGTGGCTAACTCCAACCCGGCGTAGGTATTGGTATGATAGGGGCCAACCTGCAGATAGGGTAAATCCTGTAAAGTGATCGGCCACGCGTCGTTGCCAAATACCACGATGTCCAATGTATCCTTTGGATATTTGGTGCGAATGAGCTCGGCCAGCGCCATGGCTACTTTTTTAGCCGGCGTTATCCTGTCCTCACCGTAAAGGATCATCGAGTGCGATATATCTATCATCAGTACGGTGGAGGTAAGGGTTTTATAGTCCATCTCCTCCACTTCCAAATCCCGCTCAGTCATAGTAAAGTCGCCGATGCCGTGGTTCACCTGGGCGTTGTGGATGGATTGCGTCATATTAATCTGATCGAGACTATCGCCAAATTCAAACTCGCGGCGCTCGGCGTTTTTTTCGTCGCCCTGCCCCGATTGCGGCGAGCGGTGGTTGCCCTTGCCCGATTTTTTCAGCTTACCGAATATTTCTTCCAGCGCCGACTGCCGGATGCTTTGTTCCGTTTTGGCCGTTATCCTGAATTCGCCTTTTTCGTTTTCATCGGTGAGATAGCCTTTTTCCTTCAGCTCATCAATAAAGTTGCCCATGCCATACTCATCGTTGGTGATGTTATACTGCTTGTCGAGCTCGTTCATCCAGGCCAAAGCTTCGCCGGCGTCGCCCGACGTATAGTTAAGCAATTCCAGGAATAATTTTAGTAATTCTTCAAATCCGCCTTTGGGGATTTGATTGGGTTTAAACTTCGAAAATTCAAATCCGCGCATAGGGTACCCTTTCTGATATAAAATAACGGATTATTTTCTTTAAAAGTTTGGCGAAGTTGAATTGTTAGTTAATAATGACAAAAAGGAGTGAGTTTGCCGCTCGCAGAGTTGACTCACCCTCTCGTTGGCAGGGCCAAAAAGAGGGGAAGAAAAAAAATTTCTTCGTTAACCCTCTTTCCGGCACGGAGAGAGGGTCGACCAGCGAAGCGCAGTCGGGGTGAGTCTATACGACGGTTTACAGCTTGAAAAAAAGTAAAAACTAATATCGACTAATGAATTTTGAATATCGAATGCCGAAATAAACAATAGAAAAATGAATAATAAAGGGGGGGCATTGGCCCAGCCCTTTATTATTCATATAACATCATTATTTGCCCGGGCCATTTTCAAGCCCTACTATTTTATAGGTTGTTTTATTATTGCTGTCTTTAATTTGCTGGTAATATATACCATCTTCAGACACAAAAAAGGTGTCGCCGTTCAGGTTGATCTTTCTGCAATCAGGCGGCAGCTTAGTAACCATGTTGCCTATTGTGGGCACAACCGTTTTAGCGCCGGTGGTATCTGTATTTAACTTGCCGTCTTTACCTTCAATTTGATACTGTGTAGTACCGTCACCCTGTTTAACAGGCAAGTAATAAACACCATTTAACTCATAATACTGCTGCCCGTTGATCTGGGTGGATTTCGCATTTGAAGGCAGCGTTTTTATTGCCGCGCCAATAGGCGGTTCAACCACGGTATATTGGTCGTTATCATATTGGTAGTAAAACCCATCACTGAAGTAGAACTGACTATCGTCCCAGTCAAATGGATAATAGCCAACAGGTAAATAACCAAAATTAAGGCCCAGCATAGGATAGTATAAACTACCGTAAAAGCCCCGGTTATAAAAGAAATGGCCATGCCTGCCCCAAACGTAGTGGCCATATAGCCCGCCATGGCCATAAACACCAGGCCCGTTTCCCCATACCCTAACTGCGTGGGGATCGCCACCCCTGATACCCCGGCCACCATGGAAGTTTACCGATACTGCGCCTGATGGATGGCCGCCGCCGAAATGGCTATCGCCACCTATATGGCCGCCGCCGAAATGAGTATCACCGCCTATATGACCGCCACCGAAGTGAGCACCTCCGGCGAAATGCATGCCGCCACCGCCACCGAAATGACCGCCGCCGCCACCATGTTGTGCGTGAGCGGGTAAGGCCAGAAATAAACACAATACTGCGCTTAAGCCGGTAAGTGTTAAATATTTTGATATTGTTTTCATTGTATTGATTATTAAATTATTGGATAAGCATCCGTACTTAGATGGTTAATATAAAACCAGGGTAAATACTTAGTTAGCAAACTATGAGATGCGGTTTAAAAAAAATTGATTGTTAAACACATTTAAGTGTATAATCAAATCCGAAATGTGCGGAAAGTTTGATAATAAGGCCTGTGGGGGTAAAAATGAATAGTTAACGAAGCGTTTGATTTTCCTGATAAAACAGGTATTGCAGCTTCGCTAAAAACTATCAAAAAAACCAGTGCTGCAGTTTTAATAAAGATGTTTAATGCGTTAAGCTTATTTTCAACGGCGGACTTAAGAACAATGCGCATTTTTATAAAGCAATTGTGAGCATTATTATCCGCGTGAAAATAAGTGACGCTTGAAGCAGCGGATGTTTTTGGCCGGTAGGAATTATATTTTGGAAGATATGAAATATAAGCCGACGTCATAAAAAAGTATAACACTACAACAGTGAGTGTTATACTTTTCTTTATAATATGTTGAGCCTTTTTGATATTTCAATATTTAACGACGAGACAAAATTATAATGTATTATTCAGACTCGCCCATAAAATATCCGTTACAATCGTTTTATAATGAATATATTACAATACTATGAAAATATCTGAACGCTGCTCCGGCATATTGAAAAGCCCTTCATTTTGTAACATCGCGCTGTCATTTCCGTCTAAGAAAAAACCTAACGTTATGAACTGGAAATTCTTCTCGCGGAAAAAAACCTCCGACGCCAAACCAAAAAAGTCAAAAACACGCGAATGGGTTGATGCAGTAGTATTTGCTGTTGTGGCTGCCACCATTATCCGCGGGCTGCTGTTTTCGGCTTATGCCATTCCTTCAGGTTCAATGGAAGGCACGCTGCTTACAGGCGATTATTTGTTTGTGAGCAAAATAAGCTATGGCCCGCGCATGCCTTTTACGCCATTGTCTGTTCCTTTTTTGGAGTCGACGGTTACGAAGTACGATATCAAAACCTATTGGGATGGCATAAAGCTGCCATATTTACGTTTGCCGGGATTAACTGAAGTTAAGAAAGGGGATATTATTGTTTTTAATAAACCCGATGAGGCAGACCCTTCGTATGACCGGCCCGTTGACGCACGCACAAACCTGATCAAACGATGCCAGGCCACACCCGGCGACCGGCTTACCATTGTCGACGGACAGGTATTCATCAATGGTAAGGCCGCACCAAACGCGGAAAAGGCTCAAACATCTTATACTGTAGTAACTAACGGGACGGATATCAACCCGCAGGTATACCAGGATATGCACATAGAGGTGCTGCAGCAAAAAGATGCACATATGTACGAAATGATCATTCCAAATGGCAACCTGGCTGCATTTAAAAGCTTTTCGAACATAAAAAGCGTTATCCCGGTTGTTCAGCCTGCCGGGCAATATGACTCATCGGTTTTCCCGCATAATGAAAAATTTAAATGGAACATGGACAATTTTGGCCCGCTTGTTTTGCCTAAACGCGGCTGGACAATTCCTTTAACCGATTCGACCATGGTTTTATACCGCAGGGCGATCGAGTTATACGAGAATAATAAAGTTGAGGTAAAAGGGAAGGACATTTTTATCAATGGCAAGCAGGCGTATACCTACACCTTCAAAATGAATTATTACTGGATGATGGGCGATAATCGACACAATTCGCTTGATTCGCGCTTTTGGGGTTATGTACCCGAGGATCATATCGTAGGGAAAGCGATGATCACCTTTATGAGTGTTGATTCAACAGGCACCTTTTTGGATAAAATAAGGTGGAACAGGATTTTGAGGGCAATAAATTAACGATGAATTTATCATAGCGATGGGTCTCAAACCATCACTATAGATGATTTTTCGTTTCATGCCATCAGCGCATCAATATCCGCCATGCTATAAACCGGGTTAGCACCGCGTTTGGTCGTTACAAATGCGCCAACAGCACAAGCTTTTTTAAGCAATTCAGCCATATTAATTCCGTTAAGCAACCCTGCTATAAAAGTTGCTAAAAATGCATCTCCCGCGCCCACGGTATCCACTACATTTACCTTAAAGCCCGGGTGCTCATAAAATTGGTGATCGTGCCATACGATAGCGCCGTTTTCGCCGCGGGTAACACAAATAGTTTGGGCGTGATATTTCTTTTGAAACTCAATGATTTTTTCCCGCAGGCCGCCATTGGTTTCGCCTATCAGTAAACCAGCCTCTTCCTCATTCATTTTAACGACGCCTGCCATTGCCACCAAAGTTTCGATGTCTGCCAGGGTATAATGAGGCGGGCGCAGGTTTACATCAAATATTTTCAGCGCGGAGGTTTCATTCAGCAAGTCTAATAATGTATCCCGGGTTGTTTTTTCGCGGCATGCAAGGCTGCCAAAAACAACTGCCGATGCCGCTACGGCCGCTTCGTCAAGCGCTGTCTCGGTCTGTATATTATCCCATGAACATGGTTTTGGGATAATATAAGTTGCGCTGCCCTGTATGTCTAGCTTAACGGTTACCTCGCAGGTGGGCAGTTCGCTGTCAGTTTGGATCAGGCTGCTATATAAACCGCTGGTTTTTAGAAATTCAATCAATCCTTTTCCGGATTCATCCGATCCCACACGGCTGGCAAAAGATACATCCGCGCCTTGCTGAACCAGGTGGCGGGCCACATTCATTGGTGCGCCGCCGGCAACTTTCTCAGTGCCAAAAGTATCCCATAGGATCTCGCCGAAACAGAGGATGTTCTTCATCGCTAAAACCATTAAGGCCAAAGCTAAAAGCTTTTTTCATAAATATTTTTAAATTGCATGATGAAGAAGACATTAACCTTTTCCCTTCTGCTTTTCGCGTACGTGACATTGTACGCCCAGGATAATAAACGGGCTATTTTAAAAGTACTGGACGATCAGCGCATCGCCTGGAACAATGGCGACATCGATGGCTTTATGCAGGGGTACTGGCATTCCGACTCGTTATTATTCGTTGGCAGCACGGCACCCACTCGCGGCTGGCAGGCTACGCTGGCGCGGTACAAACAACATTATCCAGGCAAGGCGGAAATGGGCACACTTACGTTTACGGTTTTAAAGGTCGACCTGCTCGACAAAACCAACGCCTTTATGCTCGGTGCCTGGCACCTGCAGCGCGAAAAGGATGCTCCCGGCGGGTATTTTACGTTATGGTTTCGGAAAATAAATGGGGAGTGGAAGATAGTTGTTGACCATACGAGTTAGGAGAGAGATTAGTGGTCGGAGATCAGAGTTAGGATGACAAGCAAAAAAGCCCGGCGATTTTATCACCAGGCTTCATAGTGACTATTTGGGAGTTAATCAGGCATCAATACGGTATTCACTACATGTATTACCCCGTTGCTCTGATTTACATCAGCAATGGTGATCCATGATTTTTCGCCTTTTTCGTCAACCAGGTATAATTTTTTACCCTGGGCCATAACGGTTAACTCGTCGCCCTGTACAGTTTTTAATTCTGCTTTTCCGTTGCCGGCTTTAACTTTTGCCCATAAGTCATGTGAGCTTAAACGGCCAGCAACCACGTGGTAAGTTAAAATTTTTGTAAGGGAAGCTTTGTTCTCTGGTTTTACCAGGTTGTCAACAGTTCCGGCTGGTAATTTTCCAAATGCTTCGTTGGTCGGGGCAAACACGGTGAATGGGCCTGCCGACTCTAAAGTTTCAACCAGTCCTGCTGCTTTCACTGCTGCAACAAGTGTGGTGTGGTCTTTTGAATTAACCGCATTTTCAACAATGTTTTTAGTTGGATACATAGCCGCGCCACCAACCATTTTAGTTTGAGCGTTAACTTTCGGCGAAATTGCAATAGCTGCTAAGGCAAACGCCGCGATAATGATTTTTTTCATTTTTGTTTGTTATTGTGTGTTTAGGGAGAGATACGGAGTAAATAAAACCCCGGTTTTTTTAATCAGCGTTTTTTCTGTCGCACTGCGACAGGTGCGACACCTGCGACAAAAAAGTGCGACACCCTGCGACAGTGCTGTCCGGTGATTTAAAAAAACAAGCCCGAAGCGATATTGTCGGCGTATAATTTACCTTGCGGGCTTAGGTAAATCGTGTTTTCCTTTTGAATGATCCACTGCTTGTCAAAATAGGGCCGGGCGGCCTTTAGCAGTTCGCCGGACGCTGCACTTACTATTAAATTGAGCTTATCAAGATCGAGCCCCCATATCGTGCGCAACGATGTCATGATGTACTCGTTTAAACGGTTGGTTTCGGTAAGCACCTCCATTTCAGCGGGCAGCTTATTTAGCGCTACAGACTGAATGTATTGGGCATTATTGGCTATATTCCACTGCCGCGAAACCCCGTTAAACGAATGTGCCGACGGGCCGATACCAAGGTATTTTATACCTTTCCAGTAGTTGGCGTTATGCCTTGAATGTTTGCCGGGTTTGCTGAAGTTCGAGATTTCGTAATGCTCGAATCCCTGCAATTCCATGGCATTCATCATAAAAGTGAATTGTACGGCGCTCTGCTTATCATCCATTGCCGGCTGATTCTTTTTATTGATAAACGATGCCAGTGCGGTTTGCGGCTCAACCGTCATAGAGTAGGACGAAATATGCGGCACGGCCAGTTCAAATACCTTATCCAAATTATATTTCCATTTCTCATCATTCAGCAGCGGATAGCCATAGATCAGGTCGACGGTTAAGTTTTCGAAGCCTGCATCCTGTACCCTTTTAACGGCCGACTCAGCTTCTTTACCGCGGTGCACCCTGTTCATCCAGGCCAGATCCTCATCAAAAAATGACTGTATCCCTATACTGAAGCGATTTATGCCCGTTTCCCGGAGTGCCTGCACTTTGGCTTTGTCAAGATCGTCGGGATTGGCCTCGATGGTAATTTCGGCACCAGCAGCAACCGTGTATAAACCGGTAATTGTGCTGATGAGCAATTTCAGTTCATCAGCGCTCAGCAAGGAAGGGGTACCGCCGCCGAAGTATATGGTTTCAATGGTTTCGCCTTCCAGGTAATTTTGCTGCAGGGTTATCTCTTTTATCAGCGCCTGTAAAAGCTCGTCCTTATATTTTAACGAAGTACTGAAGTGGAAATCGCAATAATGGCAGGCCTGTTTGCAGAAGGGGATATGAATGTAAATGCCGGCCATGGGGGCAAAGGTAAGGGTTCTCACATTATCAGCCCATCAAACCAAAATCTTAATCCCAAACAGCGTTGATTTTCAAATATAATTGCAACAGAAGCAGAATATTTTAATTTATTCGGGTAATTTTGCTCAATAGTTATCAGCGAATTTTTTTTAAAATGCGGTTTACCCTATTTTGCCTTCTGATCGTAACGGCATTTTGCCGCTCAGTGTATGCAGGGCAGGATACCACCATTAAAAATGCAAATGGCAATTTAAGGAAAGCCGCACCGGCCAACGTATACAAACCCGACTCTGCATTATTTGCAACGCAGGATCGCGAACAATTTGTCGCCGATTCGATAGCGATGATCTATTTTCGGCCAGATCCGTTGCGTGAAGACCAGTTTTTAACTAAACTACTAAAAGCGGACGTATTCAGTTTAGATGCGCTGGCGCATTTATCCACCAAAGCAAAAGGTGTTTTACGGACCGGGCAACTGCGTAAACCGCGCGATCTGTGGGTTATAGGCGCTATTATTGGGTTATTGATATATACTGCCCTGCTAAACTTTTTTTTAGGCGCCGATTTAAGAGGCGTTATGCAAACTTTTTATAATAAACGTGCAGTTTCGCCGATCGATAAAGAGGGAGGGATGATAAATTCGTGGGCGTTTATCGGGTTATTTTTATTGTTCACCACCTCGTCCGCCCTTGTTTTGTCGCAGCTTACGGTTTATTATCATGTTTACTACACCATCAGCGGGCTGCAGCTTTTTATTTCGCTATCCATTTTAATCAGCGTATTGTTTGCCCTTAAATTTTTTGTATTGAAATTTATTGGATTTATATTCGACATTAATAAGCATGTAAGTCAATACATTACCATACTAAATTTAACCTATTTTAATATTGCATTTGTTTTATTATTTGTAGCTATATCTCTCAGCTTGCTCGCCAGCAAGTTTGTTCCCTATTTATTGAGTTTTACATTACTGTCCATCGGGGCCATATTTGCGTGGCAATACCTCAGAAATAGCGTTAATATCATTTCAAACTTTCGATTTCATAAATTTTATTTATTTATCTATCTTTGTGCCCTCGAAATTTGTCCTGTGTTGATATTGATTAAGGCACTTAATATAAACTTTTAGGCAGTTACACGAATTGAATTTGGAAGAGAGAAAGAAAAAGGTTAAAAGTATTTTAGTTACTTTGCCCAAACCTGAAAATGATAAAAATCCATACGCCGAGCTTGCTAAAAAGCTTAATTTGAAAATTGATTTCAGATCATTTATTCATGTTGAAGGTGTACCGGCTAAAGATTTTCGTAAAGAAAAAATCAACCTTGCAGATTTTAGTGCAGTAATTTTTACGAGCCGTAACTCTGCTGATCATTTTTTCAGGATATGCGACGAAATGCGTTTTGAAGTTCCGGTTGAAATGAAATATTTCTGCCTGTCCGAAACGATTGCGCTGTATCTTCAAAAATATATTCAATACCGTAAACGGAAAATATTTTTTGGAAAGCAAACCGCCTCCGACCTGGCTGAAGTATTGAAAAAACACTCCGGAGAAAAGTTTCTTTACCCCTGCTCAGACGTTGCCGCCGAGGAAACCCAAAAGTTCCTGCTCGAGCACGGATATAACTTTACCCCGGCAGTGCTCTTCCGGACGGTTTGCAGCGATTTGTCAGATCTTGCCGAAGTTTTTTATGATATAATAGCTTTTTTTAGCCCGTCAAGCATACAATCCCTTTATAAGAATTTCCCTGATTTTAAGCAGAATAACACCCGCATAGCGGCATTTGGCGCCACCACTTATAAAGCGGTGCTCGAAGCGGGCTTAATCTTAGACATTCCGGCACCCACCCCTGCAGCACCATCCATGACAATGGCCATTGAGCAGTACGTAAAACAGGCCAACAAATAGTTTTCACTGTTCATATCGTTTAGTTTGCGGTGGCAGGTTGTATGATTATAAACCGGGTTGATCATTTGCAATAATTATCCAATTAAAAACCAATTAAGCCGGTAACCGGAGACTGTATCCCATTTGCATGGACACATTTCTTTATTAAAAAAGATTATTGGACATTTTATTTAATTTAGGCTGTAACTATTTTTAAAAGTTTTGCGTTATAGTGCAAACTATTTGACGCAAAAATTGTCAATTACAATATTAATCAAAGCCATTGGTTTATTAGCTAATGGTTTATTTTAATTAGATTTAAATTACGTAGTTTTGACTATTAAATTTTTTTTGCATACAGGTGGGGCAAATTTAATATATTCGGTGGTTGCAATAAGGTTGTATATTATTATATAAGATTTTGATTTTAAAAATGAAGCAGATATACTTTTTGATAATAGGATTAGCAGTTGGCGTATTAAGCGGCTGTGGTAAAGGTGGAGACAGAGGTGAATTGACAGGTGTTCCGGCGCGGTCGTTCCGGGCCGAGGTTCCTTACGGGATGGTTTATATACCCGGCGGTTCATTCCTGATGGGCCAAACCGACCAGGATGTTACGTTTGCACAAATAGCTCAAACCAAACAAGTTACGGTGCCTCCTTTCTTTATGGATCAAACCGAGATCAGCAACAGTCAATACAGGCAATTTGTGAACTGGGTGCGCGACTCGATTGCCATTACCAACTATCTTAATGATGATAAATATTACTTGAAACCGGGTAAAGGTGCAGTTGCTGCTCCAAACGGTAAAAAGTATATCAATTGGGATTATGTAAAAAAATACCCGGTGATGAGTCCCCGCAAGGGTGCCGCCGCTGCTGCTACAGGCGCAAAGTTACAGGGTATGTACTACCAGGGCGATGACCGAGTATTCGACCGCAATGAGCTGGATGTAAGATTACTAAAATATAATTATGCGACCATGATATACCGCACGGCAGCTGATTATAAGAATGATAAGACAAAAAAACGTTCGGATTTCATTTTCCGCGATACTGTTAATGTTTATCCTGATACATTGGTTTGGCTAAGCGACTTTTCATACGCTGCAAACGAACCGATGGTTGAAGGTTATTTCTCGCACCCTTCATACCGCAATTACCCGGTTGTTGGTGTTACCTGGCGCCAGGCCCGCGCGTTTACCATATGGCGCTCCAGGTATAATGATGCCTATAAAGATAAAAGACACTTACCCCACCGTTCGATGTATTTTTTGCCGAACGAAGCCGAATTTGAATATGCTGCACGCGGCGGCAGGATAGGAACCGACTATCCATGGGGAGGTCCTTACATTAAAAATGCTAAAGGATGCTTGCTGGCTAACTTTAAGCCCGGCAGAGGTAATTATTCCGATGACGGCGGAACCTATACCGTAAACGTAAAATCATATTTCCCAAATGATTATGGCTTGTATAATATGGCTGGTAACGTAGCGGAGTGGACTTCGTCAGCCTTTGACGAGTCGGCTTCTACATTTGTTCATGACCTTGCTCCAACCTTTGATTACGAGGCCAAACCAAATGATCCGGCTGTGCTGAAGCGGAAAGTTGTGCGTGGGGGATCATGGAAAGATATCGGCTATTTTCTTCAAAATTCAACCCGTACCTTTGAATACCAGGATACAGCAAAATCATACATTGGATTTCGTTGCGTGACCCACTACGTAGGGCGGGATATCAGGGATAAACACTAATCAGTCAATCAAAATCAGCAATCAAATAAACCTTTTTTTAAATTATTATGGCAGGGAAAAAATTACCATACGGAATTAATAACATCGTATCCTGGGGCGCTACTGTAGTTATTGTGGGCCTGATGTTCAAAATCTTACACTGGCCTGGTGCTACCTGGTTTATTACAGGTGGATTATCAGCCGAAGCAATCTTATTCTTCCTGTTAGGCTTCCAGCGTGATGAACAGGAAATTGACTGGAGACGCGCTTATCCCGAATTAGATGAGGATTACGCCGGCGAATTGCCCAACGCATCAGCAAGATCGGGCGGCGGCGGTGTTTCAAGTACGGCCGCTTTGGATAAAATGCTCGCGGAGGCAAAGATCGGCCCTGAACTGATTAGTAGCCTGGGCGAAGGTTTAAGAACTTTTGGCGACAAAGTAAACGCGATATCGAAAGTTGCCGACGCGGGCGAAGCCACCACGGTGTTTACCGCCAAGGTTAAACAGGCTACGGCAAGCTATGAAACTTTATCCGGCGCTTTTCAAACAGCTTCGGCCAATTTATTAGAAATAGCCGGTTCATCTATCGATTCAAAAGCCTATCACGAACAGATCAATAAAATGGCTAAAAATGTTTCGGCGTTAAACGCTGTTTATGAACTGGAACTGCAGGATTCGAGCAATCATTTAAAATCGATGAACAAGTTTTACCAAAACCTGTCGGATACGATGCAGAATTTTAACGATTCAATAAATGATTCAAAACAGTTTAAAGATGAAATTGGCCGCTTAGCTAAAAACCTGGCAACGTTAAACGCCATATACGGCAATATGCTTTCAGCAATGAACCAGCCGCGCGTTAGCTAGTATTTTGTACCAGATTTGATAAATTATACATAACCTTAAAATCACATGGCTGGAGGTAAGCAAACCCCGAGACAACGAATGATCGGTATCCTGTACCTGGTGCTTTTGGGCCTTATCGCCCTGAACGTGCCTGATAGTTTATTGGATTCATTTAAAAATATAAAAATAAGCCTCGACACTTCAACAGGCAATGTTACCAAGGGTATTAACGATACCTATTCAACTTTTGAGGCCACTAAGCTTAAAGAGCAGCACGACCGGGCGCAGCCTATTTACGACAGGGCAAAAAAAGCCAGCGCGGTAGCTAAGGCGCTTAACGACTATGTACAGGCTTTGAGAGATCAACTGGTGGCAGAGGGGGGCGGTATCAATGCCAACATTAACGACGTAGGCGCACGCGATAACCTGGATATATCTCCGCATATCATGATCGCTAATAAAAAAGGCGAAGAGTTGCGTAAAAAAATAATAGATACCCGGACCAAATTAGTAGGCTTGTTAAGCCCTAAAGATAGGGCTGGGGCCAATTTTTCGCTTAATGCTGACGAGCCTAAACAAAGCGGCGGCGTATCAAAAACATGGGAAGAGGCTTATTTTGGCGATGGTATCCCTTTGGGCGCTACCTTGACAACGCTTGCCAAAATACAAGCTGACACAAAAAACGCCGAGAACGAAGTAGTAAAGAAAATATTAGGTGAAGCCGAAAAGGCACAGGTGAACCTGGATAAATTTAGTGCCGTGGCGGTGGCGCCTACAAGCTATGTACTGGTCGGTCAGCCATATACCGCCGAAGTGTTTTTAACAGCATACGATTCGCATTTATCTCCATCGATCACTGTAGGTGGCTCATCTATTCCGGTTAGCGAAGGCAAGGGTAAGTATTCCGGCAGCACAAGCAGCGAGGGGTTGCACACGTGGACCGGTGAAATATCATTTAAAGATAATGATGGAAAAATACAGCATTATCCTATACCGGCACAAACCTACATGGTAGCCAGGCCTTCGGCAGTGGTTTCCCCCGATAAAATGAACGTATTATATATCGGCGTGCCAAACCCGTTATCGGTTTCAGCGCCCGGTATTGCCAAAGAAAAATTACACGTAAGTATCAGCAGCGGCAGCCTGTCGGGCTCGGCCGGGCATTATGTAGCCGAAGTAAACTCCATGGGTACAGCAACCGTTACGGTATCCGGTGAGATAGCGCCGGGAAAAACTGCAACATTGGGGTCAACTTTATTTCGTGTAAAACGTATACCAGATCCAAAGGCCATGTTTGCGGGTAAAAGTGGAGGAACCACCGGCGCTGCAAATATACGCGCGCAGGACAGGATATTTGCGAAATTGGAAGGGTTTGATTTTGATGCGAAGTTTAATGTAACCCGTTTTACAATGCTGGTTATTAAACCACGCCAGGATGCGATAACGTATTCGGCAAACGGAAATGAAATGACCGCCGCTATGCGCACAGCTATTAATTCTGTGACGCCTGGCACAACAGTTGTATTTAGAGATATTATTGCGGTTGGCCCCGATCATACACAGCGCGGGTTGGACGGAATCGTAATAAGTGCAAATTAATAAAGTTATGAAAAAGAGGATTTTAGTTGTTGTATTGTGCTTAGCTTGTATTACATCCTATGCACAAAAGCGTAAGAAGAAAGTAACTGCGAAGGCCAAAACCACTGTATCAAACACAGGCAGCTCGACCATGAGCGCGCAGCCGACCGGGATTGATACCACTAAAAAATTAAGTAAAACACCGGCAAAACCGTTTGACCGGCCGTTGGATGGTTATTACAAGAAAACCAATATTTTAAGCGCGAAGGTAACACCTTACCCAAACCTGCGCGAATCAGATGTTTCATTCCAAAAGCGCGTTTGGCGCGAAATTGACCTGCGCGAAAAAATGAACCAATACCTGGCTTCGCCAAAACAGCGCTTAATTGACGTTTTAATGGATGCCATAGCGGCAGGTGAATTAACCGCTTACGACCCGACCCCTAATAAAACTGATATAGGCGGCGATAGCTTTTCAACCCCTTTAACACCAGCTCAGGCAAAAAGTAAAATGGCTGATAGCACTGTGGTGGATAAATTTGACAAGGACGGTAATAAAATAAAATCGGTACTAACGGCCGGCGAATTTAGCCCGGATAGTATTGTTAAATTCCGTATAAAAGAAGATTGGGTATTTGACAAACAGCGATCGATGTTTGAACCCCGGATTATCGGTATAGCGCCAATGGTTAAACCAAAGGCCGGTGGTCTTAACTTAGATTATCAGCCTGCATTCTGGATATATTTTCCTGAGGCAAGGCAAATATTGGCGACTAAAGAAGCGATAAGCCGCAATAACGACGCTACGGGGCTAAGCTTTGATGATGTGTTTATGAAAAGGATTTTTGCAAGCTACATCGTAAAAGTATCAAACGATAAGGATGAACGGATAAAGGATTACGCGACGGGTATAGACAAGCTTTACGAAGCGGAAAAGGTCAAGAAATCCCTGATGGATTGGGAGCTTAATTTGTGGTCGTATTGACGTTGGAGATTAGAGGTTAGAGACCAGAGATTAGTTTAATTAATATAAAAAAGCCCTTACAAGTGTCATAACTGGTAAGGGCTTTTATTTTATCTCCTTCTAATCTCTAATCTCCAGTCTCTAATCTCTACCACTAAAATACCCCACTATCGCCTTCGCCTGTTTGGTGTTCACCACTTCCAATAACTCCGCTTCTGAAGCTTCCCGGATTTTTTTGACCGACTTAAAATATCGCAACAGCTTCTCCGATGAGGTTTTGCCTATTCCTTCTATCAGTTCAAGTTCGGTAACCAGGGTGCCTTTGTCGCGCTTTTTACGGTGAAATGTTATCCCGAAACGGTGTGCTTCATCGCGCAAATGCTGGATCACCTTCAGCGTTTCTGATTTTTTATCCAGATACAGAGGGTATTGATCGCCGGGGTAATATAGCTCTTCAAGGCGTTTGGCTATGCCTATAATGGTAACTTGTTTATCTATTCCCAATAGCTTAAGGCTTTTAATCGCCGATGAAAGCTGCCCTTTACCGCCGTCGATAACGATCAATTGCGGCAGGTCCGTTCCTTCCTCCAGCATGCGCCTGTACCGCCGGAAAACAGCTTCTTCCATGGTAGCGAAATCATCCGGGCCTACTACCGTCTTTACATTAAAGTGCCGGTAATCTTTTTTCGAAGGCTTGCCATCCCTGAACACTACAATTGCCGAAACCGGGTATTTTCCCTGGAAGTTTGAGTTATCGAAACATTCGATATGGCGCGGAAGTTGGTTCATCCGCAAGTCTTTCATCATTTGGGCCAGCAGCCGTTCGGTTCTGACTTCGGGGTTTAACTTTTCATACTGGTCTATCCGTTCTTTTTTAAAGAACAGTACATTTTTTTGAGACAGGTCGAGCAGCTTTCTTTTTTCGCCCAGCTTTGGCACAGTAAATTTGATGGCTTTATCCTCGATGTCAATATTAAACGGTACAATGATCTCCTTTGAATGGCTGTCGTACCTGCTTCTGAACTCGATAATAGCTAGCGTTAATAATTCCTCATCGCTTTCATCGAGGCGTTTTTTTAGTTCGATGGTTTGGGTTTGGATGATGGTGCCGTTCATCACTTTCAGGTAATTTACAAAGGCATATTTCTCTTCCGAGGCTATACTAAATACGTCTACATCGGTAATAGACGAATTGACAATGGTTGATTTGCTCTGGTAGTTTTCAAGCAGCTCGAATTTCCTTTTCAGGCGATGGGCATGCTCATAATTCAAATCGGCGACAGCTTTTTCCATATCAGCTTTGAGGTTACGCAGCACTGCGCCTATCTTGCCGCATAAAATGTCCGTTATTTCCCCGATGTTGTGGTCGTAATCATTTTCCGTCTGGTAATTCTGGCAGGGGCCTTTGCAGTTGCCCAGCTGGTATTCTAAACAAACCTTAAACTTGCCTTTATCAATATTTTCGCGGGTAAGTGCCAGGTTGCAGGTGCGCAACGGATATGTTTCCTTGATGAGCCCCAAAATATTGTGCATCATGCTAACTGAAGCGTAGGGGCCCAGGTACTTTGACCCATCCCTTACAATGCGCCTCGTCCAGAATATGCGCGGGAAGTTTTCATTTTTAATGATGATCCATGGATAGGTTTTATCATCTTTCAGCATTACGTTATACCGCGGCTGATGCTTTTTGATCAGGCTATTCTCGAGCAGCCACGCATCTATCTCGGTATCAACAATAGTGAAAGTGATATTCCGGATTTTGGTAACCAGCACCCTGGTTTTGGCATTTACATTGGTATCCTTGTTGAAATAGGATGTAACACGGCTTTTGAGGTCCTTTGCCTTGCCAATGTATATTAATTCCTGGCTCTCATCCCAAAATTGATAAACACCTGGTTTGCGGGGGATATTTTTTAACGCTTGTCTGTGATCAAATTGGCTCATTAGTTTATTGGCTCATTAGTTCATTGGTTCGCGGCCAAAAAACTCTTCTTAACCAACCTTACAACATTTTAACTTTCCAACAATTGTCAGAACCCTAATTTCCTTTCCACTTCTCCCGTACCGGGTTGCTGCTGCTTATAGGCACCGCAGTCAAGTTGAATGGTCAACCCATTTTTCGGCGCATCAAAATCGACGTTCTTTTTAATGCCCAGAGCCTGGTTGGCATACACTTTTTTCATGTACAATGCAAAAATAGGCAGGGCGGTATTGGCCCCTTCACCCAGCCGCTCCGAGCGGAAATGAATATCACGGTCTTCGCAGCCTGTCCACACGCCTGTAACCAATTGCGGTACCACCCCAATAAACCAGCCATCGGAGTTATCATTGGTTGTGCCTGTTTTGCCGCCCATAGGGTTGGTGAAATTGTATTTCCATCTTAGCCTGTTTCCAGTAGCACCCTGTATATCAACTACGCCTTTTAACATATAGGTCATTACATAAGCATGTTCGGCATCCATAGCCTGCACCACTTTTGGCGTATGTGTGTAAATTACATTACCATTTTTATCTTCGATGCGCAATATAAAGGTCGGCTCGGTCCAGGTGCCATGATTGGCGAATACAGAGTAAGCGCCCGTCATATCAAATACCGATGCATTAAAGCTTCCGATACAAATTGCCGGATAAGGCAATATCTCGCTTGTAACCCCCATTTTTTTGGCAAGCTCGACAACCGGTATTGGTCCAACTTCTTTCATCACGTGGGCGGTTATCCAGTTTTGTGAATGGGCTAAAGCCTCGCGTAGCGTTAATGTGCCTGGTATCGTTTCAGTCTTTCCCGAGCGCGGGCACCATTTCTGCCCGTCGTAAAATATCGTATCCGGCACGTTATCCACCTCCAGGCATGGTGAAAAGCCATTTTCAATCGCGACCGCGTAGGTAAACGGCTTGGCGGTTGAACCCACTTGCCGGGTACCGGTCACCTGGTCGTACTTAACATGTTCAAAATCGGTACCGCCAACCCATGCTTTGATATAGCCCGTTGTCGGGTCCATGCTCATCAGCGCGTTGCGGAGCATCATTTTAGTGTACACAATTGAATCGATAGGTTTCATCACCGTATCGATATTGCCCCGCCAGGTAAAAAGCTCCAGGCTATCCGGCGTATCAAAGTTCTGTTTGATCTCTTCGTCCGACTTGCCCTCAATCTGCAATTGCTTATAGCGGTCAGATAACATCATGCCTTTATCCAGCAACAGTTTAAAATTCTTTATCGTTTTCCACCGGCTTACACCTTTCCATTGCTCGTTGAACTGCGCCTGAAGGGCCGGCATGTAGGCACGCTGCGCTTCCTCGGCATAACGCTGCATGCTGGCATCAATGGTGGTATAAATTCTTAAACCGTCACGGTCCAGGTCGTAATTTGACCCATCAGATTTTACAATATTTTGCTCCTTGAATATCTTTTGAATATCCTGCTTCAACACTGCCCTGAAATATGGCGCCGGGCCGTCGTTATGATTCATCGGGGTAAAATCGAGATCGAGCGGCTTTTTCTTAAATTCTTCCAGTTGCCCGTCGCTTAAAAACCCCTGCTTGTTCATCTTGCTTAAAATCAGGTTGCGCCGGCCCAGCGCCCTGTCGGGATGCCTTATAGGCGAATAATAAGCCGTGCCCCTGAGCATGCCCACCAGCAACGCCGCCTGGTCGGGTGTAAGTTTATCCGGCGTAGCATTAAAATAGGTATGCGCGGCTGATTTTATCCCATAAGTGTTATATGAACCAAAGTCGACCGTGTTTAAATACATGGCCACTATCTCTTGCTTGGTATAGCGCCGCTCCAGTTGTATGGATATGATCCACTCTTTCAGCTTTTGTGTGAAACGAACAAACGGGTTATGCGCTACCGGGCCGGAAAAAAGGTTTTTTGCCAGTTGCTGGGTTATGGTGCTGGCACCCTGTTTGCGCCCTATCAAATTATATAACAGCATGCTCGGTATACGCTGAAAATCAATGCCCGAGTGTTTGTAAAAGCGAGTGTCTTCGGTGGCAATCAATGCATTGATCACATTTGGTGAGAGCTGCGCATAAGTTACGCTCGACCGGTTTTGAATGAAATACGTGCCCAAAACGGTGTTGTCTGTTGAAAGTACTTCAGTTGCCTGGTTGCTTTTTGGATTTTCAAGATCGCGAAAAGGCGGGAGCGGGCCAAATAACCCCAGGTAAGTAACCAGCAGTAACAAAATAAAAAATGCAAAACAGCCGATAACCGTCTTCCATAAATACCAGTTATATCTTTTTATATCTGCCGGGGCAAGTTTAATGATCATGTTAATAGTTTTTTTGGTAATAGTCAATATAACTATCCAACGTTTTTTTGTCGGCTAATTTATTCAGATTTTCCTGTGTTATGATAAAAAAACTGTATTTATCCTTTGGCACTTTCATAATCTCGGGCATTAGCGGGATAATTTCAGCCGCGTATTTTTTAACGCCGCTAAGCGTTGTGAACCGGCCGACAAAGATAAGTTGATTATCCACTCCGACCGGCATTAACTGGTGTTTAATACCCTTGCCGGGATAGTTGGCCCGGTTGAATTGCCCTATTCCAAATCGCGACGATGACAAATTGCTTGCGGTGGTGCTTACATTAACGACAAAGTAGTAGTTGGTACTATCGCTCATTGAAAATATAGTTGGCGGTGTTTCAGCTTGTTTAACTGGCTGTTGTACAGGAGTGGTTTTTGCAACAGTCGATGGAGGCGGTATGACAACCATTTTCTTTTCCGGCACTTTTACATCCTGTTTTGCAACCGCATTTTCGGGAACAACCGGTTTCCGGTATTCGGTTTGCTGCTGGTATTCGGGGGTAAAGGTAAACGGTACTTTGTTAGGGTCATCATCCGTTAGCACTACTGGCCGGGCCATCAGTTCGGTCATGTTCGTATTGATATACGCCAGGTGCTGGTTAACCACGGGAATTATCAGCCTGTCTTCCGGGAATTTTTTAATGATCTGCTGCAGGCTGTCCCTAAAGGGGATAACCCCCTCGTTGTGCCCGGCCGAAATAGCCTGCAGGTAATAGATTTGCGCCAGGAACTTATTGCCAGGGTATCGTTTCAGCAAAACCGGCGCTTGGTCAACTACTTCTTTATATTTTTTATGGGAATATAGATCAAACAGGCTATTGTATGCAACGGTAAACCCGGCGTTTTCGTCTTCCAGTTTCTTTAAGTAATCCGGATCTGAAATTATCCTTGCGAAAGGCGTGTTGGGATAGTTCGTTAACAGGATGTTCTTATACCGGTTTGACTTTACGGAATCCAAATCGCTGTAAAGGCGATATAAATTATAATATACAGCCGGCGTATTGACATGAGCGGGGTAACGGCGCAAAATTGTTTCATAGTTGGTTGTCGCTTCCTTTTTGTCGCTTAATACATCACGGTAAAAGTTTCCGATATCCATATATGCGTTATAGATCCGGTCGTTGGATTGTGCCAGCATTGCCGTTGTAAGCGGCATGTCGTGTAGCAAGGTCTGCCTGTAATTGCCTGCCGGGATAAGGTTTTTGTCCTGCTGTACACCACCTACAGGGGCATCGGGGTCAATATTTTGCGTACTGCTAATTACCTCGTTCGTGTTTAAGTCGCTGCTCGACCGGTCGCTGCGGCGCCAGTTGTCTGTAAGGCTGCGGTTACCCCATCGCCGCTTAAAATCAATAAAGCCCTGGCTAACTGCATTGGTGTTATAAAAATAAAACGAGTTGCCAACGATCATGCCGGCTTGTGTGTCAGTATTGGTATTATTGGCATTTGCCACGTTCGTTACCGGGTTATTAAAGGCCGTTTGCTGCTGTAATGTCCGATCACTTACCATTTTGTCAATAATGGCGAGGCGCGTTTTTTCATCCATCCGGGCTAACGCTTGCAGTGTATCTTCGCGGGTGATGACCAGCAGCCGGTCTGTAAGTACCTGTAGATTGGTGCTTAGCTTTTGAATAGTGTGGTATCCCGGGTAATTTGGCGATAAGGTAGTTAATGTACTATCATAATACTTTTTAGCCGTCACATAATCACCCCTGTTTTTAAAACTGATCCCGGCAAGCCGCAGGTAGGCCAGTCCCTTTTGGGTTTGGTTTTTTAAACTGTAGCGAATGGATAAATTATAATTTCTTATAGCGCCGTTAATATTCTTATCAGCCATTTGCAACTCGGCAACCTGGTAGTATATCTGGTCCTTGAATTCCTTGTTGTTCGGGTCTTTCAATAAACTTAATAGCCGGTCTATCCGGCTTATTTTAACGCCATTTTGTTTATCCTCTATCCGGATGCGGTTTAAGCTGGCGTTAAAAGCCATTTCAAACGAGGCATTGCTTTTGGCGATGCGGTTATAATTTACAATCGCATCGGCTGGTTTTTGGTTCAGCTCCTGCAGCTGCCCTAAAATAAACCGCCAGCGAAGCTCCTTTTTTTTGTCGTGAGTATAATGTATAGCCTGTTTAGCCATCTCTTCGCCGTCAACATAATCCTGGGTATTGATATCATATTGTAATTTGGCGGCATAAACGTCAACCGGATTTCTTTTTTTTGGGTTGATATTTTTTATGGCGGAATCCAGCGAAAGCTTTGCTTCGGGCATTTGGCCGAGGTACATCAGAGAACGTGCTTTCCAGGCCAATGCGTCCTGTTTTAGATCAGGCTGTTTTGGAAATGACCGGATCACGTAACTAAAGTATTCCGACGCATTAAAATAATTCCCGCCTAAAAAGCTTGTTTTTCCTAAAATCAGGTAGGCATCGCCAAGGTAATGGCTTTGTTCTTTAAAAGTAATGATCGTATTGGCTTTGGCCGTTGCCGCTTCAAGGTCTTTGTCGGGTGTTGTGCTTTGCGCGATGGTATCCTGGTAAACGCTTAATATCTCGTTATAGTTGTCAACGTATGCCAGTGCATAGCTTTCCTGTTTTAGCCGCAGCAATTCGTTGGCATTAAACAGGATATTGTAATGTGCGGTAAGGTTTTGAAGTGTACGGTTAAACCCGCTTTGTTTTTCAAGCGAGCAGCCTGCCGTGACGGCCGTCACGGCAAACAGCAGAAATTTTACTTGTTTTAATACGGAAAATATGGAAGTTCGACTCAATTTGACCCCGCGTTATAAAGCCCCTAATTTACTAACAATAATGCAATAGGATTTAATAAATTTGCGCATGGCCAATGAAGAGCAAAACGAAGATTACAATAAGCGTAAAGAGACCAGTACTATTGCCAAATTTAGCGGTATTGCTTTTCAAATGGTTGCGATAATTGGCATTTTTTCGTTTGCGGGATATAAGATCGACCAGGCAGCCAATCACCAGGTGAAATGGGTTACTGCAACCCTCTCTTTGATAGGTGTTTTTATATCTTTGTACGTTGTAATTAAATCGATTAAAAGCTAATTACAGTTCGATAATTAGCACTGACATGCATCCAAAAAATTAAAATGAAAATTTACCAGGCTATCCTATTTTTTATATGGTTTACATTTATAATAGCTGTACCACCCTATGCATTAAAGCATTACGGGCATGGCGACCTGATAACTCCTGAATTTTGGCTCATCTTCTTTTTCTTGTCTGGCCTTACACTTTTAGTGGTGGCTTCAATCTTAATTATCCGGCAAATGTATCCCACTATGTTTTCGGAGGCATTTATGGGAGCAACAGTGGTAAAAATACTTTCGTGCCTTATTTTTGTGCTTGTTTTTTTGACAAAAAATAAGGTTGACAAGTACGTTTTTCTCGGCGATTTTTTTTACATATATTTCTTAAATACCGTCTTTGAAGTTTATATTTTGTTGCGTACCTTGCGGCACAAAATTTTAAGGTAGAAAACTTCATTTAAATGAATAACGGCTCGATTTTGAAATCAAAAATTTTTAACCTGACACTCATTTGTGCCTTTTTTTTAACAATAGGGGCATTTCCATTTAATGCTTTTTCGCAAGAATCGAAGTCTGAGGCAGGTGAAAAAAAGTTTGACCCGAAGGAAACGATAATGGAACATATTGCCGATAAGCACGAATGGCATATGTTCGGAAAATCATATATCCCGCTTCCGGTAATATTATATACCGACAAAGGCATTGAAAATTTTTCGTCAGCTAATCTCCAGCCCGCAGGTCATGTTTATAACGGCAAGTATTATAACTATATGCTTGTTAATAATAAGATCAAAGTGGTTGACGGAAATGGAAACATTGATAAGGCAGCGAATAAAAAGGTTTGGGATTTTTCAATTACTCAAAACGTTGCCAGCATGTGGATGACTGGCCTGCTGTTACTCATTGTGTTTTTGGGCGTTTCGTCAAAATATAAAAAACGTGTTGGTAAAGCGCCAAAAGGTTTGCAATCTTTCCTTGAGCCCTTGATATTGTTTATACGTGATGACGTTGCATTGCCAAACATTGGTATAAAGTATGCCGCTTATATGCCGCTGCTGTTAACTATTTTCTTTTTTATCCTGATCAATAATATTTTCGGGATGATCCCCTTTTTTCCAGGCGGTTATAACCTTACGGGTAACATAGCGGTCACTTTAACTTTAGCGGTTATTATATTGGTTGTTGTAAACTTTAAGGCTAATAAATATTACTGGAAGCACATTTTTGTTCCCAACCCATGGTGGTTATTTCCTATCATGATCCCTGTGGAAGTGGTATCAATTTTTTCGAAGCCAATTGCATTAATGATCCGTTTATTCGCGAATATAACTGCCGGTCACATTATTGTATTGAGTCTTGTTTCCCTGATTTTTATATTTAATAGTTTGTGGATATCGCCGGTATCTGTTGTGTTCGTGGTATTTATCGATGCCATTGAGGTACTGGTTGCATTTCTGCAGGCTTATATTTTTACGATGCTGGCTTCGCTGTTTATAGGTATGGCCATTGAAGAGCATCACCATGAAGTGATTTAAAATTAATTATCTATATATATACACTTTAAATTAACAAACAATGACAGGAGGATATGGTCCTATCGGTGCAGGTTTAGCTGCTATTGGTGCTGGTATCGGCATCGGACAGATTGGTGGAAAAGCTGTTGAAGCTATTGCACGCCAGCCTGAAGCTATTTCTAAAATTCAAACTAACATGATCATCGCTGCAGCCCTTGTTGAAGGTGTTGCATTGTTTGCCGTGGTAGTTGCTTTGCTCTAATTACAGGGCAAAAAGAAAAAAAAACAGCCCGGCGCGGTTGGCACCGGGCTTGTTTTTAAATTGATCGTTAAAACTATTAAATAAATAAAATGGAATTAGTTACCCCCGAAGTAGGGTTAATTTTTTGGACAGCCCTATCGTTTTTCATCCTGTTGTTCATTTTGGGAAAGTATGCATGGAAGCCTATTTTGGCAGCTGTTGCTGAAAGGGAAAATTCTATTGAATCAGCATTGTCGAAAGCTGAGGCGGTAAAAGAAGAAATGGCCCGCTTAACCAGCGAGAACGAAGCTTTGTTAAAACAAGCCCGTGCCGAGCGCGATGCTATTTTATCAGAAGCGACAAAGGTGAAAAACCAGATCATCAGCGATGCCAAAGACGCGGCGCATAAAGAAGGCGCACGTCAGATCGAGCAAGCCCGCCTGGAGATCAACAATCAAAAAGCAATAGCCATGGCCGACGTTAAAAACCAGGTTGCAGCGCTTTCGCTTGAAATTGCCGAAAAAGTATTGCGCAAGCAATTCGAAGACAGCAAAAAACAAGATGAGCTGGTTAGGGATCTATTAAAAGACGTGAAGCTAAGCTAATATCGGATTTCGGATGTTCGATTTCGGATTTAAGCCATTGTCGAATCAACCGTTTATCTGAAAATAATAAAAATTCCGAAATCGAAATTCCGAATTCCGAAATAAAAAAAAGATGTCAGAATTAACAGTAGCAGCCAGGTACGCCAAATCATTGATCGATCTTGCCGGGGAAGACAATAAGGTGGATGCGCTCAAAAAGGATATGGAGCTTTTTCATCGCACCTTAAAGGCAAACCCTGAATTAAAGGCGGTTTTGGCTAACCCTATCGTGTCGCATTCAAAAAAGATTAAAATAGTGGACGAGGTTTTCGCCGGTAAAATGGATAAAACCAGCACTGCTTTTTTTAAGCTGATGATCAACAAAGGCCGCGGAGAAGTGCTATATACTACCTCGCAGGAGTATGTTAACATGTACGATCTGAAAAATAATATTGTACATGCAACAGTGGTTTCGGCCACAGATTTATCTGAAGCCAATAAAAATAAGATCATAGCTGAAATAGAAGCATCGACAGGCGGCACAGTGAAGCTGGATGCCAAAGTAGATCCGGCGCTTATTGGCGGGTTTGTTTTAACCGTAGGCGACAGGCAGGTTGATACCAGCATAGCCAGCGATTTAAGGAAATTAAAAAAGGACTTTGCCCAAAGGGTAATTTCAAACTAAAACTCTAAATAAAAATTAAAAAATGGTAGAGGTAAGACCAGACGAAGTATCAGCAATTTTGCGTCAGCAATTGGCAGGCTTTAAGTCAGAATCTGAATTAGAAGAAGTGGGAACCGTGCTCCAGGTAGGTGATGGTATCGCACGTGTTTATGGTTTAACAAAAGTACAATCAGGCGAGCTGGTTGAGTTTGGTACCGGATTACAGGGTATCGTACTTAATCTGGAAGAAGACAACGTGGGTGTTGTATTGCTTGGTAAATCTGATGATATAAAAGAAGGTGATACAGTAAAACGTACCAACCGGATTGCCTCTATTAACGTAGGCGAAGGCATGCTTGGCCGCGTTGTTGATACTTTGGGTAACCCGATCGATGGTAAAGGCCCGATAAAAGGTAAAACTTACGAAATGCCATTGGAACGTAAAGCGCCGGGTGTTATCTACCGTCAGCCGGTTACCGAGCCGTTACAAACCGGTATTAAAGCTATCGACGCGATGATCCCTATCGGACGCGGACAGCGTGAGCTGGTTATCGGCGACCGCCAGACCGGTAAAACCGCTGTTTGTATCGATACTATTATCAATCAAAAAGAATTTTATGAAGCCGGTAAGCCGGTAATATGTATATATGTAGCCTGCGGTCAAAAAGCATCTACAGTAGCAAACATTGTACGCACGCTTGAGGAAAATGGCGCTATGCCTTTCTCTATCGTAGTTGCGGCGAGTGCTGCCGACTCTGCTACCATGCAGTTTTTCGCGCCATTCGCAGGTGCTGCTATTGGCGAGTACTTCCGTGACACCGGGCGTCCGGCATTGATCATCTATGATGATTTATCGAAACAAGCTGTTGCTTACCGCGAAGTGTCATTATTGCTTCGTCGCCCACCTGGCCGTGAGGCTTACCCGGGCGACGTGTTTTACCTGCACAGCCGTTTGTTAGAGCGTGCGGCTAAGATCAGTCAGAACGACGACATCGCACGCGCGATGAACGATTTGCCTGAGTCGATTAAAGACATCGTAAAGGGCGGCGGTTCATTAACGGCATTGCCGATCATCGAAACACAAGCGGGCGACGTATCGGCTTATATCCCTACCAACGTAATTTCCATTACCGACGGGCAGATATTCCTTGAGTCGAACTTGTTTAACGCGGGTGTACGCCCTGCCATTAACGTAGGTATTTCGGTATCACGTGTGGGTGGTAACGCCCAGATCAAGTCGATGAAGAAAGTTGCCGGTACCTTGAAGCTCGACCAGGCGCAATACCGCGAGCTTGAAGCGTTTTCGAAATTCGGGTCTGACCTTGATGCCTCTACAAAAAACGTGCTGGATAAAGGCGCACGTAACGTGGAGATATTAAAGCAGGGTCAATATTCACCGGTAACGGTTGAAAAACAAGTTGCTATTATTTACCTGGGTACCAAAAACCTAATGCGTAATGTACCGGTAAATAAAATACGGGAATTCGAAAGCGAATTCACCAGCCAGCTGGAAGCACGTCATCCTGAAGTTTTAACTGCCCTTAAAGCAGGTAAATTTGATGACCAGATAACCGGCGTGCTTGAAACCATGGCAAAGGAAATGACAGGGAAGTACTAGTTAGTAATTAGTATCGAGTATCAGGTATCAAGACAGTTTCGGCTAAATCTTGATACTTGATACTAAATACTTGATACTCCAAAAGAATGGCTAATTTAAAAGAAGTAAGAAACAGGATAAAGTCGGTAAGTTCGACGCAGCAGATCACCAAGGCCATGAAAATGGTTTCGGCAGCTAAGCTGAAACGGGCTACCAATGCTATAACCCAACTGCGCCCGTACGCCAATAAGCTGAAGGAGTTGCTGGCTAATTTGTCGGCAAGTTTGGAAGACGGCTCATCGCCGTTTTTGGTGGAGCGCGAGCCTAATAAAGTATTGGTAATTGTTGTTTCATCAAATCGTGGTTTGGCGGGTGCTTTTAATGCCAACGTGATCAAAACCGCCAATAACCTGATCGCTGAAAAGTATAGGGATCAATTAAGGGCCGGCAATGTTTCTGTGGTAGCTATCGGTAAAAAAAGCCAGGAATACTACCAGCGCCGCAAGTACAATGTTATTGGCAACAACAACGACCTGTACCTCGACCTGAATTTTGAAAACGCTTCAAAAATCACAGACAGCATTATGCAGGGTTTCCTTGACGGCGATTACGACCGCGTTGAACTGGTGTACAACCAGTTTAAAAACGCGGCGATGCAAATACTGACTGCTGAACAACTAATACCTGTTCCGAAACCTGAAGTAAAAAAGGAAAAAGATATAAAGGCTACCCAGGTTGACTACATACTTGAGCCCTCGCAGGAAGAGATAGTAGAGCAATTGATACCCAAAAACATCAAGATACAGTTATACAAAGCCGTTTTGGATTCAAATGCATCCGAGCATGGCGCACGTATGACGGCGATGGATAAAGCAACCGATAACGCCGGCGAATTGCTGAAAGCCCTTAAGCTTTCGTACAACCAGGCACGCCAGGCAGCCATTACCACCGAGCTTACCGAAATTGTAAGCGGCGCGGCGGCACTGTCGGCACAGTAAAAAATTAATAGTTTTAATAATTGAAAGGCTTTCCGGTTTGGGAAGCCTTTTTTTGTTGGACGGTTGATTCGTTTGAATAATTGAGTCCGCCGATTTAGCGATCAACGTAATCCCCAAATCAAACTAATCAACGGTTCAGACAATAAACAAACCTTGTACTCCTTTGTTATTCCAACATGACAAAGCCAGCAAACTCAAAAGATAAGCCCTCGCCGGCTGATACCCCAACTCACAGGCCAAATGACAACGGCTATAAAAGCAAGGTGAGAAAAACTGACAGGGAATATGACGCAGACAAGCCTCACGGCGGTGCCATCGCCGGCGGGCACGAAACGGAAGAGCAACCGGTACAGCCTGTAAAGGATGCACCAGTGAAATAAACTCAACGACTTGTCCTTGCGAGCGATAGCGTGGCAATCTCGTCGCCAATGCATTAGCGCTCATGCAAAGCGACGAGATTGCTTCGTTCCCGAAATAAATTCGGGACAGGCTGTTCCTCCTCGCAATGACAAGGTGTTTTTTTGGCTTACCCCCGGCTTATTCCTGCCGAGTTAAACTGCAGATCATACAATTTACGATAATACCCGTTTTCAATACGCAGCAGTTGCTGGTGGGTGCCGGTTTCTTTTATTTCACCATGGTCAAGCACAATTATTTTGTCGGCATTTTGTATAGTGGATAGCCGGTGTGCGATAACGATAGCCGTACGGCCCTGCATCAGCTTGCTGATGGCGTTTTGGATAAGTATTTCGGTTTCGGTATCTACCGACGATGTGGCTTCATCCAGTACGAGTATAGTAGGGTTGTAGACCAGCGCGCGTATGAATGAGATCAATTGCGCCTGGCCGGCGGAAAGGGTAGCTCCGCGTTCCATCACATTATAATCATAACCGCCCGGCAAACGTTCAATGAATTCGTGCGCGCCGACATCTTTTGCTGCGGCGACGATTTGCTCACGGGTGATCGAGTCGTTATTCAGGCCGATGTTGTTGGCAATGGTGTCGGTGAATAAGAAAACATCTTGTATCACAGTCGCTATCCGTGACCGGAGGAAGTTAACATCGTAATCCCGGATATCTTCCCCGTCGATTTTAACACTGCCTTTACCAATTTCATAAAAGCGGTTCAGGATATTTATGGTGGACGATTTACCCGCGCCGGTAGCGCCAACCAGGGCCAGTGTTTTGCCCGGCTTCACGTGGAAGCTGATGTCTTTCAGCACCCAGTTCTCATCGTTATAGGCAAACCAAACGTTTTTAAACTCAATCTCACCTGATAGTTTTTCCGGTTTTAACTTGCCGGTATTAATAGCCACCTCATTCGTATCTAAAACTTTAAATATCCGGTCGGCTCCAACCATCCCCATTTGCAGGGTGTTAAATTTATCGGCAAGCTGCCGGATCGGACGGAAAAGGATATTGAGATAAAGGATAAACTCCAAAATAACACCCGGGCTAATAACACCCTTTGACGAAATGCTTCCCAGTTGCTGATCGGTTAATATTCGTTTGCAGCCATACCAAACCAGAAATGCTATGCAGCACGCAAATAATATCTCAACCACCGGGAAAAATATGGAATAATACCAGTTCGACCGGATATGGGCATCCCGGTGTTTTTTATTTACCGCCTTAAATTTTCGCATCTCCTGGTCCTCGCGGGCAAAAAGCTGTATGATGCTGATACCGGAAATATGCTCCGCTAAAAATGTATTTAAATGCGCAACCTGAGTACGCACCTCCTGGAATGATGATTTGATTGCTTCTTTGAATATGTATGTAGATAGAAACAGGAAAGGCATCGGCGTGAGTGTGATCAGCGCCAGTTTCCAGTCTTTAACCAGCATATACGCGATAACAACAATTACAAGCAGCATATCGCCCATGATGGAGATCAAACCTTCCGAAAAAATATCGGCGATGGTTTCCAGGTCCGATACCGTACGGGTGATGAGCATGCCGATTGGCGTGCGGTCGAAATATTTAAGGCGCAGACTGGTAATATGATTAAAAATGTCAATGCGTAAGTCGCGGATGACGGACTGGCCCAACGAATTCGTCATAAAGGTTTGGTAGTACTGTGCCCCGGTTTGGATGGCAAGCATACCGATCATCAGCTCAACCATAAAAACGAGGCCGCCGTAATTATCCTTGAGAATATAATCATCCAGTGTTTTTTGCATCAGGATGGGCTGTACCAATGCCGACGCGGCCAAAAAAACGGTCAAAAATGCCGAGATGATAAACGTTGCCTTATAAGGTTTAACGTAATGCATCACCCGCATCAGCAGTTTCCAATCAAGCGCTTTTCCTGTAACTTCGGACATTTTATTTTTTATTTCGGATTTCGAATTTCGTCCCGATGGCTATCGGGATCGGATTTATTTGTAAGTCAATAAACCGATTTTGAAAATAGGACTCCATATTTATAAATTTTCAAGATAAATATATACCATTTCGGGCAAGCTGCAACCTCATCACAATATCCGTTATATGATATTTTCTTGTTTCAGACCATTTTGCTTTGTTTACAGAAGCTCTCTTCATTGTTATTACCACTGCCAATTTATAAATCAGATGCTTTAAGTGTATATAGTTGCCATTTTAAACCTCGATAGCGCTTTTAATAAATCCGATCCCGATAGCCATCGGGACGAAATCCGAAATTTCAATACTTCACTTCCGCCAAATACAACCCGCACGCCGGTACTGATGTTCCGGCTTTGCTGCGGTTTTTGCTTTCAATGATCGACCGCACATCTTCGGGCTTAATTTCCTGTTTCCCGACCATGATCAGGGTGCCGACAATAGCCCGCACCATGTTGCGTAAAAAACGGTCGGCCGAAATATGGAAAACTATTTCGCCATCGCCTGCAACCCATTCTGCCCTTGTTATTTTGCAGATGTTGGTTTTAACCTGGGTGTTTGATTTGCTGAAACAGCTGAAATCGGTATGCTCCATAATTATCGCTGCTGCTTTGTTCATCAGTTCAATATCCGGCCGGTCGCGCAATTCCCACGAATAGCCGGTTTTGAACGGATCTTTATTAAAATGGATATGATATTCGTACGACCTCAGCGTAGCATCGAACCTGGCATGGGCATTTTCAGCAACGGGGAATACTTTTTTAATGGCGATGTCTTTTGGGAGAAGGCCATTAACGCTCCTGACAATGTTTTCGCATTTGTCCATAGTGCATGATCCATGGTCCATGGACTTTTCCGCATCAAAATGCGCAAAAAACTCCCGGGCGTGCACACCGGTATCTGTCCGGCCACAGCCTGTCGTTTCGATTGGCCCGCGCAAAACAACCGACAGGCTTTTATTTAAAACTTCCTGAACGCTGGTGGCATTCGGCTGAATTTGCCAGCCGTGGTAATTGGTCCCGTCGTACGAAAGTTCGATAAAGTAGCGTTGCTTTGCGGTCACAAAGGCAAAGGTAGTTGTTTAGTTGGAGAGGTTGTAATTGTTGTAAAGGTTGAAGAGATGAAATTACACCCTTTCAACCTTTTTCAAGGATCAATTAATATACTCCTGGTATATCGTCTCAAACAAGATTTTGTTTTCAACGGCCAAATCGATAGGCTGATCGAGGAACCTATAATTATAGCCCACGGCTTTAGCCAGGTTTTTCAATACCTTATAGTAAGTAATTTCAATGCTTTCAATTTGCTGTAAGTAAAAAAGAATAAAAACATCCCGCTCAAGCGGCGTTTTACCAGATTTGATAACGGCGAGATACGCTTCGAGCGTCATAGCTTTCAGGCCAAGCGTATTTGTTTTGGACGGTTTTTCTTGTATGGCCGCATATATTTCATCCATTTGCATGATCTGGTCTTCCGTGTCATCAATACCTTCCTGTAGTGCCATTTTTAAAACATTCAGTTTGGCAATTTCCTTTACCTCTTTAAAGAAATTTAGCAGGTGGTGTTTGCCCAAATAAATATAATTCAAATGTTCAAGAAAGGTCTTCTTTAACAGAAAATCATCTATCTGCACATCTTTTGGTTGTAAAGAAGCTAATGCATCGCTCATAGCCAATTATTTTAGGGTGTTAAAAACGGATTAAATGTACAAATATTAATTATTCATATTCCAAATTTTTATGTCGAAAATTCAAACACACTATAGCCAAAACAATTATATCTTTGCTGGTAATAATTCCCAAAATATGCTGCAACGTATACAAAGTATTTATCTTTTACTGGCCTGCCTCGCGTTGTACGCCCTGTTTTTATTCCCTTTTGCACATAACGTATATATGGATGGAAAACCGTCAACCGTTATGGTAACCGGTGTTTATGAGGACGTAAATGGGGCGCGTACACATACGCAGTTTTTTGTGGCACTTACGGTGGCGACAGTGATTATTGGCCTGGTGCCATTGGCTATTATATTCTTTTACAACAACCGCAAACGGCAGATCGCGCTATGTTATGGTGCCATACTGATTATTATCGGCTATAGTTTCTGGCTATCACAATCCGTTAAAGCTGTTATGGGCGGTACTCAACTGGATACACATAACTGGGGTATCGGGCTGTTCCTTACAACTATCAGCTTGTTATTTATTGTCTTCGCCCTTAAAGCGATCCAACGGGACGAAAAGCTGGTGAAGTCGGCGGACAGGCTAAGATGATTTTGGATTTCGAATTTATACGCTCAACTTCACCCATCAATTAAATTTTCCATATTTTTCTATTTTCCGGAAGGGCTTGCTGAAAAAGTCGCCGACTACCTGGTTAAACTGCTCCTTATAATAAATTGGAGTTGAATGGCCGGAGTTGGGCAATATCCATAAATATGAGTTAGGTATAGATTGTGCGATCAGCATGGTATGCTGCGGTAATATCACATCATGGTCGCCGCCGATGACCAGCGTTGGGCAGGTTATGGTATGCAGCTGCTCAATCGTAATATGCGGCTCGTATGATAACAGGTGAAGCAACTTGAGCTGATTTTTCATCTGGAGGGTGGGCGCTTTCATTTTTTTTATGGAATCGCGAGCCGTCTTATTCAAATTCATCGCCCAGTTATATACAAACGGGTCAACCGCTGTACTGTCGGGCCATAGGTTGGCACCGGTTACTGCCAGTTTTTTCACTTTATCAGGATGGCGCATGGCCAGCAACAAGCCGTTTATCCCACCATCGCTCCACCCGATTACATAGCACGATTTTAAGTTTAACTTATCCAGTAGGGCGTTTAAGTCGTCGGTCATCATCTCGTAACTTAACGAATCTGCCGGGTCAACGGATTTACCCTGTGCCCGGCTGTCAGCAATAATTACGTGGTAGTTTTTTGCGAAGTACGGAATTTGGTATACGAAATTATTGATAGATCCGCCATTGCCATGGATGATCAGCAGCGGCTCGCCTTTGCCGTACGATTCGTAGTACATTTTAAAACCGCGGATGTCGGCGTACTTGCCGACGGCCGCGTTGCGTCCATACATGGTTGTGTCAAAAGGAGATTTGCCCTGCTGGGCCATGCTTGCGCCGGTTAAAAAAACGAGTGTAAGCAGAAAGAGTGATTTTAATTTCATGACGGATCAGATTGATCGAATAAAATTAGCAATTATCCCGATAGAGTCATTATCTCAAATAGAAAGATAGGTATTTGAATTACAAATAAAAATCGCTACCTTTGCGCCCGATTTGGCGATGTTGCCAAATTCGTTATTTAAATTCATGAACCCATTTATTGAACTGGGAATCCGTCATGATATTGTTAATGCCATCTCTGAGTTAGGATTTGAAAATCCTACGCCAATCCAGGAACAGTCAATTCCGGTATTGTTAACAGGCAGCAACGATTTTGTCGGATTAGCCCAAACCGGGACCGGTAAAACTGCTGCCTTTGGACTGCCATTATTAGAACTACTGGATTTCGAAGAAAATTATCCGCAGGCGCTTATATTGTGCCCAACACGCGAACTTTGTTTACAGATTACCAACGACATTAAGAACTATGCCAAAAAAATGGGCAATGTTCAGGTTGTTGCCGTTTATGGCGGTGCCAGCATTTCTGACCAGTTGCGCCAGATCAGGCGCGGCGTACAGATTGTTGTGGCCACCCCCGGCCGTATGCTTGATATTATCAACCGCAAGGCGATTGATTTTAGCAAGGTGAAATTTGTAGTATTGGACGAGGCTGATGAGATGCTCAACATGGGCTTCCAGGAAGACATTGACAGTATCTTATCCACCACACCCGAAGAAAAGAAAACATGGCTGTTCTCAGCCACCATGCCTGCTGAAGTTCGCCGGATCGCGAAGAAATACATGAAAGATCCGTTTGAGCTTACCATGGGCGAAAAAAATACCGGTAACGTTAACATCGAGCACGAATACTATATTGTACGTGCACGTGATAAATATGCCGCTTTTAAACGTATCGTAGATTTTAACCCTGATATTTTTGGTATCGTTTTTTGCCGTACCAAAATTGAGACCCAGGATATCGCCGAGGCTTTGATAAAAGACGGCTACAATGCCGACTCGCTGCACGGCGACCTTTCGCAGCAGCAGCGCGATAAAGTAATGAAGCGCTACCGCGAACGTAACCTGCAGCTATTGATAGCTACTGACGTTGCCGCACGTGGTATCGACGTAAATGACGTTACCCACGTTATCAACTACTCGCTGCCGGATGAAATAGAAAATTACACCCACCGCAGCGGACGTACCGCGCGTGCGGGAAAAACCGGTGTATCCATATCCATCATCAACGCGAAAGAACTTGGCAAGATACGCCAGATAGAGCGCGGCCTGGGTAAGCGTTTCGTTAAAGTGGAGATACCTACCGGGTTTGATGTTTGTGAAAAGCAATTATTCTCTATTGTGCATAAAGTGCATAACGTAGAGGTTAACGAGCAGCAAATAGAGCAGTACATTCCGCGTATAATGGAAGAGTTTAAGGATATGAGCAAAGAGGAGTTTATCAAACGCTTTGCATCTATCGAGTTTAACCGCTTCCTGGATTATTATAAAAATGCACCCGATCTGAACGCACCGATCGAAGAAGGCCGCCGGTCTGAAAGATCGGACGACCGTTCATTTGACCGCGGAGGCAGCGTCGGAAAATCAGAATATGCCCGCCTGTTTATAAACCTTGGGTCAGTTGATGAATTTAACCGCGGCGATTTGCTGGGTTATATCTGCAACCAAACCAAAATAAGCGGACGCACCGTTGGTAAGATCGATGTTAAAGGTGTTTACTCATTCTTTGAAGTACAGCACAGCGACGTTGAAAAAGTAACAGCGGCATTTAAAGAAGCGGAATTTAAAGGCAGACCGGTTCGTATCGAACTTGCGGGCGAAGGAACCAGCGACAACCGCAGCAGCGGCGGAAGTAGTCACCCACGGCGCGAAGGCGGTTACAACCGTGAGAGAAGCGGCGGCGGCGAAAGGCGCGAAGGCGGCTTCAACCGCGACAAGAGCGGGTCTTCAGGCGGTTTCCGTGATTTTTCGGGCAAACGCCGCGAAGATCGCCCGGAACGACGCAGAAGATTTTAATATCTCGCAGAATTTTTCAGTTTAGTTTTTAGTTTAGTTGCAAACCCCTTCCCTTCCGGTTGGGGTTTTTGCATTTGATACTGTGGAACTTGTATTAATTGCCATATATATGCAAATGACCATCTACCGGCTATATTCAACTGTTACCGAATCAGGCCCCAATAATTTCAGGTAATGGTCATCCAGCTTTTGAACAACAAAGCTGCTATAGGGCTGGTTGCCCTGGAAAGAAGTAAAGATCGTATCGCCCCGGACGAAGTAATCTTCGGCAAAAGCTTCATCATCCATGATAAATCCTTTTTCGGTGATATTTAGTTTGGATGTCCCGTCTTTTGAATGCCAACTGCCTTTCAGTTTGGTTTTTATTGGATTTGAACAGGCTGTTGCCAGGGATACTAAAGCATATGCCAGGAAGGTATAGGTAACTACTGCTTTTTTCATCGTTCCGGTAAAATAAAACACCCGCATTGCGCGGGTATTTTATTAAAAATTAATCTTTATCTTTCATTTTTTCCATTTTCTCCATCTTCATCTTGCTCGCGTCCATTAACTGGGATTTTTTTACGTATACCCTGTGTCCCGCCTTATTAACATAAAAATACTTGGATTCTTTATTGATATAAACGGTTTCGCCGTTAGGACCGCATTTGCCCTCGTATTTTTTGTCGGTAACTGCAGCTGCACCCTTTGCAGCAAGCTCGGAAGTTTTGTGGCCAACATCTTTAGCTGCGTCGGCGGTTTTTTCGCCCACTGTTTTGGCGGTACTGGTTGTTGCATGGCCCACTTTTTTAGCTGTTTTGCTCATTTTATGGCCGATAGTGGTATCTTTTGCCATAGGTTTTGCCTGGCTCTGCGCAAAGGTGAAAACACCTGCAGCCATTAGGGCAAGTTTTAAGAAATTTTTCATAAGTCTTTAATTATTAAGTTATAAACCTATTAACTCAATTGGTCGGCCAATTGTTTCATTTTTATTGCCGGAGACTCCTTCCGGTATAAGATATCATATACGGCATTGCATATCGGCATAAACACCTTATACTGCTTGTTTACCTGGTGCAGGCAGTTGACGGCGTAATACCCTTCGGCAATCATATTCATTTCTAATTGTGCCGAAGTAACGGTATAACCTTTACCTATCATGTTGCCAAACGTACGGTTACGGCTAAATTGTGAATAGGCGGTAACCAGCAGGTCGCCCAGGTAGGCCGATTCTTTAATATCCCGGTCAATAGGGTGCACCGCTGCAACAAAGCGCTCCAGCTCGCGGATGGCGTTTGATATTAAAACCGCCTGGAAATTATCGCCATAACCCACCCCATGGCAAATGCCGCTGGCAATAGCGTATATGTTTTTTAAGACCGCGCTATACTCGGTGCCATAAATATCATCAGATACGATAGTCTTGATATAGCGGGTACTGATAAGGCCGGCAAATTCGGCAGCCAGTTCGGTATCGCGGGAAGCTATGGTCAGGTAGGATAGTTTTTCGAGGGCCACCTCTTCGGCATGGCAGGGGCCGCTTATAACCACAATGTCCTCAAAAGAAACATTATAATGCTGGTTCATAAATTCGCCGATGATCTGATTTTCATCGGGTACGATGCCTTTGATGGCTGATACGATCTTTTTACCGGCAAGGTCATCTGCAGTTATGCCAGCAAGTGCTTCCTTTAAAAAGGCTGCCGGAACATTTAAAATAATAAAGTCCGATTGTTGAATGATCTCTTTTAGATCCGTGGAGATATTTTTTGCCGGAACGTCGATCTCAACCGAGCTCAAATAATTTGGATTGTGCCTGAATTTATGGACGTGCCCGACAGAGCCCGCATTGCGCATCCACCAAAATATTTCCTTTTCGGTGGTGTTATCGGCAAGCATTTTAATATTGGCAGTAGCCCAGCTGCCGCCGCCTATCACGGCGATTTTTGTAGGTTGTGTATGCATTAACAAATAAAAATGTCCCGCCAGGTTTAATTGACAGGACAAATTTAATAAAATAGTTTGCAGTATGCGGTTAGCAGTTTGCAGAGTGGCGAACTATTAAGTTGAGCAGGCTTTATGCAGTAAGCGCTTAACTGCGAACTGGCAACTGCCTACTGCAAACTTACTTCCCGTCCCCGACAAACAACTTGCTTTTATCAACTTTTTCAACCGTCATGTTATCGGTCAATAGTTTTGAAATAGTCGCAAATGGTGCCGAAACAACTTCATCGCCGGCTTTTAAGCCAGATAGTATTTGGATGTAGGTATCATCCTGGATACCTGTTGTCACCATTACCTGTTTTACCTTCCCCGCTCTGTACACAAATACATACTCCTTAATCGGTGCAGCAATTTGGGGCTTGGTGTCATCCGGGGTTTGGTTGTTGTTATTATTATTGCCGTTGTTGTTGCCGTTCCCGTTAACCGGGCCCTTTTTTTGTTCGCGGGTGGTTACTGATTGAATAGGTACCGCTAACGCTTTGGCATGATTGGTATTGATATCAACAGTAGCAGTTAATCCCGGGCGGAATGGCGATGGATTTTCAGCAGTTTTTACAAGCAGGTTTTTGTATGACGCGGGGCTGATCCTAACCTTAACGGTGAAGTTGGTCACCTGGTCAGCGTTGGTGCCTACCACATTGGCCGAGCTGCCTATTTCGGTTACTACACCCATAAAGTCTTTACCTAAAAAGGCATCCACCTGTATTTTTGACGAATCGCCCAGCTTTATCCGGTTGATATCGTTTTCGTTAACATCTACATTAACATCCAGCTGGCTGAGGTCCGAAATGGTCATGATCTCGGTACCGGCAAATTGCTGGGTTCCCAATACGCGCTCGCCTTTTTGAATGGATAATTTTGAGACAACGCCGTCAACCGGGGCGTAAATAGTTGTTTTAGCCAGGTTGTCGTGGGCTTCTTTAACTGATGCCGACGATTGTGCTAAACCATAGGTGGAACCAATGACATTTTGCTTTGCGGCCTCAAAAGTGGCTTTTGCGCCCTCATAGCTCGCCCGTGCGGCTTCAAATTCCGCGGTGGTTAAAACTTTATTTTCATATAACGCCTTGTCGCGTTTATAAATGGACGACTGATTGTCGAAATTAGCTTGTGCCTGTTTTAACATCTGTTGCGAATTTCCAACACTCGCCCTTTGGGTATTATAAGATGCCACCGAGCGGTCGTACCCGGATTTTAAAATATCCGGACGTATTTTACAAAGCAATTGACCCTTTTTAACCACGTCGCCCTCTTTGATGGGCAGTTCAACCACCTCACCCGAAACTTCGGGGCTTATTTTTACTTCTACGTGCGGCTTTATTTTCCCGCTGGCCGATACGGATTCATTAATGGTCCGTACGGTTGCTTTCTCGGTAGCCACCTGGGTTAGTTGGGGCTTGCCGATGAGGCCGGTAGCTTTAGCTATAATGATCAGTAAGATCAGTGCGCCTAAAGAGATCAGAATATATTTTGTAGTTTTTCCCATGATTCTATTTTATTTCGGATTTCGATTGTTCTCCCGCACGTGCGGGATCGGATTTTTTTGACTTTTTAATTTAAACTTTTGACTTACAGTGTTATGGGATTCCCAATATAATAATCGATCACTTTGCTCCTGAAAATAACCTGGTACCTGGCCTCGATCATATCGTTTTGTGATTTATTGTAATTGGTAAGCGCCGTATTATAGTTCAATGTGTTCTCAAGGCCGGCATCGTACCGTTGCTTAGTAACGTTTAAGGCTTCCTTGTTAGACTGAAACGTTTGCTGTGCCGATTGATAGCTTTTTTCGGCAGCCTGCAGGTCAAGCACAGCCTGTATAACGGTTTTGCTTAAATTATTTTTTGCCAGTTGTGTTGTCAGCTCGGCATATTGATAATTGATTTTCGCCTTGCGGACTGAAGTTCTGGCCAGGAAGCGATTAAAGATCGGTATCTGCAAACTAATACCGACAGACTCATTGATATTATTACTAAACTGGCTTAGGGCAGAATAAGGGCCATAAACCGGCTGAACAGTTGTAACATTAACCGCCTGCCCGGTACCTTCAACTGTTCCTATTTGTCGTACGAGTGGGGTAGTGCCTACTACCTGTGTGGTAACCTGATTGGAGTAATTTGAACCCACGCCGCCAAAAAATGTTACAGTAGGGTAGTAATTGCCCTTCGCAATTTTAACGGCCTGTGCATAAGTTTGCTGCCGTAATTCGGCCAGGCGGATATCAGGATTTGTGGTAAGCGCAGTTTTAATTACTTCAGTCGCGTCGTATATGGTTCTTATATCCGTTAGCTTACTAATATCCGGCTTTTCGACAGTTATATTTTTTGACGGATTCATTTCCATGTATTGCTTTAATATCAATATGGCCAGGTCAACCTGGTTTTGGGCATTGGTTAAATTTAATTGGGCGGTTGATACCTGCGCTTGTGCCTGGGCAAGGTCGGCCCGTGTTTGATTGCCCGCTTCAAAGTTTTTCTGTGCCCTGTCAAGCGTAATATTTGCCAGCGCAATTTGCTGTTTCGCAGCAATCACCAAATCCTGGTCGGTTAATATCACCAGGTAATCGGTAACTACATTTAAAAGCAAGTCGTTTTTAACCTTTGCAGTATTGGTTTTATCCACATCGAGCAATAATTTGTTTTGTAGTATCTGGTTGCGCAGCTGGCCACCCTGGTAGAGCGTAACCCCCAGCGAAGCAGCACCATTGACATACAGGAAAGATTTACTGCTGTAAGTATAAGTCGTCAGGTTTGGGCTTCTGCCGAAATTATAAGAAGCCTGCGGGTTAACGTTTAAGGATGGTAACAGGTTGTTTTTGGCTTGGATGTAATCCTCCACGCCGAGTGATTCGGTCATTACCGCCTGTTTTATGTTAAGATTATTTTTTAAAGTGGAATCAACAGCCTGCTGAAGCGTGATGACTTGCTGCGCGTTTGCCGTAAAACCAAACACGGCCAGCAGCAAAGCGCAGATACTTAAACGTTTTAAAATTAATATAGGGTATGTCATAAGGTTATATTTGTTGGTAGTTCATTGTTCATGGCGAGTATCGTTTCGAGATACTATATTTGAATGCTTCTATGAACCATCAACTATGAACTATTAACTTTTAAAAAATGTACCTGGTAAAAACGCCCTGGCTGCTTAAAAAGCTTTATCCCAAACTCACATGGCATGTTAATAACACTACCCGGTGCATTTACCTCACTTTTGACGACGGCCCTATACCTATTGTTACACCGTTCGTTTTAAATATTTTAAAGCAGTATAACGCTAAGGCGACATTTTTCTGTATCGGCGACAATGTACACAAACATCCCGAAATTTTTGAACAGGTAAAAAGCGACGGGCATAGCATCGGCAATCACACCTATAATCACTTAAAGGGCTGGGATACCGACGACCAAACCTACTTAAATAATTTTTTACAGGCCGATAAATTATTAAACACCACACTTTTCAGGCCGCCTTACGGTCGGATGAAACGTTCGCAGGTGAAATTGCTGAAAGAAGCAAAACCCGGATTGGACATTGTCATGTGGTCGGTGTTATCGGGCGATTTTGATATTAGTCTAAAACCCGAAAAATGCCTTGATAACGTGTTGAAGAATACCGGTAGCGGGGATATTGTTCTTTTTCATGATAGCTTGAAAGCCAGGGAGCGGATGGAGTATGTTTTGCCGAGGGCGATGGAGCACTGGACTAACAAGGGCTTTTTATTCGACACACTTTCTTCCAAATGATTTCGGACATAATTGCTAATTTGTCAGCAAGGTATAGCGGGACAATGATTAAACAATCTATAGAAGAAATAGATAAACTATAAATGATCTATGTAACGAATGGGATTTAAACATCTGCTTGCCCTAATCGGGTGTCACCAATAAGTACTGGAATGCCATCATCATGAGAATTTGAATCTTCCAGCATTAGCGATAGTAGCGGATACCGGCCATTGTGGTTAAGGCCTGTGCAGTATGAGCGGATAGCGCGGGCCGAAGGCAATGCCCAATACATCAGCTATAATACATAGCGACGAGATTGCCACGTCGCCCTTATACACAACCCGCGCTGCTCCTCGCAATGACATATTGGTGAGAGCGCTCACTAATTTAGAACATCTCCAAATAACATTTGTACAAACCGCTGACATCACATTACCTGTAATTTTTGTAAATTCGCCGCACTCGTTAGCCATTGGCTGATGGAGTCAATTTTTACTCACCTTAAGTTCTATAAAATGGCTTTTGATTTAGATATGATCAAAAAAGTTTACGACCGCTACAGCGCCCGCGTGGCTGCTGCCCGTAAAGCGACAGGTAAACATCTTACTTTAACCGAAAAGATATTATATGCTCACCTCTCGGAAGGAGATGCTAAACAAGCGTTTGGCCGCGGGGTAGACTATGTTGATTTTGCCCCCGACCGCGTTGCCATGCAGGATGCGACGGCGCAAATGGCGCTGCTGCAGTTTATGCAGGCTGGCCGCCCGCAGGTGGCTGTGCCTTCAACCGTGCACTGCGACCACCTGATACAAGCCAAAACCGGCGCTGCAGAAGATTTGAGCACGGCGAAGGACGTAAATAAAGAAGTATATGATTTCCTGGCCTCGGTATCGGATAAATACGGCCTGGGTTTCTGGAAACCGGGCGCCGGTATCATCCACCAGGTGGTTTTAGAAAATTATGCTTTCCCTGGCGGAATGATGATCGGTACCGATTCGCACACGCCTAACGCGGGTGGTTTGGGTATGATCGCGATAGGTGTTGGCGGTGCTGACGCTTGTGACGTAATGGCCGGTTTGCCATGGGAGCTTAAATTCCCAAAACTGATAGGTGTTAAACTAACCGGTAAATTATCCGGCTGGACGTCAGCAAAAGATGTTATCCTGAAAGTTGCCGGTATTTTAACCGTTAAAGGCGGTACTGGTGCTATCGTTGAATATTTTGGCGAAGGCGCACGCTCTTTGTCTGCTACCGGAAAAGGTACGATATGTAACATGGGCGCCGAAATCGGCGCGACCACTTCTATTTTTGGTTATGACGAAAAGATCGGTGATTATTTAAAAGGCACCAAACGCGCTGATATTGCGGCATTAGCCGACGCAGTAAAGGAGCACCTTACCGGCGATGATGAAGTTTATGCCAATCCTGAGCAATATTTTGACCAGGTAATTGAAATAAACCTGACCGAGCTTGAACCGCATATCAATGGTCCGTTCACACCCGATCTGGCATGGCCGATATCAAAATTTGCTACCGCCGTGCGTGAAAACCACTGGCCGTTCCAGCTGGATGTTGGTTTGATAGGCTCATGTACCAATTCATCTTACGAAGATATCACCCGTTCGGCTTCTATCGCCAAACAGGCAACCGATAAACATTTAAAAACGAAGTCGGAATTTACAATCACTCCGGGCTCCGAGCTGGTGCGCTATACCGTTGAACGCGACGGTTACCTGGCCACGTTTGAAGAAATGGGCGGCGTGGTATTGGCTAACGCTTGCGGGCCTTGCATTGGCCAATGGGCGCGTCATACCGATGACCCGTCGCGTAAAAACTCTATCATTACTTCGTTTAACCGCAACTTTGCAAAACGTAATGACGGCAACCCAAATACACACGCGTTTGTCGCCTCTCCCGAGATCGTTACAGCGCTTGCGATAGCCGGCGATCTAACGTTTAACCCGCTTTGCGATACGCTGACCAACACACTTGGCGAACAGGTTAAACTGGACGAGCCGTTGGGCATTGAAATGCCGATAAAAGGCTACGCCGTTGAAGACGCAGGTTACCAGGCCCCGGCCGAAGACGGCAGTCACGTGGAAGTTAAGGTTGACCCTGCTTCGTCACGCCTGCAGTTGCTTGACCCGTTCCCGGCATGGGAAGGAACAGATATCACCGGCCTTAGGCTGCTGATAAAAGCAAAAGGAAAATGTACTACCGACCATATTTCAATGGCCGGCCCGTGGCTGAAGTTCCGCGGGCATTTGGACAATATTTCAAACAATATGCTCATCGGCGCGATCAACTATTTTAACAATGCATCCGATAGCGTAAAAGACCAGCTTACGGGCGAATACGGCCCGGTGCCTCTCACCCAGCGCGATTACAAGGCGCATGGCATTGGTACCATTGTGGTTGGCGACGAAAACTACGGCGAAGGCTCATCACGCGAGCATGCCGCCATGGAGCCGCGCCATTTGGGTGTACGCGCTATACTGGTGAAATCATTTGCCCGTATTCACGAAACCAACCTGAAAAAACAAGGCATGCTGGCCATAACATTCGGCGACAGCGCCGATTACGAAAAGATACAGGAAGACGATACCATTGACATTACCGGTTTAAAGGAATTTGCACCGGGCAAACAACTGACAGTGGTTCTGCACCATAAAGATGGGTCAGAAGATTCGATCCCTGTAAACCATACTTATAATGCACAGCAGATCGAATGGTTCAAAGCTGGCGGCGCACTGAACATTATCCGCAGGCAAATGGCGTCTTAGGTATTTCGGATTTTCGTCCCGATAGCTATCGGGATCGGATTTTTTGAATGGATATTTTATAAGCCTTCTCGTGTTGAGAAGGTTTTTTTTTGCCATTTGTGGGCTGACTTTAAACAACAATTAATGTCTAAATGTCTGTTTGTTACCTACGTGTTACTGTAAACAATGATGTTTTTGAATTGGCGTAGGTTTTGAGAAAATATACTAAAGAAATTATGAGACGGAAATTTGTGCAAGTGTCGGAATTGGGTTTCTTGACAATGATTATACATTTTATTGTAAATGAAAATAAAGCATTTCTATGATCGGAGTTTGTATAAATCAATCAGGATAGACGCTATGAGATAAGAATGTTTAATAAAATTAATGAAAATGAATGTTAAAAATATTTATAATAAGTTGATGTAAAATGATATAACATTGCAAAACATAATTATTACATTAGAATAAATATTGGATAATGATAGACCAAAATGCAACTCAATCTTTACTTGTAAAAGTGTTACCTCCTACCATTACTTTAATATTTACTGCAGGATTTAGTGTAATCGTTGGTGTTTATCTTGAGAAATTCAAAAATAAACTCATTCTTTTAAAATATACTGTTTCCTTTTCAACATTGGGGACGTCCATACAAGACAATTATTGGGGGAACATACAAGTAACTCATAACGGTAGGGCAACAAACTATTTAAGTTTTGTTACGATTAATATTATCAATGATAGCAACAATGATATACCTAAGGATATTTATTTAAATGTTTGGGTTAATCCTACCTCCCAAATTCTGGGGGTTACCGGACATTATGATGAAATTGGGAATGCCATATTTTTAGAAAGCAATTACAATGAACGTTATAATAAGGCATTACAAATACTTTTAGAAGAAAAGAACAAAAATATTGATACTCCAAATTTTGTAATTTCTAGTGAGTTACAACAAGAAATAGAATGGGTTCAAAAAAATAAAAAATTTCACTTACCAATTTTTAACAGAAATTCATCTGCAAAAATAAATCTTTTAGTTGAAAGCTCTGATGGAAAAACACCTTATGTATCAGTTAGCATATTGCAAACTTCCGTAAAACTTATTAAAAAAGAGGATAGTGAGGTAGAGGCAAAGAAGCGAAATATACAAATAAACATCTATCAAGTAATTCTAAATCTAATTGGTCTGACTTTGATTTTTATTAAATTTCCAGAGGGTGAGACCGCTATTATATGGACAATAATCATAGGTCTTGGGGCCTATCTATTGGCAAGATTGATTTATTATTCCATTAAATTTATTAAACGAATGTTTTGGTAAAAATCAATGTGAAACTCTTGTGCTCATTTGCGATGAGCGACTAATTAAAAAAGTATCGTGATTACAAGATATAATTTGAAACTTGAACTTCTATAACCTCTTCACCACTCTTTTCAGCACCAGCAAATTTTGCGCGTTTATGCTGTAGCCCGATATACTGTTTTGGTAAAGGTTAACGCGTTTATCATAGTACAATATCACTACCGGGGATTGCTGCATTACGAGGTTATCCATTTTACGGTACAGGGCGTAGCGTTTTTCGTCGCTCGCTTCGTGGTAAGCTTGTTCAAATAGGTTATCAAATGCTTTATTGTTAAAGCCGGTATAATTTGGCCCGTAGGGTATCTTGTTTTTTGAATAGAACACCGACAGGTAATTTTCGGCATCCGGGTAATCGGCTATCCATGTACCGTAGAAAAAGTTGACGCCATTTTTGGATACCAGCTCGCGCAGGCTGGCGCCCTGGGTGATCTCAACACTTGTTTTAATACCAATGCGGTCGAGTTGCCCCTGTACATATTCGATCAGGCTGCGGTAACCAACTGTGGTATGCAGCACGATTTCGGGGAGGCCATCGCCATCGGGGTAGCCAGCTTCTTTTAACAATTGCCTGGCCCGTTCGGGATTGTAAGTGTACCCTTTTACTTCCCGGGCATCAAACCCCGGCATCCCCATAGGTATAAAACCTGCCGAGCCGGCCGTACCCATGCTGTTGCGCAGGTATTTGATCATTTTTTGCTTGTCGATGGCGTAATTGATGGCCTGTCGTATCTTGAGTTTCCTTAATGGCGAGCTTTTCACAATAGCCAGGCTGCTGTCAACCAGCATACCCAGGTAAATGGTGTTAAGAAAAGGCCCTGTACTCATAACAAATTTGCCTTTATACTTTTGTGTCACTTTACCTGATTTGGTGAGGATGTCGTCACGATAGCTACCATCAATATCATTTAAAAAATCGAGTTTTTTACTGATGAAATTCATGAACGCCGTTTGCTTATCGCCGATAAACGTGGCGCGGATGGCGTCAAGATGGGGCAGCGGCGTTCCGTTCTTATCCTTTTCCCAATACTTTTCATTTTTCAGCAAAACCATTACCTCGCCTTCTTTCCAGTATTTGAATTTGAACGGTCCCGTGCCTACCGGGTGCTGCCTGAAGTCTTTGCCATAAAAATCAACCACCTCATGCGGTACAACCGAACAATACTGAGCTGTTAACATGCTTAAAAGCGGAGGGAAGGGTTGTTTTAACTTTATTTGAAAGGTACTGTCGTTTGAAGCGAGAAAGGCGCTTTTGCCATTTACTTTGTCGCTGAATATCCACGATCCCGACGAAATCACTTTGGGGTCGATCAACCTGTAAAAGCTGTATGCAAAATCGGCAGCTACTGCTCTCCGGCCGATGCCGTTTTTAAACAATGGACTGTCATGAAAATAAACATCGTTGCGCAGGTGAAAGGTGTATAAGGTACCATCCGGCGATATTTCCCATGCTTTGGCAATACAGGGACGTGTTTTAAGGCTGTCGTCAATTTGCACCAGGCCGTTATACAGCGCATTGTTCATCCATATCGCGTTCTGATTGCGTGAGAACGCCGGGTCGAGCGAGCTGAGGCCCTCATCCAGGTTGATATTAAAAACGGTTTTATGGGCACTTTGGTCAGCTTGGTTGCAGGAGATGAATAATACAGGTAACAGGTAAAATAAAACGAGGCTCAGTTTATTCATCAGCTAAATATATCAAAAATAGCTGCCGCAACTTCATTGCAGCGTCATGCACAAGTAATATAACCGGCTTACTTTTTTACCCAGCCGTCTTTCAAAGTCACCGTGCGGTTAAACACCAGCTTACCTGCAATTGAATGTTTATCCAACGTAAAATAGCCTTTGCGGATAAACTGGTAACCTTTGCCCGGAATGGCGTTGGTTAAATCAGCTTCGATATATGCATCAGGTATAACATGCAGGCTTTCCGGATTCAGATATTCTTTAAAGTCGCCATCCTCATTTGAAGGATCTTCCACCCTGAAAAGACGGTCATAAAGCCTTACTTCTGCCGTTTGGGCGTGCGGTACGCTTACCCAATGAATGGTCCCTTTTACATTGATCCCGCTGGTGTCGTGCCCTGATTTGGACTCGGGGATATACGCGCATTGTATCTCCTTCACATTGCCCTGCTCGTCTTTGGTGAAACTTTCGCACTTGATAATATAAGCACTTTTTAACCGCACCATCAAGCCCACGCCAAGCCGGAAGAATTTTTTAGGCGGTTCTTCCATAAAATCGTCGCGCTCGATCCACAGCTCATTACTGAAAGGCAGTTCCCTTCCGCCTTCGCCGCCTTCAACTTCGGGGTTGTTTTCGCTGAAAAGGTTTTCTGTTTTACCAGCAGGATAATTGGTGATCACCAGTTTTATGGGATCCAATACCGCCATGCGGCGCCATGCTGTTTTGTTCAAATCCTCGCGGATGCAAAACTCAAGCAGGCTAACGTCGATCATATTCTCGCGCTTAGCCACGCCAATGCGTTCGCAAAAATCACGAATGGATGCTGGCGTATAGCCCCTCCGGCGTAAGCCGCTTATTGTAGGCATGCGCGGGTCGTCCCAATCTTCAACATGTTTGTCCTCCACCAACTGCAGCAATTTACGCTTGCTCATTACCGTATAGTTGAGGTTAAGGCGGGCAAATTCGTATTGTTTAGACGGGAAAATATCCAGCTGCTCAATAAACCAATCGTACAAAGGCCTATGCGGTATAAACTCAAGCGTACAAATGGAGTGTGTAATTTCCTCGATCGCGTCTGATTGCCCGTGGGCAAAGTCGTACATGGGATATATACACCATTTATCGCCGGTGCGGTGGTGGTGTGCATGTTTGATCCGGTACATAAGCGGGTCGCGCAGCTGCATATTTGGCGAAGCCAGGTCAACCTTTGCACGCAGCACTTTGGCGCCGTCGGGGTATTTGCCCGCCTTCATATCAGCAAACATCTGCAGGTTCTCTTCCACGCTCCGGCTGCGATATTGATTTGGCGTGCCGGGTTCGGTTGGCGTTCCTTTTTGCGCAGCTATTTCCTCGGCTGTGCTATCATCTACGTAAGCCAGTTCTTTTTTTATCAGGCTAACGGCAAAATCATAAAGGGTATCAAAATAGTCGGAAGCGTACAGCTCAGCCGCCCAATCGAAGCCAAGCCATTTAACATCTTCTTTGATACTATCCACATATTCCACATCCTCTTTGGTGGGATTAGTATCATCAAAGCGAAGATTGGTATTGCCGCCATATTTATGCGCCAGTCCAAAATTTAAGCAAATGGATTTAGCGTGACCGATATGCAGGTAGCCGTTGGGCTCCGGCGGAAAACGGGTGAGCACCCGGCCTCCGTGTTTGCCCGACTGTAAATCTTCTTCAACTATTTCCTCGATAAAATTTAATGATCTTTCTTCGCTCATGATATATGTAAGAACGGCAAAAATAAGAAATTCAAGTTGCTTAGACTAACGGTTTTTGCCGGCGGGTTTACCCCCTCTGTCTCCTTCGTCGACATCTCCCCCTAAGTTTAGGGGGAGAAAGACTTTAGGATAAAGTTATAGCTCCTCCCCTAAATTTAGGGAAGGCTGGGAGGGGTAAAAGAAGAATGCTTATCTTAGAACAATGAATCCAATCACCCAACTCTGTCGTCAACTATGCAATAATCAAACTCCAGCCGAAAAGATCCTATGGGAAGAAGTAAGAAAACGGAATATCAACGGCGAAAAATCCCTGCGCCAGTTCCCGATTTTCATTATTCAGGCATACAACAGAAAAACATATTACATTGCCGATTTTTATTGCGCTAAACACAAATTGGTTATTGAAGTTGATGGACCTATCCATTTATTAAAAAAAGAATATGATAATAACAGGGATATCGTCATGAAGGAATGGGGCTTTTCGGTTTTGCGTTTTACTAATGATCAGGTTTCCGGAGATTTAGACAACGTAATTGAAAGAATCGATAAATTCCTGGTATCAAAAAAAATATATGTTCAACCGGCTTAATACGGGAAAGTTATTATAGGTAGGGATGGCGACTTGTTATAAAGTTGTGAAATGTAACTTAGTTTTTTAGTTTCGAATAAATTATGAGTAAAACCTTTAACCGCCCTATCCGTGTTTTAGTTGCCAAGGTTGGCCTTGACGGGCATGACCGCGGCGCGCGCATTATCGCCACCTCGCTCCGCGACGCAGGCATGGAAGTAATATATACCGGTTTGCGCCAAACGCCCGAAATGGTGGTGAACACCGCCTTGCAGGAGGATGTGGATGCGATAGGTATATCTATCTTGTCAGGCGCGCATATGACGGTGTTTCCGAAGATCATCAACCTGATAAAGGAAAAAGGAATGGACGATGTACTGGTTACAGGCGGCGGCATCATCCCGCATGCGGATATGAAAGAGCTAAAACAAATTGGTGTAGGCGAACTTTTTCCGCCGGGCACAATTACCGCCGATATTGTTAAGTACATTACTGAATGGGTGCACAAACACCGTAATTTTTAATTACAGATCATTATGGCATTTGAAAATTTACTAATCGAAAATAAAAAGCGCATTCAGTATATCATTATCAATCGCGAAAGCAAACTGAACGCGTTAAACAAAGCTACTTTAGCCGAATTACATACTGCTTTTTATGAAGCTTTTCATAATCCCGGAGTTGGCGGTATCATTATTACTGGCGCGGGCCAAAAGGCTTTCGTAGCGGGGGCTGATATCGCCGAGTTTGTTGGCGTTGATGCCGACGGCGGGCGCGACATAGCCCGGCAGGGGCAAACAACGGTTTTTGATATGATCGAGAATGGCAATAAACCCGTTATTGCTGCGATAAATGGTTTTGCACTGGGTGGCGGACTTGAGCTTGCTATGGCCTGCCACATACGTATAGCGGCAGACACTGCTAAAATGGGTTTGCCCGAAGTGACATTGGGGCTAATGCCCGGATACGGCGGAACGCAGCGGTTATCGTGGCTGGTTGGTAAAGGCAGGGCCATGGAATTGATCATGACTGCGGAGATGATCGGTGCATCAGATGCACACCGGTTCGGGTTGGTGAATCATGTAGTAAGCCAGGATCAATTATTGGAAAAGGCTGAAGAAATTTTAAATAAGATCCTTTCAAAGGCGCCATTAGCGGTCGCGTCAGCAATTACTGCAATCAATGCTGCTTTTCAGCCGACCGCCAATGGATTTGAAATAGAGATCAATGAATTTTCGAGATGTTTCGGTACCAAAGATATTAAAGAAGGCATTTCAGCATTTTTGCAAAAACGCAAGCCGGAGTTTACAGGCGAATAGCCGATTTAGATGACTCCGCTGCCGGTTTAAAACTTTAACCCGGCCAATTACGTAACATTGGATAAAATCTCATAAATTAGCGGAATAGCGGCACCTGCACAGATACACCTTACTAAAGAATTATAACACGGATGAAGAAAATACTCATCATTGATGACGAAGTTAATATTGCATTATTACTATCAAAGTTTTTAACACGCAATGGCTTTGAAGTAACTACTGCATCAACTGGAACGGCGGGAATGGAGCACCTTAAAACCGGAAATTTTAACCTGGTTTTATGCGATTTCAGGCTTGAGGATACTGACGGCCGCGAAATGCTTAAAAATATCAAGACGCAATACCCCAAAACAGGGGTTATCATCATTACCGGCTATTCGGATATTAAAATGGCTGTTGAATTAATAAAAATGGGTGCTTACGACTACATCACCAAGCCCTTATATCCCGATGAAATATTAAATACGATAAATAAAGCCTTTGAAACCCATTATGCCCTGGTCGAAGAAAAAACAGCGTCTATCAGCAAGGAAAAATCGTCGAAAGAAAATAAAAAGAAGGCTTTTGCGGGTGAATTTGTAGCAGGAACGAGCAAAGCGTCTAAAGAATTGCTGCGCCAGATTGAACTGGTGGCGCCAACCAGTTATAGCGTAATTATAATGGGCGAAAGCGGTACAGGTAAGGAGTCGGTTGCTAAAAGCATTCACTTGAACAGCCCGCGCTATAATGAGCCTTTTGTTGCGATGGATTGCGGTTCGCTTACAAAAGAACTGGCAGCCAGCGAATTTTTTGGCCATGAAAAGGGATCGTTTACCGGCGCATTATACACTAAGATCGGGCATTTTGAAATGGCCAATGGCGGAACTTTGTTTCTTGACGAAGTGGGTAACCTGTCGTACGAAATACAGGCTGCATTGCTGCGGACAGTACAGGAAAGAAAAGTAAAGCGAATAGGCAGCACCAAAGAAATTAACCTGGACGTGCGGATTATTATAGCAACAAATGAGAACCTGCAGGAAGGCATCCAAAAAGGAAAGTTCAGGGAAGACCTATATCATCGCTTTAATGAATTCAGCATTTATATTCCACCCCTGCGTGATCGCGGCAGTGATATTATCCTGCTTGCAGACCATTTTTTAAGGATCGCGAATGAAGAACTCGGGCGAAATGTGAGCTCGTTCTCGCCGGAAGTAATTGAGTGTTTTATGAATTATCGCTGGCAGGGTAATATCCGCGAATTGAAAAATGTAGTCCGCAGGGCGACCTTACTGACCGAGGGGAATGAAATATTGACGAAGGCACTCCCGCTGGAAATATCGAACTATAAAATGCCGGTGTACGAATACAATAATAATCATGCCGAACCCGGCGAAGTAAAGGAACCCCGGCACGATCTTAAAAATGCAGCACAGGAGGCCGAATACGAAACGATATTAAAAGTACTAAGGGAAGTTAATTTCAATAAAACAAAAGCGGCTGATATCTTGAATATCGACCGGAAAACCCTTTATAATAAGATGAAATCTATCAACCTGAAGTGATATGGAAGCATCGGAAAATGAAGACGCAGAAAACGGAAAAGGTGCCGGGGCCGAAACGCTTCGCGTTTTAAGGCATGATATTAAAAATCAGCTTTCAAACATTCATTTAGCTATTGAACAGCTCAGGTACGAAATACCGGACATATCTGAAGATTGCACGTTTTACCTGGATTCGATCATCAAGAGTTCGGAAGTTATTAATAAGCGGATAACCGACCTTACTTAAAATATATCGATTAAAAAAAATTGGTTTAGTTGTAAGAAGTGCCCGCGTTTTAAAGTACTTAAAACTTTTTAGCTTATTTTTTCTTTAATGAGCATATAAACTAAACCTAATGTCAGTTTTTACCTATAAACAGCGCAATAACATTATCCTGGCGACAATTGTTATTCTGGGCTGCTTTTTAGTTTACGCGCTGAGCGGTTTATTTAGTTCAATACTTGGGGCTATTGTGCTGTTCACCATATTCAGGCCGGTTTATTTGCATCTCGTTGAAACCAAACACTGGAACAAATCGCTGGTGGCCTTATTGATCATTTTAACTTCTCTCATTTTAATTGTAATCCCATTTTTGTCGATCAGTATTTTAGTGATCAATAAAATTGGCGAAATAAACCGCAATTCGTTCGATCTGCAAGGCTGGATCACCAAGATCGACGATTATGCCGGCTATCATTTTAACCAGCCTCATATAGCCGAAAATACGATGCAGAAGATAGGGGTTTACGCGACAGACCTGTTCCCGTCGATTTTGGGAAGCGCCGCGAATATTTTTATAACCCTGCTGGTGTTATATTTCCTGTTATATTTTATGCTGGTTCAACTGCGTGATTTTGAAGCTGTACTATTAAAATACGCGCCTTTCCGCGAGCAGCACGCTCTGCGATTTGCTGTCGCATTACGAAGTTCGACTTATTCAAATGTGTTAGGTCAGGGTATAATTGCTGTTACGCAAGGCGCATTGCTTACCAACGGTTTTTGGATATTTGGCATTCCTGATCCGATTTTCTGGGGCGTGATTGGTGCTTTTATTTCGTTTCTACCGGTTGTAGGGGCGCCAACCTTAAGTATCCCGGCTGCTATAATATTATTTACGCAGGGACATACTTTAAAAGGCATTTTGATGTTAGCATATGGGTTGTTGTTTATAGGGAATGTAGATAACTTTTTGCGAATGGCCATCAATAAACGAATGGCCAATACGCATCCGCTTATTTCAATTATCGGTGTTTTTATAGGGATACCGCTTTTTGGGATTCTTGGATTGGTTTTCGGGCCGTTATTATTATCTTATTTTTTATTATTGCTGGAAATTTACGAAACCAACCGGATGGCAGCCGACAGGCTGGAACGCATACGAACGGGACCGGATGCATAATTTGGCGGGTAACTATTGAATATGCAGAAACGTAATAATAATGCAATTAAAAACAGACAAAAAGTCCGACAGGTAACATTTGGCAAGATATTTAATCAAAATAAAAACAAAAACCCAACTTTAAAATTTAGTAGTATATGAACGATAACTCAAAAGTATTTGTCGCGTTGCTTGTAGGGCTGGCGGCAGGAGCAGCATTAGGGATTTTATTTGCACCTCAAAAAGGTGAAGAAACGCGTGATAAACTTGCTGAGTCGCTAACAAGCCTGGGCGATTCAATAAAAGAAACCGCGGCGGCAGAACTTGACAAACTTATAGGGTTAAAAGATAAGGTAGTGGATAATATTAAAACCAAGGTAAACGGCGCCGAAGTTGAATACCAGGACGACCTGGAACATGCGTAATTAAATTATCCCGGGTAATACATTGCCCGGGATTTAAAAAACCCATATGGAAGCTCAAAAAGAAACGCCACCACCGCCACTTGTCGACCAGCTTAAAGAATACGCTGAAACACGGATCAAGCTGGCCAAATACCAGGCCATAGAAGGCGGCACAACAATTGCTGCCAGTATTATTGCCGAAGCTGTTGCTATCGGCAGCGTAATTTTAGCATTCGTATTCGCCAGTTTTGCCTTAGCATTTTATTTAGCCGACCTGCTGCATGACAACTGGAAAGGTTTTGGGATTGTTGCTGTATGCTATATCATATTTGCCATTATTCTGAAATACAATAAGCACGCATTGGAAAAGCCGATCGCCAACACGTTTATTCAAAAGATATTTAAAAAATAGAATAATGAGTCAACCTATCAGGAATATCAACGACTTGCAAGACGAAATAGCCCGGCTCAAAGAGCTTAAGGACGAGCAGGGTGCTGTATTGAAACAACGTTTTAACAGCCCCACAGCTATACTTGCAAGTATATATTCGCTGTTTTCCGGGTCGTCAGGCTCGGATGGTGCAACAAAAAGCAGTATTTTTGATCAGGACTTTGTGGGGCTAATATCCCGTATTCTTTTGCCGTTTACACTAAATAAAACATTGTTCCGGAATTCAGGCTTTATTGTAAAGGCACTGGTGGGGCTTGTTTCTCAAAAGGCATCGCGTTTTATCAACGAGGAATCGGTTACCAATCTTTGGGATAAAGCAAAATCTATTTTCTCTCATTTTACAGGCAAAAAGGACGACGAATCGCCTGCCCATAAAGGCGTCCCTGCGTTCAGCGAAACGTTTTAATTAAGTGTGGAGTTTTAAGTCGTCAGTCCTAAGTCAAAGAACTTTAGGTCAATAGTGTATTTTACCTTTTAGCTTTCGCCTTCAGCTTTTACCTCTTTTATTATTATTCATTGTATATTCGAACAAACTTTTTCGACAATGAACGCATATTCTTTTGTAAGAGGCCTGCACTCTGGTTTTAGGTATATCATATTTGTTTTACTGGTACTGGCAATCATCCAGGCGCTGTTGGGCTGGCTGGGAAGAAAACCTTATACTGAAGTGAACCGAAAGGTAAACTTATTCACGCTGATTGCCGCGCATACACAACTGCTGATCGGGATCGTGTTGTATTTCTTAAGCCCGTTTGTGCAATTTAACAGCAGTACCATGAAGGATCCGGTTTCGCGGTATTTTACTGTTGAACACTGGGTAATGATGGTGATAGCCATTGCATTGATCACGATTGGCTACAGCAAATCAAAAAAGATCATAATGCCCGAAAGCAAGCATAAAACTGTATTTATATTTTATATAATAGCCTTATTTATCATTATTGGGGCAATATTAGCCGGACATTTCCCTGTTTTAGGATAAACAGGCCAAAAAAGTTCAGAAAAAATTTGCTAATTCAAATTTCTTTATAAATTTGTGACCGCAATGATCAAAATCAATCATAAAAATATTTGGTGGCACCAATTAAGTTTGGCAGCCGGATAAATTTTGATCTGAAAGATTAATCAATTGTAAACCTAATAGGGAACCCGGCGAAGCTCATTTGCTGGGTTTTTTGTTTTAAGGATATTGAGGAAATAATGAAGAAACATAAAATAATAACAACGTATAAAAAATTACTGGCCGATACAACCACACCAGTAAGCATATATCTCAGGCTAAGGGATATTTTCCCTAATTCGCTATTGCTTGAAAGCTCCGATTACCATAGCCGCGAAAATAGTTTAAGCTATGTTTGCTGCGAGCCGATTGCCGGTATTGTGCTGAATGACGGCATCTTAAAAAAGAGTTATCCCGATGGGACCAAAGAAACCTATCAGGCTGGTGAATTTGAACTGATCAGCCAAATCAATGATTTTATAGACAGTTTTGAAATTACGCCCAATCCCTTAAAAATAATATCAAACGGTTTGTTTGGATATTTTACCCACGAGGCGGTTGAATATTTTGAAACGATACGATTAAAACAAAGCGACGATATAACCAGGGCAATACCGGTGATGCAGTACCATATTTATAGGTATATCATCGTTATCGATCACTTTAAAAATGAGCTGTATATTTTCCAAAATAGGCCTGACGGCGCTGAAGATGACAACGGCCTTCAAAAACTGAATGATCTGATCAGGAACAAAAACTTCCCCGAATATCATTTTGAAAGTAAAAACCAGGAGCAATCGAACCTGACAAACGAAGAGTTTATGGCCGTGGTTGAAAAGATGAAGGAACATATTTACCGGGGGGATGTTTTCCAGATCGTTCCGTCGCGGGCATTTTCAAGAACCTTTTTAGGCGATGAATTTAATGTGTACAGAGCGTTACGCTCAATCAATCCATCGCCTTATTTATTTTATTTTGACTATGGCGATTTCCGGATATTCGGCTCATCGCCCGAAGCGCAGATCATCATCAAAAACGAGGTTGCCAGTATATTCCCTATAGCCGGCACCTTCAAACGCAGCGGGGATGACGAAAAGGATGCAGAAATTGCACGTAGCCTCGAGAATGATCCAAAAGAATCAGCCGAACACGTGATGCTGGTTGACCTTGCGCGGAACGATTTAAGCAGGCATTGCTGCGATGTAGAAGTTAAAGCATTTAAAGAAGTGCAGTATTATTCGCACCTTATTCACCTGGTATCACACGTTAGCGGAAAGCTGCTGCCCGGCGTTTCGCCATTTAAAGTGGTTGCCGATACCTACCCGGCGGGTACATTAAGCGGCGCACCAAAATACCGTGCGATGGAGATCATTGATGAAAATGAAAAAACAAAACGCGGTTTTTATAGCGGCGCGATCGGCTATATGGGTTTTAACGGCGATTTCAATCATGCGATTATGATCCGCTCGTTCCTAAGTAAAAATAACACGTTACATTACCAGGCCGGAGCAGGCATCGTAGCCGGCTCGATAGCCGAGAACGAATTAAAAGAGGTTGACAATAAAATAGCGGCTTTAAGAAATGCCATTGAACTGGCGGGAGAGCTTTAACTCAGGGCGCGGTTTGCAGTTTGCAGTGGAATAGTACTAATACAATTAAAGGTTCGCCGCCAACAACAGGCGGGACAGAATTGAGAGGGATAAAATGGAAAATAAAATTTTAATAATAGACAACTATGATTCGTTTACATACAACCTGGTTCACCTGGTTAACGAGATAGGGTTGCAATGCGAAGTATGGCGCAATGATAAATTTGCGATAGGTGATGTAGACGCGTATGATAAAATCATTTTGTCGCCCGGGCCGGGGATACCGTCGGAAGCGGGGCTGCTGCTGGAGGTAATTGAAAAATATTCGCCCACGAAAAGCATTTTTGGCGTTTGCCTTGGTCAGCAGGCCATCGCCGAGGTTTTCGGGGGTGCTTTATACAACCTGCGGCAACCAATGCATGGCATTGCCACGCCCATAAAAGTTACTGACCAGCATGAGAAGCTTTTTATCGGTTTGCCCAAAAGCTTTAAGGTGGGCCGTTACCACTCGTGGGTGGTGGATGAGAATGCGATCCCTGCATCACTTACAGTAACAGCTATCGACGAAGCTGATAACTCGGTAATGGCATTACGTCACAACCAGTTTGATGTGCGCGGCGTGCAGTTTCATCCCGAATCGGTATTAACCGAATACGGAAAGGAATTAATGCACAACTGGCTGTCCCCTGTTGAATTATTAGTTGAAGCATAATTGAAATAAGTCCTGAGTCTGAAGTCCTTAGTCAAAACTGAGGCTAACGACTCAAGACTTAGGACTCAAGACTACTGACTCTACATGAACATACTCGATAAAATCGTTATCAATAAAAAGAGAGAGGTTGAGCAAGCCAAAAGCCTCACCTCATCTGCCGGGCTGCAAGCATCGGAATTTTTTCAGCGGGATTGCTATTCGTTTAAACAGTTTTTGCTCGACCCGCTGCGTACCGGTATTATTGCCGAATTTAAGCGCAAATCGCCGTCAAAAGGTATCATCAATGATAAGGTAAGTGTACAGCAAGTTACTACGGCCTATGCTGCCGCCGGCGCTTCGGCTTTGTCGGTGTTAACGGATACTGACTTTTTTATGGGCAGCAAAGCTGATCTTATCCAGGCCCGGCAGGCCAACAGTATACCGGTTTTGCGTAAGGACTTTATGATCGATGAGTACCAGGTTATAGAAGCAAAGGCATGGGGTGCGGATATCATATTGCTGATTGCCGCCATTTTAACGCCGGCCGAAATACAAAATCTTGCATCCCTTGCAAAAAGCCTCGGGTTAAATGTGTTGCTCGAGGTGCATAACCTGGAAGAACTGGAAAGAAGCATCAACCCCAATTTGGACGCCATTGGCGTGAATAACCGCAACCTGGCTGATTTTACTGTTTCTGTAGATACGAGCTATGCTTTAGCGCCGCACATTCCGAAAGAATTTTTAAAGATATCGGAAAGTGCCATCAGCAACCCCGAAACCATCAAACAGCTTAAAACTGCCGGGTTCAACGGTTTTTTAATCGGCGAAAATTTTATGAAGCAGGAAGATCCCGGTATGGCGATGAGTGATTTTGTGGCCGGGTTAAAGTAATTTGATCTAAAAAACGGCCGGCATCTGTTTAATCCTGGTAATGTCCATAGAGTGAATGAACAATAATGCGGGTGTCCTCTACTTTATATACAATGCGGTGCTCAAGGTTAATTCTGCGCGACCAATAGCCTGAATAATTGGCTTTGAGCGGCTCAGGCTGTCCAAGTCCTTCAAAAGGCATTTTACAACAGTTTTCCAAAAGGCTATAAATCTTTTTTACACCTTTTAAATCATTTTTTATCCACCAGCCCAGGTCCTGCCAGGCTTTAGGCATAAAATGAAGTTCACGCATTAAGCATGGCTTTTAGCTCAGTTAAACTAAGCGGGGTAGGTTTTGTTTTGTCTTGTTCGTAAGCATCAATACTCTGCAAAATTGCAGGATTTGTAATTTCATTAGCAGCAATAGCTTTTACCTTTTTGACAAAGCGAATGTTTTTAAAAAAATTTTCCGCGAAAGAGATTTCATCATCGTCAACCTCTACATCTAATCTGTATTTCATATGAATTCTTTAATAGACTGTAACTTTGTTCATGGCATTGAACGGTAACACATCGGACTAATTAATCAAAATTAAGCATAAATCCTCAATGTACATCTATAAGAATATCACAAAAAAGCCCGGCAACTCCTCTACCTTGGTTATCGAGATATTAAAATGAAAAATGAAGCTTTTTAGGATAGCGCTTATTTGTCAATCTATCCGCAATTATCTATTTTCACCCATCATACAAATTCCCGAAATGAAGAAAACTATTACTTTAAGCTTATTCCTTGCCACGGTGGCGCTTGCACAGGCACAGCAAACAACCATCACCGGATTTACAAACGCTTCTACGGCCAAAGAGCTCCAAATCGAGCGTACGTTTGACGCCTCGCTAAATGCCGCGCGCATTGGCGAAACCATCAAAGAGTTATCGGCATTCCCGCATAATTTGGGCTCGGTGGGTAGCAAAGCCGTAGCGGAAAAAATACTTCAAAAATATAAAAGCTATGGGCTGGATGCACATATCGAAACTTTCACGGTGCTTTATCCTACGCCCAAAACGCGTGTGCTTGAGCTTACAGAGCCTACACATTATTCGGCGCTATTAAAAGAGCCTGCTTTAACCGAAGATGCTACTTCAGGCCAGGTTAACCAATTGCCAACATACAATGCCTGGAGTGCCGATGGAGATGTAAGCGGCCAGCTGGTATTTGTAAACTATGGCTTGCCGGAGGATTACGAAACACTTGCCAAAATGGGCATTGATGTAAAGGGGAAAATCGTGATCACCAAATACGGCCGCTCGTGGCGGGGTATAAAGCCCAAAGTAGCTTATGAGCATGGCGCAATTGGCTGCATCATTTATTCCGATCCGGCTGATGACGGCTATTCGGCGGGTGATGTGTATCCCAAAGGAGCTTATAAAAATGAATACGGTGTACAGCGTGGTTCGGTAATGGATATGGTGATTTATCCCGGCGATCCGCTTACGCCGGGCGTTGGCGCAACAAAGGATGCCAAACGGATGGACCGAAAAGATGCGCCCACGATATTAAAGATACCGGTTTTACCGATCAGCTACCATGATGCCCAGCCGTTGCTGGCTGCGCTCGATGGAACCGTCGCTCCGCGTAACTGGCAGGGAGCTTTGCCTATTACATACCACATAGGTCCCGGCAAGGCGATGGTTCATTTGAAACTTGAATTTAACTGGGATATGGTACAGGCTTATGATGTTATTGCCAAAATAAAAGGCACGGTTTGGCCGGACGAATGGGTAATGCGCGGCAATCACCACGATGCCTGGGTAAATGGCGCAAGCGATCCGATAAGCGGGCAGTCGGCAATGCTTGACGAGGCAAAGGCTTTGGGTGATCTGCTGAAGACCGGCTGGAAGCCAAAACGAACGATCATTTATTGCTCGTGGGATGGGGAAGAACCCGGATTAGTGGGATCGACCGAATTTGCAGAAGAACATGCTATTGAGCTACAGCAGAAAGCGGTAGTATATATCAATTCGGATAGTAACGGGCGAGGGTTTTTAGGTTCCGGCGGCTCGCAGGCGCTTGAAAATTTTATGGATGAGATTACCCAAAATGTAACCGATCCGCAAACAAACGCAAGCGTATTCGAACGAAAAAGAGCAAGGGAACTGGTAAACGCGTCATCTGTAAAAGATAAAAAGGAGATAATGGAACGTAAGGTAAGCCCGCTGGAGCCGCTTGGTTCCGGATCCGATTATTCCTCGTTCCTGCAGCACCTTGGCATCCCCACGTTAGACCTCGGTTTTGGCGGTGAAGACGGCGGTGGCGATTACCATTCAATATACGATTCGTACGACGATTATCACCGGTTTAAGGACCGCGACTTTAAGTATGGTGTCGCTTTATCCGAAACTGCGGGCCATGCTATCCTGCGTATGGCTGATGCCGATTTGCTGCCGTTTGATTTTCGTTATTTACAAACCACCATTAATCAGTATGTGACCGAGGTAAGCGAGTTGGCCGATAAAATGCGCGAAAAGACCGCGATTGAAAACCAGTTGATAAAAGCAAATGATTTTGGCCTGGCGGCCGACCCCAACAAGCACGAGCAATTGCCGGTAGTGAAGGCCGAAGTGCCTAAAATTGATTTCTCGGCCCTGAAATCGGCCATGGATACGTTAAAGAAAAGCGTCGACAGGCTGGCTGCAAAATGGGCCGCTGCCTCGCTGACCAATGACGACCACGACAAGCTAAACAAACTGCTTTACCATGCCGAACAGCAATTATTATCGGACGGGCTGCCCCGCCGGACATGGTACAGGCACACCATTTATGCGCCGGGGTTTTACACCGGTTATGGCGTAAAAACGCTGCCGGGCATTCGTGAAGCTATTGAGCAACGCAACTGGACGGAAGCGCAGGAGCAAATTGCAGTGGTAGCGAACAGAATAAATAATTTGGCGGTTTATTTGGACAAAGGGATATAATTGCAATAAACCTTGTCATTGCGAGGAGGAACGACGAAGCAATCGCGAACTATGCATGGCCGTTATGCACGGTTCGCGATTGCCGCGCTACGCTCGCAATGACAAGTTAATTATTAAAGGCCACTAAAGCCTTTTCTATCCGCTTAACCGTTTCTTCTTTTCCCAGTAAGGTGGCAATATCAAATACATGCGGACCAAATTTGGCGCCTACCAGCATGATGCGGAAGGGCAGCATCAGTTCTCCCGCTTTGATGCCTTTTTCCTCAGCCAGGGCTTTGAAATCTGTTTCAAGTGCAGCGGGTTCAAATACTTTGGTACTATTTATTGTGCCAATGAAAGCATTGAAAAACTCAGCTTTGGCATCCGTCCATTTTGGTTTTACTGAATTGACATCATATTCCTTTGGCTGTTCAAAAAAGTAAGCGGACTGCTGGTAAAAATCAGTCAATAAAACACATCGGTCTTTTACCAGATCAATAACCTGGTTTAGATAATTTTCATCAGTAACTACAACGCCTTTATCTTCTAACACCTTTCTGACTTCTGACTTCAGAGTTCCGGCTTCAGACTTCTTAATCCACTCTGCATTGAACCATTTTGCCTTTTCAAAATCGAATTTTGCCCCTGCCTTGCTTACGCGGTCGATAGAGAATTTTTCAATCAACTCGTCGAGTGTAAAAAGTTCCTGGTCGGTGCCGTCATTCCATCCGAGGGTGGCCAGCAGGTTTAAGAAAGCTTCGGGTAAAAAGCCAAGCTCGCGGAAGCCGGGGGTTAGTTCTCCTGTTTTGGCATCGAACCAGCTCATGGCGTAAACCGGGAAACCTAAGCGTGCGCCATCGCGTTTACTCAGCTTGCCGTGCCCATCTGGTTTTAATATGAGCGGCAGATGCGCCCATTGCGGCATGTCAGCTTTCCAGCCTAAATATTCCCATAACAACAAATGCACCGGCGCAGACGGGAGCCATTCTTCTCCGCGAAAGGCGTGTGATATTTTCATCAGGTAATCATCCACCACCACTGCTAAGTGGTAGGTAGGCATACCGTCGGCTTTTAACAATACTTTATCGTCAACCTGGTTGGTTTCAAAACTCACATGCCCGCGTATCACATCATCAAAGCTCACCCTTTCATCAGCCGGCATTTTTATGCGGATAACGTGCGGCGTATGCCTATCCAATAATTCATCAACCTCATGCTGGGTTAAGGACAATGAGTTGCGCAGGCCATCGCGGTAAGCTAAACCATATTGAAAGTTTGGTATCTCGCGGCGGTTTTGTTCAAGCTCTTCGGGTGTATCAAAGGCATAATACGCATGGCCCTGGCGAACGAGTTTTTCAGCATATTCGCGATAAATGGATTTGCGTTCGCTTTGGCGGTAGGGCGCATACGGACCGCCTGCCTCCGGGCTTTCATCCGGAAATAATCCGCACCATTTTAAACAATCCATGATATACTGTTCGGCTCCTTCAACATAGCGGTTTTGGTCGGTATCCTCGATCCGTAAAACGAAATCGCCATGATGTTTTTTGGCGAAAAGATAATTGAACAATACGGTACGCACACCGCCAAGGTGTAAACCACCCGTCGGGCTTGGAGCAAATCGTACTCTAACTTTTTTATCAGGCATAGTTTGGCAAAGATAGTTTTATTAGTCCGAAAGTCGGAAAAGGCCGAAAGTGAGAAAGCCATTTTTGACCTTAACTTTATTGCGTTGCAAGCTTTTCCGGGTTCGTAACATTTTATGTATTTTGGCAACTTTCGGAATTCGGACTTTACTGACTTTTCCGACTCAAAAATGAATCCCTATCAACAAAAAAAACGCTGGAAATACTCGCTGCTTACTTTTGCGGTGGTGATTGCCAGCGGCTCATTATTGTATACCAATTACCTGGTACGGAACATCGCAAAATCAGAACGCACCCGTGCACAGGTTTGGGCCATGAGCCAGAAACAGGTTTTGGCCTCGGATGATAATGATTTTTTAAACTACGTTTTTATGGTGATCGATAGTTCAGTTGTTCCGGCGATTGTAACAAATGATAAAGGCGATATTCAGCTATCCCGGGGCCTGGATTCTACTAAAACATTTATTAAACTAGCCGCTGAGGGTAATAAAAAGCTTACTTATGACCCGGAATATTATAAGTCAGAGTTAGCCGATATGAAAAAGGAGCACGCACCAATAAAACTTACTGTTTTAGGCTCTCAATGGCTGGTTTATTATAAAGATTCGGCGTTGCTTACCGAGTTGAAGTTTTTCCCTTATATACAGCTATCGCTAATCTCCATTTTTTTACTGATGGCTTATACTGCCTTTAGTTCGTCCCGGCGTTCGGAACAAGACCAGGTTTGGGTGGGGCTGGCTAAAGAGACCGCGCACCAGCTGGGTACGCCTATCTCGTCCCTGATGGCGTGGATAGAGCTGATGAAAGAAAAATTCAGCGCCGAAGAAGACCCCCTGATCGCTGAAATGGAGAACGATGTGCGGCGGCTGGAAATAGTGGCCGACCGTTTCTCCAAAATTGGTTCGACACCCAAATTGGAAGAGCATAGCGTATTTGAAGTAGTTAAGGATTTTATCGATTACTTTAGGGTTAGAGTGAGCAAAAATATTAATTTTGAAATGGCAGGTAACCGCGATTTAAAAGCAGGATTAAATGTGCCGTTGTTTGACTGGGTGTTGGAGAACCTGCTGAAAAATGCTGTAAATGCGATTGAAGGGAAAGGCGAAATAAAGGTTGAGATATCCGGGAATAAAGTAAAAAAGCAGGTGTTTATTGATATCACCGATACCGGCAAGGGCATTCCGCGATCTAAATTTGACACCGTATTTCAACCCGGTTATACTACCCGGAAGCGCGGCTGGGGACTTGGCCTGTCTTTAACCAAACGGATGGTTGAAAACTATCACGACGGGCAGGTATTTGTACGCGAATCGGAGTTAGGAAAAGGCACAACTTTTAGAATTGTATTAAAAAATATTAAAGATGATAAACCGACCGCAGCCTGATGAATTTGTACCCTTCCAGGCAAATTACATAAAACTTGTTGGGAACGAACCCATACTGGAAATTTTAGAACAACTAAAAGAGGATACCTATAAATTTTTGACAGGAATACCGGCTGACAAGGCTGACCATACTTACGGGTCCGATAAATGGACCGTTAAAGAAGTGCTGGGCCACATGATAGATGCCGAGCGTACTTTTGCGTACCGTTTTTTCTTTGCTTTTCGCGCGAGGAAATTATACTGCCTGGTTTTGACCAGGATGTTTATATGCTCAAAGCAACCTTCAAAGATCGTTTGCTGGCCGATTTGGCGAATGAATTCAGGGCAGTGCGTGAGGCCAATATGTACCTATACAGATCGATAAAAGACGAGCAGCAAACACAAAAAGGGATTGCCAGCGGCAATCCGGTTTCGTTAAGGGCCTTGCTTTATATTGCAGCGGGGCATGAACTGCATCATGTTAAGATATTGAAAGAGCAGTATTTGAGTTGATTAGTTGGATTAGGTTGATTGAGTTGGATTAGGTTGATTGAGTTGGACTAAGTTGATTAAGTTGGATTAGGTGACTGGACATTAACCACTCACCCAATCAACTACTCACTCACTCAACTTTTTCTTTATCACTTTCTTTCTTTTCGATGCGGTAAGACAAAACCAAACCGCCGCCGCCAAATATGGCAATTAATGCAAAGTAGATTGCCGGATTGCCGTCTTCAAAATCGTGAGCTCCGAAATGATTAAAGACACTGCGGTCGAGCACATAAGCTAAAAATAACCCCAGGCCGGCACCCATTAACAGCAGTCCCCATTTTAAATTAACAAACGGAGCCGATTGCGGTTTATACCTGCGCGGGTCCATTCCGCGTTCAATCATTGCCATCCTTTCACGTTTGGCCAGATAAACTATTCCAAACACCATTGCGAATAATGCTATCGGTACTAAAATCCCAACTAATACCGCTAATTCTTTTGCGTGATCTTCCATTATATTTCAGTTTATAAATTAATAAATGTTTATTTTTAAGTATTTGTAAGCTATGACCACACGGTTTTGGATGAGGTTACAGTGGTTGGCAAAAAAAAGTTGTATGTAGTATCAAGTAGCTAGTATCAAGTATCAAGAAAGAGGCCATAGCGTACTTGCTATTTTGATACCAATATATCGTAATCAAAAACTCTAAACTTGCCCGGTATCAATAAAAAACTACAGCGAGAATAAATACTCGCTACTTGATACTAGCGACTTGATACTAATAACCCGATACCAAAAAAATAATGTGTAACCTTATAGGGTAAAGCATCGTCAGAGTACTATAACAGATGCAAAGCAAGCTTTCGGACATTGAGTTGATAGAACAAACCCTGGCTGGAAACCAGTCGGCATATACCGATTTGGTTAAACGGCATCAGCGGTTTGTTTTTACATTGGCGATGCGTTTTGCAAAAGGCAGGGAGGATGCAGAGGAAATAGCGCAGGACTGCTTTATTAAGGCATACCGCTCACTGGCTTCGTTCCAGGGGCAGTCAAAGTTTAGCACTTGGCTATACAGTATCGTTTATACAACTGCCATGACATTTTTGCGAAAGAAAAGAGTGGCTACTGATTCAATCGACGATGAGAGTATTCATATCCAGGTAGAAAACCATTCAGGATATGATGTTAATAATGCGGAAAATAAATCAAAAAGTTTTTATTTAAATCAGGCCATTGAGCAACTACTGCCTGACGATGCGATAATTATTACGCTGTTTTACAAAGGGGAGCAATCGCTCGAAGAGATCGGGCAGGCGCTTGGCATGGAAGCCAATACTGTTAAAGTAAAACTCTTCAGAGCGCGGCAGCGTTTAAAAGAAAAACTGGAACGCAATTTAAAACACGAGGTTAAAGAATTGATATGAATAACTTGGAAGAAAAGCTTTGGGAATATATCGACGGCAGATGTACCCTGGATGAGCAAGTGGCAATCAGCGCATTGATAGCAGGCGACGAGTCTGTAAGGCTCAAATATAACCAGCTATTGAATTTTAGCCAGGAGCTTTCGGCGATGGAGATTGATGAGCCGCCAATGGCGTTTACCTACAACGTGATGGAAGCGATACGTGCCGAAGAGGCACGAAAACCTTTGACGGCGTCTATTAATAAACGAATAATTATGGGTATTGCCGCATTTTTTGTGCTGACTATATTCGCGCTGTTGGTGTACGTTGCGGCCGGTATACACTGGTCGTCAGTTACCCTAACCAGCCAGATCCCATCTGTATCAAAATTGCCTGAACCGAACAGTTTTATTACAAGGCCGGTGATAATGGGGTTCCTGTTTTTTGACGTGGTGTTGGGCCTTTTCCTGATCGATACCTATTTGCGTAGGAAAAAAAGTACAAAACAATTGTAAAGTGTTGTACAGAAAAAACAACAATTGTGTGTGCCAAGTTCGAAAATAAAAAAGTAAAGCCCCACCAGTTGAGTATGGATATGACAAAATGAAATTAATCTTATTGTGGTACAATAATTGCTATAGTAAATATGGACCGGTAATCTTACTGGTCCAATTGTGATAAGGTTTAGGTTGAAAGCCCCCAAACAGCAAGTGTGAGGGGGCTTTTATTTTGTCATTTTTCGTGCTATTTTAGTATTTTGCAGCATAATTGTAATAATTAAATTACAATCGATAACTTAGTTTAAAATACGATCATGAAAAAACTTTATATATATCTTATTACCCTGCTTGTTGCGGGAACAAGTTTAACGGCCAATGCACAGGCGCCACGAATACCCGAGGCAAGCCCCACCCAAACTATTATCCAGGATTTCGGACTGGGAAAGGTTACCATTACATACTCGCGCCCAAGTGTAAAAGGGCGTGTGATTTTTGGCGGTATAAATCCTTACGGCCAGGTATGGCGCACCGGTGCCAATGCCGCTACTATCATTACTTTCAGCGAGAATGTGATCGTTGAGGGGCATAGTGTGCCAGCGGGTACTTACTCACTGTTTACCATTCCGGATAAAAATGAATGGACGGTTATCCTGAATAAAACCGTGAAACAATGGGGTGCTTATAGCTATAAGGAAGCAGATGACTTGCTGCGGTTTAAAGTAAAGCCTGTTTATCTGGCCGAAAAAAGGGAAACTTTTACTATTCTGTTTGCCAACGAAACCACAACTTCTTCAGACCTGTACCTGGTATGGGATCACACAGCTGTGGCAATTCATTTAAAGACTGATGATGACGCCCAAATAACTGCGAATATCGACGAACTGATGAAAGGCAACCGGAAACCTTATTATTTTAATGCCATACAGTATTATTACGAGAACAATAAGGATATGAACAAGGCATTGGAGTGGGCGTTGGAGGCTGAGAAAACTGATCCTAAAGGTCCGTGGTATAGGCTTTGGGAAGCCCGCATCCGCCTGAAAATGGGCGATAAGGCAGCGGCAATTAAAGCTGCCCAAAAAGGCATAGACCTGGCAAAAGCAAGTAATGACGAGGAATATGTGCGGTTAAACCAGGCAGTGCTTGACCAGGCAAATCGTTAATAAAAATTTAGGTAAACGAGCTGCGGATATACTACAAATCGTTTAGTCAAATCGCTTAATACCTATCACAATTCAAATGAAAAGCCTTATTAAACCGGGGCGAATCGCCTATTGTATAGGCCTTGCCGGAATGGTGTCCCCGCAATTTTTCTATGGAAAATTCGGTTCTAATTTCTTTCCTGGATGGACTAATCTACCGTTCGTGGCATTTTGGGCTTGCCTTTTTGCCATAGTAGCAATTGCGGCATGTGCTGCTATAATTTTCGAAAAGAATGCCCGGACGGTATCACTTGTTTTAGGCGGTTTTTTGCTTGCAACTTATTGCTTTGGATATCTCCCATATGAGATATTGGTGGAACCATACAACAATTACCTGGGAACATGGGCCAGCGGATTAAAAGAACCAGCATTGGCAGGAGGGGCCTTTGTTATCGCCGGCTCATTTCCGCGTGAAGCGAATCTTAAAAACACATCAATAAAATGGCTTGAAAAACTCATTCCTTTTGGGCCTTTCCTGTTTTGTATAACCATGGTTTTGTATGGCATTTCGCATTTTTTGTATGTGAAACCCGTATCGGCCCTGGTGCCCGGCTGGATTCCCGGCAATATATTCTGGACCTATTTTGCCGGAGCGGCGCTGATAGGCTTAGGAATTGCGATTGTATTTAAAATAAAGTTAAAATTGGCTGCCTTGCTGTTGGGCATTATGATTTTTATTTGGCTTATCATCATCCATATCCCGCTTGCAATAGCCGATCCGTTCGGTAATAAAAGCGATGCATTCATAAGCTCATTTTCCGCGTTGGCATTTTGCGCTACCGCTTTTGTTATATCGGGCATGGCTTCAAAAAACAAAGAAAGAGCCGCTTAAGCTGATTTAACGCTTTTTCTCGTGGTAGCGGATCTTGGATCAGGGATGATCGGATTGATGACTGCCGCAATTATTATCACCAAAATACAGCCTATCGCGTTAAGCCACAGATAGGCTACGAGCTCAAAATTTCCGAGGATAACGATCAATATCTCGGTTATTATAGCTGCTATGAAAACAGCGTTGCCATTGATTTTTTTGAGATAAAACGCCACAACAAATATCCCTAAAATGGTTCCGTAAATATACGAGCCTAATTTATTAACGTACTCCAGCAGGTTGCCCACTTTACTGGCGTAGAGGGCCATTAACACACATACCACACCCCAGAATATAGTTGCGAGCCTTGAAGCATTCAAATAATTTTTATCGGATGCGCCGGGATTGATAACGCGTTTATAAATATCAACCACGCTGGTGGACGCCAATGAATTGAGAGCGCTGGCGGTTGAGCCCATTGAGGCCAGGAAAATAATAGCTATCAGCAACCCGATCAATCCGCGGGGCAGGTATTGGGTGACAAAAGTTAGGAACACGTAATTGGTGTCGTCGGCATTGGCCTTTTCGTTATTTTTTTTCATTATCGCGATGGCCGCTTTGCGGATGTTTGCGGCGCGGCTATCCGCAATTTTTAAAGTCTCTTGTGCGTGGCTTATTTGTGCCCGGTCGCCTTTATCAAAAGCTTTTATCAAATCATTCGCGTTAGCCTTTCGCTGTTCAAATGCTGCTGTATATTGATTTTCGAGATCATTATACTGCCCGGCATAGTTACTTTGTTTTACCTGTTTTACCTCGTACCCGTTAAAAAACATAGGCGGCCGGTTGAACTGATAAAACGCAAAAATCAGCACCCCAATTAGCAAAATGAGGAATTGCATAGGTATTTTAAGCAAGCCGTTCATGATTAGCCCCAGCCGGCTTTGGCCAACCGAGCTCCCTGTCAGGTAACGCCCTACCTGGCTTTGATCGGTGCCGAAATAAGAGAGCTGCAAAAAGAAGCCGCCTATCACACCGCTCCACACATTGTATTGATTTTTGCGGTCGAATTTCCAGTCGATAACGTTCATCCGCCCTAATTTGCCGGCCAGTTTAATGGCATGGGTAAAGCCTACGTTATTGGGTAATAAGCTTACGACCAATACGCCAGCCAGAAACATACCAGAAAAAATAATGCTCATTTGCAGCAACTGGGTATATGACACCGCTTTTGTGCCGCCATAAACAGTGTAAAAAATAACCAGCCCGCCAATAAACAGTGTGGTATAAACCGTATTGATCTGCAGTATGGTTGACAAAATAATTGAAGGTGCGTAAATAGTGATGCCTGTTGAGAGCCCTCGCTGTACCAAAAATAAAATGGAAGTGAGCGCACGTGTTTTCAGGTTAAACCGCTGTTCAAGAAACTCATATGCTGTATATACTTTAAGGCGATGAAATATTGGCACAAATGTTACGCAAAGCACGATCATGGCGAGCGGCAGGCCCAGATAGAATTGAACGAAGCGCATGCCGTCGGAATAGGCTTGCCCGGGTGCCGACAAAAAGGTGATGGCGCTGGCCTGGGTGGCCATCACCGAAAGGCCCACATGGTACCAGCGTAATGAGCGTCCGCCCATCAGATACTGGTCGATATTTTTATTACTCCCGCTTTTCCATACACCATATATAACTATGGTAAGCAGGGTAACGCCTAAAACGATCCAGTCGGGTAAGCTCATTCAAACAAGGCTGTAATGAGCCAAAATACAAAAATTAATATAACCAGCCAGGCGATAACAACGCCATAGAACTGGTTCCAGCTACGTATAAACGGGGGAAGTTCAGGGTCATGCGTCTGCACGGCCTTTAACAAAAATATTCACGAAAAAGGCAGTGAACAATAGCCCAACTATTCCTAAAATCGGTATCCATAGCGGACTTCCTTCCAATGTTACGCCTATGAAAAGGCCAGCCAGTAGTCCAACCAGGTAATAGATGTTTACGTCTTTTATTGTTTTCGTTGCGTGGTGTGGTATCATGATATTAATTATATGCGTGCAAATTTATATTATTTTTTATTTGTTATCCGGCATTTTTGCCTTCTTTCTAATTCAGCGGCTGGTTTTTTGGCTTGCTTAGCAAATTAATAAACAGCCGGTAAGCTCCCGGTACACCGGCCGGCAATTGCCGGAAAAAGGCAAGCGAGGTGTATACAAATCTTCCTTCGCCATAATTGCCTACAATTATTGCACCGTTATTGGGCGCCTCGCCATTATCGTTCATCTGTAAAACGGGCTTATAATTGGGGTCGATGTCATTTACAAAATACAGCCCTCTTTCCTGTATCCAGCCATTAAAATCTTCCTGTGTTATGGTATTTGGATAATTCAATACCGGGTTTTGTTTGTCTAATATGGTGATCTTTGCATCCTCATCGGTAACACGCTGGTTGACTACCCTGAACGGATATGGCCCGATCTGTTTGGTGACCAAACCGTTGTTGTTGTTATATTGTATCAGCAAGTTGCCACCATTTTTAACATAGTCAAGCAATTTGGGCTGCTCAATGGCCAGGCGCGGATCCACGTTATAAGCGCGTACGCCGGTAACAATTGCATCATAGCCTGACAGATCGCCGTTCATGACCTCCTTTTCAGTCAATATGTGTACATCATACCCGGCCTGGTGTAATGACTCGGCAACCAAATCGCCGGCACCGTTAATATAGCCTATACGTTTACCCGCGATCTTTAAATTAATATCCAGCAGCTTGGCTCTCGCTGGAGGAAAAAGGGTGATAATGGGTATATGGTCATAAATAAGCTGTTGTATACCCAGCGACGAAGACTGGCCGTTCACCGTTGTGATTGCTTCAAATTCCGAAGTTTTGGTGCTGTTTTCGGATGGTGTAACAGAAAAAGAAACCGTCCATTCGTCGCCTTTGTGCTTGTTGGTAAAGCCGAATTTGTCTGGTGATATGTTCCAGCCCTTTATGGGTTTTATACTTACTGTTCCATTGCCATTAATAAAGCTCTTTAATTTAACCTGTACGTTTTGTGGTACCTGTGCATTAAATATGTAAACCGGGTTAGCAATATTCGCAGTAACCGGGGGTGTTATAACCAAGGGCTGGTATACTTCGCCACGAACAGGGTCTACGTATTTGTAAACTACCCTTCGCGCAAAATGAATGGGTTTTCCCTCAATAATAAATTCGTAATCTACTGCCGGCAGATCAGGATTTTCGGGGTTACCTACTGATAGCTGATCAGGAATATGGTATGAACCTTGCATATGTGCAGTTTCGAGCCAGTAAGGCTGCGTAATTTTAGCCGCGATGACGCTGGTGTTATAGCTCTGCAACTGGTTTGCCGGAATGACCTGGCTATCCAGGTTTTTGATTTCGCTCCCGATGCTTATTCGGTTCAGCTTTACTTTATCGCTGTACCTGTTTAAAACCTGTGAGCGGATCTTTACGCTGTCGCCCAGCGCGTAAGTTGGTTCAGGCGAATAGCTTTCAAACCACAACCCCGCGCAGGCGGCAATCAGGTTATCCAGCTCTTTTAGTTTTTGTGTGCGCCAATAAACATCAGGGACTTTTTCGATACGACTCATTAACTGCACCAGGGGAGGCACCGAGTTCTCCGGATGTTCGATGTCAAAACCCTTTTGGATGATGCTGATTCCGGCCGAAACAGCATCGCCATTTTTAACCCGTTTCCAGGTGGTGTTTATACCATCGAACAGGTCGTTTTGCGGTGCATCGCCCAAAATAGTTTTAAAATATTCAAACGATGAGCCGCGCTGCCGGGCCGAGCCAAAGCCTTGTGTTTTATGGTTCGAGCGGCTTTCTGCGGCCAGCTCTCCATATCCCTTCCCAATGATCGGGTTATAAACGCCCACATCTATTTTAAACTGGTCGGCCGCCGTGGTATTGGTGTTGCCAAAATTAAACGTGTTCCATAGCAGTCGTTTTGCCTGCCAGGGTTGTACATATTGTAATTGTTCCGGGAACCGGTTAGGGTCTGCAGCAGCAGTGAAAGCTTCCTGCGCCAAGATGGCCGATGAAGTGTGGTGCCCGTGGCCGCCTTCACCCGTTGTTGGAAACCGGCATATAATTACATCGGGGCGGAACTTGCGGATAACCCACACCACATCGCTTAGCACTTTTTCCTTATCCCATATTTTTAAAGTCTCATTTGGCCCTTTTGAAAAGCCAAAATCATTTGCCCGGGTAAAAAACTGTTCGGCGCCGTCCACTTTACGGGCAGCTAAAAGTTCCTGGGTGCGTATCAGGCCGAGCAGCTCGCTTTGTTCGTTGCCCAACAAATTTTGTCCGCCGTCGCCGCGGGTCATGGATAAATAGCCGGTACGATAATGCTTTTCCTGCGCAAGGTAAGCCAGCAGCCTGGTATTCTCATCGTCGGGATGCGCAGCCACATATAACACGCTTCCGAGCACATCGAGCTTTTTAAAATTTTGTTCAATAGTTACCAGGTCGGCTGGGGGAGCAGTTTGCGCAAATCCAACTGAAGCGATAAACAAAAGGGAAACAAGAAGTTTTATCCGGTTCATATGAGCAAATATATTGAAAGATAAATGGCATATTTTATATGCCATGATAATTTAAATTATATAAAACCATCTGCATTTGTCATATGTTCATCATTTGATTGATTTTTAATATTGATTATCAGTGTTTTAAGAATAGTTGCATAAATATGTTTTAGTTTAATCAATCGTTTGATTAATTTTGTATCCGAAAAGCGATGGATAAAGATAAAATTGATAAGAAAGACCATATCCTGGACGTTGCTGAACGGATATTTTCGGACCTGGGATATGAAGGGGCTTCGACACGTGCAATATCGGGCGAAGCAGGGGTGAATATGGCTATGCTTAATTATTATTTCGGCTCAAAGGAAGGACTGTTCCTGGCGGTTTTTGAACGGAAGATATCATCATTTCAAACCCTTTTGCAAAATATTGGAAGCAACGAAAGCATGTCGTCGTGGGATAAGCTGGCTAAGTGCATCGATAATTACGTCGACCGGATCATTGTAAATAACTGTTTCCAAAAGTTAATGAACCGGGAAATGTCGATCAGCAAACGCTCGGAGCTTAGCGATAAGATTACACAAATCCTGATGGTAAATGTGCTTGAGTTTAAAAAGCTATTTGACGAAGGCATCAAAAATGGCAGCTTTCATAAGGACACCGATACGCAATTAATCACCGCTACTATTTTCGGTACAAAAAATTATATCATTAACTCGCCGCATATATCATCGCTCATGCTTGGGCATGATATTCGTGATGAAAAGTTCCTTGAGGAAAAACTCAAGCCGAGGATCAAGAAATATATGAAACGACTTTTAAAAGCTTACCTGGTTAAAGACAATGACGACACAAAATAAGATCACAATCAACAATCCATTTAAAAATGCGGCAACAAAATTTACGCGGTTTGTTGCGCCCGTAATCATTGTGGGCCTGCTATCTGTTAACACGGCAAGGGCGCAGGACCGGGCGATAACCCTGAATGAGGCGATCAAACTAGGGCAGCAAAACAGTAAAGTGTTAAAGCTTTCGCAAGCCCGGATCGACGAAGCTGTTACGGAATACAACCTGGCGAAGGACGGGGGCAAGCTTAGCGGTAAAGCCAGTTATGGTTACAACCGCGCCGAAATACCGGCCAACAAACTGCAATTCGGGAAAACAACCTTTGCATTGCCCACCAGCGCTGATGCTTACCTGGGAACTTTATCGTTGAGCCAGGTTATATTTGGCGGTAACCGGCTAAAATACGCCGAGCAATCAACCACCCTGTTAACCCAGGTTGCCCGTCTTGATGCCGACAAGGACAAGGACCAGATCACATACGATATCATCAATTCGTATTATAACCTATATAAGGTGCTGCAAAGCAAAAAGGTGGTTAATCAAAACCTGGCCACCGTCGATCAACAGATCAAACAGTCGCAGCGGTTTTTTGACCAGGGGTTGGTAACCAAAAATGATGTGCTGCGTTTTCAATTGCAAAGGGCAAACATCGAGCTGAACGGCATCGACCTGGAAACCAATCGTAAAATAATTAACTATAACCTGGATGTTTTACTGGGCCTGCCCGAAAGCACCCAGCTTACCATAAGCGAGGTAAACGAGCCTGAAAGAACCCTGGGCGCGCTATCCAGCTACATTGATACCGCTTTGACAAACCGCAACGAAGTGAAATCGCTTGATCTGCGTACCCGGGTTGCCGAAACCAATATCAAGACGATAAAAGCCAATACATTGCCAACCCTGGCAGCGTCGGGCAGCGCTTATTATGTTGACGTCAATCCCAACCCTATCCCTAAGAGCGGGTCGTACATCACACCCATATCGGTTGGTTTAACCCTGGGATGGAATTTTGACGCCTTATGGAAAAATAAAAATAAGATAGCACAGGCTAAAGTACAGCGCGAAGAGGTGGTTATAAATAAGGATATCGAGATCGATAATGTTAAAAGGGACGTCAACCAAAACTATCAAAACTACCTGATGGCTTTAGATAAAATAAGGCTGCTGCAAACGTCGATAGCACAGGCCGGGGAGAATAATAAGATACTTGAATCAAAGTACCAGAGCAACATTGCATCGGCAACAGATCGCGCGGATGCTGAAACCTTACTATACCAGGCCCAAATCAACCTTGAGCTAGCGAAAGCCGACGCCGGCCTGGCCTATTACACGCTCATAAACTCAATCGGAAAACTGAATAAATAATGTGCGGATGTGCAAATATGCAGATGCGCAAATGCGGATAAATAGAAACCAATCACTAATTCACTAATTCAACAATTCAATAATTGATATAATGGCAAAGGAACACGAAACACACGCAACTGAAACTAAAAAGAAACCCAACAGAGTATTGCCGATAGTATTAGGTATCATACTGCTTGCAGGTGTCGTTTTCGGTATAAAAGAATATATATACTACGGAAAGCATGTAGATACGGACGACGCACAAATTGACGGCGATATCAGCCCGGTTGTTGCACGTGTAAGCGGATATGTCGACAGCATCTATTTCGAGGAAAACACACATGTCAATAAAGACCAGGTACTGGTTAAAATTGACGACCGCGATTACAAGGTAAAGCTTGAGCAGGCACAGGCTGCCGAAACCGGCGCCAGTGCCAATGTTGGTGTAGGGCAGTCGCAAATTTTTGAGAACGCGGCAAATTCGGCCGCCGCACAGGCCAGGGTAGCATCGGCGCGGGCACAACTGGACAAGGTGCAAAAGGACTACCAGCGTTACGCCAACCTGGTACAGGATGGTTCAATTACCCGCCAGCAGTTTGACCAGGCTAAAGCCGACCTTGAAGTGGCGCAGGCCAATTACAAGAGCGCGCAGGACCAGTACAGAGCTGCCCAGGAACAGGTAGGTGCAACCCGCAGCCAGCTGAACGTGACCCACAAAGGTGTTTCACAACGCCAGGTTGATGTTGATTATGCCAAACTGCAATTATCATACACTATTGTTAAGGCGCCGTCAAGCGGCATTGTATCCAAAAAGAATGTACAGGTAGGGCAGCTGGTACAGGCCGGGCAAACTTTATTTAATATCGTTAATGATAACAGCATTTATATCACAGCTAACTTTAAAGAGACCCAGCTGGATAAAATACAGAATGGCCAGAAAGTAAATGTGGATGTAGATGCCTATCCTGAATTAAAATTAACCGGATCGGTTTACAATTTTTCACCTGCCACAGGGGCTAAATTCTCGCTGCTGCCGCCGGATAACGCTACAGGCAACTTTGTTAAGGTGGTTCAGCGCGTGCCGGTGAAGATAAAGATCAGCGGCTCAAAAGAGGACATGGCCAAGCTTCGTCCGGGTATGAGCGTGGCTGTGTCGGTTGTGTATAAGAATTAAGTCCATAGACCATTAAGAATTAAAGTCCATAGACCATAGTCGATGGACCATAGCAATGGCAAAGTTTATTTTTTACTATGGTCCATGGACTATCGACTAAACAATAAAATACAAAACAAATAAATGGCTGAAACTGGCTTTAAAAAGTGGATCATTACCATTACGGTTATCGTCGCTTCGTTGCTGGAGTTGATCGATACCACGATCGTAAACGTATCCTTACCTGATATCCAGGGTAACCTGGGCGCTACCCTCGAAGATATTGCCTGGGTGGTTACCGGTTACGCTGTGGCGAACGTGATCATCCTGCCGATGTCGGGCTGGCTTGGAAGCCGGTTCGGGCGGAAAAATTACTTCATTACTTCGATAATTGTATTTACCATCGCTTCGTTTTTATGCGGTAATGCGCATGGTTTGAGCGAGCTGGTGATATTCAGAATATTACAGGGCCTTGCAGGCGGGGGGTTAATTTCAACCTCGCAGGCCATATTGATCGAAACCTGGCCGCGCGAACAGATCGGCACCGCTACCGCTTTATTTGGCTTAGGCGCGGTTGTAGGCCCAACGGTAGGCCCTACCATTGGGGGTTACATTACCGACCACACATCATGGCGTTGGATATTTTATGTAAATATCCCGGTAGGGGCTGTCGCGGCATTCTGCGCTTATACATTTATTCATAAAACACCGAAGGAGGCTAAGGGAAAACCCATCGATTGGTGGGGCATTGGCCTGCTTGCCGTAGCGGTAGGCAGTTTGCAAACGATCCTGGAAAAAGGTGAATCGGAAGACTGGTTTGCCAAACCATACATATTGTTGCTTACCATAACCGCGGTGATAGGCACCATCTGCTTTATATGGCGCGAGCTAAGCACCGACCACCCGATCGTAAATTTCGGCATCATGCGGCACCGCAGCTTTGCAGTGGGCATGTTTACTTCGTTTGTGCTTGGTTTTGGGCTGTACGGATCGGTGTTTGTGTTTCCGGTTTTTTGCCAGAATTTGCTTGGCTTTACGGCCCAGCAAACGGGCGAGCTGCTATTTCCCGGTGGGTTGTGTACTATTGTGATGATGCCGTTTATCGGCAAGATGCTCAATAAAGGCATCCCTGCGCAATTTATGGCTACGGGGGGCATGTTTTTATTTTTTGTGTTTACGACGATGCTCAGCAACTCAACGCTCAGCACGGGGCAATCTGATGTGCTGATCCCGCTGCTGATACGGGGTGTTGGAATGGCGCTGTTGTTTGTTCCGCTTACTACGCTGGCAATCGCCGACCTGAAAGGTCCCGAACTGGGGCAAGGTACCGGCTTGAATAATATGATGCGCCAACTGGGCGGTTCATTCGGCATAGCAACACTTACCACCATTATACACTTGCGCGAGGGCGTTCACCGTAATAATCTGTTATCCAATATCAATATTTACAATCCGGCTTTTAATGAGCGGTTCAATATACTGATGCACGGTTTTGTTGCGAAGGGTAAATCTGTAATAGATGCCACGCAAATGGCCTACGCTGCGATTGAAGGAGCGGTGATGAAACAAACCATGCTGCTCACTTATAATGACGCTTATTGGATATCGGGGCTGGTGATGCTGTTCTCGATACCATTGCTTTACTTGCAGCCGTTTAAAAAGGCGGTTAAGATGCCGGTAGACGCCCACTAAACAGAAAAAGCCGTTCCTCCTGCGGAACGGCTTTCTGAAAAAAAACAATTTTCAATTTTTCGACCGGCGGCAATATAAATGCCCTGTAAATACTGTTCCCCGCAGGTGTTTAATCTTTGTTATAAAACTACAGGTTTTAACGGTAAAACGCAAATGTATTTACTAACAAAACCAATCGATAGCCGGGCAGCTGGTTCAAACATTCTGCTGATATAAGCTTCTTTATAAGTTTTTAAAAAAACAACTTGTGTTATAGAAAATGCTGCGTATATTTGCAGCCCGTCCAAAGGGAAACTTTTGGATAACCGGAGTGGTAGTTCAGCTGGTTAGAATACGTGCCTGTCACGCACGGGGTCGCGGGTTCGAGTCCCGTCCATTCCGCTTAGAAGCCCACAAAGCTTCGTAAAAACGCTTAGATTTCAGGTCTGAGCGTTTTTTTTGCCTCAAAATTGAGAAAAACGTCTCAGTATTTATGACTCATCGAATCACCTATTCGGTGAGTACTTCTAAAGACCTAATTTAGTCACCGAGTTATCATTGATTTGATAATCAAACAGTTAATGAGATGTATGTAGGTGTTAAAATACCTCAAAACAGCTCAAAATTCTGATTATTTGAAGAGGGTAAATAAAGGTATCACTCAAAGTTTATGAGATGATTTCAACATTATGTCTGAGTCTATCAAAATCAGAATTTGTTGCCTTTTTTGGACCATTCTCGGTGACCTATTTCAAACTACTATAAAACAGGTCACCGAATTTAATTTAATGAGTTGATTTTAAATTACTTAAAGAGGTTTTTCGTCTCAAAATGACTTGATACCTCATAATTAATTTAATTAAGTAACTTAAATTATTAGTGTTATGAAAAGCACTCAAAGGTTTTCAGTTTTAATCTGGACCGACAAAAGAAAAGCAGATTCACAAGGCAATGTTCCTTTATACGCCAGGATCACCTATATGGGTAAGCGTACCGAGATTTCCATTGGTAGAAAAATTGATCCTAAAAAATGGGATTCGGAAACAGGTTATGTAAAAGGATCTGGACAAGATGTTAAGGATCTTAACAGTCACCTAATCCAAGTTAGTAATGATATTTATGCGGCCTACTATGATCTAAAACGATCAGAGGATTTCATTACGGTGGAGATGATCAAAGCTAAATATACCGGAGAAGGGCAAGTCCGTAAAATGCTGTTAGAGGCATTTGATGAACATAATAAGCAAATGTCGGAACTGGTTGGGAAAGATATTGTAAAAGGCACATTAACCAAATACACGACAATACGTGAAAAGGTATCAGATTATATCCAATATAGATTTAAGAAAAATGATATATATCTAAACACATTAGAATACTCTTTTATAACAGGGTTTGAACATTATTTAAAAACTGAAAAGTTAATTAGCCATAATGTTGCGATGAGTTATATCAAGAGAGTAAAAAGGATCGTGAATATAGCTGTCGATAATAAATGGCTTGCGGCCAGCCCTTTTAAAGAATTTGTCTGCACTTCGAAAAAAACCGCCAGAACGGAGTTGGAGGAACAAGAATTAAAAGCATTAAGAGAAAAGAGATTTACTGTATCAAGGTTAGCAGAGGTCAGAGACTGTTATCTTTTTTCCTGTTACACCGGCTATGCCTTTGTAGATGCATATAAACTAACTCCGCATAATGTTATAACCGGAAACGACGGAGAAATCTGGATAGTCACAGATCGGACCAAATCAAAAATTGACGCCAGTGTTCCTTTATTACCACAAGCTGCTGAAATTATAGATAGGTACAAAAATCATCCCTATTGCATAATAAATAATCGACTGCTTCCGATGAAGAGCAATCAAAAGATGAATGCTTATCTTAAAGAAATAGCTGGTCTATGTGGGATTGAAAAGAATTTAACCACTCACACTGCTAGGCACACATTTGCGACTACTGTAACGCTGGAAAATGGCGTACCAATTGAAACTGTTAGCAAGATGCTTGGCCATACAAAGATTACAACAACGCAAATTTATGCGAGAGTGAAAAGGAAGAAGATAAGCCAGGATATGAAGATGTTGAGGGAAAAATTGAATGGGGCTAGTTAACCCGTTTTTTAGTATATAAAATCAGCGTTTAAAAATATATATTTGACCAAATGCGGCGGCTGTAGGAGCCGGTAGATACGTTTATTAAGATTTGCTCAGGACGACTTACGGTTCTGAGGGTGCGAAATTTCAAACAAGCAAGCTATTTCAGTAATTTCCTCCAGTAGGCAGTGAACAATGACCTTGTAGAGAAATGTAACCCAGTGTTGCATAGTATCTGTGTGTAAAGTTAAGCAATTGATTTCCCGACGTGAAAGGGCGGTGCGCAAGCATCGGTTACAGCATGTATCTACCCATTAAGTAAGGCGAGCCCGTGTCACCTATAGTTGCTGCATTTTTAAAATGAAAAGGGAAAAGGACTGGTTCAGGATAAAGAAATACCCACATATCGGCTTACCTTTAAAGCCGGTCGATCGTCCGTGGGTAGCGCACTATGTCGCCGATCCGGTAAAAGTTGAACAGCATGCCTTTTATCCCTTGATCCACCGCAATACAGTTGTCCGGAAATTTCGCAAAAGCATCGATAAGAAAACTGGCCAACGTTCGGAATTGCGTTTCGCCAAATCTAAAGAACGGGAACTTTATTATGCGAATCATTTAGATGCCTGCATCTATAGTTATTTCGCTAAACAGCTTAACCTGGCTTACGAAAAAAAGTTAGATGACCTGGGCCTGAAAGACACCGTAACAGCCTATCGGAGGATACCTTTTAATCCGGCTAATCCTAATTCTCCCAATAAATCAAGCGCAGATTTTGCGGCCCAAGTATTTAGCTTTATTATCGGTCATTCCGAAGGCCATTTGGTTGCTATTACCTTTGACATTAAAGGTTTTTTTGATAACCTGGATCATTTGCTTTTGAAGAAGGCTTGGTATGAAGTGAATGGGCAAAACACATTGAGTGGGCCGGAATATAATATATTCAAAAGCGTTACCAACTTTTCTTACATCAACGAGAACCAACTCTTTGAAGCCTGCAAAAACACCATTATCACCGAAACTAAAACCGGCATTCAAAAAAGAAAGGCCGTCAAGCGTTTTCGTCATTTGAAAGACCAGCGAGCAATCGCATTCTGTGACTTGGATGAGATTCAAAAGCTTCGCCGGGCAAAGCTCATTGTCGGTAATCAGGCTGCCCCGGACAGGCCGAAAAGACTGAAAGGCATTCCGCAAGGTACACCTATCAGTGCCGCACTCGCCAATGTTTATATGTTGCATTTCGACCAGCGAATCAATGAGGCAGTTAAGCCATTAGATGGTATCTATCGCCGGTACTCGGATGACATGATCGTTATTTGTCCTGAGTGTCATGCAACTGATATGATCAGATTATTTGACAAAGCGATCGCTGAACGATTATTGGAAATCCAGCACGATAAAACCCAGGTCTTTAAGTTTGACCGCCTTGGTGGAAAATTTCAGTGTTCCCAGCAATATGAGACAAAACTACATCCGCATAAAAATCTGGAATACCTTGGTTTTGAATTTGATGGGCAGCGCTCTTATTTGAAATCATCCAGCCTGGCTTCGTATTACCGAAAGATGAAAAAAGGCATTGAGCGGTCCCGTTACTATTCCAAAAGCGTTAAAAAGTCAAAATCGCTCGGGCAAATTTTTCAAACACGTTTGTATAAAAAATTTACCTATCATGGCGCGAAACGCCGACGCATTTACGTCAAAGATAAAAGCGATCCTACCAAGTGGATAAAGACCGAATCGTTTAATTGGGGGAACTATATCTCATATGCGCACCTGGCTATGAATAAGTTACCGAATAACCGGATCAAACATCAGATTAGTCGTCACTGGTCCATCCTAAATCAATTGATCAAATAGCCCATGGCAGATAATAAACCAGCAGAATACTCGGCAGAGAGTCTTGTCATTCATCACCTGCTGAAGTATGATATTAAAACCAGTAAACCACTTTTTGATGAAGAAGGCACGGACCTGCTGTTGGTCGATCAGGTGAGCCACAGCTCGACCGCCATACTGCGAGCCCAGTCAAAATACAGGCGCTATGCTAAGGGAAAGCCAAGCAGTGTTACGATACCAATCAGCTATGTTGCCACTAATTTTGTATTGTTCTTGTACGTGATCGATGAGAATGACAACGATGGTTTGTACGTTTTTTTTGAAGAAGATCTTAAACAATGGAGCCTCAATACCAGCAGGGAATACTATTTAGGTGTGTCTGAAAAGAGCGTGCAGTATTTTCATGAAAAATTGATCTCGGCCTCGGTTGCAAAGCAGATCAAAGAACGTTTGAAAAAGATAGAGATAAAAAAGTATACCTCCTTAATCATCGATGGTATTTTCCTAGAAAAAGCTATTCAAGCCACAAAAGCCATTTATACCGAAATATGGCCAAAAAGAAAATTGAAGCAGCCATCATTAGCGGAGATCATCAAACAATTCCTGCATTACTACAATCCATATCCGCAAAATTCGGCGGATGTACACTGCGTGCTTTTTTTGAGCGAGGATTTTCATTTAGAGCAATGGGTCACTATGCCACACCCAAAAGTCACTGAAACACAGCCGGCTGGAGTTCGCCTAAGTATCTTTAAATCCGGAGCGATCGTTTCTTTTGAAATATTGGACTACCTGGAGCGCATTATCAATAACGAAAATATACTCCTGGTTGCCGATGACATCATTTATGAACCACCGCTCAACAAACTAAAAGAAGAAGGTACCGATGTAATCCTTATCAAACTAAAGACCTCCCTAGGAGGAAATTTATATACGCAGCATCAATGGGGTGATATCAGTTATCCATTGGGGTTAGCCATGGGGTTAAAACAACACGAACTTTAACTTGAACGTGTATGACGTTAATCGCCCACCCCTTGCCTGTTGGCGTTAACTACTTACGCCAATCAATTTATGAAACTCAATCACAAGGTCCAGCCGCGTCTGGTAGACTTCGTTCTGTACATAAACATCCGCCGTCAACCACGTATCGGTAGGATCTTCGCCAGGTTGGCCCAATATCCCTTGGTCAATCAATTTGGCACGGTTCATCCGTGCCAGCGCAGTCGTACTCTTATCCATTATGGCTTCGATCTTACTACACAGCTCATCCGAAAAATAGATCCGGTTAACCTCTAAAGCCTCCTTTACGGCGGCAAGGGACTGTTTGACTTCAGTCGAAGGGAGCGTATCCGTTGCCAAGTTCCCTTTCTGCATAAAATTGGTGAATGCCCTTAAGTTCTTCTCCAGTTCATAAATCAACGTATATAGCAGCCGGATCTTTTCACCACGCTCCTCGTGCAGCTTGCCATATCTGATCTGATGCTCCCCATTCAATCGGCTCAACTCAGCCTTATATTTTTCCAGGCCGGCGTCGAGCGTTTTGTCAATAAGTTTCTTACCCACATAGATTAGCACGGCGGACACACCGCTCACTGAAATCAAAAACTTAATAATATCCGTCCAGTTCATAATCAAAGATAAGGGTTGTCTGGTATATAGATACGCTATTTATCCGCGTAACAAGAAGTATCATTTTATAATTAAAAATATTATCACGAATAAAATCAGATATGATAACTTTAACAAATCAACCAATACCTAAACTATGGCCTTTGAAACAACCACTTTAAAGATTAAAGCAGAACGTCTCGGCAGTATTAGCGAGATCACCGGCTTTTTGAACGAGTTGGAAACTACATATAATTCGTTATATGCATTCGATTTTATTGTGCGAAGTCTTCCCGATGACGTGGAGCGCGGCTTGTTAACTTCCTTACGCAGAGAGAAACTGGTGCAGGAATTTCTAAAGGGTTCCCGTTTCAAGGATATTAGTTATGACTATGAGCGTCTTTATCAATTGATGGAGTCATTCTATTTTGACGGACGCCGACTGTTACCGCCATTGGCCAGTTACTATGAGCCATTGAATGTGGTCACGCTGGTGCCGCCATCCGAACGATTGCTCTTATCAAAAGTAAATATCCAGTCACCTGGTTTTTGGGAGGTCTTGGGGACAATGAACCCGCTCAATCAAATGCGCGAATATCTGAAAGACCGTCATGAAAGAAGAAAAGACCGGGACTGGCGGGAAGCGCAGGAAAAGAGGAAAGGCGACCTGGATATCGTGGAAAAAGAGAACAGCATCCTTAATGCCCGCATTGATACGCTTAAAAAATTAGGCTACAGCGATGTAGATATCCGGCAGATGGTCATGAAATTAGTACTGGAGCCATTGACCGCGCTGGACAAGTATCAGGATAATGGGCAAATAGAGGGCCCGGGAGATGAAGCTTGATATCTCCGACGACGAACACTTTAAACAACTCATTCGCCGGAGTAGACGTGACGAGTTCAATCAAATGGCACAAATTCTCCGGCATGATCATCTGGTTCTGTATGGTGAACAGGGCATTGGAAAGACGGCGCTTTTAGAGGCTTTTCGACTGGAAAACCCCCTTGGGTATGAACGGATTGGCTTTCGTAGCGGCTATGAGATCGAACTGGATGAGTCCTTATTAGCGCCGTATCTGATCCCGAGACCGGTGACCAGGTTCAATGAGCCGCCGGGCCTGTTGATCATAGACGGGTTCCAGGATATCCGCTCGGCCGCGATCAAGGAAAAGATCGCCACCCTCATGAAAGAGGGGCGAAAGACCGGTTACAGGGTGATCTTGTCTGCACGCCGACAGATCAATGAAAAGGTTTTTGAAAACAATGCCCGGACCTTACGGCTGCAGGGACTGAACGAGAGGGATATCGATCGGTTGGTCGACATTTTCTATAATGAACGTAACGAACACCCCGACGCGGTGCTGACGATTAGGGAACTGATGCAGGAGTTTAACGGCAATCCCCGGGCTGTTTTGTCTGCGCTGAACATGCTTGTCAAGGATGAATGCGAGTTCATTTACCAAAACCCCATGTTGATTGAGGGACTGGAAAGACCGAAGATCATCCTGGAAGAACCGCCGAAGATTATTACCGACATTCGGCTGGTGAATAAAAAGATATTAGATAAGATCGGCCGCCGGCCAGAGGCAGTATATCAATTATCGCCCCGGCAGTTTGAGATGATGGTGGCCGAGATCTTCGAAGAAAGGGGCTATAGCGTAGAACTGACCAAAGAGACCCGGGACGGTGGCAAAGATTTAATCATTTTGGATCAGCGGGACATTGGTAATTTTCTGATTTATGCGGAATGTAAAAGGTATGCGCCCGGTAATCCGGTCGGCGTAAGCGTGATCAGCGACCTGATCGGACGAATGAGTGCGGACCGGGCGACCGCTGGTATGGTGATCACCAGTTCTTATTTTTCGCCGGACGCTAAGACCTTCAAAACAAAATTCGAACATCAAATGCAGCTCATCGACTTTCTGAAGCTGAGTACAATGATCACCAAGCCTGATAACAAATAATACATGGACGAAAACAACAAAACGGAATTACCTATCGTGCAATTACAATATCTGCACCGGGCCGATCCGGAGGCGTTTTATCAAGTCGCCAGCGATCCGGATGTCGTCAAATTCTTTGACCAGTTCAGGGAATTAAGCAAAGAACAAATTCTGCAAACCCTGCCAATCATCAACGAGCATCCAGCGTACTGCCAGTATTGGGGTATTTACGTTGACAATCAAGCTTTGATTGGCTTTATTGCGCTCAAAAAATCACATGACGCCTTCAAAGCCTTAGAACATGAGAAAACGAAGTTGCCGGGATATGTGCCCGATATAAACGCCTTAGCCGAAGCTATCGACAAACCGAACTTGACCGACGCCAGGGAAAAGGCATTGTCGCCCTATACGGTTGATATCGCATTGCTTAAAGATTATCGCGGGAAAGGTTACGCGTTGGCGGCTTTTAAAACCGTTGCCGTGTATTGCGCCAAAGCGGGAATTAACGAGTTGTATTTCGAAGTGCGGCCGGACAACACCAGTTCATTGAAATTAATGAGCACGGTGGGGGCCGAACTGCTGATTCCTGCCGAGATCGAAGTATGGCCTGCTATCTATCGTTTGCCCATCAAATTTAAGCCGCCGACAACAGAACAAGTTCATGAACGGTTAAGACAATTGCAGGGTACACCCGAAGTCAGCGGCTACAACGATTGGCGCCGGATGGTTAAAGATGTTCCCGAACTTGCACCGCATGATGAACTGATGACCGACCTGTTTACTGCGGTACATGCCAAAGGTGTCCGGGTAGAATTTTGCATTAGGCGTCCAGATTGTCATCTGGACCGAACCCGCTACGAAAAAGTATTAACAGTTGGCTTGGCTAACCGGGATGATCCGCTGAGCATCATCTGGTCTATTGCCCATGAGTATGGGCACGCTTGCCAGGAATTCCCGACCGAAAACGAAACCGTGCTTTTCAGTCAGGCTAAATATGAACGGGAGACCGATGCCTGGAACAAAGGGGAGCAATGGCTAAAAAATAAGATATATTACTGCCACAATTGGCCCTCATTTATCCACCTGAGCCACCAAAGACTTAACAAATACTTACCTTAATCAATTTGTATATATGGATGCCCAACAGCTAAAAGCCGATTTGATCAATCATGTCGTTAAATCAACCGTTAACGTTATCATGGAAAATAAAGACACCGGCTCGCCGGTATCTGTTGGCTCGGGTACGCTGATCGTTTATCGGAGCCGTTTATTTTTTATTTCGGTACAGCATGTGACCGATAAGCTTAATTTGCGTGCGGTGATTGACACCGGTAGTTCGACTGAGGGTAAACGCAGCGTTTATGTCGTACCGCAGCTTAACTATATTGACCAGTATAAAATCGAAGGCTTAGACAGGGATGACCCTGTGTTCAAACAATTAAAAACACTGGATATTACTTATGCCGAGATCAGAGAAATGAATTTTTCTATTGAGCAACCTGAGAAAACTTTCGAGGACGTATTAGTTACTGCCGATAAAAAACGAATGGTGCACACTGATTTGGATACGATTCCTGACAAGGCGCAAGGTTATTCCTTTTATGGCCGGATACGCGGATCATTTAAAAATAATCAGTTAATCCAAACGGATAAATTCGTGCTTGGAATGGCATATGATGCAAGGATCGGAGATTTTGAACGATTCGAATTGGGCGAAGTCGTGAAGGACGAAAAGGACTTCCAGGGAACCAGCGGCGCACCGATATGCGGCGAAACAGGTGATCCGGTTGCTTTTGTAGCGCATGGGTTTGTTGGCCAAAAATATATTTACGGATTTTCGGCCCGGGAATTAAAGAAATATCTCAACATTCACATCGATACGCAGGAAACTGGACAATAATATGAAAGTCGTTTTAGATACCAATGCTATTTTCGGGGATTTTAATTTCAAGAAACCTACGGCGAAGATCTTGCTCGAAGAATTAAAAAATGGCAACCTGGATCTCTATATACCAGAAGTTGTATTCGAGGAGATCGTCAACAAGTTCCGGCAGCGTTTGGAAAAAGCACAAAAGGATATCGAATCAGAACTAGACACTATTACTGATTTCACGACCGAACCGCAAAAAAGTCCTTTGGAAAAGGATTTCGTTGACCGATCGGTCGACAGTTACCGGCAACGGCTCACCGAGTTATTTGCTAAGTACAATGTCACGGTGATGCCTATTCCGGAAACGGATCACCGTTTCCTGGTTAAGAAGGCCATGCTTAAAAAGAAGCCATTCAACACTAATGAAAAAGGGTATCGTGACAACCTGATCTGGGAAAATATCAAATCGCTGATCTCACTGGCTGAGGTAGAGATCGCCTCAACGCCGGAATTAGTGTTCATTACTGATAACCATATCGATTTTTTGTCGGGAAATAAACTGCACGAAGATCTGGTCGCTGAGCTCGAAGAACAAGGACTGCAAAGCGAAACCATTACGATCTACCGCAATATAAAAGACTTCGTAGACGTCAGACTCAGCCTTTACGAAGTACAGGCCGATACTTTTAAAGACCGGTTAAACAACCATGAATTTTGGGATTTTGAATTAAAATCGATCATAACGGACTTTTTGGACAAGGAATATGTCGGCCATAAAGTCGGCGATTTCGAATTTACCGCACCAGGTGATTATGCAGACGATGAACGTGAGGTGATGGCTTATGACGAGAATTTCGAACTCAAAAACTTAACCGTCAAAAAGCTAAGCGCCGACGAATTTGTGGTTGAACTCCGTATAAATGTGGAATCTGAACTTGAACTTTTTGTCGACAAATCCGAATTCTACAGTTCCAGAGATCACGGATACAGCGTAATCGAGCCGGATTGGAACCGGCACGTCATGCTGGTCGGTCAAACCGACACGGTTTCATTCGATGTCACCCTGATCATCAACTCCAAACTGGAATGCCAGAGCATCGAAATCAACAAGATCGACGAGGATGATGCTTACTAAAAATTAGAATCGCTGCAGTTGCAGCGTCCGGATGGGCGTTAGTATCTATTTCTCCCAACAAGAAAACATCGTCGGCTATCTGTGTCCAATCAAAAATAGGTATCCCTGATGATTGAAATCTGCTGGGCTCACCCAAAGCACCTTCACCAAAATACAAATCGTTAGAATAATAACTGTGCCGACTGATAATATGTGCCCAGCCGGTATCGCCGTTGCCATGGATATGAATCAGCCCTGATGATGAAACGCGCATAATGCCATACCATTCCTTTCGCATAGCCGCCAAAATACCCATACGCCAGATCGGATCCTATGCTTTTTGCTCGATCCAGGCGATATGTTCAGCGGTGAGATATTGTTTTTGCACTTCCATCTTTCAGCCTTTTGGTAATCCCTCTGTAATATCCAGCGCGTCCAAGCTGGCTTTCACGTAATCTCGAATACCGAAGTCCTCACGTAAAGATTTTCTGGCGATGTGCTCAAATGGCGCATGCATTTCAAAGTGATCGATCATTTCGTGAGTGCGGTTAAATCTCTTTCTGACCCGAGCAAGGTGTTGATGATAATCAGTAATTAAAGCGTCCAGCTGGGTTTCAGGTGTTTGCATCAGGTCGAAATATTGGAGAAAAAAACTGATATTGATAAAGGTCAACGGATGTACTTTCTTGAAAAGTTGGCGAGCGTTATTCTCCACAATTTGTTTACAGAATGATTCCTTCAGGTATTGATTTACGCCGGGCATATTAAAAAAGATGTCACCATATATAATGACCGGATAAATTTCTAGATTTCGGGCATGCTTGTATCCTTGCGAATTTTCAAAAGGGACTTGGGACAAGCTTAATAGTTGCTTGATCAATTGCCCTGTGCCTTTGCTCTTATTATTCATTTTTTGATCAATGACTTCCATGATCTTTTCATAAGAAAACGAGTTAATGACCGCAGCCGGGAAATAAGCATCCTTGATCTCAAAAAGGAAAACTTTATGGCCTTTGCGGTAATAAGCGTCAGGGAAGCCCGGGATACGGTCCTCATCAAAAAGCAATATTTGATGTTTAACTTTAAAAGTAGCTTTCAATAATTTACGAACGAGGAAAGTTTCAGTGATTTGGCTCCCAGTTACCCGTTTCAGGTCGGTGAATTTTTTAAAATGCGGGTGTTCGCTAATTCCTGATCGCTCGTAAAAATCAAACAGCAGTCCTTCATACATTTTATTACCCAAGAAGGTCCAGTTGAGGACAATCCAGGTATCATCATTCAATTTAAGCAATGGCTTGGCCTTTATACCGGAATAATTGCTTTTATCCCCCGCATAAGTTTGCTGATAGTCTTTAAGGTCGAGTGTAAACTGTGCGAAGATCGTATGGAAGCCTTCTGATTTTCTTACTACAAATGAAGACGTTCCAGTGCCACCTTCGGCAAGGGAACGATAATTGGTCAATAAGATCTGGAAAATATCCAGGATGTATTGCATAGTAGGCCTGCCGTGGTGCCCCAAATATCTTAATACATAATCGCTATAAGGTGAATGAAACTGCAGGTAATTAAGAAATACGATTCCCCTGAGCATGGTTAAATAGGGATTGACCGGCTGACTTAATTCAAATTGATCAAGTAAAGACGGCCACATCATTTTGCCAAAATAGTGCGGGTCGTCAAAAGAAATGTCTGGAATATCTTGTTTTTTATTATTGGCATACTGTTCGGCAATTAAAAAATACGCCTTGAAAACATTCAGCTCCTGTTGAGGGCTTAAGTCATCATCCGGCAGATCTCTGAAATTGACTAATTCGTAATGCATAAAATTCATGCAATAAGAAGCGGTAAAAAAATAAGTTGATTCACCGGGCTTGTGCTGGCTCATTTTTTTGAGGGCTTCCGCAATAATTTTCATCCTGGTTTCCGGGTTTTGCAAAGTCATCATCAGGTTCATGAGCTTGACCTGTGTTTCCTGGCCCTTATCATTGGAATATAATTCCGCATTTATCAACGCCATCAATTGAATGGTCAATATGGATGGTACATCATCAAGCAATTCCTCAACTTTAGCTGCTTCACCTGGAAAAAGGTCCTTAAATTCGGGCGTTAATATGACTTCCATATTTTATAAAGATAGCCATTCTGCTATTGTTCATCCTGACTCCCTAAAACCTGAAAATCTATTTTTAAATTGCTAATATTTTTAGTATTATTGCTAATTCAGGAATAGTTGTCAGGCTAAAAATATACCAATAGCGATTAAATTTATGATAAGGTGCTATATATTATATATTTATATGATTAGTTTTATAGCGGTTAAAACCTACAATTCGAACACCTTATACAACCATTTGATCCTAATGGGAGAAACCGCCAAGGCTAAACCCGATGACTTATCGGCAGAATTAGATGTCAATCCGGACCATTATGCCAATATTGTCGACCACATTCAGGAAGACTGTGCTATCAACGACCGACTACAGGCATCGTTTCACTTTATTAAATACCACGATTGTGTCGACCGCGAAAGCGACTTTTTAAAAACACTTTCGGGTTATCTCGTCCAGTACTGTTTTTCTAAACAACGCTACAAGTCAGCCAACGTTTTCGAAGTCCAGCAACTTTTTATAGAGGCAAGAGACAAATTTTTTAATCCCAAAGACTCTGAAAATGGCAGAAGCGGTGCGAGCCGGTCAGGTGAACTCGGCGAGATCGCGCTTTATTTTCTTTTGGAATCATACCTGAAATCGCCACAGATCGTTAGTAAAATGGCCTTAAAGACAACAAGCGGTGAAAACTACAAAGGTTCCGATGGTATTCATGTAGGTATCGTAAATGACAAAAAATGCTTCTTTTATTGTGAATCCAAACTGAATAAGGTTAAGGACAACGCGTTCAGTTCCTGTATAGCTTCGGTCATCGATTTCCACCTGCATAAAAAGGAGTTTGAGGTTTCAGTCGTTAACAATCATATTGAAATAGAAGATGCCACTTTGCGGCAGGCTGTTTTAGACTTCCTTAATCCAGCAAAGCCAAAGGGCGATGATTGGTTAGAAGTAAATGCCTGTTTTATTGGCTTCGACTGGGCTAATTTTGTAGATATTGAAAAATCCCAGCCCAACGATGCCCTTATGGAAAAGTTTACGGATGAGTTCAAAACCGAGATAACAG
>JAQBOM010000026.1 GCA_028288025.1 Mucilaginibacter sp. | reverse complement strand
TGTAAGGGGCATCTTCATTAAAAGCATATTTAGTGCTGGCTGCAGAATTGAAACCGATATATGTGTCCTCGTGATTAACTGAATCGGCAACAAGCGTTAATCGCAGGTGTGCTTCGGGTGCAGGGCCCGCCAGTTGTGCCATATTGGCCCTGGTTGACATAAAGAGATTTACGCCCGTGTTTTGTGCATTTGCTTTTGCCGACTCATTAAAGATCAGCTGTTCCGTTGAGTCAACCGTGGCCTGTACATAAAATCCCTGGCCGCTTACGATGTAACGTGTGGCATTGCCTGTTTTAGCACCGCCTTTTTGATAGGTAGAATAAACATGGCTCACCGGGTCGTACTCATATATGGTATTACCGACATTGGCCGATGCATAAATGCCGGTTGTTGTGCTGCTGGTTTGATATGTTTCCCAGTCAATTGTACTGGCATAAGGGTTGCCCACCAGGTTATAACCCCTTATGGCAGTGTTAGCGGTCGCGTTTGACCATCCCAAGGTTGCCAGGGCGGGTCTGTACCAGTCGTGAAATGTGACCTGCCCGGCGTTTAACCTTCCAACAGCGGTCAAAGTAACAGTCGGTGCGCTGACAAAGGTTGTGTACGTTTCCTGGGTTATCGTGCCACCCGTACGATTTCCTCTAAAAAAAACCATAAACCCGTTACCGGCGGGCACATTATAAATTGTACTGGTTCCGTTCAGGTTATAATCGTACACATTGGTGTTATTGAATTTACTTACACCCCAAAAATTACCGCTGGTAAATGTATTGTTAATAGGAGGCCGGTCTTCGCGGTATAAATAAAGGGATGGAGCACTGCTCTTGTCGAAGCCCGTTGTTCCTGTAAGGTACATACCGGCACGTGCCAGGTAATGCATGTCATAAACGTTATTTGAACTCACTGTAGTCACGTAAACTGGTGACGACATCAGGTAATATCCGCGATGGCCCACTCCGCCGGTAATAAAACGTTCCACGCGAAGGGAATCCTTACCCGTGCCTACAACAGAGGTAGCAAGTATCTGGCCGACAGAAGCCGAGCCAGTAGCATCAGATTTTAACGTGAATTTACCAGTCATGTTAGTTGTTAGCACACCAGTGGTTACAACATTTAAGGCAGCCAGTGGTTTTATATTCACGTTTCCCGTCCCGGTGATCGTCGCGGTTGCGCCGGTGTTTACCGTAAAGTCATTTGTGGCAGTCAATGTGAGCGTGGTTAATGTTAACGAAGCCGATGCTCCCGAAAACACTAGTGATTTTGTACTCACACTGCCCGTTCCGGTCAATGTGGCCAACGCACCTGCATTGATCGACAGCGTATTGCTGACGGTTAAAGGAATAGTTGTTAATGTTAAAGATGTAGCGGAGCCTGTACCAAAAGTTGCCGACCCGGCAGTTATACTCCCTGTACCGGTTATGGTTGCAGTAGCACCAGCCGTAATAGTAAGGGCGTTGGTAACCGTTAACGGAATAGTGGTTAATGTTAATATCGAGCCGGCGCCGGTGAAGGTTGCAGATCCCGCAGTGATGTTACCGGTTCCGGTAATAGTTCCCGTAACACCCGCATTAATGGCGATACCGTTGCTAACCGCCAGCGTACCGGGAGAGGTTATAGTTAAAGTACCCGCTTTAACGGTACCGAATGTCACTGCACGTGCCAAAGCTCCGGCTACTGATATTGTAGGCGCATTTGTAAAGGTCACCACTCCTATGCGAACGGAATCATTTACAGTTGGTACCACACCGGCACTCCAGTTGCCCGTGGTAGCCCACGCGGCTGTACCCCCTGTCCAGTTATTTACGCGTGCTGTAACAGTAATTGTTACTGTAGCTGTAGGCGTTCCCGTTCCTGGCGAAGTTCCTCCGGGGGTTAATGTCACTGTATAAACTACTGCAACAGATATTTTCGAAGGGGTTCCCGAAATTGCTCCTGTAGTGGTACTAAACGTTAAACCGGTGTTGGTTGTTACCGAAGGGCTTATTGAGTAAGTAGGTGCACTGCCGGCGTTGGTAACCGTTGGTGTTAATGTAGTAATGAGCGTTCCAAAGGAATATACCGGAGGCGCAGTATAACTAATAGTTGCAGCAGCACCGAATGCATTACCTGTAGCTATTAATAAGCCGCAAAAAAATAATATAGATAGTAAGCGTAGTTTCATAGGGATAATTCTTCCTGTTTAATTTTACCGGTGACTATCCTAAGGGAGAATAATCAATAGCTTAAATTTGTATTAGGCATTAGGCAACTATTGTACCGGGGCGGATGAGATTTAAGAAACCCGTCCCTATTAACAAGTATTATTTTGAATTATCCTGTGTATTTTATATTATTAATTAAAAATATCGCTACATATGTAATTTAATTATGTGATTTTTTTTCAATTTTTACAAATAGTATAATAATTATCGCCCATAACATTCCCCATTCTTCCCCATTACATAGGTTTCCCTGTTCGTAAACGGAAACAGGCCGCCAGGCCGGATTACCATTACATAACTTTGACCATAGTTTAATAGTTAATATAAGAGTGGGAATGATGCGCGAGACTTAATTTGTTGATGATGATCTTATAAATACCCCAACCGTTTCGTCGCCTTTCCAATAATCCTTAACTTTGCCCGCGAAAAAATTTTTGTACTATGCAATATGATGTTATCGTTATCGGTTCGGGCCCTGGTGGTTATGTAGCTGCTATACGTTGTGCCCAGCTGGGTTTAAAAACCGCGATCATTGAAAAATACGCCACTTTGGGTGGCACCTGCCTTAACGTAGGATGTATCCCGTCAAAAGCACTGCTCGACTCATCCGAACATTATCATAACGCCGCACACGCGTTTGCCACGCATGGTATCAAACTGGATAATTTAAAGGTGGATTTTGGCCAGATGATCAAGCGCAAGCAGGAAGTTGTAGCCGCCAATACCAGTGGCATAGCCTTCCTGATGAAGAAAAACAAAATCGATACCCATTATGGCGTAGGTTCATTCAAGGATAAAAACACAATCAATATAAAGGCTACTGATGGTACCTTGTCCGAAATCACAGGCAAAAACATCATCATCGCAACCGGTTCAAAGCCGTCGGCGCTGCCATTTATAAAAATTGATAAAAAACGCATCATCACTTCAACTGACGCGTTAACGCTTACCGAAATCCCTAAACACCTTGTGCTGATTGGCGGCGGGGTCATCGGCCTTGAGCTGGGCTCGGTATATGCCCGCCTCGGTTCAAAAGTTTCTGTAATTGAGTTTATGGATTCCATTATCCCAACTATGGATAAAAGTCTGGGCCGCGAGCTGCAAAAAGTGCTGCAAAAATTGGGTATGGAATTTTACCTGGGCCACAAGGTTACCGGCGCCACGGTTAAAGGCAAAGAAGTGACCGTCACTTTTGACGATCCGAAGGGAGAAAAGAAAGAATTGCAAGGCGACTATTGCCTGGTTGCTGTTGGGCGGATCGCCTATACGGATGGTTTGGGTCTTGATAAGATCGGACTCGCCGTTGAAGAACGCGGCCGCAAAATAACCGTTGACGAACACTTGGAAACAAGCGTAAAGGGCGTTTATGCCATAGGCGATGTTATTAAGGGCGCCATGCTGGCCCATAAAGCAGAGGATGAAGGCACCCTGGTAGCCGAAATTATCGCCGGCCAAAAACCGCATATCGATTATAATTTGATTCCCGGCGTGGTTTATACCTGGCCGGAAGTTGCGGCAGTAGGACAAACCGAAGAGCAGCTGAAAGAAAAAGGGGTAAAATATAAAACAGGGTCCTTCCCGTTCAAAGCAAGCGGGCGGGCACGTGCCAGCGGCGACCTGGACGGATTTGTAAAAGTACTGGCCGATGCCGCTACCGATGAAATATTAGGCGTGCACATGATCGGTCCCCGCGCGGCGGATATGATTGCCGAGGCGGTTGTTGCGATGGAATATCGCGCGTCGGCAGAAGACATTTCGCGGATGAGCCACGCCCATCCAACCTACACCGAAGCGATGCGTGAAGCCTGCCTTGCAGCTACAGAGAATCGGGCAATACATATTTGATTTCGGAATTCGGATTTACGATGTCGGATTTATATGTAGAAGGGGATGTCGTGCCGAATTATTTCGGCATCCCATAAGGCATTCGCGCGTGCATGATTTGCGATTGCCTGTTTCAGATTTGTATATCGCATACCCGGCAGGCGAGGTGCCGAAATAAATTCGGCATGACGTTTCTTAAAAAATTAAATGGCGTTCCTATGCCTTTCTCCCTGCCGGTTTTTTAACAGCTTTTGCAGTTTTAACCGGTACCGCTTTTTCCGAATCAGCGTCTTTAACTTTAACACCAGCCACCGCAGGCAGTTCAGCCAATATGGTGTGGCCGCCTTTTACCGTTTCGCCTATTGCGACCCTAACATCCGACCCGAGCGGTAAAAATACATCCACCCTTGAGCCAAATTTTATAAAACCGAACTGCTCGCCCTGCTGTACAGTATCGCCTTCTTTTACATACCACACAATCCTGCGGGCAAGCGCGCCGGCTATTTGCCTGAACAATACCGGTACGCCGGCCTTGTTCTCAATAACAATAGTGGTACGCTCATTTTCTGTTGATGACTTGGGATGCCAGGCTACCAGGTATTTGCCCGGATTATATTTAAAATAGGTAACTATCCCCGAAATAGGGTTGCGGTTAATGTGCACGTTAACCGGCGACATAAAAACCGAAACCTGTATCCGTTTATCTTTCAGAAATTCGGTTTCTTCAGCTTCTTCAATTACGACCACTTTGCCGTCGGCTGGGCAGAGCACCTGTGTTTCGTCCGTAGTAATTGAAATGGAAGGGCTACGAAAAAATTGGAGAATAATAACAAAAAGCAGGAAGGACAAAATATAGATCACCCATTTAAGCGCGAATGCCTGCGGGAAATAAAACTGGATCACCGCATTCAAAACAAATATGAACAGGATGCAAAGTGCGATGGATGTATAGCCTTCTTTATGGATGGTCATTATTAATTCTTTTTTGCAAAATTACGAATTTGTTATAAAGTACAGGTAAGTATATACAATTGGCGCGGCCAGCAATAACCCGTCGAAACGGTCGAGCAGGCCGCCGTGGCCGGGCAATATGCCACCCGAGTCCTTTACATCAATGCTGCGCTTAAACATGGATTCAATTAAATCGCCCAGAGTGCCGAAGCCAGCAATTAATATGGCTACAGATACCCACTGGTTCCACAATAGTTCCTTAAAAAAATAACTGATGATGAGCGCAACTATGGCACTGATGAATACACCTCCCATAAACCCTTCCCATGTTTTTTTGGGCGAATGGCGTTCAAATAATTTAGTATGGCCAAATTTGCTTCCTACCAGGTACGCCCCTGTATCATTTGCCCAAAGCAACAGCATAAATGCCAGCGGGTAATGAAAATTATAGGCGCCGTTCACATAAGCCATGGCATGGAATAAAGTAAAAGGCAGGCAGATATAAGCCAAACCGACTAAAGTATAGCCGATATTGACAAATGGCGCCGATGACCTTTTAAAAAGTTCCTGTATAAATACGGCGCTGACAGTAAGAGTTAATAAAAACAACAGCTTATGGTAATACGGATTGTTTTGGTAAACAATTAACGCAAACACCACGTAAATAAAAATACCGTTTATTAAGCCGGTTACCATATCAGGGTTTTCCCCGCTCTTATTCAAAAGGGTATAAAATTCCCGCAGACAAAGTACGCTCAGCACTAAAAAAAATGCGCCGAATACATAATGGCCGAGCAGCTGCGAGGCAAGCATTACCACAACAAAGAAAAAGCCGGTTATGGCACGAGTCTTCATATTAAAGTTAATTGAAGGTTAAATAAAAAAATCAGTCGGTTTGTTTATCAATTTCCGGCGCCATTTTGCCCTCAAGTGCAATTTTCCTGTAAATAAAAAATAAAAACACAATAACCGCCAGGCTAAATATATAAGCGCCATAGCCAAAAAGGTGCTGGTCGTCGGGGTTGATCTTGATTGTTTTGTTCCGGAAAAGGTAAGTAGCAATAACCGCCGTTCCGTTGTTTATAAAATGCGCCCAAACACTAGTCCAAACGCTGCCGCTCCAAGCTACAAAATAGCCGAACAGAACACCCAGCATCAGCCGCGGCAAAAAGCCAAAAAACTGCATATGAAACGCGCTGAATAAAATGGCGGTGATCCATACAGCTGCGTGGGTGTTTTTTGTCCAGCGGGTAAAAATAGTTTGCAAAACACCCCTGAACATAAATTCTTCCACAATGGCCGTCAACAAGCCGATCAGCAGCACATCCTTAATCATGTCCCATATCGTTTTCATCTGCAGCATGGCTTCGGTATATTTTTGGGCCTCCATTTCTTTTTCGCGCATCCAGTTTAAAAAATGCGGCAAAACCATCTTTTGGTTCAGGTTCGATAAAAATTCGATTAATGGAGTTGAAATGAACATAATGGCAAAAACCAGCAGCAGCAGCACCCAGGGAAACCGGAAGTTGGGTTTAAGATAATCCAACGGTTCACGGGCAACAACAAAAGCAAAAAATACCGGAGCTGCCAGGATAGGGAGCGTAGTGCCGGCAATTTGTATGATCCACAGAGCGTCGATTACATGAGGTGCGGTAAATTTTAACTGCCCTATATCCAATACCGCGTGCGTTCCGTATAAGGCAACAGCTATACCCGCACCGATAACATTACCAATAAGGATAATCGCTATAGAAAGTAATATGAAAATCAAAAATTGCAGCGCAGGATGTAACTGAGTACCAGGTTTAACGGTCATATTGGTTATAATTCGTATTTTTGCAACGAAGATAAGTCATGTCTGTACAAATAGGAAATATAGATTTAGGGGAGTTCCCGCTGCTGCTGGCGCCAATGGAAGATGTGAGCGATCCGCCTTTCCGTTACGTGTGCAAGCAAAACGGCGTGGATATGATGTACACCGAATTTATCTCGTCGGAGGGATTGATACGTGATGCTGCCAAAAGCCGGCAGAAACTGGATATTTTTGAGTACGAACGGCCAATCGGCATACAAATATTCGGCAGCGATATTGAACACATGCGCGAAGCCACCGAAATTGCTTCTTTGGCCGGGCCCGACCTGATCGACATCAACTATGGTTGCCCGGTTAAAAATGTGGCATGCCGCGGCGCTGGAGCAAGTCTTTTACAGGATATTGATAAAATGGTGGCCATGACCAAAGCGGTTGTAAATGCCACACACCTGCCCGTAACGGTAAAAACCAGGCTCGGCTGGGATGACAATACCAAGAATGTATACGAAGTTGCCGAACGCCTGCAGGATGTGGGGATAAAAGCTCTTTCTATTCACGGCCGTACGCGTTCGCAAATGTATAAAGGCGTTGCCGACTGGACATTGATACGCGAGATTAAAAAGAATCCCGGGATACAAATTCCTATTTTCGGTAACGGGGATATTGATTCGCCCGAAAAAGCCGCGGCCTGGAGAATGGAGTATGGTGTTGACGGGATGATGATCGGCAGGGCTGCTATTGGCTACCCCTGGATATTCCGCGAGATAAAGCATTACTTTAAAACCGGCGAACACCTGGAGAAACCAACTATCGCCGAAAGAATACAGGCATGTACCATTCACCTGCAAAAATCAATCGAATGGAAAGGTCCTAAAACAGGTATATTCGAAATGCGCAGGCATTACTCCAACTATTTTAAAGGCATCGACCACTTTAAAGAATACCGCATGCAGTTGGTAACCGCTGCAAATCAAGAGGAGGTACTTGAAATTTTATCACAAGTGGGAAACGACCTGAGATATACGAATCACGCCATGGAAATGGAATTTTAACCACATCGCTAAAAAACTCCATTTTATCGAAAAACTGTTCTAAAAATTAGTCAAAAAACGATAAAAATTATCCATATAGTTAAGTTTAAAAAATGGCGCAATATTTGAATGGAAAATATATATTTGAAATTTAAGACGATATTCATATGACCACAATAATTACCGACGGTGTTAAAGTTTCAGTTGAAACACTCTATCAGCCCGAATATTCAAACCCGGCAAACGATCACTTTATGTTTGCTTATAAAGTTACTATTGAGAATTTAAGCAACTACGCGGTACGTCTGCTTGGAAGGCATTGGTATATTTTTGATTCGAATGGTGCAAAGCGAGAAGTGGAGGGTGAGGGTGTTGTTGGTCAGCAACCCGTTATTGAGCCAGGCACGTCGCACGAATATGTATCCGGCTGTAATTTAAAAACCGACATGGGCAGCATGAAAGGCGAATACCAGATGTCGCGTTTGATGGACAATGTTCTTTTTCAGGTACAAATCCCTGAATTTTATTTGATCGCTCCGTACAGGATGAATTAAAACGCATCCATATAAATAAAAATAATTTTAATTGTGAAGACAAGCCCCGCCCCATACCGGCGGGGTTTTGTTTTTTTAGCCTCGCCCCAACCCTCTCCAACCGCGTGCGCTGTAGCTTTAGCGGTGGCGCAAGGAGAGGGAGCGTTTGAAGAAGATTCGGTGGAAGTAATTTTATATTTTTGTCCCGATCAATTATACACCCGTTAATATCATTCCTTGGCAGCAAATACATTTTCATACTGGGAACAAACCGCATTTATTGACCACGCCGATATCATCATTATCGGCAGCGGGCTGGTCGGGCTTAGCGCCGCATTACATTTAAAAAAGAAACAACCCGCCTTAAAGGTGCTGGTATTGGAGCGCGGATTTTTACCCACGGGCGCCAGCACAAAAAATGCCGGCTTCGCCTGTTTCGGTACTGTTTCGGAGCAACTCGCGGGCATAAAGCGTTCATCGGAAGCAGAAGTTTTGCGAATGGTTGACTATAAATGGCGCGGCTTGCAGCGGCTGCGCGAAAACCTTGGGGACGCCCATATAGATTACCAGCAGCACGGCGGCTATGAATTGTTTATGTATGATGAGGCCGAAAAGGCGGAGAGCTGCATATCCCAAATCGATAGCCTAAATAAATTATTACAACCCGCTATAGGCGAACCGGTTATTTACACAGTTGCCGATGATAAGATCCCACGTTTCGGTCTTAATAAAATAAGCCATATGATCTGTAACCCATTTGAAGGGCAGATAGATACCGGTAAAATGATGCGGGCTTTGTTGAATAAGGTTTATAACCTGGGCGTGCTGGTTTTAAACAATTGTGAAATTCAGCGGATTGAACATGCAGCAGATCAAATCAGGCTAACTACCTCCCAGGGGAATTTTAAAACAGGAAAAGTGATCCTGGCTACTAACGCGTTTGCAAGCCAGCTATTTCCAGATCTGAAGGTTATCCCCGGTCGCGGGCAGGTGCTTGTAACCAAACCGATTCCAAATTTGAAATTAAAAGGCACTTATCATTTTGATGAAGGATATTACTATTTCCGCAACATTAATAACCGCGTGCTATTCGGCGGCGGCCGCAACCTCGATCTTAAAGCGGAAGAAACCTGGGAGTTTGGTCAAACCGATGTCGTAAAAAATAAGCTAACCACCTACCTTAATGAAGTGATCCTACCAGGACAAAATGTCGAAATTGATTACTGGTGGAGCGGTATTATGGGTTTTGGCGAAGACATCTCCCCTATTGTAAAGCAGGTTGAACCCAATATTTTTTGCGCCGTTAGGTGTAACGGCATGGGGGTGGCCATGGGCAGTTTGGTTGGTGAGGAAGTGGCGGAATTGACGCTTTGAGGGATTTCGGAATTTTTCGTGTTTGATCGTTTTTTAAAGGCACTCAAGAAGGCTACGCCGTTCGGATGTTCGAATTCTGATTTATGTGTTTTGCTGCAAAGAAAGAAGATTCCGATTTCACAATAATATGATATTTTTCATCTTAAATTCCGTATTTTTGCAGCCTCTAAAATTTGAGGTGAAACCCATTGATGTACAAGGAATATAAGCAGTTAAACTTATCGCAGACGGGCAAGGATGTTCTGGAATTCTGGAAGAAGCATAACATCTTTGAAAAAAGCATCAGCTCGCGCCCGGCGAACAACCCTTACACTTTTTACGAAGGGCCGCCGTCGGCTAATGGTATGCCCGGCATCCACCATGTGATGGCGCGCGCTATTAAAGATATTTTCTGCCGTTACAAAACATTAAAAGGTTACCAGGTTAAACGCAAAGGCGGCTGGGACACCCATGGCCTGCCTATCGAGCTGGCTGTTGAAAAAGCTTTAGGCATCGCCAAGGACGATATCGGCAAAAAGATTTCCGTAAAAGATTATAACGACGCCTGCCGCCGGGAGGTGATGAAGTACACCGATGTATGGAACGACCTCACTGAAAAGATGGGTTACTGGGTGGACCTCGAAGACCCGTACATTACCTATAAAAACGAATACATTGAAACCCTTTGGTGGATACTAAAGGAGTTTTATGATAAAGACCTGCTATACAAAGGTTATACCGTTCAACCCTATTCGCCGAAGGCAGGAACCGGTTTAAGCTCGCACGAGCTGAACCAGCCGGGCACGTACCGCATGCTGAAGGACACTTCGATAGTGGCCCAGTTTAAAGTTAAACAGGATAAAGATTCGGAGTTTTTGTATAAGGATATCGATACCGACCTTTATATCCTAGCCTGGACGACTACCCCATGGACATTGCCCGCAAACTGCGCGCTGGCCGTGGGTGAAAAAATCGATTATGTAAAGATTCGCAGCTTTAACCCTTACACTTACCAGCCGGTAACCGTGATCCTCGCAAAGGACCTGGTTAGCAAATATTTTAAGGCAGAAGGCGAAAATACGTCATTTGAAGGTTACAAAGGCGGTGATAAAGTTATCCCATGGACGATAAAAGGCGGCTTTAAAGGCACTGCCCTGCTGGGTTTGCACTATTACCAGCTGATGCCCTATGTAACCAACGAAGATTTGGAGAAAAACGCGTTCCGTGTTATCCCCGCAGACTTTGTAACAACAGAAGATGGTACGGGTATCGTGCACACGGCGTCGGTTTTTGGTGCGGATGACTTCAGGGCCTGTAAGGAAAACGGCGTGCCATCGGTAATGGTGAAGGATGAAACCGGCAAGGAAGTTCCACTGGTTGACAAGCAAGGGAAGTTTGTTGATGAGGTGACTGACTATGCGGGCCGCTATGTGAAGGAAGAATATTACAGTGACGAAGAACGCGCGGCGCCGGATTTTAAACCGACCGACGTACTGATCGCGATCAGGCTGAAAGAAGAAAACAAAGCGTTCGACGTTCGGAAATACGAGCACAGCTATCCGCATTGCTGGCGCACCGATAAACCCATTTTATATTATCCGCTGGATAGCTGGTTTATCCGCACCACCGCAGTAAAGGACAAAATGGTTGAGCTGAATAAAACCATCAACTGGAAACCCGAATCGACCGGTACCGGCCGTTTTGGCAACTGGCTGGAGAATTTGGTTGACTGGAACCTTTCGCGCTCACGGTTCTGGGGAACTCCCCTGCCGATATGGCGCGAGGAAAGCGGAACTGAAGAGAAATGTATTGGGTCAATTGCCGATCTGAAATCAGAAATTGAAAGATCAATTGCCGCAGGCTTAATGCCTGAAGGTTTTACCATAGAAGACCTGCATCGTCCTTATGTGGATGATGTTGTGTTAACTTCATCGGGCGGACGACCTATGTACCGCGAGCCTGACCTGATTGACGTTTGGTTTGACAGTGGTGCCATGCCTTATGCGCAATGGCATTTCCCTTTTGAAAATCACGAACAGTTTGCAAACGCCTACCCTGCCGATTTCATTGCCGAAGGAGTTGACCAAACCCGGGGCTGGTTCTTTACCCTACACGCCATAGCGGTTATGCTGAGCGTAACCAGCGATGAGGTAAAGAAAGTGAATAAGGCAAACCACAATAAAGGCGTTGCTTTTAAAAATGTTGTTTCGAATGGTTTGGTGCTGGATAAAAACGGCAACAAAATGTCGAAACGTTTAGGCAATGCGGTTGACCCGTTTGAAACCATTGAGCGTTTTAGCGCCGATGCCGCACGCTGGTATATGATAAGCAACGCCGCACCCTGGGATAACCTTAAATTTAACGAGGAAGGTATAGACGAGGTTCGCCGCAAGTTTTTCGGCACCTTGTATAATACTTACACTTTCTTCGTGATGTATGCGAATATTGACAAGTTTAAATACAGCGAAGCCGAAATTGAATTAAAGGATCATCCGGAGATTGATCAGTGGATTATATCGCTGCTGAACACTTTGAGCAAAGAAGTTGACAGCTATTACAACGATTTTGAGCCTACCAAAGCCTCCCGCGCCATACAGGATTTCGTTGACGCGCATTTAAGCAATTGGTATGTACGTTTGAGCCGCCGCCGTTTCTGGAAATCAGAAGATTCGGATGATAAGTTATCGGCCTATCAAACGTTATATACCTGTTTGGTAACTATCGCCAAGCTGATGTCGCCCATTGCGCCATTTTTTGCCGACCGGTTATATACCGATCTGAACAAGGTAACGCATAAGGAGAACTACGAATCGGTGCACCTGGCCTATTTCCCTGAGTACCATACCGACCTGGTGAATAAAAAACTGGAGGAGCGTATGCAGATGGCGCAGGATATATCATCGCTGGCGTTGTCGCTGCGTAAAAAGGTAGGCATCAATGTTCGTCAGCCATTGAGCAAAATATTATTGCCGATTCTGGACAAGCATTTCAAGCACCAGGTTGAACAAGTGAAGGAACTGATATTATCGGAAACTAATATCAAAAACATTGAGTACATTACCGACACGGCAGGCTTCATCAAAAAGAAGGTAAAGCCAAACTTTAAAGCGCTTGGCGCGAAAGTGGGCAAGGATATGAAAGCTGTCGCGGAAGCCATTACAAATCTGGCGCAAGAAGATATTGACACGCTGGAAAAAAACGGACAAATACCCGTACTTGATACTAAGTACTTGATACTCGATACCGATGTAGAGATCATTGCCGAAGATGTACCCGGATGGCAGGTAGCCAATTTGGGAAAACTAACGGTGGCTTTAGATGTTACCCTTACCGACGAATTGAAACAGGAAGGCATCTCGCGTGAACTGATCAACCGCATCCAGAATCTGCGCAAGGGTAAAGAATTTGAGGTTACGGATAAGATAAATGTAAGGCTGAGCAACCATCCATTTATTAGCACCGCAGTAAATAATAATTTATCCTATATTTGCGCCGAAATTTTGGCGGATAGTATATTGCTCGATAACGAGCTGAAAGACGGTGAGTTGGCTTTAATTGATGAGAACGAAATTTTGATTGCTATTAGTAAAGTATAATGAAACAAGAACACGAAAAAACCAGGTACTCTGAATCTGATCTTCAGGAATTCAAGGGTCTTTTACTTGATAAACTGCGTATTGCAAAAGAGGAGTTGAATTCCCTTGCAACATCGCTTAGCTCACCAAATGCGAACGGTACCGATGATACTGCGGGTACCTATAAAACACTGGAAGACGGATCGGCTACGCTGGAGAAGGAACAGATAAACCAATTGGCAGCCCGCCAGAAAAAGTTTATCGAACAGCTGGAAGCAGCATTGGTGCGCATTGAAAACAAAACCTATGGTATTTGCCGCGAAACAGGAAGGCTAATACCAAAGGAGCGCTTACGCGCCGTGCCGCACACTACCCTCAGCATGGAAGCAAAACTGAAGCAGTAAATGAAGGCAGCTTATCTAAAACCCTTTCTTTTAGCTGCATTTATCATTATCCTCGACCAGGTGATCAAAACCTGGGTAAGGACGCATATGGATTTTAACCAGGAGATCCGCTTTTTGGGTAGCCGCGGCATGCTGCGTTATACTGAAAATAACGGGATGGCTTTTGGCTGGGAAATTGGCGGAGAAGTTGGCAAGCTTGCGCTGACGATATTCCGCATTATTGCTGTACTGGGTATCGGTTACGGCCTTATTTATCTCATCAAACACAAATATCACCGCGGATTGATCATGTGCGTGGCGCTTATTTTTGCAGGCGCCATGGGCAATATTATCGACTCCACTTTTTATGGCCTCTTGTACCAGCACGGACAATTATTTCAAGGCCGGGTGGTAGATATGTTTTATTTTCCTTTAATAAAGGGCATTTATCCCGCCTGGGTACCGGTTTGGGCCGGGCAGTCGTTTGAGTTTTTCCAACCTATATTCAACCTGGCAGATGCTGCGATCTCAGTGGGCGTAATATTGATATTGCTCTATCAAAAACGCTTCTTTAAACGCGAAATACCCGAGGTTAGCAGCCCGAATAGTGAAATGGTAGAGGAATAGTGGCCTTCCCCTATGTCATGCCGAATTTATTTCGGCACCCCATAAGATATTCACATTCGCTTAGTTAGCGAAAATGCATGCCGCGGACCGTTTCAATCGCATACTTTTCTGGTGAGGTGCCGAAATAAATTCACTGTTGTCCGGTAAAAAAAATTAGGGATAGCGAATAGCTATCCCAATGTTGATATTTGAGTTACCACACTTAAATAAACAACATGAGTAAAAATACATTTTTTAC
>JAQBOM010000024.1 GCA_028288025.1 Mucilaginibacter sp. | reverse complement strand
ACCAAACAGACTTCTTACAAGGTAAATGATTTGAAAGCTACGATGAAATCAAATATAGCAATCGGTGAAGTGCCCTTATAAAAAGGTAAGCTAAAATTGATCTATCAACGAATTTCAATTTCTCAATTTGCGACAGTTGATTATATGGGGTGTAGGTAACCCCTTTTTTTAAAAAAGTGTAGCAATGTCTAAATCTCAATCCAAGATTTTAACTACCTCTATAAAGTAAGAAATAACATATTTCCTGGATTAGATATGGGAGAGAGAATACATAATTATTGAAGCAAAGTTAGGACTGGTGCTTCTGAGCGCAAGAAAGACTACGGCATAAACCCACAACCTCTACACAGTCCTTTTATCCGTTTCCTTTCTTGCTTTATCGCACCAAACCTGGGTGGGCTTAATAACTATTTATTCACTTAATTGAAAACGGTATGAAAACAGATCAAAGGAGTTTAGAAAAAAGCAATTCAATTTCTACTTTTATAGGGAAAACTGCGCCAAAACTGCGCCAAAAATCATTTAAAAACACCAAATATGACACAGAAAGTTAAAAACAGAACAAAACCAACTTACAATTCAATTTTCAATTAACAGAGTTAAAAACCTGCATTTTGAGGCTATATAAGCACTTTACAGCAATAAAAAAGTCTTCAGAAAGCTCTGAAGACTTATATGGTTCGTGGTATCAGCTGGAATCGAACCAGCGACACAAGGATTTTCAGTCCTTTGCTCTACCAACTGAGCTATGATACCGCCCGTTTGAGGATTGCAAATGTAGCGTTTTTTTTATTTCAGGCTATTTTTTTTTCAAAAAAACCTGAGATTTTATGGAATGGATAAACTTAAATAGTATTAACTTAATCCACCACTCACCCAATCAACCACTTAACTAATTCCATTTCGCCATTTCAACTTAAAAACTAACTTTGAAAAAATTACTATGCACGCATAATGATTGCACAAATCCTGTTTATCATCATCCTTGCCGCGGCAGTTTACCTGTTTAGCCGGAACGCGGGCAAGGTAAGGCGCAATATATTATTGGGAAGGGACACCGACCGGTCCGACAACCCGGCCCTGCGCTGGAAAACCATGGCTAAAGTAGCGCTCGGGCAAACCAAGATGGTGAAGCGCCCGCTCGCCGCGGTGATGCACTTTTTTATTTATGTTGGTTTTGTCATCATCAACCTGGAAGTGCTGGAGATCATGATCGACGGCATATTCGGCTCGCACCGTATCTTTTCAAAACCATTGGGGAGTTTATATGGATTGCTGATAGGCGGGTTCGAAATTCTGGCTGTATTGGTGCTGACAGCCTGCGTGGTATTCCTGGCCAGGCGTAATATCTTCAGGTTAAAACGTTTCAGGGGTGTTGAAATGACCGAATGGCCTCGGTCGGATGCGAATTACATCCTTATCATTGAAATACTTTTGATGACTGCCTTCTTAACCATGAATGCCGCCGATCACAAACTGCAGCTGTTAAATTATGGCCATTATATTAAGGCGGGTAGTTTCCCTGTGAGTACGTTCATTGGGCCGCTGTTGCCTGGTGATGCCAATGGTTTAGCAATTACCGAGCGCGTGTGCTGGTGGTTCCATATCATCGGGATACTGGCTTTTTTGAATTATTTGCCCTACTCCAAGCATTTTCATATCCTGCTGGCATTTCCCAATACGTATTACTCTAACCTGAAACCAAAGGGCGAGTTCACCGATATGGCGTCCGTTACCAATGAGGTTAAAGCGATGCTCGACCCGTCGTTTGTGCCTGAAAGTTCGGGCGAACCCGGGCGTTTCGGCGCGAAGGACGCGACCGACTTGACCTGGAAAAACCTGATGGAGGCTTATACCTGTACTGAATGTGGTAGGTGTACCTCGGTTTGCCCGGCGAATATTACGGGGAAGCTATTATCGCCGCGTAAGATCATGATGGATACCCGCGACCGCATTACCGAGATGGGCAATAATATCGACAAGTATGGCAAGGATTACCAGGATAGCAAAACGCTGCTGGATAATTACATCACCCGCGAGGAGCTTTGGGCCTGCACAACCTGCAACGCCTGCGTTGATGCGTGCCCGGTAAACATAAACCCGCTTGAAATTATAACCGAAATGCGCCGCTATATTGTGATGGAAGAATCGCAGGCACCGACCAGCCTCAACAATATGTTTGGCAACATGGAAAACAACGGCGCGCCCTGGAAGTATAGTAACGCGGACAGATTTAATTGGAAGGAAGAGTAGTTTGCAGTTGGCAGTAGCAGTTGGCAGTTTTTAAGCGTAGAAGAGCAATAAATCCGAGATGGAAAATCCGAAATCCGAAATTACAGTTCCAACCATGGCCGAAATGGCCGCACAAGGCAAACAGCCCGAGATATTGTTTTGGGTGGGATGTGCTGGCAGCTTTGACGAACGGGCGCAAAAGATAACGCGCGATATCTGCAAAATACTGCAGCACGTGGGCATCAATTATGCTGTGCTGGGCACCGAAGAAAGCTGCACCGGCGACCCAGCTAAACGGGCGGGGAACGAGTTTTTGTTCCAGATGCAGGCCATAGCCAATATACAGGTGCTGGATGCTTACCAAATCAAAAAGATCGTTACCGGCTGCCCGCATTGTTTTAATACGATAAAGAACGAATACCCCGGTTTGGGCGGTAATTACGAGGTAATACACCATTCGCAACTGATACAGCAGTTAATCGATGAAGGCAAGCTGAAAGCGGAAGGCGGCGAAAGTTTTAAAGGAAAACGCATCACATACCACGATCCCTGTTATTTGGGCCGCGGCAACAATGTTTACGAAGCACCGCGCAGAGCTTTGGAAGTTTTAGATGCCGAACTGGTAGAAATGAAACGCTGCAAGTCAAACGGCCTATGCTGCGGCGCCGGGGGCGCGCAAATGTTTAAGGAGCCTGAGAAAGGAACGAAAGATATTAACGTAGAACGGATGGCCGATATCCTTGAATCAAAAGCGCAGGTAATAGCAGCTGCATGCCCTTTCTGCATGACCATGCTGCGCGATGGCGTAAAGCACGAAAATAAGGAACAGGAAATAAAGGTGCTTGATATTGCAGAGATCACCGTAAGGGCGAACGGCCTGTAAAACACACCATCACGTCATGCCGAACTCGTTTCGGCACCCCACCTGAAGGTATGCGATAGAAAGATATGCGACGTCAACACGGAGGCTTAGCAAGCGTAAATGTCCTGTGAGGTGCCGATCCGCCGATTGGCGGACGGCATTACATATTTTACATCCCCTTCGCTTTAAAATAATTCAACGCATCGCGCAAGCTATCCAACCGTTCCGGCTCCATGTTTTTTACGGGGATATTAAGCACGGTGGTCATCGAATCCACATCGCCGCTGCGGTCGTTATAGGTTTGTACGATGATGTCGTCGGCAATAGTCTTTAATGTCAGTGTGCCCGAAGCTGTGCTACCAAGGTAGTTCATATCATTCAGGTGGTGCAGGTTGAAGGAATAATATTCCTGTTTGCCCTTCGCGTATGTTTTTCGCAGCCTCAAAAAGTAATCGCCGGTAACGGAAAGCTCCCATTTTTTCAGTTTCGCATCCCCGGAAGGATCGTATGATTGTGTAAGGCACCTGTTTGCCCAGCTGAGCCAATCCTGGTCGCTCATACCGGTTTTAAAACTATAGCAAAGGAATAATGCTGTGATAAAGAATAGGATTATTCTTGTTTTTTTTACCGAAGAAACTGATGCTGGCATGACAACAAATTTAAACCCGAAGTTAATAAAATGCATAGCTTTGCACATGCAATTTTCAGAAAATTCACGGGTTTGGGTTTATCAGTCGGACAGGAAGCTGACGGATGACGAAGTACAGCAAATAAAAACTGAACTGGACAGCTTTACCACCGGCTGGACGGCGCACAACAACCAGCTAAAAGCTGCGGGTGAAGTGAGGTACAACCGCTTTTTGATCCTGCTGGTTGATGAAAGCCAGGCCGGGGCCAGCGGATGTTCTATCGATAAGTCGGTTAATTTTATTAAGCATTTGGAACAGCAGTTTCACATTAGCCTGCTTGACCGGTTTAACCTGGCTTACCGCGATGGCAGCGAGGTGCTCTCGGCGCCGCGGCATGATTTTGAGGATATGCTAAAACAAGGCAGCATCAATACCGATACCATTGTATTTAATAACATGGTTCAAAACTTAAGCGAGCTGCAAACCAAATGGGAAGTGCCTTTTAAGGATAGCTGGCATATACAATTGTTTCGTGATTTGGTTGGTTAGTTGTTAATTGGTGGCGCACTGCGACAGGTGCGACACCTGCGACAAAAAAGTGCGACAGGTGCGACACCCCGAAAAAAAAGCACCGGGATTTCATACTTGTTTATACATTTTCGGGATAAGTGCTAACTTTATCGAATGGAAAATTTCGATAGCCGTGTAGATGCATACATCGCCAAATCGGCCGACTTTGCAAAACCCGTTTTAACTTACATCAGGCAAGTAGTTCACGAGGCCGCGCCGATGATAACCGAAACCATTAAATGGGGTTTCCCATTTTTTGATTACAAGGGGCCGGTATGCCAGATGGCCGCTTTTAAGCAACATTTGGCATTTGGTTTCTGGAAAGCAGCGTTATTAAATGACCCCGCAAAAGTTATAAAACAAGGCGACGCTTCGGCGGGTAGTATCGGACGGATCACTTCTATTGCCGATCTGCCCTCAAAGGAAATATTGATAGCGCTTATACACCAGGCCATCGCCTTAAATGAAAAGGGCGAAAAGGTTGCCAAAAAACCTATTCCCGCTGAAAGGGCAAACCTGGAGACACCACAATATTTTATTGAATTTTTGTCGAAGCACCCAAAAGCAACAGCCGAATTTGACCGCTTTAGCCCTTCGCAAAAACGCGAATACGCCGAATGGATAACCGAAGCCAAAACCGATGCCACGCGTGAGAAACGAATGGATACAGCTTTAGAATGGATCGCCGAAGGGAAGACGAGAAACTGGAAGTACAAGTAGGACCGCTGATTTTGATGATTTAGGGATTGCGCTGATTATTGGTGCCTGTCAAATTATATTTTGACCGACTAATCTCTATCCTCTAATCCCCAATCACTAAATAAAAAAAACTACTTTTGCGGAAATTTTTAGCGGGATGAGCACAGTAAAAGTCGGCCTGGTACAAATGGCATGTACAGCCAATAAGCAGGAAAATTTAGATAAAGCAATAAGCAAAGTACGGGAAGCGGCCCAAAATGGTGCGCAGGTGGTTTGTTTACAGGAGCTTTTTACATCGCTTTATTTTTGTGATGTGGAGAACTACGACAATTTTAAGCTGGCCGAGGCTATACCCGGGCCGTCGACCGATGCGCTTTCAGCAGTTGCAAAGGAATTGAATGTCGTTATCATTGCTTCACTTTTTGAAAAGCGAGCAAAGGGTGTTTACCATAATACCACCGCCGTTTTAGATGCCGATGGCGCTTACCTCGGCAAATACCGTAAAATGCACATCCCGGACGACCCCGGTTTTTACGAAAAATTTTACTTTACACCCGGCGACCTGGGCTATAAGGTGTTCAAAACCAAATATGCCACCATAGGCGTACTCATTTGCTGGGACCAGTGGTATCCCGAAGCCGCACGTATCACTGCCCTAATGGGGGCTGAAATCTTATTTTACCCTACCGCTATCGGCTGGGCCACAACACAGGACGAAGCCACCAATACCGAACAATACAACGCCTGGCAAACCATTCAGCGTTCGCATGCCATTGCCAATGGTGTGCACGTAGTTAGCGTGAACCGGGTAGGGGAGGAAGAAGGGTTGAAATTCTGGGGCGGATCATTTGTTTCAAACCCGTTCGGGAGCGTCATTTACCAGGCATCGCATGGTAATGAAGAGGTAATTGTGCAAGAGCTTGATTTGGAAAAATCTGATTATTACCGCAGTCACTGGCCGTTTTTACGGGACAGGCGAATCGATACCTATGAACCGATTACAAAACGATTATTAGACGAAGAATAACGAACACGTCATTGCGAGGAGGAACGATGAAGCAAACTCCTCGCATGCTAGTTTAAACAAACGACGAGTTTGCCGCGCTACGCTCGCAATGACATGTAAAAGGCTATGAACCATGAACTATCGACTATGAACCTCCCCAAACAAAACGGCTTCCACTTCCCCGCAGAATGGCACCCGCATACAGCCACATGGCTGAGCTGGCCGCATAAGGAAGAATCATGGCCGGGTAAGCTGGATCTGATCTATCCGCAGTATTGCGAATTTATCAAAGTGCTTACCAAAGGCGAGCTTGTGCAGATAAATGTAAAGGATGAGCAAATGGCGGCCTTTGCCAAACAGCAGTTGTCGTTAGTTGGCGTTGACCTTAAGCGTATCGAATTTTTTGAATTCCCGACAAACGATGCCTGGTGCCGCGATCATGGCCCGGCGTTTTTGATCAATCAACAAACAAAGCAAAAGGTTATAGTTGATTGGGGTTATAACGCGTGGGGGAATAAGTATCCGCCGTTCGACCTGGATGATGTGATCCCGACGAAGATCGCGGAGCGTTTTGGATTGCCGGTTTATAATCCCGGTATCGTTATGGAAGGCGGATCGGTTGATTTTAACGGGCAGGGAACTGTTTTAACGACTACAGCCTGCCTGCTGAATAAAAACCGTAATCCCCATTTAAATCAGCAGCAAATAGAAACGTACCTGCAAAATTATTATGGCGTAGAGCAGGTTTTATGGTTGGGCGACGGAATCGTTGGTGATGATACCGATGGCCATATAGACGATATCACCCGTTTTGTAAATGAGGATACCGTAGTAACAGTAATCGAGGAACACAGGAATGACGAGAACTACGCTATCCTGCAGGAAAACCTCCACACCTTAAAAACCATGCGTCTGCTTAATGGCAAGCAGTTAAATATTATCGAACTGCCTATGCCCGAACCGGTATACTATGACGGCCAGCGCCTGCCGGCTTCGTACGCTAATTTTTATATCGCCAATTCGGCTGTAATTGTGCCTACCTACCGCTCAAAAAATGATGAAAAAGCACTGGATATTTTGCAAAGCTGTTTTCCCGGCCGTAAAGTGGTTGGGATTGATTCAACCCATATTATATGGGGTTTGGGCAGTTTCCATTGCCTGAGCCAGCAGGAACCGGATATATGATAATAATAAGCCGGTCATGCTGAACTTGTTTCAGCACCTCACTTGCTAAGTGAACATCGTGCGGGCTACTGTCCTGTGAGGTCCCGAAATAAATTCGGGATGACGGTTGGGTTATATTTTCACCGACAAATAATCCATATCCGCCGACTTCTCTCATCCGCCCGCCAATTTTTGATTGCCGGAGGTATTGTATCACCATACTTTTGGGTAAGATTTAAAATTCAAAATAATGGAAACCCAAATAAAAGACGCTAACCCTAAACACAATGGCCGTACAATGGCCGGTATTATCATATTGATCATTGGTGGTATGCTGCTTATTGACCAGCTCGACCTGTTTTTTATTCCGCACTGGCTTTTTAGCTGGCCGATGTGGCTGATAGGTTATGGCCTTTACATGGGCGGCAAACACAATTTCAGGAAACCGGTATGGGCGGTGCTGATCTTTATAGGAACGATGTTTTTATTTACCGAAAACGTGCATAACGCCGACAGGATAGTTTGGCCGATTGGTATTATAGCGACAGGCTTATACCTGGTAATGCGGCAAAACCGTAAGGTTGAAGCTACCTATCCTGATAATAATTACAAAGTTTGAATATTGGCTAAGGGATAATTGGATTATTTAGTTTTTCAAAACTCCGGTGGTTTTCCATCGGAGTTTGTTTATTTGTAATTGCAGCATCGCGCGGCAATCGCGAACTATGCAAATAGGCGATGTACAACGACGAGGCTGCCGCGCCTGCAATGACAAAGTACATTTAATGTTTCATTTTCAATTTCACCGACATATAATCCCCCCTCACCGACTTGTTTAAATAAACCGCCAATTTTTGTTTGGCATACATATAATGTTACCTTAGTTTTGGCTAAGATTAAATTAGCAAAATAATGATTAACGATAATATAGGACAACCGCATAATCCCCGCAATGGCAAAGCCCTGGCTGGGATCATCTTACTCGCCGTTGGCGCCATGCTGCTCATCCGGCAGTTTGATTTCTTTTTCTTTCCCCACTGGCTGTTTAGCTGGCCCATGTGGCTGATTGCCTGGGGACTGTTTGTTGGCGCAAAAAGCAATTTTCACAAACCTTCATCCTTTATCTTGATAACGCTTGGTATCATTTTTCTCCTGAACGAAAATTTCAACGGTGCAGGCCACATTGTATGGCCCCTTGCTATCATTGGTTTTGGTTTATGGATGATATTACGGCGCAACAGCCGCTTTGATAACGACTATTGGAAGAACAGGTATGGCAATAAATGGGACTGGAAAAACAATCCTGGCTTTAGTCCAAACGATCCCGGGCCAGACACAACTTCCTCAACCGTACCGCCAAACGAATCGCGCACTTACGGGCCAACAGGAGATGATTACCTTGATGCCACTTCAGTATTTGGCGGCGTTAAAAAAACCATTCTTTCAAAGGACTTTAAGGGCGGCGAGATCGTCAACGTATTCGGCGGCGCCGAGCTTGACTTTACACAAGCCGATATCACCGGCAGGGTAATCATCGATATCACCCAGATATTCGGCGGCACTAAAATTATTGTACCGTCCCACTGGCAGGTGGTATCCGACCTGGCAGCCGTTTTTGCCAGTGTTGACGATAAACGAATGAAAATGACCGCCCCGCCCAACAGCGATAAAATATTGGTGCTTAAAGGCGTGTCTATTTTTGCAGGAGTCGATATTCGGAGTTATTATTAACGAGCAGTTGAGTCACCAACTCAATCAACCCAATCAACGTTCCAACCAACATCAATGGCCTCACCCTCACTCACATCTTCAAAGCTGCTCGCCGCATTTATTGTATTCGGTTTGCTATGGGCTGGGGTGCAAACTTATCTCATTCATGGCTTTGGATTTATTTGGTATATAGCTGCCGCCGATGGTATTGTAAGCTCGTTGCTGTTGGCTGCTGCCTGCTGGCTTATAAATAACACGCTGCGGTATTACCAGCCGTCGCAAGGCAGCTACATCAATATATTGATCTGGTATGTCGCGCTGGCGGCTTTGTGTGCTTTTGGCTGCAGGTGGATATTGCCTTTGATCACTTCCGATGCAGCCTATACCCAATTTTTGATCCGGTCGGTTTTTATCAGGGCTTTTATTGATTTTTTGGCGATCGGATGGATGGCGATGATCAGTATCATCTATTATTCGATGATCGATCAAAAAGAAAATGACAAACGGAAATCGGAAGCCGAGCAACTGGCTCGTGACGCCGAACTGTATAATCTGCGGCAACAGCTGCAGCCCCATTTCCTGTTTAATAGCCTAAATTCTATCAACGCGCTCATCGGCTTTAAGCCGGACGAGGCGCGCCGGATGATACACCAGCTTTCCGACTTTTTGCGGGGTACGTTAAAAAAGGATGATCAGCAAAGGGTTACTTTAAATGAAGAGCTCCAGCACCTTAATTTATATCTCGAGATTGAAAAGGTACGCTTCGGGCACCGGCTGCAAACCGAAATCAGCTGCGACAAAACATGCGGCGAAGCCATATTGCCCTCTATGCTGCTGCAGCCCATTGTTGAAAACGCTATAAAATTCGGGCTGTATGATACTACCGGCGATGTGGTGGTAAGTATAAGAGGAGAAATTGAGGACAACTATCTTGTAATTATGATTCAAAACCCGTACGACCCGCAAACGTCGAGGCCCAAAAAAGGAACCGGTTTTGGGTTAAGAGGGGTGCAGCGCCGCTTATATTTGTTGTTTGCCCGAAATGATTTGATTGAAACTCATGCAAATGATAATATATTTACAACTATTATTAAAGTACCGCAGCTATAAACAATGATACGCGTCTTAATTATTGATGATGAGCCTTTAGCCCGGATGGTGGTAAAGGAGTATTTACAGGGTTTTGAGCAGTTTGAAGTTATCCAGGAATGTAACGACGGCTTTGAAGGGCTTAAAGCTATTCAGCAGCACCAGCCCAACCTTGTGTTTTTGGATGTACAAATGCCAAAAATAAACGGTTTCGAGATGCTCGAGCTGGTTGAGCAGCAACCCGCGGTAATATTTACTACCGCTTTTGATGAATATGCCATAAAGGCTTTTGAAACACACGCGGTTGATTATCTGCTAAAGCCATTCAGCAAGGACCGGTTTAATAAAGCCATCGAAAAATATTTGGAGAAGGCGCAAGCAGCTCCAAAACCAAAACAAACCGAAGAATTGCTCGAAACCGCAGCATTGTCTCCGGCACAGCACGAGCGCATCGTTGTTAAAACAGGTACCAAGGTAAAGATCATTCCGGTGCAGGACGTTGAATACTTAGCTGCCGATGACGATTATGTAAGCGTGTACACAGCTGAAGGATCTTTCCTGAAAAATAAGACAATGAACTTTTTCGAACAAACGCTTGACCCGCGGCAATTTGTGCGGGTGCACCGTTCGTACATGATTGCCATACAGCAGATAACCCGTATCGATCCTTACGAAAAGGACGCCCATTTGGCGATATTGAAATCCGGGGCCAAAATACCAGTTAGTAAAACAGGGTACGGGAAGTTGAAACAGGTGCTTGGGATTTAAGAATTACGATTTAAATTTATAAAGGATGTCATGCCGTCCGCCAATCGGCGGATCGGCACCCCACAGGACATTCAGGTTTGCTTGGTCTGCAACTCAAGTTGTAGACTTTTATACCGCATACCTTTCACGTGAGATGCCGATCCGCCGATTGGCGGACGGCATGACGTGTGGAATTTATTATTTCTCCAGCTTCCAAACCTTTTCTTTCACCGTTGCTTTCAAAAACTCCTCTTTAAACTCATCGCAATCTTTAAACTGCAGTTTAGGGATCACACGATATTCAACCCGGAGGCTGAATGATTTTGATTCAAATGGCCAGGGTTTCACGCTAAGGGAGCTGTTTTTCTTTTGGAGTAATTCATAACGCCTTTTATCCGGCCCCTGGCTTACTTCAATATTGCGGTTTTCGGGTTGTATCTCGCGCTGGCAAAGCAGCAGCGAAAAGGCATCACACCATTCCATCAGGCCATAAATGCGGTTCGCTTCCTTTTTACTGATCTGTAATTCCTTGCGCCATGCCTGCCGGAGCTTAGCCTGTTCGGCTAAGAATATTTTTGCCTCCGGGTTGGTTTCAGCTTCTTGATGATGCAGAAATTCCATGTGCATGGAGCAAAGGAGTGCTATATAACGGCTTTTAGATAGAGAGAAATCCTGCAGGCGGCGGCAATGTTCAGCCTCAAATGTTTTCATCCTGAAATTTACAGGGCCGCCTTGCGCGGTCAGCAGGTCGCTTTCTTCAAGTTCTGTTTGCGCATCATCGTGTTCAGCAATAGCAGCAACAGTTTCGGCCCAGCGGTCGGGGCGGTCTTTTATGCGCCACGCCATAGCCGTTTGGACGGCCAGCAAGCCGTGTGCCCGCTGCGTAATGATTTCCCAGCCTTGTTCGGTATAATTAACAATCATATCAATCCAGAACAAATATTGCTGTGGTTAGTTTAAATCAATGTTGCTATCATCGTTCCGTCAAAATAAATTCGACACACAATTGCTAAACGGGTAGTTCACATCTTTACAGAAAAAAAATATGCCTCATTTATTCTCTCCAATAAAAATAAAAAATATCGAATTGAAGAACCGCTTGATGGTGTCGCCGATGTGCGAATACTCCAGCGAGGATGGTTTTGCCAACGACTGGCACCTGGTACATTTAGGCAGCCGGGCTGTCGGCGGCGCTGCATTGGTGATGACGGAAGCAACTGCCGTATCCCCGGAAGGAAGAATAACTGCCGACGACCTGGGCATTTACAAGGACGAACATATCGCCAAACTAAAACAGATAACCGATTTTATTCATCAGCATGGCGCGATGTCCGGGATACAGCTGGCGCATGCAGGACGCAAGGCAAGCCATGTTGCGCCCTGGAAAGGCGGGGCGCAGGTACCATCAGACAGTCCGGGCGGATGGAAGACAGTGGCGCCAGGCGCGATACCATTTACCGAAAACGAAGAGCCGCCTTTGGCGCTTGATAAAGCGGGCATTGAAAAAGTAAAGGCTGATTTTAAGGCAGCTGCCATCCGGGCAATTGCCGCAGGGTTTAAAGTAATTGAACTGCATGGGGCACATGGTTATTTGATCCATGAATTCTTTTCGCCATTAAGCAACCAACGGACCGATGAATACGGTGGCCCGTTTGAAAACCGGATACGTTTTTTGCTTGAGATCATTGAAACGGTACAGGAAGTTTGGCCTAAAGAAAATCCGTTATTTGTCCGCATATCTGCAAGTGATTGGACAGACGGCGGGTGGAACGCAGATGATTCGGTGGCGCTATCTAAAATATTAATAGAAAAAGGTGTCGACCTGGTTGATTGCTCATCAGGTGGAAACGTTTTGGCGAGGATCCCGTTAAAACCCGGCTACCAGGTTGAATTTGCCGAAAGAATTAAAAAGGAAGCCGGTATGCTTACCGGCGCAGTCGGCCTGATCACCGAAAGCGGCCAGGCCAATGCCATTATCGAAGAAGGAAAGGCCGACCTGGTTATTATGGCACGTGAGCTATTGCGCGACCCATATTTCCCATTACGGGCAGCGCACGAGTTGGGGCATGAGGTTAAATGGCCGGTGCAGTATGAAAGAGCCAAATGGCAATAAAAATTACTAATTTTGGACGCGGCAGAGACGCAATGCATCGCGTCTCTGCGATTTCCTTTTTTTTGTAATCAATGAAAAAATACCTGTCGCTAGTTACATTTTCGCATACCATTTTTGCTATGCCATTTGCTATTATTGGCTTTTTTTTGGCTGTGACGACAACCAGCTACCGGTTCGATTGGGTTAAACTGGTATTAATGGTTTTATGTATGGTATTCGCCCGCAACTCGGCTATGGCATTTAACCGCTACCTCGACAGAGATGTGGATGCCAAAAATCCGAGAACCAAACAGCGGGATATTCCGGCAGGGCGCATCAGCCCCGCATCGGCGTTAACGTTTACAATCGTTAACTGCGTGCTGTTTGTTACCACAACGTGGTTTATTAATTCATTATGCTTTTTTCTTTCGCCGGTTGCGTTGCTTGTGGTGCTGGGTTATAGCGCCACCAAGCGGTTTACCGCACTGTGCCACATGGTTTTAGGGTTAGGGCTGTCGCTTGCACCGATTGGGGCCTACCTCGCTGTAACAGGTGTATTCAACATTGTCCCCGTATTTTTTTCATTCGCCGTTTTATGCTGGGTAAGCGGGTTTGATATTATTTATGCCCTACAGGATGAGGATTTCGACCGCGGCCAAAACCTGCATTCTATCCCGGCTTACCTGGGTAAGGTACGGGCCCTGCAATTGTCGACTTTGCTGCATGTGCTTTCAGCAGCTTTTGTTATTATGCCTATATTTTTTATTCACCCCGGTGTATTGTACTATATCGGCATCGTGTTTTTCTGCGCCATGCTTATTTATCAGCACCTGTTAGTGAAGCCAAACGACCTGAGCAGGGTGAATTTCGCGTTTATGACCACCAACGGCATCGCCAGCGTGGTTTTTGCTGTTTTCTTTTTGCTCGACAGGCTGTTTTTTTAGGAACCTCTTTTATTTCCCCTTTACAAACCTTGCCAGTTCGCTGTTATAATCAATGGTCACTACGTAATATTGGAATACCGAGCCGCCGACAGCACCTTTAACCACCTTATCCATCGATCCGATCATCCATTTTGACCAGTTTTCATCTGGTCGTTTGGCAAACCAGGCCGGGCCGACGGTCGAGGTACCTATAGTAACCTGGGGTACCTGTATCATATCCGCACCGGTTATTTCCGCTTTTTCAATAAAACGCCAATCGGGATGTTTTGTACGCCAGTTATCAAAAATACTTTTCGCAATAAACGAGCCGCCTATTGATTTGCTGCTGCTTTTTAATTCGGCCTGCGTATTTTTACTGAGCAAAATGGAGGCGCCGGTATCAAACAAAACATCAATTACCTCGCCATCTATCTCAATTTTCATGCTTGGGTGACCAAATATTTTGGTGCCATCGCGAGTCTTCTTAAATCCCAGCTGCTGCGTGTTTTTATCTTTTATATCCTGCAAAGGCGTATTGATATACAGTTTGCCTTTTAAATAATCAAACGTCCATGAATGATCAATAAAAAAGAACTGCCCTAGAAAAGCGTCCTGTGGTATATATGCCGCTATAAGGTCTGATTCCTCCGTATTAGCCGGCGTTTGAAAAAACGGCACTTTTATAAAAGGCTGATAATAAGATTGTATATATGGTGCAGGGATATTCGGATCGCCAATTACTTCGCTGGCCGGAATATATTTTATTTTTTCGCCATGTACAGTCACCTCAACAATTTTAGCGTCCAGGTGCAGCTTGTTAATCGCCGCAGCATAAATAGCGTTATATCCTCCGCCGCTATCGCAAAAAGACAAAAGAGTGTCGCCACTCACCGTGGGTATTTTAATGTAAAACCGGCCATTGATCAATGCGGATGGCAAGTAAGTGCGTTTTCCTGTAACAGCAGCTGTGGTTTGCGAGAAACTGTGGAGGTAAAAAATGCACAAAAATAAGGTGAGTAATTTGTTCATGTGCCCTGGTTTAGTGGAGTGTGAATAAATTTAAGAAATATATTTGAGATGCACGCCCTGAGCTTGTGAAATCAAACGATCTAAGCCGGGGAAACTTCTGGTTTATGACTACCAACGGTATTGCCAGTGTAGTATTTGCTGTTTTCTTTTTGCTGGACCGGTTGTTTTTTTGAGGAAAAGGTTGAGACGCAATGCATTGCGTCTCTACGGCGGGTAATCAATGGACACATCATTATTGACGATTGTTCTATTTCCTAATCTCCCGCCTTTTTCACAATTTTACCACCCTCATAAATCATCATCATGAACTATTGGCTCGTCAAGTCGGAACCTGAAAAATATAGCTGGGGAAAATTTAATAAAGAAGGTCGCACCTTTTGGGACGGTGTGCGCAACTACCAGGCGCGCAATAATTTACGCGCCATGCAGGAAGGAGACCTGGTGCTGTTTTACCATAGCAACGAGGGCAAGGAAATAGTTGGTATAGCAAAAGTGGCCAAAGAAGCTTACCAGGATCCCACCACCAGCGACCCAAACTGGGTTGTGGTTGACCTGGTACCGGTTGAACCGCTTAAAAAACCGGTTAGCCTTGCTCAAATCAAAGCGGAAGAGCGTTTAAAAGACATCCACCTGGTACGGCAGGGAAGGCTATCGGTTATATCGCTAAGGCCGGAAGAGTTTGACCTGATCATAGAAATGGGGAGCTGATATGAACTACCGCGATTTTAAAGGAACAAAGATAGCCGAAGTTGGTTTAGGCACCTGGCAATTGGGCAGCGCCGACTGGGGCAATGTTGACGAACACCAGGCTCTCGAAATTTTGAAGGCTTATATCGATGCCGGCGGTAATTTGATTGATACTGCCGATGTGTATGGTATGGGCGTGAGCGAAACGGTTATCGGTAGATTTTTAAAAACGGTTTCAACAGATGTTTTTGTAGCCACCAAACTGGGCCGCCGGCACGACGGCAGTAATGGCTGGCCGCAGAATTTCACCTATGATGCTATGAAGCGCCAGGCCGAAGATTCGCTGAAACATCTGGATGTCCCGCAATTGTTTTTGGAGCAGCTGCATTGCATACCTACCGACGAAATGCGATCGGGAAAGGTATTTGACCATCTGCGAAAGCTACAGCAGGAATGTTTAATAAAACATTTCGGGGCAAGCGTTGAAACCAGCGAAGAGGCTTTGATCTGCCTGGAGCAGGAAGGCCTGGCATCGCTGCAAATTATATTTAACCTTTTCAGGCAGCATGTGGCCGACGAAGTTTTTGCCAAAGCCAAAGAGAAAGGTGTCGCGCTGATCATCCGGGTACCGCTGGCCAGCGGGTTGCTAACAGGCAAGTTTAATGCGGATACCAAATTTAGCCAAAACGACCACCGCAATTATAATGCGAAAGGTGAGGCATTTAATGCAGGCGAAACTTTTTCAGGTATTGATTTTAGGGAAGGGTTGAAGCTGTCCGAAAAAATAAAATCGATACTGCCAACAGGCAATATGGCAACATGGGCTATCCGCTGGATACTGGACCATCCCGAAGTCACCACGGTAATACCGGGGGCTTCAAAAGTAACACAGGTCGATTCAAATATCGCAGCATCTTCAATACCGCCGTTACCCGAAAATGTACACAAGCAGTTAAGGCAATTATACGATGCGAATATCCACAATAAGATAAGGGGGCATTTTTAGCGATTTGTAGTTCATGGCTCTATTGGGATAAATTGTTTACCTTTAGATTTCTATGAAATGTACCCCTGTGCTATGGCTGCTTTTTGCAATTACAACTTTTTATTCACCCGTTGTAAAAAGTGAGCCGAATGGACATTTAAAGTATAAACCAAAAACAACAGCCGGTTGCCCGCAGATCGACGACAGTCATATTATTATAACGCCTAGCGATTGCAATGGCAGTAACGGGGGTATAACGGGTATAACAGCCAGTGGTACAGGTACACTCAAATTTACATGGTATGATTCGGACCTTGTGGTGGTTGGTAAAAATGCAGACCTGGCAGGTGTGCCCCCCGGGAAATATAAATTATCAGTACAGGATCAGGGCAAATGCACCCCTACAATAAAGTATTATACAGTTGGCCAGGCCAGCCCGGTGGTTATTGACGACAGTGAAATAAAAATAAAGCCGTCCGGCTGCGGCAATACCGGCTCCATCACCAATATAATCGTTAAGAACGGCGGCCAATACCAATGGCTGGACGCCTTTCAGACCCAGGTAAGCGCCACGCTTGACCTGAAAAATGTAGGCAGCGGTTATTATACGCTTGTGGCTTCCAACGCCAACGGCTGCAGTTCAACAGCTACTTACCAGGTGCCAAACAGCATATCATTCCCGCAGGTAGCACGTATTGATACCGCCAACGGCTTCTGCAACGGGTTAATAGGGTCTTTAACATTAACGATCAACGCTTCTGCCGGTGACCCGCCCTATACCTATGTAGTTCTTGACGCCACCGGTCAGCAGGTATATGATATTGGCGGCAACAACCCCATATCCGGCACAATTGTTTATAGTGACGGTACGCCTATAAAAATTACCTTTCCAATATATAGCCCAAATTCTCCGTACAGTTTAGTGGTTGCCAACCCAAACAATTGCTCTACGGTAATTGGCCAGTACTCGCTGCCGGTAATGCCGTTTGAACTGCTCACCACCAGCTCGTTTTTTTTGGTGCGAAACGATGCCTGCGGCCGGCATACGGGCGGGGTTTTTAACCTGAAGGTATCACAACCAAAGCGGCCGAGCGGATCGCCTCCGCCCCAATATTGGACGTGGACCGATAGTCTTGGCACTGTGGTTGGTCATTTTCCTGATCTTACCGGGGTTGGAAAGGGAACATATACCGTGGTGGTTAAGGATATTGCCGGCTGCGAAGCGTCAAAGCAATTCACTATTCAGGATAGTACCGCCGAAGCTTATCCGCCCGTTCTAACAAGCAAGCAAATAAGCATTTGCCTGCCGGGTGTGATTACCGAGTCTGTTGTAAATCCAAACATCAAATTTAAATACAGGCTGTACGATAGTACACAAACGGCGGTAACGGAAAACAACTACGGTATTTTTCAGGTGAAGGTGGCACAAACGTCCAGCTACTATGTAACCACGATTGACGGCTTTTGTGAAAGCGATGAAACAGCTTTTAAAGTGATCGTAGTTGCTCCCGGGGTGGTCATTCCCAATACGTTTACGCCTAATCACGACGGCATAAACGATTACTGGGATATTCCCCATATCGCTGAATTCCCGGGCGCCGAAATCGATGTTTTTAACAGGGAAGGTCAGTTGGTTTTTCATTCCGTCAATTACAGCCATCCGTTTGACGGCAATTATAACGGCTCGCAACTGCCAGACGGCGTCTATTATTATACGATAAATCTTAAACAGCGTGCCTGCTTTGGCAAGATATCGGGAAGCTTAACGATTATCAGATAACGGGAATGTCTTTACGAGGTCTGTTCCCCAAAAAACAGCGCCTTTAACTCCGTAGCATCGTCGGGCTTCATTTTGCCTGCCAGTATCAAACGCAGTTGTCGGCGGCGCAGCGCGCCATCAAACAAAGCTATTTCGTCGATCGTTTCAGGAACCAGCTCAGGCACCGGTATGGTACGGCCGTTTTGGTCGAGCGCAACAAAGGTGTAATAAGCCTCGTTGCTTTTAACCCTGGTGCCGGAAGGGATGTTTTGCGCCCAAACGTCCAGCCGTACCTCTACCGAGGTGGTGAACGCGCGCGATACCTTAGCCTCGATGGTAATTACGTCACCCAGCTTAATGGGATGCTGAAAGGAAACATTATCCACCGAAGCGGTCACTACGATGCGGTTACAGTGTTTTTGGGCCGATATAGCGGCGGCAATATCCATCCAGTGCAGCAGACGACCCCCCATCAAATTGTTTATCGTATTGGTATCGTTGGGTAATACCAACTCATTCATTATCGTATGTGATTCTTTCGGGGACTTTCCTTTCATGCGGCAAAGATACGGTTTTAGGGTAGTATCAAGTAGTTAGTATCAAGTATCAGGATGTAAGGTTGAGAGTCAAGAAGCAAGAATCAAGACAAAAGATATAACACGATGCATGGCCTTTCACCCTTAACCTTTCGCCTTTAACCTTCCCTCAATATCCGGTAAAAAGCCGGTCACTATCCCGATAAGGGGAAGGAAGGCACAAACTTTAAAAACATAGGTGATACTGGTATGATCGGCCAGTATGCCAAGCAGCGCGGAACCGAGGCCGCCCATGCCGAACGCCAGCCCGAAAAACAGCCCCGACACTGTACCTACTTTGCCCGGCACTAGTTCCTGCGCGTACACGACAATAGCAGAAAAAGCAGAAGAAAGGATGATGCCGATGATCACGGATAAAGCTACAGTCCAAAATAGATCAGCGTAGGGCAGCAACAGCGTAAAGGGCGCTACACCCAATATTGAAAACCAGATAACATATTTCCGTCCAAATTTATCGCCAAGATAGCCGCCGATGAGCGTACCAGCTGCAATGGAAGCCAAAAATACAAATAGGTATAACTGCGATTGCTGTATGGAAAGATGAAACTTGCCGATGAGGAAAAAGGTAAAGTAATTGCTCATGCAGGCCAGGTAAAAGAACTTGGAGAATATGAGCAGCAGCAACACCACCAGCGACCACACTATTTTTGTTTTGGACAGGTTGAGATGCGGCTCGTCTTTGGCAGGATTTTTAGCCTTGCTGTTCAAATGATCCTTATACCATTGGCCAACTTTCGACAATATAATGATGCCCAGCAGTGCCGCCAAAATAAACCACATGATATACCGCAGTCCGTTTGGCACCACGATGAGCGCGACCAACAAAGGCCCCACAGCACTACCGGTATTACCGCCAAGCTGGAAAATTGACTGTGCGAGCCCTTTTTTTCCACCAGAAGCGAGGCGCGCGAGCCGGGATGATTCGGGATGAAATATAGACGAGCCGACACCCATTATGGCAACCGATCCAAGTACCCCGATAAAGCTCGGCGCCAATGACAGCAGGAGCACACCAACCAAGGACAATGTCATACCTCCCACAAGGGAAAACGGCCTTGGTTTACGGTCGGTAAACAACCCTACAAACGGCTGCAGCAACGAAGAGGTAACCTGGAAAGTAAAAGTGATCAGCCCGATTTGTGTAAAGTTTAAATGAAAATTTCTTTTAAGCAGCGGGTACACCGACGGAATGATAGACTGCAGCATATCATTCAGAAAATGACCCACGCTAATGGCCATGAGGACGCCGAAAACGGTTTTTTGAACGACTTGCTTTGGGGTTTGTACGGTAGTTGAGTCCATTGACAGATGATAAGGGATTGCAAAAATGCGATTTTCAGCTTAATGACAAAATTTATCTGGCTGCAATATTCAACAATTTTAACTGCGCAGGTTAAATTTTACGCGCGAATGGCTAACTTGGTAATCAACAAATTACAATATTTTTCAAATGGCAGACAGCAGATCCAATAACAATCCGGAGAATCCGCGAAGGAGTTTTTTAAAGACCGCAGCGAAGGGCGGCATAGCATTGTCATTAAGCGGTATCGCGGCAAACGCGTTCGCATTTAAAAAAATGGCCGATGGTACGGGTCCCGTTAACGGGGATAGTCCCATCAAGCCCGACCACCTGATCCGGTCAACGCCCGAAAACACAGTTTGGGGATATTACGGGGCCGACGTGCCGCCCATCGCAAGGATTAAAAACGGTGATATTGCCGAAATACAAACCGTTAATACTACCGGCGTAAGTCGCAAGGATCCTGAAGCATTTTATAAAAGCAATAACCTGCCTATTGACGAACAAGCGCAGGATATTATCAATATCTATAAAAATGTAAAGCCCGAACCTTCCGGGTTAAGCGGTCACCTGCTTACCGGCCCTATTTATATTGAAGGCGCCGAACCCGGCGATACCCTCGAGGTACGTATACTGGATATTATTTTACGCAGTAATTATGGTGTTAATGCCGTTTGGCCAAAAGGCGGCGATATAGGTGATGCCGTAACTACCCGCGAAAACTTTGTATACAAGTATGATAAGAAGAAAAAAGTGGCGTCGTTTAAAGAAGGCCTGGAAATACCTGTTAAACCTTTCTTCGGGGTAATGGCCGTATCGCCAGCGCCGGAAAAGGGTAGGGTAAGTTCTATTCCGCCGGGTTACTATGGCGGCAATATGGATTTGAAACACCTGGTAAAAGGCAGCACGCTTTTTCTCCCGGTATCGGTTAAAGGAGCACTGTTTACCACCGGCGACTGCCATGCCGCACAAGGCACAGGCGAAATAAGCGGCGTGGCGATTGAGGCATCGCTTACGCTGATAGCAAAGTTTATTGTACGCAAAGATAAGCCCATTAAGCAGGTATGTGCCGAAACACCTACCCATTTTATCGCTATCGGGCTCGATCCGGATTTGAATACGGCTATGAAAAATGCCGCATCTGAGGCTGTGAATTTTATAAAGGATAACATGGGCTATACGTTTAACGAAGCATTGTCTATCGCCAGTACAGGGGTCGACTTTGAGGTTACCCAGGTAGTCGATAAAACGCTCGGCGTAAATGCGATGATACCGAAATCGATATTCACCAATAGGAAATTTCCGTATTGGGAAGGGTGATATTACGTTCTGCAGCAATGCAATTTTAATAGATACATAAAATAATAAGCACCTGCGTCATGCCGAATTTATTTCGGCACCCCACAGGACACTCACGCTTGCCTGGTCGCTGATTGTGCCTGTGGAAGACCTTTCTATCGCATACCTTTCAGATGGGGTGCCGAAATAAATTCGGCATGACATGTTTGTTGAACTGTTCTGCACTTCAGGTTGGCCGGGGCTATCTTTGATAATTTATTAATAATCGGTAAGTTAGCTTGCTATAACCCGCTCATAACTTATGAAATTAAAACGCTCCAACCCCTGCCGCCTTATTTTTGGTCTTTTATTATTCGCTCCCGTTTTATTAAAGGCCCAGGACCGGCCATTTGGTAAAACTTTTGCAACACGCAGTGAAGTTATGGCGCAGCATGGCATGGCTTGTACCAGCCAGCCGCTTGCCACGCAGGCTGCCATTGATGTGTTGAAACATGGCGGGTCAGCTGTTGACGCGGCGATAGCAGCTAATGCCGTACTGGGTGTGGTTGAACCGCACGTAAACGGTATAGGCGGTGATATTTTCGCCATCGTTTATGAAGCGAAAACGGGCAAACTGATCGGTCTTAATGGTTCCGGCCGCTCGCCGTATAGCCTCACGCTTGAAGAATTTAAAAAACGCGGAATAAAATATATCCCCGCGCTTGGCCCACTGCCGGTAAACGTACCGGGCTGCGTTGACGGCTGGTTTACGCTGCATGGCCGCTTCGGTAAAATGCCGATGGATCAGGTATTGTCGTACGCGATCGGTTACGCACGTAATGGTTTCCCGGTTGCTGATGAGGCCGCCGGCTCATTGAAAAATATCAAGGCCCTTTATGGTCAATACCCCAATATTGTTGAACTGTATAACCCGGGCGGCAAAATACCCGGCAGGGGCGATATCCGCACCAATCCCGATCTGGCCAATACACTCGAAAAAATTGCTAAAGGCGGTCGCGATGCTTTCTATAAAGGCGATATAGCGCGCACCATTGACGAATTTATGAAGAAGAACGGCGGATTTTTGTCGTACAAGGACATGGCCGACCATACCTCGAGCTGGGTTGAGCCGGTAAGCACAAACTATCGTGGTTACGATGTTTGGGAGCTGCCGCCAAACGGGCAGGGGATATGTACCCTGCAAATGCTGAACATACTGGAAGGTTTTGATTTTAGCAAGATAACCTGGGGCAGCCCGGAGCATATCCATTTATTTGTGGAAGCGAAAAAACTGGCTTTTGAAGATCGCGCCAAATACTACGCCGACCCGGAATTTGCCAAAATTCCGGTAAAGGACCTGATCTCTAAATCATACGCTGCCGAACGGCGCAAACTGATCAACCCGCACAAGGCTTCGGCAAGTTATGAAGCGGGCAATCCTGCGCTAAAAGACGGGGATACCATTTACCTTACCGTGGCCGATGGCGACGGCAATATGGTATCGCTTATCCAAAGCAATTACCGTGGTTATGGTTCGGGCATGGTGCCTGATGGTTTGGGTTTTACTTTGCAGGACCGCGGCCAGCTATATACATTGGAGGAAGGACAAAACAATACTTACGCGCCGCATAAGCGGCCATTCCATACTATTATCCCGGCGTTTGTAACTAAGGATGGCAAGCCGTATATGAGCTTTGGTGTAATGGGCGGCAGCTTTCAGCCGCTCGGGCATGTAGAGATACTGATGAACATGATCGACTTTGGGATGAACGCGCAGGAAGCCGGCGATGCACCGCGAATAGACCACCAGGGATCATCGGAGCCTACGGGCGAAAAAATGCAGGGTGTGGGGATGGTGTACCTGGAGTCGGGATTCCCTTACGAAACCATACGCAGCCTGATGTACATGGGGCATAAGATCGGATTTCAAATCCCCGGCCTTTACGGTGGTTACCAGGCGATCCGTTTTGACTCTATTCAAAAAGTTTACTTCGGTGCCTCAGAAAGCAGGAAGGATGGGGAAGCGGCGGGGTGGTGAGCTTAGTATCAAGTAATTAGTATCAAGTAGCAAGACAGAAGTTTCAGTCATATCGGGTTTCATGGCAACATATCCGCTCGGCAGTGCAAAAGGCAAATGGATAATGGTTTCGGCTATCCTGGCGTCGGCTATGGCCTTTATTGATGCTACCGCGCTTAATGTAGTGCTGCCGGCGTTGCAGAAAAGCCTCAATGCAACAGGAACTGACCTTTTCTGGCTATTGAATGCTTACCTGCTGATGCTGGCATCGCTTATACTCATCGGCGGATCTTTAGGTGATAAACTGGGCCGGAAAAAGATATTCATGGCCGGTATTATTATTTTCATAGCAGGCTCTGCTGCCTGCGGGATGGCGCCGGGCATAACGTTTTTGATCGCTTTCAGGATCGTACAGGGGATCGGCGGGGCATTGATGATACCGGGAAGTTTGTCGCTGATCTCGTCGTCAATCAATGAGAAGGAGCGGGGCAGGGCGATAGGGACATGGTCGGCAGTCACTACGATCGTCACCATGGGCGGCCCGGTTTTGGGCGGCGCTTTGGCCGATGCCGGCTTATGGCGCTTCATCTTTTTTATCAATGTACCGATCGGCCTGGCAGCATTGGTCATATTATGGTTTCAGGTAACTGAAAGCCGGGATACGGACAGCGACCGTGCTGTCGATATCCCCGGAGCCGTTACTATCGCGCTAGGGTTGGCTTTGCTCACCTTTGGTTTCTTACGCGCGCCGGCCACGGGCTGGGGTAGCATGCAGGTTATTTGTCCGCTAGGGGCGGGCGTGTTATTTTTTATCGCTTTTATTATTATCCAAAGAAAAAGTAAACATCCAATGATGCCCCTGCAGTTGTTTAGTAACCTGACCTTTAGCGGCGCAAACCTGCTTACCTTTTTCTTGTATGCCGGGCTTGGCTCGGGCATGCTGTTTCTGTCATTGAACCTGGTACAGGTGCAGGGCTACAGCCAGCTGCAATCAGGACTGACGTTTTTACCCTTCACTGTTTTAATGGTCGCGATTGCGCGGTTTGCCGGCGCGCTCGCTGACAAATATGGGCCAAGACGGCTGCTGATATTGGGCCCCGCTCTGGCCGGCGCGGGGCTGCTTATATTATCGTTTGTAAAACAAACAAGCGGCCCGGCCGATTACTGGACGACCTTTTTTCCGGGTATCATCGTATTTGGGTTGGGCATGTCGTTTACCGTGGCACCGCTTACAGCCACGGTAATGGGGTCGGTAAGCGATCATTTTTCGGGCACGGCTTCGGGCATTAATAACGCCTTAACACGCATCGCAAATGTGTTTGCCAATGCCATATTCGGGGCACTAGCGGTTTTGTTCTTTTCGGGCGCATTGCAGGCCGAAATAAAAAATGTCCCCATCACCGTAAAGGAAAAACAGGCGGTGATTGCCGAAACGGCTAACCTGGGCAATGCCAAGGTGCCCGCAATCGTCAATACTTCTCAAAAGCAAAGAATTGAAAAATTATATCATGCCGGTTTTATCAGCGCTTATCAAAAGATATTAAAACTATCCGCAGCGCTTGGGTTTTTAGGGGCGCTGATGTCTTTCCTTTTTATAAAGGACAGTGTGATAAGGAAGGAATAGGGTTAGAAAAGGTGTAAAGTTATTAAGGCAGTTTCTTTAATACATAAAATTGCCCGCAGGGGCCAACTAATTACCAGTATTTTAACATTCTGAATTAAAAGCATATATAAAATAATTTTCATGAGATCACTTAAAGACCAGGTTGTATGGATCACGGGCGCATCTTCGGGTATTGGCGAAGCGCTGGCCTACGAGATGTCGGTCCAGGGCGCTAAACTTATCTTGTCAAGCCGACGAATAGCCGAATTAGAACGGGTAAAGAATAATTGCGCCCATACTGACAATGTACATATCCTCCCACTCGACCTGACCGACAGCACCAATCTTGAAACGAAAGTACCCACCGCCATAACACTATTCGGGCATATCGACATCATGGTGCATAATGGTGGTATTTCACAACGTTCGCTTGTTGCAGAGACAGGGATTGCCGTTCATCGCGAAGTAATGGAGCTTAACTATTTCAGTTATATCATATTAACCAAAGCGCTTTTGCCCCATTTTATCGGGCGAGGTTCAGGTTATTTTGTGGTGACGAGCAGCGTAATGGGCAAAATAGGAACGCCAATGCGCGCGGCTTACGCGGCCGCCAAACATGCATTGCACGGCTATTTCGATTGCCTCCGTGCCGAGGTAGTCAAACACGGCATCAAAGTAACCATACTTACTCCCGGCTATATCCATACGCCGATATCGGTAATATCCGGCGACGGAAGTTTTCTCAGCAGCAAATCTGAACAAATCAATGACGGGTTTTCAGCCGATAAAGCTGCCAAACAAATTATAAAGGCTATCCAAAATGAAACGTACGAACTTTATATTGGCAGTTTTATAGGTGAAGAAAGACTGGCGCTTTTCGTTAAACGCTTTATGCCGGAATTGTTTACCAAGCTGATTCCACGTTTTGGGACACCGAAATAATTGCTTCGTTTTACTATAAAAATCGCTCATAATATATTTGCTATGAGCAATTATTAATTTTTTGTGCTCCCGACGAGATTCGAACTCATATCGATGGTACCGGAAACCATAATTCTATCCGTTGAACTACGGGAGCAATAATTTCGTGCAAATATAACTTATTTCCGCGTTTGTGTAAGCTCAAGTTAATTAAACCAGATCAACGGGTGGCGGATCGGTAAATTCCGGATCACTTCTTCCACCTGCGGGTTATGGTCAAGCTTCTCCCACGTTGTAAACCAGGCGTTTTGATGGTAAGCATTTGCACCGAACAACAGGAACGGCTGTGCCACCGGGCAGTTTTCCCAATACATCACATCCGGCTTTAAAGTCCATTTACTTTTATTCTGTACAAAAGGATAAAGGAAACTTATGCCTTTTTTTATGGATTTGCCTTCCGGCGTTTCGAAATTCCATAAATTATCATTTGGAGTCGACAATATCTGGCAAAGCATGGTCATGGCGTCTAAATTAAAAATCGAATAGCCGTAAGGCTTGGTCCGCGACATTTCTAAAGGAAGGCTACCGTCCGCAGCCATTTGATTGGGCAGCAAAACAGTTTTGTACCTTATCCTTAGGGAATCAAGCAGCGCCTGGTTATTGCAAAGTTTAGCAAACGAGGATACCTGCATGGCCCAGCAAGTTGAATGGTTGTTTTTAGTCAGCTTTTCCTGTATGCCCGGTTTGCTTGTTGTCAGCCACGTAATGTATTCAGCGAACCAATTCTTCAAACCTGCTAAAGTTTCCGGGTCAAGCGCTCCGGCACCTTCCATTACGATAATACCTTGGGCGACTTCCATTAAATGAATGGTATCTATTATACCATAATTACGGCCGGTAAATTGTCCTTTTACAGCTTGTGAATATAACAGGTTGGAGTTCATCAGCGTTTCGGGATTAATGAACCAGGCTTTCAAATGGACCACCGCTTGCCTAACGTATTTTTCGTCACCGGTTATTTTGTAAGCCGAAGCCAAAGCGCCAATGATCTTGCTCAGGCGGATCATTGCCTTTCTATGCTCGACAAAATTGGCGGGGTTGGTCAGTCCATCCCTGTTTATATAAGGGCCGTCCGGGTTTTTAGGATCGGGCCAGAAATAATCGGCCTCCGAAAAGAAATCGTGTTTACCCCCGGCGCTCCTTGTGCTAAAAGAAGCAGTCACGGTAATTGGTTCCTGTTTCATGGCCCATGCTGCTTCGGCTAAAATCTGTTTTTTCAGGACTTTTTCGGCTGCTTTTTCTATTTCAGATTTTTTTGCCGGCGGTTTTTTATTTGAAAAAGCTGACAGGCTTACGCAGATAATAACTGTTAATATGACTGAAAGAAATTTCTTCATAATGATTTACAAGAAAGCGATTTAGCTATAAATAGGATAAATCTATGTATATGTTAATTTTCCTGCTTCTTATTTCTTGCTTCTTTGCTCTTGAATCTAACCGCTAAACATTAAACCTGAAATGCATCACATCGCCATCCTGCACAATGTAAGTTTTGCCTTCAATACCCAGTTTCCCATTTTCTTTTATAGCAGCTTCAGAACCGTTGAATTTTACAAAATCATCGTACTTGATCACCTCGGCGCGGATGAAGCCTTTTTCAAAGTCGGTATGGATAACGCCCGCTGCCTGTGGTGCAGTAAAACCTTTGGTAATGGTCCAGGCACGAACTTCCTGTACCCCGGCGGTAAAATAGGTAGCCAGGTTAAGTAATTTATAGGCGGCTTTTATCAGTTTGTTTACACCTGACTCAGCCAGCCCAAGGTCATCAAGGAACATCTGCCGCTCTTCATAAGTTTCAAGCTGGGCTATCTCAGATTCGATTTGCGCCGAGATCACCAACACCTCGGCATTTTCCTCTTTTACTGCGGCTTTTACTTTTTCGACGTAAGCGTTACCGGTGTTAACCGATGCCTCATCCACATTGCAAACATACATTACCGGCTTGGCCGTAAGCAGCCAGATGTCGGCTATGTGTTCCTTGTCCTCTTCTGCAACAGACGCCGTGCGGGCAGATTTACCGGATAGCAGGTGATTTTTGTAAATAGTTAAAGTGTCGTATGCTTTTTTCGCTTCCTTGTCGCCGGTTTTGGCTGCCTTTTCAACCTTCTGCAATTTTTTCTCGACGGAGTCAAGATCTTTCAGCTGAAGCTCGGTATCAATGATCTCCTTATCACGGATAGGGTCGACAGAGCCATCAACGTGGATCACATTGTCGTTATCAAAACAGCGCAAAACGTGGATGATCGCATTGGTAGAGCGAATGTTTGCTAAAAACTGGTTGCCCAAACCTTCGCCTTTGCTGGCGCCCTTTACGAGGCCGGCTATATCAACAATTTCAATAACGTTTGGCACTACGTTTTTAGGATTAACTATTTCGGTAAGCTTTGTTAAGCGCTCATCCGGAACAGTAATTACACCCACATTTGGCTCTATCGTGCAAAACGGAAAATTAGCCGCCTGTGCCTTCGCGTTTGATAAGCAATTAAAAAGTGTTGATTTGCCCACATTCGGCAAACCCACTATACCACATTGTAAACCCATTTGTGTAAAATTTAACCCCCTCTAAATTTCCCCAAAAGGGGAGACTTTAAATAGCCCTCCCTTCCGGGGAGGGTTCGGAGGGGCTTAAAATCCCGCAAAGATAACAGAAAAAATGGCCCGTGATTTATAGAACCCACACTTTGTTAAGTATTTGTTTGGATAGTAATAGTTTATAACTTTAGAGTGAATTACACAAACTAAACCTTACACGATGGACACAAATGATGAAATTGAACAACCCGCCTCCCGGCCGGGTATCGAATTAACTTTAGAAGCACAAGGCTATTTGGTTGAAGCCGGGAAATGGGCTTACTTTCTAAGTATAATCGGGTTTATTATTTGCGGGTTATTTCTTTTGGCCGCAATTTTTGCCGGGAGCCTTTTTACACGGGTAGCACAAATGCAGCCTGAAAATACGACAGCTGCTTTAATGGCGGGTGCTGGTGGCTTTGTAACTTTTTTTTATATCCTGATCGATGTAATTTATTTTTTCTTTTCGTTGTATTTGTACCAGTTTGGGTCGAAAATTAAACAAGGCATTAAATTTTCCGATTCCGATTACGTAAGCCGTGCCCTTGGGAAGTTAAAATCCTTTTTTAAATTATGGGGAATCATAACAATCGTTGTGGTTACAATATACGTGCTGATATTTTTTATTGTTATCGTGGTTGGGATTGGGGCTGCAACCTTATTACATAAGTAACGGCAAATACTACAAACAAAAAAACCTGCGTAATGAAGGTTTTTTTGTTTGTTTGCTGGTTTAGCTTTAGTTTAAATTATATTTCAAAAGAAAAATCTTCGTCGGCGGTTTTGGCCACTTCAGGGGCTTCAATGTATTCGTACCGTTTTTCAACAACTTCCTGGTTTGCTTTGATATAGTCGATGGTATCTTTTAAGCCTTCGGCAAATTTTTCAAAATCTTCTTTGTACAAAAATATTTTGTGTTTGATAAAAACACCATCTTCCAGACGTTTCTTGCTTTCGGTGATCGTTACATAATAATCGTTCGACCGCGTTGCCTTCACATCGAAAAAATAAGTTCTCTTCCCGGCTCTCACCTTCTTAGAAAAAACCTCTTCACGCTCTCTGTTTTCAAAATCTCCCATAATAAATTTTAATTGTAACTAGTTTTGGTTGCATAAATATAGATAAATTTTGAAAGTGCAAGTATTAAATTGAATATTATTAAACTTTTTATCAGCTTTTTGAATGTTTTATTGTGATTTTATAAAATTCTCAGGCATTTTCCTCTTCCTCCAACAGCTGTTTTTCATACAATTCAAAATACGTCTCCCGTCTGTCCATTAGTTCCTGGTGGGTTCCCTGCTCTACGATCTGGCCGTCATCTATCACTAAAATTTTATCAGCATTTTTTATGGTGGATATACGATGTGAAATAATAATACTTGTTTTGCCGTGCATATTGCGGCCAAGGTTATTTAATATTTCTTCTTCCGTGCGGGTATCAACTGCCGAAAGACAATCGTCAAAAATAAGTACCCGTGGATGTTTAACAACAGCCCGCGCAATGGAAACACGCTGTTTTTGGCCACCCGACAACGTGATGCCGCGTTCGCCGATAAGCGTTTCAAAACCGTTTTCAAGTTCCATGATGTTGTTGTAAACGGCAGCGTCTTTCGCTGCCTGCTCAACGATCTGCATATCAAGAATATCGGCGCTGAATGCGATATTATTGGCGATGGTGTCCGAAAACAGAAAAACCTCCTGCGGCACAAAGCCGATTTGAGCGCGGAAGCTTTCGAGGTTAAGTTGTTTGATCGACTGCCCGTCAATTAATATTTCGCCGCCTGTCGTGTCATACATCCGCATAATTAAGTTGGCGATGGTTGACTTGCCCGAACCGGTACGCCCGATAATGGCGACCATTTCGCCGGGATTTGCCACAAATGAAACATTATTTAAGGCCTGGATACCTGTATCGGGATAGATAAAGGATACGTTGTTAAATTCTATCCGCCCTTTCATGGTTTGCCCGGGCACATTCGGTGAAATAATTTCGGGTCGCTGGTGCAAAAATTCATTGATCCTTTTTTGGGATGCCGCCGCACGCTGAATAAGCGAAGTTACCCAGCCTAAAGCGATAACCGGGAAAGTAAGCAGGTTAAGATATACAATAAACTCGGCAATGTTACCCGAGGTTATATTACCCTTCATTACTTCGATACCGCCGATATAAATGGTTATCACGTTGCTCAGGCCGACTAACAGCATCATCAGCGGATAAAACATAGCCTGTACTTTTACAAGTTCCATGGAGTGGCTTTTGTAACTTTCGCTTTCGGCAGCAAAGCTTTTCCGCACGTGTCCCTCACGAACATACGATTTGATTACCCGGATGCCTGAAAAATTTTCCTGTACAAAGCTTGACAACGCCGAAAGCCGCTGCTGTATCTTCTCGCTGCGGAAATGGATAATGTTATTCACATAATAAATGATCACAGCCAAAACCGGCAAGGGCAGCACCGAAAATATAGTGAGCCTTATATTAACCGTGAGCATGGCATATATCACCATGATAAATAACACCACCGTATTAATGGTATACATAATGCCGGGACCAAGGTACATACGCACCCGGCTTACATCTTCGGTTACGCGGTTCATCAGGTCGCCGGTATTGTGACGCCGGTAAAAGGCAAGAGACAATTCCTGGTAGTGATTGTAGATTTCGTTTTTAAGGTCGTACTCAATATGACGCGACATCAAAATGATAGTTTGTCGCATAAAAAACAGGAATAGCCCGCGCAACAGGGCCAATATCAATACCAGTACGCCAAACAGCAGCAAACTGGACCCGAATATGTCGTAGATAACCGATTGCCTGTCAAACCCCGAAAAAAGCTGGAACATCCCGATGTTTTCGGTCACAAGGTCAAATGCGACGCGGATAACCTGTGCAGGCAATACGCCAAACACATTAGAGATAATGACGAACAACACACCGGGAATAAGCCGCCAGCGATATTTATAAAAGAATTTATTGAGGTAAGCGAGGTCTTTCATGTTTTAAGTCGGCAAAATCGGAAAAGTCAGATCGAAAACCAAAAGTACAAAAGAAGTGCGAAAGTGCGCAAAGCGGAAGAGCGCATTGTAGTGTTCGCTTTGCTGGAGAGACGAACACCCCGAACACCCCGAACATGGCGCGAACACGCCCGAACACCCCCGAACACGCCATTCTTCTTATCGAAGGTAAGAAAAAGTCAATAAAAGTCGGGAAAGTCAGTAAAGTCCTGAAAATCAGAAGATCACGAACTTAATCCGTCCAATTCTTTTGACTTCTGACTTCCGGCCTTTGACTTCTCTCTCCGGTAAACCAGAAAGAGGGTAACCCCATTGAAAATATTTTTTTCTTCTTTCCTTACCCTCTTTACCGCCTGCGGAAGAGGGGGTGGTCGAGCGAAGCGTTGTCCCGATAGCTATCGGGAGGGTGAGTCAACTCTGTGGGCGACAATCATACCAATGCAAGATTTAAAAAACCACTACCATTTAAATCACATCACCTATATATTTGCAAAAACGATCCCCTATGAAATACAGAAATCTGGGTAATACCGGCGAAAAGTTATCTGCCGTCGGCCTCGGCTGCATGGGCATGAACCATGGCTACGGCACCTTTAACGACGAAGAATCCATTGCCACATTAAACCTGGCAATTGACCTGGGCATTAACTTTTGGGATACTGCCGATGTATACGCCAACGGCCGTAACGAAGAATTAGTGGCCAAAGTACTGGCGCCCAACCGCGATAAAGTGTTTATCGCTACCAAATTCGGTTTCAGGCAAAAAGAAGATGCGGACGCGTTTCCGGGTGCTTCAGGATCTTACTTCGATGGCTCACCGGCTTATCTTAAGTCGGCCGTTGAAAAAAGCCTTAAAAGGCTAAAGATCGAAACCATCGACCTTTACTATGCCCACCGCATCGACCCGAATGTACCGGTTGAAGACATGGTTGGCGCCATGGCTGAACTGGTAAAAGAAGGAAAGGTACGTTACCTTGGTTTGTCGGAAGCTTCCGCTGCCTCTATCCGCAAGGCGCACGCGGTTCATCCCATCGCGGCACTGCAAAGTGAGTACTCGCTGCTTACGCGTGATGTGGAATCCGAAATATTACCCGTATGCCGCGAACTGGGCATATCACTGGTGCCGTTCAGCCCGCTTTCGCGCGGACTAATGACCAACACGCTGAATATCGATGAACTGGCCGGTAATGATTTTCGCAAAACGCTTCCCCGCTTTAGCGACACATATAAAGATAACAACCAGCAGCTGGTCCATGCCTTCGCCCACTTTGCGGCGCAAAAGAACTGCACCCCGGCGCAACTGGCCTTAGCGTGGGTTTTAGCACAGGGCGATGATATTATCCCTATTCCCGGAACTAAGAAAACAAAATACCTGCGCGAAAATGCGGCATCGGTTGATGTTGAGTTAACACCGGGGGATATGCAGGGCATTCAAAGCATAATCGACCAATATCCAAATACTGGTTTACGATATGGCGAAGGCGCTTTTAAGCTGGTAAATAATTAAACAGGTAGTTTGCCGTAAGATTTTAGCATAATTAAATAAGAGGCGACGATCGCGATACCGATAATTAGCGGTACCCAAATGGGTCTTGATCTATACAGCGTTGAATTGCCGACAAACCTGTTCCAGAATAGGTTGTCCATAATATAAGCGCCTATTATGCTGCTCATAAGTGAGATGATAGGGTCGATTGGGTAGGAGCGCAGTAATATCCCCTGCAGTAATGTAAAACCAAGGCCGTACAATACTACTAAAATGGCCCTGCCGCGGTTTTTGGTTTTGCTTACGTTGATGGCCAATAGTATCGATCCGAAAAATACGCTGAAAAGTACCGAAAACGCGAAAATCGCCCGTTTTGAAAAGAAGACCGGCGCATCCGGATCTTCCACCATGTTATTATTCCACCCGGTGTTGAATATGCCGAATATCCCTGTTCCGGATTCAGCAATTTCCCGGCGGGCCTGCATGTCTTCGCTGATCACTTTCAGCTCCTCGTCCAAAAATACTACTCCGCGGTTCTGCAGCTCAGCAACGGCAGCCTCTACTGATTCCGGGAGATATTTATCACGGTTATCAATGCAGTTGTGCAATTCTTCGTCTGATTTTAATGCAGCACGCTGGTTAAAATTTTCATCCATAGTAAACGATAAGCAGATAATCGGGCGGCTAAAATACTAAAATTACCCCGCTCGGTGTATTATACAACTATTTAATGCTTAGGTTTAGTATTTGTGAAAATTCTTTAAATATTTACGATATTTTTATCTGCATGCAAAACCAAGCCACAACAACAGCCGATAGGATACGCTCAATAATAGGCGGCTCGCTTGGCAACCTGGTTGAATGGTACGACTGGTATGTTTACACAGCATTTTCTATCTATTTCTCCGGCGCATTTTTTCCTGCCGCAAATCAAATCGTTCAGTTATTAAACACGGCCGGCATTTTTGCAATCGGGTTTTTAATGCGGCCAATTGGCGGCTGGGTTATGGGCACTTTCGCGGATAAAAAAGGCCGTAAAACAGCGCTTACTTTCTCCGTCTTGTTGATGAGTGTTGGCTCGCTTATTATTGCAATAGTTCCCGGGTATAAACAAATAGGCATTGCTGCGCCTGTATTATTGGTCGTGGCACGAATAATACAGGGCCTCAGCGTTGGCGGCGAGTATGGTACCAGTGCGACCTACCTTAGCGAGGTTGCAACCAAAAAACACCGGGGCTTTTATTCCAGCTTTCAGTATGTAACGCTCATCATGGGCCAGCTGCTGGCGCTCGGCGTGCTTGTTGTACTGCAGCACTTTTTTTTAACAGACAAGCAATTACACCAATGGGGCTGGCGCATCCCGTTTGGCATTGGCGCCCTGCTGGCTATTACCGCAATGTACTTAAGACGCAGCTTGCAGGAATCGGTGGTTTTGGATGATAAGAATACTGAATCTTCACGCGGCACCCTGCACGCATTAATGCAGCATCCCAAAGCTGTGTTAATTGTGATCGGGTTAACCATCGGCGGCACAGTCGCGTTTTATACCTATACTACTTATATGCAGGAGTTCCTGGTAACCAGCGCGGGTTTCTCGATAAATGCCGCTACACTGGTATCCACGTTAACGCTTGTTTTTTTCATGCTGCTGCAGCCGTTGTTTGGATTGTTATCCGATAAGATAGGTCGTAAACCACTGCTGATCGCTTTCGGTATATTAGGTACGCTAACTACCGTACCCATTATGACCACCTTAAGCCATACCAAAGATTTCTGGATAGCATTTGCCCTGATCATGTGCGCACTGGTTATCGTTAGCGGGTACACGTCCATAAACGCGGTGGTAAAGGCCGAGCTGTTCCCGGCAAATGTCCGCGCGCTGGGCGTAGGCTTTCCGTATGCCATAGCCGTATCCCTGTTCGGCGGAACAGCCAAGTATATCGCTTTGCTTTTTAAAGATAAGGGCCACCAGGAATGGTTCTATTGGTATGTAACTATTTGCATCGCCATGTCGCTGGTTCTTTATATCACTATGAATGATACCCGGAAATATTCAAAAATTGAGTAATGGTATTGTTTTTTCAATATTTACAGTCCTCCCCAAAGGGCAGGATTTAGGTAGGGCTCAACAAAAACACTATTTTTACGCCGCATGACGGACATTAACTTTCTTTCCCAACAAGTAGTTGAGTTGTTAAGACAGCTGATCGAAACGCCATCCTTTAGCAAAGAGGAGGAGGGAACGGCTGACCTTATAGAGCAGTTTTTAAAGGATAATGGCGTGGTAACCCACCGCAAGATCAACAATATATGGGCCCGCAACGAGCAATTCGACCCGTCGAAACCAACCATACTGCTCAATTCACATCACGATACCGTTAGGCCCAATTCAGGTTATACGCGTAATCCGCATGATGCAAAAATAGAAGACGGCAAGCTATATGGCCTCGGCAGTAATGATGCGGGAGGATGCCTCGTATCGCTTATAGCGGTTTTTCTCTATTTCTACGGTAAAAAAGGCCTTAGCTATAATTTATGCCTGGCCGCTACGGCCGAAGAAGAGATATCGGGTTTAAATGGTATCGAATTAATTTTACCCGATTTGGGCCGGCTTGATTTCGCCATTGTAGGCGAGCCAACCCTGATGCAATTGGCTATAGCCGAGCGCGGTTTAATGGTGCTTGATTGTGTGGCGCACGGCACAGCCGGCCATGCCGCTCGAAATGAAGGCGATAATGCTATTTATAAAGCACTGCCTGATATCGAATGGTTCCGCACTTTTAAATTCCCGGCAGAGTCCGAAGTTTTTGGGCCGGTAAAAATGTCGGTCACCATAATAAACGCCGGTTCCCAGCATAATGTTGTTCCGGCAACCTGTACGTTTACGGTTGACGTACGCGTTACGGATGCGTACCGGAACGAGGAGGTTTTAGAGATCATCCATTCGCATGTAAACTGCGATGTAAACCCACGCTCAACACGTCTCAAGCCATCGAAGATCGACAAAAATCACCCCATCGTCCAGGCCGGAATTGCATTGGGACGCACAACCTACGGTTCCCCAACAACATCCGACCAGGCGTTATTGGATATCCCCTCACTCAAAATAGGCCCCGGCGATTCGGCAAGGTCGCATATGGCTGATGAGTTTATTTATGTAGAGGAAATTCGGGAAGGGATTGAGTTATATATCCGGATGCTGGAAAACATAGTGTGATTTACGGATATTTATTACAAAAGCAGTAAGTTTGGAATCTCCGCGCGTCATTGCGAGGTACGAAGCAATCTTTACATAGGCAAGTCCGTTATGAATGGTTGCCATTCTGGCCGCTCTGTAAAGGATAGAGATTGCTTCGTACCTCGCAATGACGCCGGGTTTAATTCTTTGTGAATTCAAATGAAAATCTGGCAAAAATCCATTACCGTTAACGAACTGGTTGAAAACTTTACCGTAGGCCGCGACCGCGAGTTTGACTTGCAAATGGCTGCATTTGACGTGCTCGGTTCATTAGCACATACGCAAATGCTGGAAAGTATCGGTTTAATGAGTGCGGATGATCTGCAATTGATACAAAAAGAACTTAAAAATATTTACCGTGATATAGAGAGTGGGAAGTTTACCATCGCACAGGAGGTAGAAGATGTGCACTCGCAGGTTGAGTTGCTGCTCACTCAGCGCATTGGCGATGCAGGTAAAAAAATCCACAGCGGCCGCTCACGTAACGACCAGGTTTTGGTTGATCTGAAACTGTTTTTTCGTCACGAACTGCAGCAGGTAGTTGAAGAAACCGACAAACTTTTTCGCTTACTGATTGAATTGAGTAATAAACACAAGGATGTACTGCTACCCGGTTACACCCATTTGCAGGTAGCTATGCCCTCGTCTTTTGGGTTATGGTTTGGGGCGTATGCCGAGAGTTTAACCGACGACCTCGAAATGGTGCTGGCAGCTTACAAAATCACTAATAAAAACCCGCTTGGCTCCGCCGCAGGCTATGGCTCCTCTTTTCCGCTCAATCGTACATTAACTACACAACTGTTAGGTTTTGAAAGCCTGAATTATAATGTGGTTTATGCGCAAATGGGGCGTGGAAAAACCGAAAGGGTTATCGCCCAGGCATTATCATCCATAGCGGCAACCCTGGCAAAAATGGCCATGGACCAGGCGCTTTATCTGAGCCAAAACTTTGCCTTTGTAAGTTATCCGGATACATTGACCACCGGCAGCAGCATTATGCCGCATAAAAAGAACCCGGATGTTTGGGAAATTATGCGCGGTAAATGCAACCGCCTGCAGGCGCTTCCGAATGATGTGGCCATGATGACCGTAAACCTGCCGTCAGGCTATCACCGCGAGCTGCAGCTATTAAAAGAATTGCTTTTCCCGGCTTTCGCCGACCTGAAGGACTGTCTCCACATGGCGACCTTTATGCTGCAAAACATAACCGTTAACAAGGATATTTTAAACGACCCTAAATATGCATACCTGTTTAGCGTTGAGGCGGTTAATAGCCAGGTATTGAGCGGGGTACCTTTTCGGGATGCTTACAAGCAGGTTGGGCTGGCTATTGAGAAGGGCGAATTTAAGCCTGACATGAGGGTTAACCACACCCACGAGGGCAGCATAGGCAATTTGGGGAATGAACAGATTACTGTCGCCATGGATAAATTGCTAAAAAGCTTTGATTTTGCAAAGGTTAGCCAAGCAACAACAAAACTTTTAACATACTGATATTGTTTAAGCTGAAAATTGTTAACCAAACCACACAAAACAAGTATTTACTTTGCTTCCAATAATCATTACATTTGTATATGTTGATTGAAAATGCAGCCAATAATAAAATTACCATCACGGTATCTTCGTCGGTAGACAGATTTGGTTTACAACGGTTGATTGATTATTTGAAATATCTCGAAGCGACGTCATTGACCAGGGTTAAACAATCAGACATCGATAAGCTTGCCGACGAGGTGAACTCATCCTGGTGGGAAGCAAATAAATCACGTTTTGCTAAGTGAAAATAATAGTTGACGCTAATATTGTATTCAGCGGCATACTAAATTCCGACGGAAAAATCGGGGATTTATTAATCAATTCGAAAAAATACTTCAATTTTATTGCTCCCGAATTTTTGAGATACGAGATAAAAACTAAGTACGAAAGGCTTCAGACAATTTCTGGTTTGAGTATTGAAAGGATTATGGAAGCCGAGTACCAGGTGTGCAAAGACATAACCTTTATTTCAGAACAACAAATAAATCCCGGAATTTGGACTGAATCATTTGGCTTAGTTCACGATATTGATATAAAAGATGTTCAATATGTGGCTTATGCCAAACAATTTAGGTGCAAAATATGGTCGGGCGATAAAAAACTGTTTAAAGGATTAACAGAAAAAGGTTTCGTTAATCTGGTCACTACAGATAACTTATTTGCAATTAGAACTAAAAGAATAAAGTAACCTGCAATATGAACGGGCAAAACAGGAGCGATATTTACCCCGGCCTCGAGGTCGACATCATACTTAAAAAAGATCAGCGGTCGGGCAAGCGGACGCGGGGGATAGTAAAAGATATGCTAACCAGCTCATCCTTTCATTCCCGTGGTATAAAGGTACGTTTGGAAGATGGGCAGGTAGGGCGTGTAGCCGAAATAATTGATGAACAATAGGTCGCGATAAAAACAAAAATATGACAGATATTTTAAAACCTGACAAAAGATTCTTCTTCCGCCTGGATGCACATTACCGCTTAATGATAGCGCTTGCCGTTAGCATCATCGTGTTTTTTTCCGTCCAGGCTCGTTTCTCGTGGCCGGCTGTAACCTTATTTACATGGATCAGTTTTGCACTGATGGTGATCATCCTCGATTGGACAGTTATCATTACATCGCATCCCAGGGAAGTGCGAAAAATTGCTAAAATACAGGACTCCAGCCGCACCTTTATATTCCTGTTTGTAATTGCTGCTTCGGTTATAAGCATGGGGGCTGTTGTTTTTTTGCTGAAATCGGCAAAGGGCCATTCCGGCTCTGTCAATGAGCGTATTTTGCTGGCAATTGGGGCAGTGTTTATCTCGTGGTGGCTCGTACATACCATATTTACCATGCGGTATGCACATATGTATTACGATACCGATACTGACGACGGCTTGCCGAAAGAAGTTGGCGGTTTGATTTTCCCTGACGAAAATGAACCCGATTACCTCGATTTTGTTTACTTCGCGTTCGTCGTCGGCATGACTTTCCAGGTATCAGACGTGGAGATATCGTCCCGCCATATACGCCGTTTGGCGTGGCTGCACGGCCTGTTATCTTTCGGTTTTAACACCGCGATAGTGGCGTTAAGTATTAATGTGATCTCAGGCCTGGTGGCGCAATGATCTCAATCAAACAACCCTTTATCTCTATCAATAAACTGCGGCCTCGGCAAAGTTAGCCCCAGTTTTTTATTCAATTGTTCAACCACGTAATCGGCCAGCTCGGGCGAATACCGCTCATCGTGCTGGTGCATAAAAAACCAAACCGACTGTAACCCCATTTGCCGCCACTGGTAAATACGCTCCACCCATTCATCAACGCGCGAATAATCGGTAGGATGGAGGCTGTTACCCACAAAGCGAATAAACGCGTGCGGTGTAGGCAGCTGCATGTGCACCACATCCCGGCGGCCCGAAGCGTCAGTTATTACCGCGCCGATGTTCAATTGGTGCATCAGGTTGAACAATTCATCGCGAATTTCTGGTACAGAAAACCATTCTTTATGCCGCATCTCCAGGAAAACCGGCACATCCTTTGGTAATTGTTCAAGATAGGCCTTTAAATCGGGCAGGCTCTTCGGCGCAAAGTTATCGCCTACCTGCAAAAACATGGGTCCCAGCTTCTCGCCAAAAGCTAAAACCCCTTCGTAGTATTTGGTGGTAATTTCTTCCGCATTTTTTAAACGACGGATATGACTGATGTTTTGCGAAAATTTAGGGCAAAATTTAAACTCCGGATTTCCATCAGTCTTGACCTTCCATTTGGCAATCGTATCGGGCCCGTAGGTGTTATAAAAAGTAGCATTCAGCTCAATTGAGTTAAAATGTTTCACGTACTCATCCAAAAAATTAGCGTCTTTGGTTTTTGGCGGGTATATTTTGCCCAGCCATTCCTTACGGCCCCACTTGGCGCAGCCTACATGCACTACCATGGGCTTATCGGTTTTTGCAGCCGTCAACGTTTTTATAGTCAGCGCCGGGTCGGACGGAAGCGTGAAATCTACTTCCATTAATTCTTCAGGCTTTAAACGTCCAAATTCCATGTTTCAGTTTGCAGTTAATGCATGGCAAGTTACCAAACCTAATCTCTAATTAACTAATCTCTAATCTCCACTCTCAACCCAGCAAATCAACTTTAAACACCGGTGCCGCCCTTTTCTTCGACGCTTGCTCATAAGCATACCCCAGCTTTATGATATCACCTTCCTTATACGCCGTGCTGATAAATGAAATGCCCGCAGGCAATCCATATGCAAATCCCATCGGCACGGTAATATGCGGATAACCAGCCATTGCGGCAGGCGAGGAGAAGCTAAACCCGTTATCGTAATCGCCATTAACCAGGTCGATACAACCGGCAAATCCGTTCGTCGGCGCGATGATCGCATCCAGGTTGTTTTTCTTTAATATCGTATCAATGGCGTTCCGTGTTGTGCCGGTCGTTAGGTTTACTGCGTCCAGGTACTCCTTACTGTCTAATCCGCCTCTTTTATCTGATTGTTCCAGTATCTCCTGCTTAAAAAACGGCATTGCTTTGGTCTCGTTTTGCTTGTTGAAGGCTATCACGTCCGCCAATGATTTTACCTTCGAATTGGCGGTACTCAAATACTTATTCAAGCCATCCTTAAATTCAAATTGAAGCACGGTATTTTCTGCCGTTCCGATCTTCTTTAATTCTTTGTTTAGTTCAACTTCAACAATAATCGCTCCCTTGCTTTTTAGCGTATCGATAGCCTGCTGAAATAATGCATCCATCGCCGGGCTGGTCTTTAATCCAGTCTTTTCCATACCGATCCGTTTGCCTTTTAAACCATTGCTATCCAAATATTTAGTATAATCGGGTTCAACTTTTCCTTTACTTTCAGCTGTAATGCTATCCTGTGGATCTTCTCCGGCCAGGGCGCCCAATAAAATAGCGGCGTCCCTAACTGTGCGGGCCATTGGGCCGGCTGTATCCTGCGTTTTTGATATGGGGATAATTCCCGACCGGCTCCATAAACCCACGGTGGGTTTTATCCCTGCCAAACCGTTTACCGACGATGGTGATACAATAGATCCGTCTGTTTCGGTACCAATGGCGATGGCGCATAAATTGGCCGCTGCCGCTGATCCCGATCCCGCGCTTGACCCGCTCGGGTTGCGGTCGAGGATATAAGGGCATTTGGTTTGCCCGCCGCGGCTGCTCCACGCGCTTGTTGAGTGCGTCGACCTGAAGTTGGCCCACTCGCTTAAATTGGTTTTACCCAGTATTACGGCTCCGGCTTCGCGCAGTTTATGAATGATGAAAGCGTCTTGTTTGACTATGTTATCGGCAATTGCCAGTGCCCCGGCGGTGGTATGCATGCTATCGCCGGTGCTGATATTATCCTTTATTAAAACCGGGATACCATGCAGCGGCCCCCTCACTTTACCAGCGGCGCGCTCTTTATCCATTGCGTCGGCAATATTCAAAGCGTCTTTGTTTATTTCAATAACCGCGTTCAGTTTCGGGCCGTTTTTATCAATTGCCTCAATCCGTTTTAAATATAATTCGGTAATCGAACGTGAGGTGTATTCTTTGCGCTGCATTTTTTGCTGCAAGGCGTCGATGGTTACCTCGTTCAAAACAAAATCATCCGGCTTTTCGGTGTTAGCAGGACCATTATCCTTTTTATCGGTCGAAACTAAATTACATGAGCCTGCAGCTACCGCGCCTATGGTTAAGCCTGCTAACGAGCCGGTTTTTATGAAATTTCTTCTGTGCATGATAGGGTTTGATATTTGATTGTAATTAACAAACTTTATATGAATAATTAACCGATTAGGGCTTTGTAACCGAAATTATTTTTTCACCCGATATCACATCGTTACCGCTTAAACCCTGCATTACTATTTTAAAGTCGCCCGTAATATCACTTGTGTAAAAGCTCAGGGTTGTCTCATCCTTTGAATTGACAAAACACAGATGTTTCCAATAAATAGTAGATAGGTATTCCGGCTCGGATGGGTTAAGTTTGGAATAATCAGAGCCATAAAATTCCTTGGCGTAATTGATGCCATTTAGAGTAAGCATCGTCGGATCGGATTCTGGAATTGAGCATCCCATATAAACTATACTATTAAATCTTTCGCCAGCTCCATTCACAAAAGAGGATTTATTTATTGTGTTCTTATTCAAATTCGGAGTGGTTGCTGCTACAAAATACGTTTTGCCTATCTCTGGGGGCACGTTTTCTCTATCGTGATAATGGTTGGGACAATTCAAAATATTGTATTTGCAAACATAATCCCCACACTGGTTTATTCCGTATAAAGTGGACAATGAATTAGTATTATTATTCCTTCTCCCTTTTATTGTAACAGTTTTTAAATCAATAGTATGCTCCAAGTCCGCCAGCGTTTGTGAACTTGAGTTATTCTCCCCTTCAGTTGAATTACTATAATTCTTATTCGTGAATTCTTTGATCAACGATTCGCTGATATCGTTAAAGGTATTCGCCAAAGAAATTTTGTAGCCCTCTTTTTTATTACTTAATAGTAAGCGTAACTTTTTATTCTCGGCGATTAATATCTTATTCTCATCTAGCCTAAAACCGCCTGAAGCATCAGTTGCAATAATATTTGCTGATGAGTCTGTCCTTATCATTAAACTTATAGGCTTTTTCAATGCTTTGCCATTGTAGTCAACCCAGCCATTAAATTTGATGGTATTGTGCTGATTTATAGTATCTTGTGCATCAGTTCGTATCAAGTCTTGCCAGTAATACCGCCTCCAGCCTTTGATCAGCAAAACATTTTCGAGATAGGTTTTATCGTCACGGGTTTGTCCCATGTATTTTTCTTTAAAGGGAAGTGCCTCTAATTCACTTCTCAAATAAACATAACTCTCAATATCATTGGTTTTCCTGGCATCAATCCGGGTGCTTTGAACGCAGGCTACAGAAACGATTCCATGCAGCATGTCATTACCGGCGGATTCAAGTTTTAACTTTACATTTACTTGTTGTCTTGGAGCATATGCAGATTTGTCCGTAGTGATCCGGATAGGAGTGCGTTGGTTGTAATGTGCAAAAAACATCCTTTCCGCACATGGTCTTTGCCCATCATCCAAAACAGTTATGGTACCCAATCCCTTCGGTACATCTTTTAAATTAATTAAAACAGTTTTCCCTGCCCCGTTTACTTCAACCGGGAAGGAAAAAAATATCTGCCGGTAATTATGAATGATCACAAAAAACTTTGCAGGGAATTTACTTACCAGCTTTAATTGAAGTGAGTCATTCGCGATTGCCTCCTTAAGACCAATAACTGGTCCATTTGATAATATCTTAGGCAATGTATAAGCGGAATCCTTTGCGATGCCAATTAGCCGCACCTCATATATACTCCCAAGTAACGGAGCTAGTTTAAAATTACCCATTCCATAAACATTGGTATGAATAGTATCTATTGCATGCTGATCCTTATATAACACGGCGCCAATTTTCAATGGCGTGCCATCCGCATTTTTTGCTTCCCAGCCAACCTGACTTTGGGTTGCATGAACCAGGTTTCCCCCTTCAGGATAGAATTTCACATCGAATTTATTTTTGTAAACCGGTAGTGTGAGTTTCAGGTTTCTCGTTTCTTTATTGTACCTCACCTCCGTTTCTAATATATTATCACCGGCTTTTATTTGAATAGCCGGGATAGACAACAGGAACTGTCCATCCTTGTCTGTTTTTATCCTGCCTGATAATACCGGATGCTGATAATTTCCCAAATGATAAACAACCTCAGCACCCGGAATAGGTTTGCCTTCTTTTGATGTTGCTTTGAAAATCACGCTTCTCAATCCATTGACATTGAATTTGCCAGTATCTATAAGGAATAACGATGCTAAAAAAACGAGTGCAGCAGTGTTTTTAATGGTAATTGCCTGTGTAAATACGTTCCGTGGTTTTCCATTGCTTAGTTCATTTGTGTATATTATAAAGCTAAAATCACCCGACGGAATTGAATCCGGAATAAAAACATTTCCAAATGCAAGGCCATTAGCCATCACAAACTTTTGTTCCAGCACTACCGATCTGTTAACGTCATTTATAAGAATAACAGAAAGTACCGTTGGATCATTTGTTTTCCTATTATAATTTAATAGGTATGCCGTAAACCACACATTTTCATTGCTGGTGTATATAGTTTTATCGAAGTGCGCGAATAAGACACCCTGCTGCTTTTTTACGTGATAGTATTCGAATTTTTTAATTAATGAGTCGCTAAAGTTTTTGTCGATGTTTTGAGCAAGCCCGTGGCTGGTAACCAATACAATAGCCAGCGCAAAGGGTAAAACGATAGAAAATCTCATAATATAAGGTTCGGCGGAAAAAATAAATATACTATTTTCTTTGAAATCTCAAAAGTATTTAGATATTTGTCTAAATATATAAATGAATACCGAGGTGAATACGATATTTAAAGCACTGAATGACCCAACACGGCGCGAAATTTTAGAAATGCTTAAAGATAAGGATCTTACAGCAGGGGAGATAGCCGACAGGTTTAGTATTTCGAAACCCAGCATATCGCACCACCTCGACCTGCTAAGACAGGCGGGCCTGGTGGTATCGGTTAAAGAAGGCCAGTTTATTTATTATTCGCTGAATACAACCGTAATGGACGAGATGCTGAAATGGATAATCAATTTACAATCGCAAAAAGTTAAATCATAAATCATGATGTCATGAAAAAATTTTCATTTTTAGACGCAGCCGCATTGATCGTTTGGTCGCTGCCTGCTTTTTACTTGTTTTTTAATTACGCTGCACTGGCCCAGGTAGTGCCTGTACACTTTGGTTTAAACGGTGATGTTGACAGATATGGCTCTAAAGCCGAATTTTTAACCTATCAATGCATTATGCTGGTTGTGCCGGCGCTGGTTTACCTGCTGTTTAAATACCTGCCATTAATCGATCCCAAAAAGAAGATAAAATATGGTGTGGATACTTTTAAAAAACTGGGGCTGGGGCTGATCATATTTTTTACAGCTTTAAATACGGCTCTCATCTTTGCCACTATACACCAGGGTTTCAGAGTTGAAAGATTGGTATTCCCTTTGGTTGGCTTGTTGTTTGCCTTTATCGGGAATATCATGCTCAGCATAAAGCCCAATTATTTTGCCGGGATTCGTACACCGTGGACACTTGAAAGTGAAGATAACTGGCGCGCCACGCACCGCCTCGCTGGCAAGCTTTGGTTTGCAGGAGGGATTCTTCTTACAATCCTGACCTTGTTACTACCCGGCCAGGCAGGCTTTGTTGTATTCATGAGCTGTGTAGGTATCCTGGTGCTGATACCCGCAATTTATTCTTACGTGTATTTTAAAAAAAGCCGGCTTAACCATAATGTATAAGTAGGAGCGGTTGTAACAACACGAGATTGATTGCGGGGAGAATAGTATGCAATTTGACCGAGCTTTTTTTCTAACCAAAAAATTAGCATTTTTCGCTTTTAATTTAGCTACATGAAAAAATTATACAGCCTCATTTTTTTCCTCGCTCCGTTTATTGTTTCCGCACAAAGCGCCGATTCAAGCTGGTTTGTTAATAATTATATAAAAAAAGAAATTACTATTCCCATGCGGGATGGCATTAAACTGTTTGTATCCGTTTACCAGCCAAAGGATAACGCCGGAAAACATCCCATATTAATGGAGCGTACACCATACTCGTGCGCGCCCTACGGCAAAAACCAATACCGGCCGTTTTGGGTAAATCATCTCATTCAATATTGCCGTAAAGGATATATCATGGTAATTGCCGATGTACGCGGCCGCTGGATGAGCGAGGGTGTTTTTATGGATGTGCGCCCGTTCAACGCCAATAAAAAGACCAACAAAGACATTGACGAAGCCAGCGATACATACGATACCATCGACTGGCTGGTAAAAAACCTGGAGAATAATAATGGTAATGTAGGTGTATTCGGCATTTCGTATCCGGGTTTTTATTCAACCATGGCGTCGTTAAGCGGCCACCCGGCGCTAAAAGCAGTTAGTCCCGAAGCGCCGGTAACTGACTGGTTTGTTGGTGATGATTTTCACCACAATGGCGCTTTCTTCCAGATGGATGCTTTCGGCTTTTACAAGGAATTTGGTTTTGGCCAGCCGCACCCGCACCCCACTTCAATTGCCGCACCTACGTATGATCCGCCTATACATGATAACTATAAATTTTATTTGAATGAAGGCGCGCTGCCAAACCTTACAAAATTAATGGGCGACAGCATGATATTCTGGAACCAGATGATGAACCACCCCAACCGCGACGCCTGGTGGATGGCGCGTAATGCCAGGGTGGGAATAAAGAACGTTAAGCCGGCCATGCTGGTAGTTGGCGGGATATTCGATGCCGAAGATTGCTTTGGTGCATGGAATGTTTATAAAGCCATTGACAAGCAAAGCCCCACCACCAACAACCGCCTGGTAATGGGCCCTTGGTACCACGAGCAATGGCGCAATAACGACGGTACCCGCCTGGGCAATGTGCCGTGGGGAAGCAACACAAGCGAATGGTATGCGAATAATATAGAAATACCTTTTTTCGATTATTATTTGAGAGGTGTAGGATCTGTTGATAAGATCAGTAAAGCCAGCGTGTTTTTCACCGGCGAAAACAAGTGGCACCAATTGCCGCAGTGGCCGCCTGCCGATGTACAGCCAACAGATATCTATCTGCAGAAAGGGGAGAAGCTTTCGTTTGGAAAAGCAACTGCGGTGAAGCCATCATTTGATACCTACATCAGCGATCCGGCTAAACCGGTACCTTATACACAGGATGTCCACTTTAACCGTACCCGCAACTACATGACCGACGATCAGCGCTTTGCCGAACGCCGCACGGATGTTTTAACCTATAAAACGGATGTTTTAACAGATGACGTAACGCTGGCAGGCCCCGTGGTAGCCGACCTTTTGGTAAGCCTGTCAAATACCGATGCCGATTTTGTCGTGAAGCTGATAGATGTTTTCCCGGATAACGGCAGCTATAATAATATCGACATTTACGCGGAAAACGACCCGGCTTTAAAATACCCGATGGGGGGTTACGAAATGCTGGTACGCGCCGAAATTATGCGCGGCAGGTACCGCAACAGCTACTCGAATCCCGAGCCGTTTGTGCCCGGCAAGCCAACCCAGGTAAAATATACCCTGCCCGATGTTGCCCATACTTTTAAAAAAGGCCACCGCATTATGGTGCAGGTGCAAAGCAGCTGGTTCCCGCTGGTTGACCGCAACCCGCAGCAATTTATTGATATCTATCACGCAAAGGATGCCGACTTTTTAAAGGAAACGATTAAGGTTTATCACGACCAGTCGAAATTGATTTTACCCATAGTGAAATAATCCAGAGAAAGAGAAAGCCTCTTAGTTCAACACCAAGAGGCTTTTCTCTAATCTTTAATCTCTAATCTCTAATCTCTAATCTCTAATCTCCAGCCTCTGATTTCAACTTCTAATCACTTCTCTTTCCTCAACGCCTCATCTATAGCCTTTTCAGCAAGCGGCTCCATTATTTTATAACCGGCTAAATTGGGGTGCACACCATCCTTCGACAGGTTGGCTGGCAGGCCCCGTCTTTCATCGGCCATAGCGGTAAAATAATCGAGGTAAATGATCTTATTTTTCTCGCAATAGTCCTTTAGCATCGCGTTGAGTGCCGTAATGCTCGGTTTTGGGTCGATGCTCAGCCGCCATGGGAAATTGTATGCCGGCATTACTGAGGAAAGCACCACTTTAATATGGTTTAAACGGGCTAGCTCGGCCATTGACGCAATATTGCCAAATACATCTTCCAGCTTCGACGGGCCATTGTTTTCGGCGATATCGTTAATACCGGCCATTATCACTACGACGGCCGGTTTTAAATTTATGACATCCTCGCGGAAACGCACCAGCATTTGGCCTGTGGTTTGGCCACTAATGCCCCGATCGTAGTAAGGCCGGCCGCTAAAAAATGCCGCATCGCCCCAGGCTTTCCAGCCTTCGGTAATCGAATTGCCCATAAATACCACCCGTTTTTCGCCGGGCAAGGGCGGCGGAACAGCCGCATTTTCGGCTTCGTATCGTTTAATAAAAGCCCAGTCTTTGCTGGGCCGTTCAGCCTGGATCTTCCTGTTTTTTTCCCGTTGTTCTATATTTGCCGCAACTTTCGGGTCAACGGGCGTTAAAAATCCATTTAATCCCAGCCAGTCGCCAAAACGGTCTATCCAGGTGTCAGTCGGGATATGCTGCGGCCGCATGCCAAATCCGTGGCCGCCTTTTTGGTACATGTGTAATTCCGCCGGGTGTTTTGATGCCAGCCATTTTGAATATAGGTCAACGCTATGCGGTGCAAGGCCAAGCTCATCGTCTGAAGCCGCAGTCAAAAACATCGGCGGCGCGTCATTTGCAATGGTGCCCTGCAGGGCCGGCGGCATATACGCATAGATAGGGGCCACAAAGTCAGGGCGGTTTTCTGCGGTATAGTTATAAGCAGATGAAGCAGCGACTGTGCCGCCCGCCGAAAATCCAATAATTCCAATGCGCGAAGGGGAGATGCCGTATTCTGCAGCATGTGCCCTTACGTATTTAATGGCTTCCTTTCCATCGGTAACCGAAAGTGGGATAATAGGCTTTATTTTTTTCTCGAAATTGCCTTTTTTCAAATTCTCGGTAAGCTCTTGTCCGGGATTGTCGGTGAAGCTTTCGCCCAGCCTGTATTTTAACAGGAACACCGTAATGCCTTTTTTGGTAAGCCAGTTAACAACATCGCTGCCTTCTGTACTTGTTACCAAAATATGAAACCCGCCGCCCGGGCAAACGATTACGGCAGTACCTGTGTTGATAGCAGGATCGGGCGTATAAACGGTTAGCGTGGGCTGCGAAACATTGTAAACTATTTCAAAGTCGCCCGTTTTGACCTGCTTTTCACTATAGGTCCATTTCTCTGAACCGGGCGCAGCGCCGGGATATAACAAAATTACTTTTTGCGCATTTGCCGCGAAGGTTAAAAACAGCAAAGCCGCGATGGCTAATTTTTTGTACATAATTGGTTTTTATTTTAATGTAAAGTTAATCGGTGCAATCAAAACTATTAAATTAAACCTTGTATTGTAAATTGTCCAACGCATATTTTTTTGTGGGAATGCAATGTAAGGGCCTTGAAGGAGTTATATTAGATTATATTTGTTCTGATGAAATTTACGCACCTTAAACGCTTCGTGACTTTCTATAACACGTCATTCATTTTCGCGGTGTTTATTACCGCCGTAATATTGCAGTCCTGCACAAGCCAAAAAAAGATATATAAAAGCGATTGCAACGACGGCCTTTCATTTAAACGCGTTGGCTTCACTCAATTAATTGATAGTATAGAGATTTATGACCAGCAATTCGTTGAGGTAACCGGTACTTATAAAGAATCAAAAGACGAATCGGCCCTGTTCAATGATAGCCTGTTTGTCAGTCATTCAAACAGCCATGCCATCTGGGTGAATTTCAGCCAGGATTGCCCCCTTTATCTTACCGGTACCCATATCGGGTTATTTGAATTCAATGATGGTAAATTCACACAAATTAGCAATAAAACAGTAACCATCAGAGGCAAAATTGACGTGGCACACAAAGGGCACCTGGGCAGCTACCGCGGCTCGATCGATCGGGTGAGTTTTGTAAAGCTGTAATTCCGGTTCAGACAACAAGCTTCAAGCCGTCATAGGCCAGCCCGATGTTTGGCGGCAGCATGGCCGAAACAGACTGGTGCGTCCCTAAGCGGTGACTGATATGCGTGAAATACGTTTTCTCGGCGCCCATTTCCTCTGCGAAAGCGATAGCCTCCTCTAACGTAAAATGCGAAATATGATACTGCTTTTGAAGCGCGTTGATAACAAGTATTTTCGACCCTTTTATTTTCCTCCTTTCATCGTCTGATACGCTTTTGGCATCAGTGATATAAGTAAAGTCGTTAATGCGGAAACCAAGGACAGGCAATTTATAATGCATCACCTCAATTGGAATAAATTTTATTTTGCCGATGGTGAAGGGCTCAAGCCCGATCGTATGCAGGTTTAACTGCGGTATGCCTGGGTATTTATAGTCGCCAAAAATATAATGGAACTCCCGCTTCAGCGCCTCCTGGACGCGTTGGTCGGCATACACTTCGACAGGCGCCTGCTGTTTATAGTTAAACGCCCTGATGTCATCCAGGCCGGCAATATGGTCTTTATGCTCATGGGTAAATACAATAGCATCCAGCCTTTGCACGTGAGCCCGCAGCATTTGATACCTGAAATCCGGTCCTGAATCAATAACGATAACCTGCTCCTCGCTTTCAATTAATATTGATGTCCGTAAACGGTTATCGCGCGGGTCAGCCGATGTGCAAACCTCGCAGTTGCAGGCAATAACAGGTACACCCTGCGAAGTTCCGGTTCCTAAAAACGTTATGGTCACAGTTCCAGTTTAGTTTGTTTAAGCTGTTGTAAAAAAACCACCTGCTTTTCATCAAGCACGTTATAATCAATTTCGAGCTCGCATGCCAGTTCACTAATTGCCAGTATTTTACTCTCAAGCCCCGAAAACTTGTTAACCACAATGACCTTGCTGTTTAGCAACAAACATGCGCCGGTTTTAAAATTCCCTTTTTCATATCTCACCCGGTAGCCCGCGGTTCGCAGCAGCAGCTCCAGTTTCTCGAGCGTATGGTTGGTCATCGATAACATGAATTCAAAAATAGCAACAATTAGCTATCCGGGAAGATTTGGATGATTTAAAATAAAAACGGTTAAAAAAAAAGCCTAATTGCTTAGGCTTTTCCCTGGTTATTCAGGATGATAGTCGCTTGTTCTTCTTTTGTGGTACCTGCTCTTTTGCGATTGGTAATGGCTGCCGCGTTGATTACTTTGGTAACTATACCGGTTGTTGTGATCGCGGTAAGTTCCCTGTACGCTCCGGCCACGCGTATTTTGATCGCTATAGCTTCCCCGCGTGCTGCGGTCGCCATTGTTTTGGCCGCGGACATTCTGATCACGGGTTCTTTGGTCACGAACTTGTTGGTTCCGGGCTCTTTGATCTGTTTGCTGCCTGTCCTGGGCAATTGCTGATGTAAATGCCATTAAAGTAACGGCAGATATAAAAATAAGCTTTCTCATAAATTTATTATTAGTTAATATTATGTCGTATAACTACAATAGGCGTGCCAGCTTGTTTAATTATTATTACCACGTTTATCGGGAGGCTTATACTTATAATCAACATTTTTATCGAATTTTGTACAATATATTGGATAACCGAATGGACATTACGACTGAAAAAGACTCTTATTACGATAACCTGGAACAAATGACGGTTGTTGAGCTGCTGACCCATATCAACAAGCTGGACCATACCGTGCCGGAGGCCGTAGCTAAAGCGTTACCGCAGATAGAAGCGCTTGCAATAGCAACTGCCGCGAAGATGAAAGCGGGTGGCAGGCTTTTTTATATCGGCGCAGGCACAAGCGGCCGTTTAGGCGTTGTCGACGCATCTGAGTGTCCGCCTACTTTTGGTGTCCCGTTTGATATGGTGGTCGGCCTGATCGCCGGCGGCGACGGCGCTATACGCCGGGCCGTTGAATTTGCCGAGGACGACGCAGAACAGGCCTGGAAGGACCTGGCTGAATATCGAATTAATGATAAGGATATTTTGGTGGGAATAGCAGCCTCGGGCACAACGCCTTATGTAATAGGCGGTTTAAAAACAGCCAACCGGCATAATATAACAACCGGTTGTATTGTTTGTAATAGTGGCAGCCCTGTTGCGGCGGAAGCTAAATATCCGGTTGAAGTAGTTACCGGACCGGAGTTTTTAACCGGCTCAACCCGGATGAAAGCAGGTACAGCACAAAAGCTGGTGCTCAATATGCTGAGCACCTGTGTAATGATACAAATTGGCCGGGTAAAGGGAAATAAAATGGTTGACATGCAATTAACCAATAACAAGCTGGTTAATCGCGGAACACGTATGGTGATGAACCAAACAGGTCTTGACGAAAATACTGCCGCCGGCTTGTTAAAGGAGCATGGCAGCGTGCGCAAGGCGGTAGATAGTTATAAAGAGATGAATTGATGTGCACATCTGCACATGTGAAATTGAAAAGAATGCACGAGATAGAACCATATTACAAATGGCGCGACGATTATATAGCATCCGAGGATGAGTATTCGCCATTTTATGCAACGCAGTATAGCGAATTTGAATTTGATAAGCAGGTATATAACTACCTGCTGCACCCGCAATGGGATTCGTTCGGGTCAAATACGCTTTATATGAAAGTACTATTTGCTGATTACGAGCGCGGCTACACCATCATAGAGTTTATAGGCGAATGGAACGACGCCATCAATAACGATATTATGCTGATGAAGCGCGAGATACTTGAACTGATGATCGATAACGGCATCAACCATTTTATCCTGATCGGCGAAAACGTGCTCAATTTTCACTCGTCTGACGATTGCTACTACGAAGAATGGTTCCAGGATGTGGAAGACGGCTGGATAGCCGGCGTCAATTTCCGCGATCATGTAATTGATGAGTTCAAAAGGAACAACATCGATTATTATATCAACTTTGGCGGTGCACTCGATGATTTGGGCTGGCGCACGTTAAAACCATTACAGGTATTCAAAAAAGTGGAGGAACAGCTGATAAGGAGGCTTAATTGAGTCTGGAAAGTCCGAAAAGTCTGGAAAGTCAGTAAAGCCCGAAAGAAGGATCTTTTTTTGGAACAAGTAATTAGTCCTCCCATAACATACTTTCCGACTTTACTGACTTTTCGGACTTTCCAGACTCCCGCCAAAATTTTTACACTTCGGCTATCTAAAATCCCATATCTATAATTAAATTTGTAATAATAAATTTTATCAAATCAAATGGAAAATAACAATCCCGACTACGTTTACAAAAATGTAATACAATTAGACGATGCGGATGCATCGCGTAAATTTATTGCCAGCGTGTTCTTATGGATGTTTGCGGCATTGGGCGTATCAGCAATATGCGCTTATGTTTTCGGACACACTCCGGCGCTACTGCAAATGCTTGTCGACGAAAACACAAGGCAACTAACCGGGTTTGCTTACCTGGTAATGTTTTCTCCACTGGCCTTTGTGCTGCTGATAAGCTTTGGCCTTAACCGCATTTCGTACCCGGTACTTGCGTTGCTATTTATCGCTTATGCGGCTGTTACCGGTATCAGTTTCAGTTTCATTTTGCTGGCTTTTACCGCAAGTTCGGTATTAGGTGTATTCTTAACTACATCGGTAGTATTTGGTATTATGGCTATAGCCGGCTATACTACAAAGCAGGATCTTACCAAATTCGGATCGATACTCATCATGTTCCTTATAGGAATAATTGTAGCAAGCCTGGTAAATATGTTTTTACACAGCTCCGGCATGGATATCCTGATTAGCTATATTGGCGTTGCCGTGTTTGTGGGCTTAACTGCTTATGATGTGCAAAGACTAAAAAATATCGGCGCAGGCCTAGTATATGGCGAAGCATCTGCTTCAAAAATGGCATTGATGGGCGGCTTAACGCTATATCTTGACTTTATTAACCTGTTTCTGATGCTGTTACGCGTGTTCGGAAGAAGGAACTAATCAAAAGAACTATAAAAATGAAAGCTGTCCGCAATATCGGGCAGCTTTTTTTATAACCGATTTCAGAACCCTCTACTTGTGTCACCGCTAACGCGCACGCGGTTGGAGAGGGCAGGGTGAGGCTTCTCTTGCAAATTAATTGTTTATTGTGCATCTTTGCATCGCTTATAGAGAAAGACGGAGGGATTAGACCCTGCGAAGTCTTGGCAACCTGTGCTTACAAGGTGCTACATTCTACTTGACCCGCTCCATTGCGATCAGGAAAGATAAGCGAAAGTCTTTTACAACCGACTTTTCGACATAAGCCGATTTAAGTATCAAGTAATTAGTATCAAGTAGCAAGATGATAATCATGTCGCACATGATTAATTAATCAGGCACCCACTTTATACTTGCTACTTGATACTCGATACTTGATACTAATTATGATAAAAGACGAACTACAAAAACGCATCCTGGTAATTGACGGGGCGATGGGCACGATGATACAGCGTTACGAACTATCCGAAGAGGATTTTCGCGGCGAACGTTTTCGTGAACACGCATCCGACCTGAAGGGTAATAACGACCTGCTGAACATTACACGCCCGGATGTAATAAAGGCTATACATAAAGAATACCTGGATGCCGGAGCGGATATTATTGAAACCAATACTTTCAGCACACAGCGCATATCACTGGCTGATTACCATTTAGAGGAGTTGGCTTATGAACTGAGCTATGAGGGCGCCCGGATTGCGCGTGAGGTTGTTGACGAATATAATAAAACATCGCCGGGTAAGCCCCGCTTTGTGGCTGGTGCCATTGGCCCCACCAACAGGACGGCTTCGCTTTCGCCGGATGTAAACGATCCGGGCTATCGTGCTGTTACTTTCGATGATTTGGCCGAAGCCTATTACGAACAGGTGCGTGGTTTGGTCGACGGCGGTTCGGATGTTTTATTGATTGAAACCATTTTTGATACGCTTAACGCGAAGGCAGCGTTATTTGCGATAACAAGATATGCAAACGAGTCGGGCAAGCATTTACCAGTAATGATCTCCGGTACCATTACTGATGCTTCTGGGCGGACGCTTTCCGGTCAAACGGTTGAGGCTTTCTGGAACTCGGTAAGTCACGGCAATTTATTGTCGGTCGGTTTAAACTGCGCTTTAGGTGCAAAGGAAATGCGCCCGCATTTGGAAGAGCTTTCCGAAAAGGCGAATGTATTTATTTCTGCTTATCCCAATGCCGGTCTGCCGAATGAGTTTGGCCAGTATGATGAGACGGCGCACGAGACAGCCCACCAGGTAGATGAATTTATGAAAGCCGGGTTGGTAAACATCGTCGGCGGCTGCTGCGGCACCACACCCGACCATATCAGGTGCATCGCCGAAAAGGCCGCTAAATATCCGCCGCGTATCAAGCCCGAAATTAAGCCGTATCTGCGCCTGAGCGGTTTGGAGGCGGTGACATTAACACCCGAAACCAATTTCGTAAACATAGGTGAGCGGACAAACATTACCGGTTCGCCAAAATTTTCAAAATTGATATTGGCCGAAGATTACGAAGCCGCATTAACTGTGGCCCGTCAGCAGGTTGAAGGCGGGGCACAGGTGATCGACATCAATATGGATGAGGGAATGATCGATTCGGAAGCGGTGATGGTTAAGTTTCTTAACCTGGTCGCATCCGAGCCGGATATTTCCAAACTGCCTATCATGATCGATTCATCCAAGTGGACTGTGATTGAAGCAGGCTTAAAATGCCTGCAGGGAAAAGGTATTGTCAACTCCATTTCGTTAAAGGAAGGCGAGGAGAAGTTCAAAGAACAGGCCCGTAAAATATTAAGCTACGGTGCAGCGACGGTTGTAATGGCTTTCGATGAAACCGGCCAGGCCGATTCCCTTGATCGCCGTAAGGAAATATGTAAACGCTCATACGATATACTGGTTAACGAGGTGGGCTTCCCGCCGCAGGATATTATATTCGACCCTAATATTTTAACAGTTGCAACCGGACTTGAAGAGCACAACAATTATGCGGTTGATTTTATTGAAGCAACACGCTGGATAAAGAAAAGCCTGCCGTTTGCTAAAGTAAGTGGCGGAGTAAGTAATATCTCATTTTCATTCAGGGGAAATAACGTCGTTCGCGAGGCCATGCACTCGGCATTTTTATACCATGCCATTAAAGCCGGGTTGGATATGGGCATTGTAAATGCCGGTATGCTTGAGGTATACGAAGAAATTCCGAAGGATCTGTTGCTGCTGGTTGAGGATGTTTTGCTCAACCGCCGGGATGATGCCACCGAACGGCTTGTCGAGTTTGCCGATACCATAAAAAGTAAAGGCAAGGAAATTGTACGCGACGAGGAATGGCGCAAGGCACCCGTTGCCGAACGTTTATCGCATGCCCTTGTAAAAGGTATTATCGAATATCTCGATGACGACGTGGAAGAGGCACGACAAGCTTATGCCAAGCCGCTTGAAGTGATTGAAGGCCCGCTAATGGACGGTATGAACGTGGTAGGGGATCTTTTTGGCTCGGGCAAAATGTTTTTGCCACAGGTGGTGAAATCTGCGCGGGTAATGAAAAAGGCTGTCGCCTACTTATTGCCTTTTATCGAACTTGAAAAACAGCGGGTAATTGACGCTGGTGAAGATTCAAGTGGGAGCAGGGCCAATGCCGGTAAAGTATTGATGGCTACTGTAAAAGGCGACGTGCACGACATTGGTAAAAATATTGTAGGCGTAGTTTTAGCCTGCAATAATTTCGAGGTGATTGATCTGGGCGTGATGGTTCCGGCACAACGGATCATTGAAGAAGCAAAAAAACAAAACGTTGATATCATCGGCCTGAGCGGGTTGATTACGCCTTCGCTGGACGAAATGGTGCATTTTGCTAAAGAGATGGAACGCGAAGGCTTCACCATTCCGCTAATCATCGGCGGCGCAACCACCTCGCGCATTCATGCCGCGGTAAAAGTTGATCCGCATTATTCCGGTCCTGCCATACACGTGCTTGATGCATCGCGCAGTGTTACCGTTTGCAGCAGTTTAATGAACAGGGATCAACGAGAGCCATATGTAAAAGGAATAAAAGAGGAATACGCGAAAGCGCGCGAAGCGCATTTAAACAAACGGTCGGACAAGCGTTTCGTAAGTATCGAAGACGCGCGTAAGTTTAAAATGCAGATCAACCTGAATGGTTCGATCGCTCCGAAGCCGACGTTTACCGGCACTAAGGTTTTTGAAGCATTTCCATTAGATGAACTGGTACCATACATCGACTGGACACCATTTTTCCATACCTGGGAACTCCGCGGCAGCTATCCGAAAATATTTGACGATAAGTACGTAGGTGTTGAGGCAAAAAAGCTATATGACGATGCACAGGAGTTGTTGAAGCAAATTGTTAGTGAAAAGTTATTGCAGGCAAATGGAGTGATCGGCTTTTGGCCGGCAAACAGTGTCGGCGATGATATCGAGGTTTATACTGATGATACCCGTAAAACCTTGCTTACCACAATACATACCCTGCGCCAGCAATCCGAAAAAGTAAAAGGCGAGCCTTATTACGCGCTGTCGGATTTTATCGCACCAAAAGAAAGCGGTATACCCGACTATTGGGGCGGATTTGCCGTTACCTCAGGCATAGGGTGCGATGAGCTGGTTGCCAAGTTTGAAGCGGACCATGACGACTACAACAGCATTATGGCCAAAGCGCTTGCCGACCGCCTCGCAGAAGCGTTTGCCGAGAAAATGCACGAGCTGGTACGTAAAGACTATTGGGGTTACGCCAAAAGCGAGCAACTGGATGCCGATGATCTGATCAAAGAAGAATACCAGGGTATACGTCCGGCACCCGGATACCCGGCCTGCCCGGATCATACTGAAAAAACAACGCTGTTTGAAATCCTAAAAGCGGAAGACAGCACCAAAATGCACCTCACCGAAAGCCTGGCCATGACGCCGGCCGCATCCGTAAGCGGTTTTTATTTTGCACACCCACAAGCGCGTTATTTTGGCTTGGGTAAGATCAGTAAAGACCAGGTGGAGGATTATGCAGTGAGGAAAAATATGTCGGTGGAAGATGTAGAGAGGTGGCTGGGGCCGAATTTAAATTATTGAATGACAACGGATTGTCATTGCGAGCGATAGCGCGGCAATCGCGAATATACAGAGCGGATGCAAAGTTCGCGATTGCTTCGTACCTCGCAATGACGCTTAAATAATACACGGTTTACAAAAAGTCTCGATACTTGATACCAGCTACTTGATACTAAATACTACATGAAGATAACCGAACACATACAAAACGCCAAAGGCAAAACACTTTTTTCTTTCGAGCTTTTACCGCCGGTAAAGGGGCAAAGCATACAAGGTATTTATGATGCGATAGACCCTTTGATGGAGTTTAAGCCGCCGTTTATTGATGTAACGTATCACAGGGAAGATTTTATCTACAAACAGCACGATAACGGCCTGCTCGAAAAAGTAGCGTATCGTAAACGCCCGGGCACTGTGGCTATTTGCGCAGCAATTATCAATCGTTATAAGGTAGACGCTGTTCCGCACCTTATCTGCGGAGGGTTTACAGTGGAAGAGACGGAGAACGCTCTGATCGACCTGCAGTTTTTAGGTATTGATAATGTGCTGGTTTTGCGCGGCGACGCTCGCCATGCCGATACTTCGTTTATACCCACACCCGGTGGACACGCTTATGCCACCGACCTGTTAAAGCAGGTTGTCGACATGAACAAGGGTAAATATCTGTATGAAGACCACGAGGTAGTAAATGCTGATTTCTGTATCGGCGTAGCCGGTTATCCGGAGAAACACTTCGAGGCGCCAAACTTAAAAACCGATTTTAAATATCTGAAGCAAAAAATCGACATGGGTGCTAATTTTATCGTGACCCAGATGTTTTTTGATAATAACAAGTATTTTGAGTTTGTAAAACAGTGCCGCGAAAACGGCATCAATGTACCGGTTATACCTGGTTTAAAACCCATCACTTCATCAAAACAGCTTATCAACCTGCCCAAAATATTCCATATCGATATCCCTGAGGATCTAAGCGACGCGGTACACGCCTGCAAATCAGAAAAGGAAGTAAAAGATCTGGGCATCGAATGGATGATCGCGCAATGCCGGGAACTGATGAAGTTTGGCGCGCCGGTGCTGCATTTCTATACCATGAGCAACCCCGGCCCCACCAAAAAAATTGCTGAAGCGATATTTTAACTGAAGAGAGACTTGCGAAGTTTTAAAAACTTCGCAAGTCTTCCCGCATTTTGAAGAAAATGCCGGGTAATACTTAATACTAAGTGCGAAGCATCACATTATTAAAAAAATCAAAGCCCGCTAAATTAGCAGGCTTTGATTTTTACTTAGGACTTTCGATTTAAGACTTTATAGCTACCATATCTTAATCCTGTTCTCAGGCTTCTTATACATTTTATCGCCGGGTTTAACGTTGAAGGCATTATACCATGCATCAATATTAGTAAGCGGCGCGTTTGTACGATGCTGCTCGGGTGAATGCGGATCAGTTAATATACGTGATGCTGCGCTTTCCGGGCGCTGTGATGACCGCCATACCTGGGCCCACGACAGGAAGAAACGCTGATCAGGTGTAAAGCCGTCAATTTTTGTGGTCGATTGGCCTTCTTTAGTTTTCTTAAAGGCTTCATACGCAATGTTTAATCCGCCCAGATCGGCAAGGTTTTCGCCAAGCGTTAAACGGCCGTTCACATGGATGGTATCCAATACGGTAAGCCCGTTATATTGATCTACAACCATATCGGCACGCAGTTTGAACTTGTCAGCATCACTTTTTGACCACCAGTCGTGCAATGATCCGTCTGCGTCGTACTGACGGCCCTGGTCGTCAAAACCATGTGTCATCTCGTGCCCGATAACAGCAGCTATACCACCGTAGTTCACCGCATCATCCGCATGAAAATCAAAGAACGGGAATTGAAGGATACCGGCAGGGAATGTGATTTCGTTGTTTGTCGGGCTGTAGTTGGCATTTACAGTTGGCGGCGTCATATTGAAACGTTTTTTATCAACAGGTTTTCCATATTGATTTATATTGAAGTTATAACGCCATTCGTCAACCCGTCTCACGTTACCGAAGTAGTCGTTGCGGTCAATAACTAACCCGTTGTAGGTTTCCCATTTATCAGGATAGCCGATCTTCACGCTGAATGCCGCCAGCTTGTTGAGCGCACGTTCCTTGGTTTCCGCACTCATCCAGTCAAGGCGTTTAATACGGTCGCCTAAAACGGTTTTCATGTTGTTTACCAGGCTAACCATGTATTCTTTTGCAGCAGGCGGGAAATATTTCTCAACATATAGCTGCCCCAGCAACTCACCCATGCTGCGGTCAATAAAACCCGACATGCGCTCGCTGCGCGGCGTTTGAACTTTTTGCCCGCTTAATACGCTGCTAAAAGCAAATGATGCTTTTACAAATGGTGAGCTTAAAGCGCTTGCAGAGCCTTTTAATATATTCCATTCCAGGTACACTTTCCAGTCGTCAACAGGTTTTGAAACCAGCATCGCGTCCGCTGCTTTAAAAAATTCCGGCTGGCCAACCAATACGCTGTCAATGGCTCCTTTGATTTTTAGCTCGGGCAGTATCTGGCTCCAGGTTAAATGCGGTGTGATCTTTTCAAAACCATTTACCGAAAACTTATTATAAGTTACTTTAGGGTCGCGCATTTGGGTGCGGCTTAACTGCGCTTTTGCCAGTTCGGTCTCTATACCAAAAATGATCGAAGCATTTTTAGCTGCTGTTTCTCCGCTTGTTCCTGTTAAAGTAAACAACGTGGTGATGTAAGTTTTGTAGGCATTTTGAATTTTTACATTGCGGGCATCACTTTTCAAATAGTAATCGCGGTCGGGCAAGCTGGTTCCACCCTGGTTAAACCCAACGATATACCTGGTCGGGTGTTTAGAGTCCTGCCTTACGCCGACACCAAATAGCGGGTCAGCAATCGCATGCGATCTTTCGTAGGTCATTTCATTAACCACGCCGGCTTCGCTGTTTATTTGGCGTACCCGTTCCAAATCGGCTTTTATCGGTTCGTAGCCGCGTTTTTCGATGCTAACACTATCCATGCCGGAGGCATACATATCGCCAACGCGCTGTTTTAGGCTCCCTTTGGGTAATCCCGCCGTTTTACTAACATCTTTTAAAATAACCAGCAGCCGGTCGGTATTTTCCTGGCCCAAAATGCCAAAGCTTCCCCAGCGGGTTTGTTTGTCAGGAATGGGATGGGTTTTTACCCAGGTACCGTTGGCATACTCAAAAAAGTTATCGCCGGGTTTTACCGAGAGATCCATGTTTGCCGGATCAATGAATTTTTTAGGCGGGATCGCGACAATCTTTTTTGTCGTTGCTTTCCCTTTTTTACCGCCAATAGCGGCAAATGACGTTACCGACAGGCATAACAAGCCCGCCAGCATAAAATTTGTAAACTTTATTTTCATAATTATTTAATAAGAATTTAAACACCGAGAATTTAAAATTAACAATTTCCGGCAAAGCTTACAACGATTTTGGCCAGGCGGGCTAGCGGTTGAACCACTTTATTAAAAATGATGACTTTGCTTTTCGGAAAATATCCTGCAAAAAGCGATATACGGGCAAAGTTTTCATACAAATGAGAAGTTTATAGCATTAACTTTTTAATTGTAAAATTATTGTGATAAAGGGAGTCGATAGTCGATAGTCCATAGTCCATGGTCGGTAGTCCATGGTAGTTAACCGATATAAAAGTATAAACCGCTGCTTACCATGGTCTATGGACTATCGACCATGGACTGCAAAACCAACAAAAATCCATGAACCATGAACTATGAACCATGAACTATTGTATTTTTGCAGTTTATGAGCATTCCTAAAACATACCTGCCCAAAGAAATCGAAGATAAATGGTACAATTACTGGCTGGATCATGCTTTTTTTAGGTCCATACCCGATGAACGGGAGCCTTATACGATCGTCATTCCGCCGCCGAATGTTACAGGTGTGCTGCATATGGGGCACATGTTAAATAACACAATACAGGATGTGCTTATCCGCCGCGCGCGGATGAAAGGGAAAAATTCCTGCTGGGTACCCGGCACCGACCACGCCAGTATTGCCACCGAGGCAAAAGTAGTGGCCATGCTCAAAGATCGCGGAATAAATAAAAAGGATTTAACCCGCCCCGAGTTTATGACCTATGCCTGGGAGTGGAAAGAAAAATACGGCGGGATCATTCTCGAGCAGCTAAAAAAACTCGGCGCCTCATGCGATTGGGACCGCACACGATTTACCATGGAGGACGACCTTTCGGAGGCGGTTATCGATACGTTCATTCATCTGTATAACAAAGGGTTAATATACCGCGGTATCCGTATGGTAAACTGGGACCCACAGGGAAAAACCGCGGTTTCAGATGAAGAGGTTATCCGCAAAGAAGTAAATCAGAAGCTTTATTACATACGGTATAAAGTATCAGGTAGCGAGTATCAAGTAGCAAGTAGTGAAAGTAATCAATCTAACGACTTGATACCTGATACTCAATACTTAACGATAGCTACTACCCGTCCCGAAACCATCATGGCCGACGCGGCGATATGTATCAACCCGAATGATGCAAGATACTTTCATCTGCATGGTAAAAAAGTGCTGATACCGCTGATCAACCGCGAGATCCCTGTTATCCTGGATGAGTATGTTACCATGGACTTCGGTACAGGCTGTTTAAAAGTAACGCCGGCGCATGATTTGAACGATTATGAGCTGGGTCAAAAGCACAACCTGCCGGTTATCGACATTTTAAATGACGATGGAACTTTAAACGAAAACGCAAAAATATTAATAGGGGAGGATCGTTTTGCCGCCCGGAAAAAGATCGCGGTTTTGCTCGAAGCAGATGGCTATCTTGAAAAGGTGGAGGATTATACATCTCAAATTGGTTTCTCTGAGCGGACCGATGCGGTAATTGAGCCAAAACTATCGATGCAGTGGTTTTGCAAGATGGACGAAATGGCAAAACCCGCGCTGGATTACGTCTTAAAAGGCGAAATTAAGTTGATACCTGATAAATTCATCAATACCTACCGTAACTGGATGGAGAATATTAAGGACTGGTGTATCAGCCGCCAACTATGGTGGGGACAGCAAATTCCGGCGTGGTATTTGCCTGACGGTCGGTTTGTTATTGCCAAAACCAGGGAGGATGCATTTGAACAAGCAAAAAATCTCAAATCTCAAATCTCAAGTCTGAAATCTGAAGACTTAAAACAGGATGAAGACGTACTCGACACCTGGTTTTCATCATGGCTATGGCCAATATCGGTGTTTGACGGGTTTAAAGACCCAAACAATGCCGACATCGATTATTATTACCCGACAAATGACCTCATAACCGCACCCGAAATTTTATTTTTCTGGGTGGCGAGGATGATCATGGCGGGGCACGAGTTTAGAGGTCAGGCCCCATTTAGAAACGTTTATCTTACTGGTATTGTACGCGATAAGTTAGGCCGGAAAATGTCAAAATCGCTGGGTAATTCGCCCGATCCGCTGGAACTGATAGAAAAATATGGGGCCGACGGGGTTAGGGTAGGCATGCTGCTCTGTTCGCCCGCCGGCAACGACCTGATGTTTGATGAAAGCTACTGCGAGCAGGGCCGTAATTTTGCCAACAAGATATGGAATGCCTTCAGGCTGGTTAAAGGTTGGGACGTTGACGCGACGCTTCCAAACGATAACGAGGTCGCCATTGATTGGTTCCGGAGCCGGTTCAACCAGGCATTGATAGAAATTGAGGAAAATTTTGGACAATACCGCTTGTCGGAAGCGTTAATGACCACCTATAAACTGGTTTGGGACGACTTTTGTGCCTGGTACCTTGAAATGATCAAGCCGGCTTACCAAAAGCCAATTGACAGTGAAACATATGATGCCACGATTAGGTTTTTTGAGGATGTATTACGAATCCTGCACCCGTTTATGCCATTTATCTCGGAGGAATTGTGGCATGATGAATTATTCGGTGAGCGCGCCGAATATAATTGTTGTATTGTTGCCCAAATACCAACTTCCGGGGAAATAAATACCCAATTACTTTCAGAAGTTGAAATTATAAAACAACTCATTAGCCAGGTACGTAATATTCGTAACAGCAAACAAATATCACCTAAAGAAGCACTTACGCTGTCGGTAAAGGCCAATTCAGCTATATCGTACAAGGCTTACGAGCAGGTTATAAAAAAACTGGCGAACATAAGTTCGGTGGATTTTGTAGTTGAAAAATTGCAGGGAGCTACCAATTTTATGGTCTCAACAGACGAATTTTATATTCCACTAACGGAAAACATCGATCCCGTGGCGGAAATCAGCCGTCTCAAAAAAGATAAAGATTACCTGCTCGGGTTTTTGAAATCGGTAAATGCAAAATTAACAAACGAACGTTTCATGAGCAACGCGAAACCGGAGATAATTGAAGTTGAGCTGCGAAAGAAAGATGATGCTGAAGCCAAACTGAAGATAATTGAGGAGGGCTTGTCGGCTTTGGCTGAGTAATTGCGCTACATTATGTAATGAGCAATAGCGTGCGCTTTCTTAATATTCCGGATAATGACGTTTCAATCAGGCAGGCTAATCCCGAAAAAGGGCATAGCCATGCCTTATATTATGCGCTGATTTTTTTTGCCGCTATTACAGGAATCGCAATCAGTATGTATGTCCAGCATACACTTTTAAGTATAGTTACTGCATTTACGGTATTGTTTTGTACCGCCGTTTTTTTTAAATATATTTTTTACAGGCAAATGTGGGTTAACCTATCTCACGCGCTGCTTATTTTGGCAACACTGGTAAACTTTAGCAATGCCTATATAACATTCCAAAGTATCGACGTTCTTAATATCCAGTTGATACTGCTTGCCATTCTTTTTAGCTTTTATATGCTGGGGAATGAGTGGGGCTTATTTTATTCGTTATTAAACCTGGTGCCAACACTGGTATTCTTCATTTTAGAGTATAACAATAACTACTTTAATGCGCTCAGATCCGGGAAGGTCGATCTGTATGAACTTATTATCAGCCTTTTTGTTGATATAGTTTTGATTATTATTATTCAAACCGCCCACCATAAGTCCTATTTTCTGAATCTGATGAAAACAAAAAATGAGGCAGGCGGGATTGATCTTAATCAGGTTATAGAATTAACTTATAAAAATGAGGAGATATTGTCGGAAGTAAACTCTGAGATCACCAGGACTTTCGAATCTGGCAGAAAAGCGGGCCAGATATTCCAAAACGAGGCGGGTTTGCGTGTGCTGATCGCCGAGGATAACCCTGTTAACGTTACGCTGATAAAAAAAATGCTGGCAAAGTGGGATATTATGCCAACTATAGCCGGAAATGGCGAAGAAGTAATTGAGCTGCTAAAGTCAGGGAATTTCGATATTGTGTTGATGGATATTCATATGCCGGTGTTAAATGGCCTTGATGCTGCAATGGGTATACGAAAATTGTCTGACGCCAAAAAAGCAGGCATTCCTATTATTGCGATAACCGCTGCAGCGTTAAGCAGTATGAAGGAGCAGGTGCTGAATTCAGGGATGAATGATTATTTACCAAAACCATTTCGCCCCGATGACCTGATGGAAAAAATTCACCACCTGGTGGCATTTTCGTAATTAAAGTTCACTAAAATCCGGCAAGTCGCCTATAAATTGATAGGCTTGTTTCTCGAAATCAATACGACAGTAATAATGTTGCAAGCCGTTGCTCACGGCAAGCAATTTAACTTTGTGAACCATATTATACCGGGCTACCTGGTCAAATGCTTTCTGATCAATAGGTACCGATGGCGCCTTACATTCAACCAGTAAAATTTTTTCACCTGCGGAGTTATAGACCACGATGTCCGAACGTTTGGGCATACCATTGAGTTTATGCCCGCCCTCGAGTTTTATTAATGTTTTGGGATAGTGTTTCTGGCGGATGAGGTATTGCACAAAATGCTGCCTCACCCATTCTTCAGGGGTTATTATAATGTTTTTTTTCCTGATGATGTCAAAAAGGGTTAACTGCCCGTTCTGTTCAATGATCTTAAAAGGAAAGGGGGGCAATTGAAGCGGCAGCAGCAAATCCATCCCGCTAAAATCATGATTTTAGCGGGAGAATCCTAATGTTTGCTTAATGGATTTTTTCAACCTGCCGTACCTCGATCTGGTGTTGGCTCAACGCTTTTTTGAGATCGGGGATAAGTATCTCGCCATAGTGAAATACTGAAGCAGCCAATGCCGCATCAACATTGGTTTCTTTAAAAACATCTACAAAATGCTGAACAGACCCCGCCCCGCCCGAAGCAATTACAGGAATGTTTACGGAATCATTCACCAATTTTAACAGCTTATTGTCGAACCCGGCTTTTGTGCCGTCATGATCCATTGATGTTAATAATATTTCGCCGGCGCCGCGGCTTTCAGCCTCCAAAATCCAATCCAGCGTTTCTTTTTCTGTTGGGATCCTGCCGCCGTTTAGATGGACAATGTTTTTGTTTGCAATAGCCCGGGTATCAACTGCCACCACCACAAACTGAACCCCAAATGCCATAGCCAGTTGGTCGATTAAAGCCGGGTTACGCACGGCTGCCGAATTGATGGATATTTTATCGGCGCCTGCATTCAAAAGGGCGTCGGCGTCAGCTATCTCATTAATACCGCCGCCAATGGTAAAAGGTATGTTAATCTGGCGTGCCACAGCTTTCACCAGCTCAACCATTGTTTTCCGCCGTTCCACGGTTGCTGTTATGTCTAAAAAAACCAGCTCATCAGCCCCCTGGCGCGAATAATTCCAGGCCAGTTCAACCGGGTCGCCTGCATCGCGCAGGTCAACAAAGTTTACACCTTTTACTGTCCGCCCGTCTTTTACATCTAAACAGGGTATTATTCGTTTTGAGAGCATAGCTTATCCGTTACCGTGATTTTTTATTAAGGAGGTAAAAGTAAATATTAAAGCGGCATTATTAATAACTGCTGGCCGCAGTTAACAAATGTATCGCTTCAGCATCTAAATTTAAATTTGCTGCCTTTGTTAAATCGTTCAACTGCTGAATGCTGGTGGCGCTGGCAATAGGGGCGGTAATGCCCGGGCGCGCAATAACCCATGCCAGCGCGATGCTCGCCGGGTTGGTATTGTACGCCGCCGCTACCTTATCCAATGCCGCCAAAATTTTATATCCACGCGGATTCAAATACTTTTTTACACCGGCGCCGCGACTGCTTTGTGACAGATCATTTTCCGACCGGTATTTACCGGTTAAAAAACCGCTGGCCAGCGAGTAATAGGTAATTACGCCCAGGTTTCTCTCCCGGCATACCGGCTCAAGCTCGTTTTCATAGTACTCACGTTCGTATAAATTGTATTCCGGCTGCAGGCATTGATAGGCTGCAAAATTATTTTCTTTGCTTACCTGCAAAGCTTCTCTCAGCCTGGTCGGATCATAATTTGAGGCGCCGATCGCTCTTACCTTGCCTTGTTTTATCAGGTCGGTAAAGGCTTCCAATGTTTCTGTAAACGGGATATTCTTATCGTCGTCATGTGCCTGATAGAGGTCGATATAATCCGTCTGCAATCGTTTTAACGAATCTTCAACCGCCTGTGTGATGTATTTGCGCGACAAGCCTTGTTTATCGGGGGCCATTGGTTTGCCAACCTTGGTCGCGATAATTACCTTGTCCCTTTTTCCGCTTTTTTTCAGCCAGTTGCCGATGATAGTTTCTGATTCGCCTCCCTTGTTTCCGGGCGCCCAGCGCGCGTACACATCAGCGGTATCGATAAAATCAAACCCCGCATCTGTAAATCCGTCTAATATTTTAAATGATTGCTGTTCGTCGATTGTCCAGCCAAATACGTTTCCGCCAAAACAAAATGGCTTTACTTTTATGCCTGAAGCGCCTATTTCCCGTTTTTCCATGGTGATGTTATTTAGCGCAAAGTTAAGGCTTAGTCACCTCATTTTATATGTCACAATGCTGTTTGCAAATCGGCATGATGTCATTTTTTGTGAGTCGATGCGGATTAAATCCTTGTATCTTTACGTTGTGGAGAACGTTACACCCGATTCGAGAGTATTAATAGAGATTGTACAAACCAAAATGCCTTATGGTAAATATAAAGGCACACTGATAAGCGACCTGCCCGTATATTACCTCGAGTGGCTGCATGGTAAAGGACTGCCGCCCGGCAAACTGGGTATGCTGCTCGGCACTACGTTCGAGATAAAGACAAACGGGTTGTCGTCGATTTTAACAGGGATAAAAAAATCACTGGGAGGTAGCTGAAATAGTTGTAAAGGTTGTAGGTGTTGAAAGGTTGTAAGTATTCCAACCTTATTTAAATCCCAACTTTTACAACAACTACAACCTCTACAAGCAAAATCAAATTACGCAGCCATGACGATCCATTAGATACCCGGCTCCGTATATTTGATAAAACGTAAATTATTATGAGACAATCAATTCTATATGCTGCGCTGATAATGCTGTTTGCCGGCTGCGTAAACGGGCAGTCAAAAAGGAGCAACGATTTTGCCGTATTGCCAAAACCTGCACCGGGCGAACAGGTGGCCACCTTTGGTGGAGGCTGTTTCTGGAGCATGAATGAGGCCATGTCCGAATTAAAGGGCGTTAACAAGGTTGTGTCGGGCTACGCAGGCGGGCGCACCAATAACCCGACGTACGAAGAAGTAAGCTCCCGTACCACCAATCATGCCGAATGTGTTCAGATTTACTATGATCCCAAAGTGATCAGCTACGCTGCGCTGGCAAATGCCTTCTTCTTTGCTCACGACCCGACGGAGTTAAACCGCCAGGGGCCCGATGAAGGCACCGATTACCGCTCGATCGCGTTTTATCGCACCCCCGAAGAAAAAGCTATTTTGCTGGATGTCATTAAAAAAGTCAACAGTTCAAAACACTATCCCGAGCCGATAGTGACGCAGGTTGTGCCCTTCTTCGCTTTTTACCCGGCCGAAAATTATCACCAGGGTTATTACCGGCTTCATGGCGATAATCCTTACATCGCCGGCGTATCCGAACCTAAAGTAATGAAATTCAGAAGAGCCGAAAAGGCCTTGTTGAAACCGGAGTTTCAGAAGTAGTGATATCTTGAGACTTACGAAGTTTTAAAACTTCGTAAGTCTTTGAATTACTCGCCCCATTGTATCCAAACATATTTTTTACCATTCCAATAAATTATTCCGCCTGAATTTGGTTCCCCGTCTTCAAGGTCGTGAATAAAAAATGCAGGTCTGTTCAATTTAACTTTTTTACTTCCCAATATGTCCCCATCACGGTTAAACCGAGATTCGTAAGCGAATTTGCTTTTATATAGAGTCCAACCTGCTGCCCAACTAAAATTATCCGAGCCGTTGCCGAATTTCGTTCCTGCTCCGAACACGAAATATTGATTAGTTCTACCGTTGATTAGAAGTATTCCTTTCTTGTGTGTCCTTTTTTCAATTACCGGAACTGCAACATCAGTATTGCCATCCCCATTAAAATCCGCATGCAGCGAGGACGGTTTAATATATTCCTTTATTTGATATTTCTGGTCTAACTTTAATTGGTTAAAAGATTTTATGAACCCAGCAGGAATAGTTGACTGCGCATTTAAAGAAAGCGACAGAATAATAAAAATGAAAAAAATCAGATACTTCATGTGCCAATTTTGAAATCTAAAGGTTAGCATATGATTTCAAATATCAAACTGAGTAAAGGCAAAAATTACTAATCACAAATTTAATCCACCGCTGCCCGCAACATCAGCGCGCCCACGGTTACGTTGGTACGGCTGTCGATAATAATAGCTCCGCCGTTTGCTTTGTTATCCTGGTAAAGATCAAACGCAAGTGCTTCCGCAGTTTTTATGACTATACGGCCGATATCATTGAGCTTAAAATCATCGCTAAATTCCTTTTCAAGCGTATTGATGTTTACTTTGTAAACTACCTCCTGTATTTTGCAGCGGGTAACCTTGCTGTTATGCTGTATAAGATACATGAGCGAAGTATCCAGCGGGCGGGTATCCATCCAGCACAGGTCGGCTTCGATCAGTTGGGCAACTTCAGGTTTATTCGAGCTGTTTACCAGCACATCGCCGCGGCTGATATCGATCTCGTCTTTTAAATGTATGGTTACCGACATCCCGGCAAATGCCTCGGCAGGTTCTTCATCCAGCAATTCAATTTTACTGATAGAGGAGTGGAATCCTGACGGCAGTACAGTTACCTTATCATCTACCTTAAACGAGCCGCTCGAAACACGTCCGGCATATCCGCGATAATCGTGCAGTTCCTCTGTTTGCGGGCGTATCACCCATTGAACAGGGAAGCGGGCATGCGCCCTGCTGTAATCAACTTTTACTTCGATTGTTTCCAGCAAGTGCAGCAGGCTTTCGCCCTTATACCATGACATGTTAAACGACTTGTTAACGATATTATCGCCTTTCAGGGCGCTTACCGGGATATAATGTACATGCTTAAGGCCCACTTTCTCAGCCAATGCTTTGTAATCGGCAACTATTTTATCATATACATCTTCACTAAAATCAACCATATCCATTTTGTTGATACAAACCACTACCTGCGATATTCCCAGTAATGAAACAAGAAATGAATGCCGTATAGTTTGTTCAATAACCCCTTTGCGGGCGTCGATAAGAATAATGGCCAGGTTAGCATTTGAAGCGCCGGTTACCATGTTTCGGGTATATTGAATATGCCCGGGCGTATCGGCTATAATGAACTTACGTTTTTCGGTCTGAAAGTATTTATAGGCGACGTCGATGGTGATGCCCTGCTCACGTTCAGCCTTTAAGCCGTCGGTTAAAATAGCCAGGTCAATGCTGCCATCGTCGTTTTTGCGATTAGAGCGTTGCAAAGCCTCCAACTGGTCAAGCAATATCGATTCGCTATCGTACAATAAACGTCCGATGAGCGTGCTCTTGCCGTCGTCAACACTACCTGCGGTAATAAATTTTAGAATATCCATCTTTTAAATTTCGGATTTCGAATTTTCGATTTTTTTCCCTGTAATCCTTTTTAAGAATTACAATTCAATTTTTTAATATTCGACTTATAGACTGTCCAAAGCATATATCTTCATTCAAATTTTCAATTCCGAACCCGATAGCTATCGGGTCGAAAATCCGAATTCCGAAATCAAAAATATCCTCCCTTTTTGCGATCTTCCATCGCGGCTTCACTTACTTTATCGTCCATTCGTGCGCCGCGTTCGCTTATCCGCGAGGCGCTTATTTCATCTATGATATCGTCAATCTGGAAAGCATATGATTCAACCGCGGCTGTACACGTCATGTCGCCCACAGTGCGGAATCTTACATTGCGTTTTTCAACCACATCTTGCTCGTCCATATTCAGGAAAGGGGAGGCTGCCATCAATTGGCCATTGCGTGTGATCACTTCGCGCTCGTGCGCAAAATAGATAGTAGGCAATTCGATTTTTTCCCGGCGGATATAGTTCCACACGTCAAGTTCCGTCCAGTTGCTTATCGGGAACACCCTCACGTTTTCGCCTTTATGTATTTTTCCGTTAAAAATATTCCACAATTCCGGGCGCTGGCGCTTAGGGTCCCACTGGCCGAACTCGTCACGTACCGAAAAGATACGCTCTTTTGCCCGTGCTTTTTCCTCGTCGCGACGTGCGCCGCCAATACAGGCGTCGAATTGATATTTGGCAATAGTGTCTAAAAGGGTAACGGTTTGCAAGGCGTTCCGGCTGGCATTCTTGCCTTTTTGTTCAACCACCTTGCCCTCATCTATTGAATCCTGCACGTAACCTACGATCAGCTTTTCGCCGATGCGTTTCATCATCGCGTCGCGGTATTCAATGGTCTCGGCAAAATTGTGGCCTGTATCGATATGTACTAAAGGAAACGGAAACTTACCGGGCCTGAAGGCCTTTTCTGCCAGGCGAACCAATGTTATAGAATCCTTACCCCCCGAAAATAACAGGGCGGGTTTTTCAAACTGACCGGCTACCTCGCGCAGAATGTAAATCGCCTCCGCTTCCAGTTCATCTAAATAATCCAGCTGATGTTTCATTATTATAAATTATAGAATTACTGAATTATTGAGTTATTGAATTTTTTCTTTTGTATATTTTTTTCATTATCAAGCCTTGAAAATTTCTTCATGCAGGCCGCATTCTTTTTTCGACTGGTCTTCCCACCACCATCTTCCTGCCCTGAAATCTTCTCCCGGCTGAACTGCCCTGGTGCAGGGTGCGCAGCCTATGCTCGGAAAACCGCGGTCGTGCAGGGTATTATATGGGATGTTGTACTGTTTGATATAAGCCTTCACATCATCCAGCGTCCAATCATAAATCGGGTGAAATTTAACCAGCTGGTGCGGTTCGTCCCATTCAACATGTCCCATAGATTGCCGGGTTTCTGATTGTTCGGCACGGATGCCGGTAATCCAGCACTTATTACCCGACAGCGCACGGTTCAGTGGCTCAACCTTACGGATACCGCAGCATTCCTTACGGTTATCAACTGATTCGTAGAAGCTGTTTGGCCCTTTAGCATTAACCATTTGCTCCAGGGCCTCGTTGTTCGGATAATATGCATGTATCGGTTGCCCGTATATTTCCATTGTCCGGTTCCAAACATAATATGTTTCCGGGAATAAACGGCCGGTTTCGAGCGTAAAAACTTTAACCGGCAGCTTATTGCTGAATATCATGTGCGTAATTACCTGGTCTTCCCATCCAAAACTGGTCGAAAAAGTGATTTGCCCCGGGAAAGCATCCGCCAACAGCGTTAATGCTTCATCCGGCTTAAGCCCTTCGGTTTGTTTATGTATATTTTCAGCGAACTTATTCATCTTACAATACCTTCGTTAAAAAAGCAACGATACTTTTAATACTGATCAAAATTACAATCACGGCTACAGCAATCATGATCGCTTTGGCCGATATCTTGTTTGATATTTTAGCAGCGATAGGGGATGCAATAGCGCTGCCGATAACCAAACCCGCAACCGCCTCCCAGTGATTGCTGTTGAGCATGGTAATAAAAGTTATCGAGCTCATCAGGGCTATGAAAAACCTGGACAATTTAACCGTACCCAATGAAAATCGCGGGTGCCTACCGCCTGCAATGAGTGTGGATAATACAATCGATCCCCATCCGCCGCCGCCAACAGCGTCGATAAAGCCGCCGCCCAATCCCAATAGCGAAATTCTTTTTATTTTTTGGGATGATCTCTTTGCACCAATTTTAAATGCCTTTGACAGGATTACCAAACCCAATATCAGCGTATAAACCGAAACAAAGGGCTTGGTGTACTGGCTGTAATGCTCTAACGATGAAAGGAGGTAGGCGCCGGTAACGGCGCCAACAATACCCGGGATCAGCAAAAGTTTAAATAGCTTCCAGTTAATGTTGCCCATGCGGTAATGCATCCACCCGGCAATACCATTGCTCATAATTTCGGATAAATGCACACCCATACTAGCCGAGGCAGGAGGGATGCCCATCGACAATGAAAATGTTGTTGATGTAACCCCGTACGACATGCCAATGGCACCGTCTATCAAGGCAAAAACAAAACCTGCCGCCAGGAAATAATAGAACATCGGGCTAATGCCCTGTACATACGATTTAAAGGCCGGCTCTTTGATCCAAAGCGCCGCCACAGCCGTAATGATAGAGAGCAAAATAGTGCCCCATATCAGCCATATCAAATTCTTCTTTTCAAGCTGTTTGGGCTCCACGAGCACCGAGGTAACCTTATTTAATGTTTTAACCTTATGCGCAAAGTCCCCGCTAAGTGAATTTCTGAGATCGCTCATTTGCTGCAAGGTAATATCCAGCTCATCGGGCAAGCCCTCGGTCAAAACCTCTTTTAGTCTTTTGGCGATGGTTGGAGATTTGCCGTTGGTTGAGATAGCGATCTTCAGGTCGCCTTTTTGAACGATCGAGCTCAGGTAAAAATCGCAAAGGTCTGGCTTATCTGCCACGTTGATGAGTAACTTTCTGTCATGCGCCGACTGGCGGACGAATTTATTCAGCTCGCCGTCGCTTGTCGCCGCTATGACCACGTCTGCGGTGTCCAGGTCGTCGTCAGTAAAAGCTTTTTGAATGATTTTTATGCTTTTATATTGTTCAGCCAGGGTATATACTTCGGGTAAAATGTGCAGGGCGATAACCGTAACCTTTGCTTCCGGGCTGTTGTGCAGGATGGCGTTCAGCTTTTCGAGCCCAACGTTTCCGGCGCCAACCAGTACGGTATGCAATGTGTTCAGTTTTAAAAAAACAGGAAACAACGGGTTGCTTCCGGCTATTTTTTTATCCCCGATTACATTTAACCTGTTATCCTTCCGCAACAATGTCATAAAACTCCTTCATAGGTTGAAATTTGGGGTGAAGTGACACTACCTCGCCCAATACAATAATAGCAGGCGAGGTGATTTTGTTTTCTTCGGCCAGTTCAACTATCGTATCAACAATACCAACAACAACTTTCTCGTCTTTGGTTGAACCGCTTTGAATAACCGCAACGGGGAGTGCATTTTTTCCTTCGTTTTTAAATATTCCGGCAATCTCGGCCAGTTTATGAATACCCATTAAAACCACAACGGTGGCTTTTGTACGTGCGGCTTCATAAACATCGGCTGATACCTTCCCGCTGGCGGTAGTACCTGTTACCACCCAAAAGCTTTCGCTTAAGCCACGGTGTGTTACCGGGATCTGCTGTAAGCCCGGCACAGCTATCGAGCTGGATATACCTGGTATAACCTCTGCCGGGATGTTGTGTAATACAGCAAAGTCTAATTCTTCATACCCGCGGCCGAATACAAAAGGGTCGCCGCCTTTAAGGCGTACCACGTGGCCGTAGTTAATGGCATAATCTACCATCAGCTTATTAACGGCATCCTGCGAATAGGTGTGGTCGCCGGAGCGTTTGCCTACATATACCCTGGTAGCATGTTCAGGTGCAAATTCCAAAAGCTCTTCGTTTACCAACGCATCGTATAAAACAACATCGGCTGTTTTAAGCGCTTTTACGCCTTTAAGTGTGATCAGGTCGGTATCGCCGGGGCCTGCGCCAACTAACGTTATACGTGGCTCTTTGCTATTTTTAGTGGTGGTTATACTCATGATTGTACCAATTCCTCTCTCTTTGCTTTAACTGTTTTTAAAAACTCCGTAGCGGCATTCACATATTCCCGAGCGAAAGCTTCAGAAGGTTCGTTTTTGTTGATCTGTAATACCAGGTCATTAAAGCTGCTGTTAAGATCTATTTCTCCAGTAGCGATGTAATTTGTATCAAATTCGCGGATAATGCCGGTTTGCGTACTGCTGTTAATGTTTTTATCAAGCAGCAGAGCCTTAGCCGAGCCGATAAATACATTGTACGAATGATAGATGGCATCCGCCCATGCGCCGGCGTTGAATGACTCATTTGCCCAGCCTAGTTTTTCGTCCGATTCATACAATAATGTAGCAACCAGGTCGATAACCACGCCGGCACATTCCCCAACGCCTATGGCGGTGGCAAAAGTCTCCTGGTGGCCCCAGTCAACAAACTCATCGTCTGTCAAGGTGGTCAGGTCGGCCAATGGTTTTAACATCTGGTAGAAATAGTCCTTCCCCTGCCTGTCGTAGTAAGCATGGAAAGTCTCGTGTTCTGTAGATTGTTCTTTATAATTGTCAAGTATGGCCCTTAACACCAGGGTGGCGCGCTTGGCAGGCACTTTTAAAACTTTTTCGGCTGCGCGGCCAACGCCGTCGCCAACGGTGCCTCCGCCCAGCAATACTTGTACTGACGGTAATACCCGGGTGCCGGCCTTTAACGAGCTGCCATGAAAACCGATATGCGCCAGCCCATGCTGCCCGCACGAGTTCATGCACCCGCTTATCTTTATCTTTATTTCGCGGTTAAGTATAAAATCCTCGTACTCATTATAGATCACGTCTTCAAGCACGCGTGCAAGGGTCATGCTGTTTGATATGCCCAGGTTACAGGTATCAGTACCGGGGCAGGTGGTAACATCGGCTACGCTGTCAAAGCCTGGTGTTGCAAACTCAAGTTCATCCAGGGCGGTATATAAAGCCGGCAGCGCCTCTTTGCGTGCATATTTTAGCAATAAACCCTGGTTTTGGGTTATCCTGATCTCATCGGCTACATAAGGCTTTATCGCGTCGATGAGTTTTCTTGCAGTATCGGTAGGTATATCGCCGACAGGCACTTTAATATATACGCCATAAAATCCTTTTTGCTTCTGCTCAAAAACATTGGTTATCAGCCACTGCTCATACCGCAGCGGATTATTTATAGTGATTTCGGGAATGGCTACAGGTGCAGGAATTAACGACTCCTTAATAGAATTTCTGTTAATGGGGTACGATTTTACTTTGTTCGCCTTGCGCTCAATTTCCATAAGTAAGAGCACTTCCGGCAGGCCGATTTTCTGGATAAGATATTTAAACCGGGCCTTGTTGCGGTTGTTGCGTTCGCCATACCGGTCAAATACACGTATTATCGTTTCGATATACGGTATCAGCTGATCCTCCGGTAAAAACTCTTCAACTATGCTCGCCAGCAAAGGCTGGGCGCCTAAACCGCCACCTATCATCACCTTAAAGCCGCGTTCGCCATTGCCGTTCAGTTTCGGGATCACACCAACATCGTGAATATATGAAAACGCGGTGTCCGCTTCGCTCGATGAAAAAGATATTTTGAACTTGCGGCCCATATCCTGGCAGATAGGATTGCGCAAAAAATATTCAAACGTAGCTTGCGCATAGGGCGAAACATCAAATGGCTCATCGGGGTCAATTCCCGAGGTGGGAGAGGATGTTACGTTTCTTACCGTATTGCCGCACGCTTCACGTAGCGTGATGTCATCCTTTGCCAATTCGGCCCATAATTGCGGTGTACGGTCAAGGCTAACATAATGTATCTGGATATCCTGCCGCGTGGTTAAGTGCAGATTACGACTTGCGTATTCGTCAGAAATATCGGCTATTCTCAGTAATTGCGTAAAAGTAACTTTCCCGAATGGTAGTTTTATCCGCACCATTTGTACGCCAGGCTGACGCTGGCCGTAAATGCCACGGGCAAGGCGCAAGCTCCTGAACTTTTCATCATGTATCTTTCCTTCACGAAAAGCCCTGATCTTTTTTTCCAGGTCAATTATGTCTTTTTCAACAATCGGATCCTCCAGCTCGGTTCTGAAGCTTTGCATAAAGTGGGTATTAGTTTTTATGAATAATAAAACCGCTCAAGCTATTGCCGGCGCGGTGTGCTGTAACTATAAATTAAAGTCGGAGTCATTGCTTTTGTATCGGAAACAACTAACACTTTACTTTACAATAGTCGCAATAAATTGTTTTTTATAATGCAACAATAATATAGCAACAAATATATAGATAGTATATGGAATTGGTCGTAATTATTTCCAAATTATCAATTTTTACTTTTTGATTATATTTTAAGGGGGAGAAGCAAGACAATAAGAGCCAAGAAGCAAGACAGTAAGAATCAAGAGCCAAGACAATGAGAATCAAGAAGCAGGAAACAACAGCCAGGATACAGCGCATTATATGCGTTTAAGCGTGGTTGACTTAAATCTTAAATCTTGGCTCTTGCTTCTTGATCTCTTGTTTCCTGCTTCTAAAAGCCTACACTTTCACAATCAGCGAATTCTCGCGGGCGATAATATCGGCAATGCTGGTTTCCGAAAGGACTTTGAGGGTAGCGTCCCTTACATCCACAAACACGTCCCGGATGCCGCAGGTTGTTTCCTGGTGGCATTCTTCGCATTTGTGGTAAAAATTCAAGCTGGCGCAGGGCACCATAGCGATGGGGCCGTCGGTAATGCGCATAATGCTTACCAAATATATGTCTTTAGGGTCCTTATTCAGGCTATAGCCGCCACCTGCACCTTTCTTACTATACAGGTAACCTGCGTTACGCAAGTCTAGCAATATCTGCTCAAGGAATTTCTTTGGTATCCGTTCCTCCTCAGCGATCCGTGAGATCTGCATTGGGGGCTTATCCGCGTTTTTCCCCAATATCACAAGGGCTTTAATCGCGTACTTGGTTTTTTTTGATAACATCTTTTAAATATACAGAGATAGTTGATTTGGTTGATTAGGTTGACTAAGTGAGCAGTTCAAAAATCAATATTAAATCAATTTCAACATAATCCACCATCAGTACACAATAATAACAAAATGTTTTGACGGCTTACACATTTGAAACTTTAAATCGCCTGGTTTATTATAAATCTTTCCTCGTGGCTGATACTTATAATTTGTAAGTGATCGCCAATAGCGATCACGCCGTCGCCATCATGAACCAGGTTTTGCCCGAATAGTATTTTATTGTCTTTCCGGCGGTATTCGGCCAGTGTTTTAAGCGGTTCTTTTGCTTTTGCAAGGCTGTTTTGATCAATAGTGGTCATTACACATCTGTCGCACAGCTTTACGCCATAAAAATTTACATCACCTATTTTGAAATGGGCGAGTAAGTCTTCCTCGTAAGGCTTGCCGCCGGTAAATACCATATTCGGCCTGAACCTGTTCATCGGCAAGGCTTCCTCCAGGCGGCTGTTCAGATCGTCCAGCGACGCCTGGCCAATGATTAGGAATGGATAAGCATCAGAAAATGATGTAATGGCGTTTCCCGGTGCGTATCGCTGGTCAACCAACCGTTTACTGGTATCGGGCATGTACACTAGCCGGCACTCTAAACCTAACATAGCCGTAAACCATTCGTCAATTTCTTTGCTCACATATTCGCCGGTACAGGTATCGTCCCAAATGGTTACAGTTATTTCAATACCGGACGATTTAAAGGGAATAGCAATGGAATCTCCTTTTATCTTATGTGTCACCAATAAGCCGTCCTGTTCAATTGTTACTTGTAGCAACGCCAATTGCGAAACTTCGCGTTGCGAAATAAACCGGTTATTCACATCCACCAGCATCCATCGCCGGTCGTGCTTAAAACCGGTTGCCGTGATAGTGGCTTTATTAACCGCAATCCCAGCCAGCGATTTAATCGGATAAATGTATAATTCGCTTATTTGAAGCACGTTGTTGGTTTATTATGTTGAGTAAGTGAGCGGTTGATTAAGTTACAATTTACTTCAAACATATCAACTTAATCTAACACAATCAACCCCTCACTTTTTAATCCAACTTAATAAATCAATCCTTATATTAGCTAACCAATTATTAAACTTTCTGATTATGTCTTCAGTCGATTTTAACTACAAGGCCAACGCTGACCATACTTACGACGCCATTGTTATCGGCTCGGGCATAAGCGGCGGCTGGGCGGCTAAGGAATTATGCCAGGGCGGGTTAAAAACCCTTGTATTGGAACGCGGCAAAAACGTTGTTCATTTGAAAGATTATCCCACAGCTACCAAAAACCCGTGGGATTTTAAACACCATGGCCATTTGCCCTTAGAGGTAAAAGAGGAAAACCCCATAGTTAACCGCTGTTATGCCTTTGATGAAAGTACCGAACACTTTTTTGTTAAGGATAAAGAGCATCCTTATATCCAGGAGAAGCCGTTCGACTGGATACGCGGCTACCAGGTTGGAGGTAAATCGCTGTTATGGGCGCGGCAAACGCAACGCTGGAGTAAATTTGATTTTGAAGGCCCGGCAAGAGATGGTTATGCGGTAGACTGGCCCATTCGGTATAATGACCTGGCGCCCTGGTATAGTTATGTGGAAACCTTTGCGGGGATAAGCGGCAATCATGACGGGTTAGAAACCTTACCCGACGGCGAGTTTTTGCCGCCCTGGGAGATGAACGTTGTGGAAAAGGTAATGCAAAAAAGGATAATGGATCATTATAAGGACCGCCATGTGATTATCGGCCGCTGCGCTCATTTGACCAAGCCTAAAGAAATCCACCTGGAGCAGGGCCGGGGGCAATGCCAGGCCCGGAATTTATGCCAGCGCGGGTGCCCTTTCGGGGGATATTTTAGCTCCAACTCATCCACGCTGCCAACCGCAGCCAAAACGGGCAATTTGACTATACTGCCTGATTCTGTGGTTCATTCCATTATTTATGATGAAAAAAAGGGAAAAGCGACCGGGGTCAGGGTGATCGATGCGCATACCAAACAAGCTACCGAATATTATGCAAAAATAATTTTTGTTAATGCGGCCGCGCTAAATACCAACCTCATCTTATTAAATTCAACATCTGCCCGTTTTCCCAATGGGTTGGGAAATGACAATGGCTTGCTTGGTAAATACATTGCCTTCCAAAACTATCGCGGGTCGCTTACCGCGAGAATGGAAGGCTACGACGACACCTATTACTATGGCCGCCGGCCTACGGCTGTGATGATGCCAAATTTCAGGAACGTACACAAACAGGAAACCGATTTTTTAAGGGGCTATATGGTTTTTTATACGGCTACGCGTGGCGGATGGGGCCATCAAACCGAGGGAGACCAGATCGGCAAAAATTATAAAGATGCTATTTCGGACCCAGGCGACTGGGGTATTTACATGATGATGCAGGGGGAAACCATCCCCAAAGAAACAAACTACGTTTATTTAAGCAAGGACAAAAAAGATGATTGGGGCATCCCGCTGCTAACGGTTTCGGTTGACTATGACGAAAATGATGAGAGGCTAAAAAGAGATTTTTTACAGCAGGGTGCCGAAATGCTTGAAAAAGCCGGCTGCAAGGATATAACTCCGAACGATAATCATTGGCCGCCCGGATTGGATATTCATGAGGTGGGCGGCGTAAGGATGGGTAAGGATCCCAAAACATCGCTTCTGAATAAATGGAACCAGCTGCATACCTGCCCGAATGTTTTTGTGACCGACGGGGCGTGTATGACGTCGACCGGTGTGCAAAACCCGTCACTAACTTTTATGGCGCTTACAGCAAGAGCCGCACATCATGCCATTGAAGAATTTAAGAATGGGAATATTTAATGTAGTCGTAATTGAATGCATTAAAATAAACAAATCCAATACTTTTATTTTGTTTGTAACTTGTTTTCTGATTATCAATCTTATATAAACACGTAAATTTATTAATCGATAAAACTATGTTAGTTACAACAAGCACACAGCTAGAAGGATACAAAGTTACCCAGCATTTAGGTATAATCAGGGGTATTACTGTTCGTTCACGCGGTCTGGGCGGTAATTTTGTAGGCGGGTTGCAAAGCCTGTTCGGCGGTCGCAACACTGTTTATACAGAACTATGCGAAACAGCGCGCGAAGAGGCTTATGTATTGATGGTGCAGCATGCACAGCAGCAGGGAGCCAACGCCGTTATCAATATGCGTTACGATGCCAACGACGTAATGCAGGGGATAACGGAAGTTTTAGCTTACGGAACTGCCGTAATAGTTGAAAAATTATAGCTTTGTAAGCTATAATGCAAAAAAGCAACCTTACCCTCTACATTTTCATTGCGCTTATTTTAGGTGTTGTCGCGGGTTATTTTTATAATGTCTATGTGATCAATGCGATCAATACCCGGATAAATTCTGCAGAAAAAAATATTAAAATCAGCGATTACCAGTCATCCGGCTTTAAAGACACCACATCTGTAGCTTATAGTTTACTCAAAAAACAGCGGATAGCCGAAGTCAGGATCCGTAATGAAAATAATAGCCTGCGGGAGAAAAAGCTGGAGGGCTTTAACCTGCTGAGCGATATTTTTATCCGGCTGATAAAAATGATCGTTGCGCCGCTGGTATTTACGACATTAGTGGTGGGGGTGGCGAAGGTGGGTGATATCAAATCAGTTGGCCGCATCGGCGGTAAAACATTGCTATGGTTTTTAGGCGCTACCCTGGTTTCCCTGTTGATAGGCATGGTTATGGTAAACCTTTTTGAGCCCGGCGCAGCCATGCACATTCCATTGCCCGACGGCCACGTTACCCTTGGCATCCAAAAAACATCATTGTCGCTTAAGGATTTTGCAGCGCATATTGTACCGCGTAGTTTTTTCGAGGCCATGGCGAATAACGAGATTTTACAGATAGTCATTTTCTCCATTCTTTTTGGGATCGGCACAGCATCGATAGGCAAGATGGGAGAGGTGGTAATAAACGCTATGAACGCCATAGCCCATGTGATATTAAAAATGACAAGCTATGTGATGATGCTTGCGCCATTGGCCGTGTTTGGTGCTATTACAGCCATAGTGGCCAAACAAGGTCTCGGTATATTAACAACATATGCTGTTTTTATCGGCGAGTTTTATTTATCGCTGATTATCCTTTGGATCGCCATTTTGTTGGGCGGTTTTTGGGTGCTGAAAAAACGGGTATTTACCTTACTGGGACATATAAAGGACCCGATGCTTGTGGCTTTCGGCACGTCTACAAGCGAAGCAGTTTACCCAAAATTGCTGCTCGAACTGGAGCGTTTTGGCTGCAATAATAAAATTGTAAGCTTCGTGCTGCCGCTTGGATACTCCTTTAACCTGGATGGCGCCATGATGTATATGACGTTTGCGTCATTATTTATAGCGCAGTCTTATAATATCCATCTTTCGTTTGCGCAGCAGCTTATTATGCTGCTTACCTTAATGCTCAGCAGTAAGGGCGTGGCCGGTATACCAAGGGCGGCGCTGGTTGTGGTAGCTGCAACCTTATCCATGTTCAATATCCCAGAAGCCGGCCTGGCCCTGCTTATCGGCATCGACCCGTTCTTAGATATGGGCCGCTCGGCAACCAATGTGCTCGGTAATGCTGTCGCCTCGGCTGCGATAAGCAAGTGGGAGGGGGAGCTAAGATAAAATTAAAACCGATAAAAAACCGAACATCTTTGGCGGATGTTTGAGTTTTTAACAACTTTTGTATTATCAATAACGGTCAACTTATTCAGGGCGAGACAGCGTGCCTGCTTTATCGGGTTTCCACAAATCAATTTAATCAACACCTATATTAAATTCAGGAGGCTTTCTTGTCCAGGTTTGCATAATATTTTGTTACTATCGACCTAACCCATTGACTTTCTTTTAATCCTCTCTTTTTGCTATCCTTTTTTACCCTTTCTTTTAATTCTGCTGGTAGGGGCACCTGTATTCTGTGGCTCATCTTAAAATTTTACTGGCTCTGCTAATATTACTTTGTTAATTGGGATTAAACTTTTGAGAATTTAGGCTATTAAAAAACGACAGAAAAATCTCCATGGCTGTAAAGTTAAATCATCTGTCGAAAACTATTTGTTTAGTTAAGTAAAATATAAATAAATATTTTGAGAAAGTTATTTAACTAATTGATAATAAGCGCGTGGGGGCGAGTTTGACTTTTGAAAATATAAAATAGATATAATTAAAGCCGGTGACTAATTTGATATTTCTCTATAAATAGGCTTTTAACCGCTGCTTATTATGAATATTAAAATTCTTGGATTGTTAGTTGCACGATTTTTTTTAGATTTGCTAATTAGCCGTTTTTAAATTATAAACATTAACGCACGTTAATAAACCATGAGTGATTTTAGTAAGCTTTCTGATGAGGAACTTGTTGCTTTATTGAGGCAAGAGAAGCTTATTGCATTCAGAGAGATTTATAAGAGGTATTGGAAAAATTTATATGGCGCAGCATACAAACGGTTAAAAAATAAAGAGTTGGCAGAGGAAATTGTTCAGGAGTTATTTACCAATTTATGGGTTAAACGACAAACCTTACAAATAAAAACCGCGTTAGCCGGATACCTGTTTACGTCAGTAAGTCATTATATTATTGACCATTATCGCAAAGAGATGGTAAAATCGAGGTATGCCGAAGCTTTTAAAGTAGCATACAGAGAAACTGATCATTCAACAGAAGAAATCATTCTGCTGCATGATCTAACCAGCACTATTGAATCTGAGATCAACCAATTGCCTGATAAATGCCGTTCAGTTTATGAATTGAGCCGAAAGGAATATAAATCAAATAAGGAGATTGCTTTATACCTGGGAATATCGGAAAAAACGGTTGAAAATCATCTTACCAAAGCACTTAAAAAACTACGGGTAGGACTTGCCCATTATATGATGCTGGCCTTACTCCTGATGATCCGATAAATTCTTTTTTTAAATTTATTTTTTTTCAAGTAGGGGTTCCACTCAATCTGAACGTCATATCTTTTATAAACCGATTCTATAAATCGATCTTACTTTTATGAATAAACCCATATCCGTTGAATTACTGGAAAAGTATATCAATGGGAAATGCACCGCTGAGGAGAACGCATTAGTTCAGGACTGGTACTTTTCCTTTGAACAGGAACATGATCTTATTTCTGATATGTCAGCATCTGAACAGGAAGATCTGGAAGAACATATTTATAATCATATCCTGGATAATATCAGTGCTTTAGGCGATAACATTCAGGAGTTGCCAGTTGAAAAATCAAGATACCGTATTTTAAAACCATGGTATGCGGTTGCTGGTATCGCCGCAATGTTTTTGATTTTTATAAGCATTCTGTATAATAACCATCCTCAGGTAAAATACGCACAATCTGCCACTATAAATACTACTGATCTTGTGGCGATTACCAATAAAACCAGGCAAATCTATAAATTAAGGCTCCCCGACAATAGTATGGTGTGGCTTAGTCCCGGCGCCCAGCTTACGTTTCCTAAAACATTTGGTACCCGATTTAGGGCGGTATCTATGTCAGGAGAATGTTTTTTTGAAGTAACAAAAAATCATTCCAGGCCATTCATTATCAACAGTCGTTCTATAGTAACAAAAGTTTGGGGTACGAGCTTCCTGGTAAGGGATAATATTCAGGGTAATTCAGCAGATGTCTCGGTTATTACCGGAAAAGTGTCTGTACGCATCAATGGGAAGAATAAAGATAACATCGATGTCCTAAAACTGGGGCAGGGGGAGGTGATGCTGTATCCGCATCAAAAAGTTATTTATCTAGCCGATCAGCATATCCTGAAATCCGAAAATACGGGAATTGAACCTTCACTCCAACTTTGGAATCGTGTTAATTTAACCTTTGATAACAGGCCATTAAGAGAAATAATCCCCCAGCTTAACATTAAATATCATGTTCATATAAAAGTGGTTAATGAAAAACTAAACCACTACGTACTTAACGCTGATCTGGCCGGCTTTAATTTACCCGATGTGCTGGAAGCGCTGAAAAAATCTTTAAATGTAGATTATGAAATGAAAAATAATATAATAGAATTAAAATAATCAAACAACCAATAACCAATTAATTAACTTAAATGATTAACCACGATGAATAAACCGCAAACTTAAACCGAAAAGAACCCGCTATTTAATAAAAAAACCTAGAAGCGTTACGAGCGCTCCTAAGTTTTGGATCAGCCCTCCACGAAAGGACACCATTTGATGGTGAACGGGCTTTAATTGTCTCATTTTTACATTAGAAACATAACAAATATATGAAATTTTGTTTACGAAAATCTGTTCCCTGGTTTCAAGTCATGAAGATTACATTTAGTCAAATCCTGATTTCGATAATATTAAGCAGCCTTGCCTATTCAAACCCATTGAAGGCGCAGGATATGCTTGACAAGAAAGTAAATATGTCATTAAGTAATGGTACGCTGCTGGACGCAGTTACATATTTGCGGAAAAATAATGGCGTAAAATTTATATACAGTAAAAGTATAATTGATATTTCGCAAAAGATCTCGGTAAATTTTGAAAACCAGCCGCTTAAAGTAGTGCTGGACCAGCTTTTTAAAAATAACGGGATCGATTACGAGGTATTAAAGGATAGAATTATCCTTGGCAAATTGCCGGATGCAAACATACCGGTTGACGATATGGTTAAAACCCCCGGCAAAATAACTATTACAGAACCAGCGGCGATAAGTATCCCTGTATCGGGCAAAGTTGTTGACGAAAAAGGACTGCCGGTACCGGGAGTAGCAATCGTTGAAAAAGGGACTACCAATGGCGTTACAACGGGTGTGGACGGTGCATTTAAATTGAACGTGACCGGCCCGAATTCTGTTTTAGTGATCGCATTTATAGGTTATGTTAAGCAGGAAATAGCTGTAGGCACTCAAACTGTTATCAATATAACACTAGCCGAGGATTTAACAAACCTTAACGAGGTAGTTGTTGTTGGTTACGGTACACAAAAGAAAAGCGTTACAACAGGCTCGATTTCCGGCGTTACCGCAAGGGAGTTTGAAGACCAACCGGTTACGCGTCTGGAGCAAACCTTACAGGGTAGAGCTTCAGGTCTTACCGTTACCGCGAATGACGGACAACCCGGTTCTGCCTCTACTGTACGTGTAAGGGGGATCACTACATTTAACAATAATAATCCCTTATATGTAGTTGACGGCGTTGTGGTTGATAATGGTGGTATCGGCTATCTTAATCAATCCGACATTGAATCTATTGAGGTATTGAAGGATGCGGTTTCACAATCTATTTATGGTACGCGGGCAGCTGCAGGCGTTATCCTGATTACAACCAAAAAAGGTAAAGCGGGCCGTACGCAGATCAATTACTCCGGCTATTACGGGATATCTGGTCCTGCACGAAAGCTTCAATTGCTAGACGCTACTCAATACGCTACATTAATAAACGAAGCCACTGTAGCTGGCGGAGGAAGCGCTATTTATCCTAATCCTGCAGCCTTTGGTAAAGGTACGGATTGGCAATCCCTTATATTTAACAATAGTGCACGGGAACAGAGCCATGACCTGAGTGTAAGTGGTGGCAGCGATAAATCTACTTATTATACTTCATTTGGTTATTTAGACCAGGAAGGCATCGTGGCGACACCAATTTCACACTATACAAGGGTGAACTTTAGGACCAATGAAACCTTTAAACCATCAAAATGGATAAATTTTGGTGATAATATCGGCTATTCATACGAGAAGAATATAGGTTTGGGTAATACCAACAGTGTATTTGGCGGCCCGTTAAGTTCCGCTATTAACCTTGACCCAATTACACCTGCAGTGCAAACGGATCCTACTATAGCTTCCGCGGCTCCATATTCCACCAACCCCGTATACCGGAATGCACAAGGATTTCCTTATGGTATATCAACTGCGGTTGGCCAGGAACTCACTAACCCTTTAGCCTATATTCAAGCACGCATAGGCAACTATAACTGGGCGCACAATGTAGTTGGTAATGCATTCGTTGAATTGAACCCATTAAAAGGCTTGGCGATAAGATCAACCGTGGGTACTAAAGTAGCATTTTACGGTAATGAAAGCTTTACGCCTATCTATTACCTTAATTCGTCAACCAGCAACCTGGTAAATACCAATTACAATAGGGGCATGAACCGGATTTTTAACTGGAACCTTGAGAATACAGCCTCTTATAGCCACGCATTTGGTAAACATAACTTAAATGTTTTGATAGGGCAGGGAGCGTATGTCGACGCGGCTACAGTTAGCGTAGGTACTACCAATTATGGGTTACCTGTAAATAACTTTAACGATGCCTCGTTAAATTACCCCCTTCCGGCAGTTCAACGGATCGGTTATGGCGGCGAAAGTCAAGAGCATCATATCAGTTCGTTATTTGCCCGTTTAAATTATGACTATAATGAAACCTATATTTTGCAGGCCGTCGTAAGGCGTGACGGTTCCTCAAGGTTTGGCGCCAATAATAAATATGGAACGTTCCCGTCGTTCTCTTTAGGATGGGTACCTACTAAAGAAGCTTTTTGGCCAACCAATAACGTGGTTGACTTTGTTAAGTTTCGCGGGGGCTACGGTGTTGTCGGAAACGATAATATAACGGATAATGCATTCCTTTCAACAATTGGCGGTGGCAGAAACTATAGCTTCGGAACCGGTGATACTTTCCTTACCGGTAACAGCCCCAATGCACCATCCAACCCTAATTTAAAATGGGAACAAACCGCGCAAACAAATATTGGCGTGGATATGGTATTGTTCCACGATTTTAATTTAACGCTCGAATGGTATAAGAAAAAAACAACCGGAATTCTTCAGCAAGTTAACATACCGGGATACGTCGGCGCTGTTGGCCTTCCCTATGCTAACGTAGGCGATATGGAAAATACAGGTGAAGAGATTTCATTAGGCTATCATAAAAAAATAGGCGATTTTAAAATAGGTTTTGATGGCAATGTATCCCACCTTAAAAACGTGGTTACCCGTTTGGCTCCCGGCCAGCTGTTTCTATCAGGATCAGGCTTTCAAAGCATATCGGGGAATGTAACCCAATCTGTTGTGGGGCAGCCTTTTGGTTCTTACTATGGCTACCAAACGCTTGGAATATTCCAAACCCAAGCCGATGTGGATAGTTATACTTCATCAAAAACAGGCCAAAAAATTCAGCCTAACGCTAAACCTGGTGACTTTAAATTTGCTGACTTAAACGGAGACGGCTCAATCACCGGCAGCGACCGTACTTATTTGGGCAGTTCGTTCCCTAAATGGACCTATGGCTTAACTTTTACAGCAGGCTATAAGAATTTTGACATCGTGGTATTTGGGCAGGGCCAGGGCGGAAATAAAATATTCCAGGGCTTACGCCGACTGGATATTAACTCGGCCAACTATCAAACCACAGCCTTAGGAAGATGGACAGGACCCGGAACTTCAAACACTTATCCGCGTTTAACTACCAGCGATGCGAATAACAACTTCACCAACAATTCGAACTTCTATCTTGAAGACGGAACGTTCTTTAGAATAAGGACGCTTCAGCTAGGTTATACATTTAATAAGAATATATTAAGTAAAATAGGAATGCAAAGGGTGCGTGTTTATGTAACAGGTGAGAATTTAGTAACCTTTACAAAATACACAGGTTATGATCCGGATGTTGCCGGCAGTATCGACCAGGGTGTTTATCCCCAGGCCCGTACCTTTATAATTGGTTTAAGTGCAGGATTTTAAAATTAAGATATATGAAAAAGTATTTAAAATATTTAGCAATTTGTACGGCAGGCATCCTGGTGATCCCTGCATGTAAAAAAAGTTTTCTGACGGTTAGCCCCAAAGGAACTAATCTCGAATCTGCATACTACCGTAACCAGGCGGAAGCCTTCAACGGTCTTGTAGCGGTGTATGACGTAGTTGGCTTTCAGGGCAGCAATGATGTAACTAAGCTTAACACAATGGATGCTGGCAGTGATGACCAGATCACCGGCGGCGGCGGTCCGTCGGATGTTAATGAACTCCAGTTATTTAGTACCAACAGGCATGATGAAAACCAGGGCCCATCCGGTACCTTATGGTCAAGTTCATACCAGGGCGTATTCAGGGCTAATGTGCTTTTGTCAAAGCTGCCGACCGTACCTATGGATGCGAGTTTAAAAGCCAGGTATGCCGATGAATCTGTAGCACTGCGTGCATACTTTTATTTCGACTTGGTTCGCTTGTTTAAAAATATCCCTTTGATATTGAAGCCACTGGCTGCCAATGAGATAAATAATGTAACACAAGTGGCTCCGGGCGCTGTTTATACGCAAATCGAAAACGATCTGCAATCCGTAATTACTAATAAAAACATTCCCAATACAGTAAGTGTAACTACCGATGGGGGCAGATTGACAATGGGCGCTGTACATGCTTTGTTAGGTAAAATTTATCTATATGATAAAAAGTATACCCAGGCTGCCGCAGAATTTGCCCAGGTAAATGGTACACCCGGACAACTAAACGCCACCTACGGCTATCAGTTATTACCCAGTTTCGCAAGCTTATGGAATGTGCATAATAAATTTAATTCCGAATCGATATTGGAAATTGCGCATTCATCCAAATCAGGCGGTAACTGGGGATGTATTGCCTGCTCGGAAGGGAATATTTTAGATATTATGACAGCGCCAAGAAATTACGTGGCTTTAAAACCCGGCGCACCCGATTATGTTTCTGGTTGGAGTTTCTTTGATTTTACCCCGGAGTTTTTCAATTTCATACACTATGATCCGCGGAATGCGGCTACAGTTGCCAACCTTGATAGTCTTTCAAAAAACGGCATCGCGAGCTATTCCGGATCGCCGACGGCATATCAGAACACAGGATATTATCTTGCTAAATTTATGGGACATAAAGCCGACATAACTACAGGCGGCGGCAATTTCGAGTTAAACTTTGCGCAAGATGTTTACGAGATACGTTTAGCTGATACCTACCTGATGGAAGCGGAAGCATTAATCAGTGGCGGAGGCGATTTGGCTCGCGCAGCTGCATTAATGACAGCGGTACATACCCGTGCATATAATGACGGTGTTGCACACCCGCTTCCGGCAACGATGGCGGCACTTAAAAACGAAAGGCGTGCGGAACTGGCTGGCGAGGGACATCGCTGGTTTGACCTTGTACGCTGGGGTGATGCACCCACAGTGCTTGCGTTTAAAGGGTTTAAGGCAAATCACAATGAAATATTGCCTATCCCGGCTAATGATTTGAATGCAACCAAATTAAAGCAAAGCAAAGAATGGGGCGGGACTTTATAGTCGCCAACCACTAAAAACCATATAGTTTTTTAACCATTTAAAAAATGAGAAGATGAAATTAAATTTAATTAAAGCTTTTACCCTGGCACTTGGGGTATTAGCAGTTGGAATATACGCAGGCTGTAAGCCTGATACTTTTGGACTTGGAAACGGGCTAACGCCTAAAAGCCTTACTGCATCATTTACCGTGACGCCCATTACAGGTAAGTCAAATTATTATGTTGTAAAGGCAAATAATAACAGTGTTATTGCTGTAAGATGGGATCATGGAGATGGCAGTGGCAATAATATCGGTAAAACAACCGATACAGTATTTTACCCTGATGCAGGGGTATACACACTTAAGTTGACTGCTATAGGCGCTGGCGGCGTTTCGCAAACAGCAACCCAAACGGTTACTGTGCCGTTGTCCGACCCTACCTCGGGCAACCTCGTTACTGGAGGAAAGATGCTTACAGGTGATGATGCTAAATGGACACATGTTACAATTAGTGCGGGTGTTACCATGGTAATGGATCCTGTAAAAAATGTAATGGTAGCCTCTGGCGGCAATTATGGACATGCAGCAGTTTACCAGGCCGTAAACCTTACCGCTGGCCAAAAATATATGGTGGATATGACTATTTCCGGCAGCGGCGCTACTGACACATGGTTTGAAACCTATGTGGGTACCGCGGTACCCGCTAATGGTTCCGACTATTCTTCAGGAGGTATTAAAATAGCATTGAATACATGGAGCGGATGCGGTAAAACTGCTTTCAACGGACTGCTTTCTACAATATCATGTAATGGAGCGGGAAAAACATTCACTCCCACCGTAACAGGAACATATTACCTTTTTATTAAGAGCGGGGGTTCTAATTTAGGTACCACCGGCATTTCGTTCACCAACGTGCAACTACGGGGAACCAAATAATTATTATACGACAAGGCTGCCTGACTCGCTCGGGCAGCCTTTTTTATTACTTAACTACGCTTTATGAAAAATTTATTGTTTAGGATATGCCCTATACTCATTTTAAGCATGGTATCGTGCTCAAAGAAAACCCCGGTATTACCTGTTTTCACACCGATCGTACAACCTCCGAAAGTATATTCCTTCGATACGAATATCGCCTGGAGCGACGAGTTTAATACAGACGGCGCCCCTGATCCTGCCAAATGGGGTTATGACACCGGCGGCGGCGGATGGGGAAATAACGAGTTGGAATATTATACCAACACAACCAACAATGCCAGTATAACAAATGGCATTCTAACCATAACAGCCAAAAAGGAGGCTATGGGCGGTATGAATTATACTTCCTCACGGATGGTATCAAAAACGCCTGACATGCTTTATGGCCGTGTTGAAGTAAAAGCTAAATTGCCGGCAGGTAGAGGAACATGGCCGGCTATCTGGATGCTGCCGAATGATTATGCATATGGTGGCTGGCCAAAATCAGGCGAATTGGATATTATGGAAATGGTGGGATACAATCCCAACGTAGTTTATTTTACCATTCATACCCAACTGTATAATGGTGCTATCGGAACCCAAAAAGGCGGCAATGTGACAATACCAACATCCAGCACCGATTTTCATCTTTATCGTGTTGACTGGACACCGGATGCGGTAAAAGGTTATTATGACGATGTGCTTATATTTACCTATGCAAATGATAATACGGGATCGCCGTCATGGCCTTACGATCAAAAATTTCATTTATTAATGAATATAGCCGTGGGAGGCAACTGGGGCGGAATTAAAGGTGTTGATGATACCGCATTTCCTACTACTATGCAGGTTGATTATGTACACTACTATAAAATGATCACAAAATAATTATTTGCACATTAATTAAATTTTCGCTTATACTATTCGGAATAATACACGGTTTATATTTAACCGGTAACACAATCAATTATGAATATGGTCAGAAAATATATATTAACCGTTATTAGCTTTGCCTTACTGATTTTTATAGCTGGCTGTAGCAAAAAGCCACCGGTGTCTATAGTTACGGGCCCCCTGCCCCCAGTGACACCGGTCACCCCGCTTAAAACCGATGTGTCGATGTGGGTTACCGAAGCAAATCAATTCCAGTTATTAAAAAAACAAAATGTAGCCCTGCTTTTTGCTGCCGGGTCGAATCAAAATACCACCATCAATGTAGATACCACTCAAACATATCAAACCATAGATGGCTTTGGCTTTGCTTTGACAGGCGGAAGTGCTTATTTACTAAACACTTTAGACCCGACCAAACAGGATGCGTTGCTTCGTGAATTGTTTTCGACAGATTCAACTGCTATTGGTATCAGCTATATCAGGATAACTATCGGCGCATCAGATATGAGTGCTTCGCCATTTAGTTATGATGATGTACCCGGTGATATTACGCTGCAGAATTTCAGTCTTGACCGGGAAAAAACAGATTTGATACCGATACTTCAAAAAATCACCGCGATTAATCCCGGTATTAAAATTTTGGCGTGCCCCTGGAGCGCGCCGTCATGGATGAAGGATAACAATAGTTTTTCCGGCGGCAGTTTAAAACCAGCGAACTTTGGTCCGTATGCTGACTACTTTGTAAAATATATCCAGGGCATGAAAGCCGCCGGTATAACCATTGATGCAGTTACGCCGCAAAACGAACCTTTAAATGCCTATAACAACCCGGCGATGCTGATGCTCGCAGCAGATGAAGCAAATTTTGTAAAAAACAATTTAGGGCCTGCTTTTCAATCTGCCGGCATAAAAACCAAGATCATTGTATACGATCATAATGCTGACCATCCCGAATATGCCACGAGTATATTGGCCGATCCGGCCGCCAGCGCCTTTGTCGATGGCTCGGCCTTTCATTTATATGGCGGAGCAATAAATGTTTTATCGCAGGTGCATAATGCCTATCCAAACAAAAACCTCTACTTTACTGAACAGGCAACATTTGGCGGCGGCAGTTTTGGAGGAGATTTATCGTGGCATATCAGCAACCTGATTATTGGGGCCACCCGCAACTGGTGCAAAAATGTACTGGAATGGAACCTGGCTTCAGATCCAAATTATGGGCCGCATACCAACGGTGGATGCACTACCTGTTTGGGTGCAGTAACCATCGGCTCATCTGTTTCACGTAACGTATCTTATTATATTATTGCCCATGCGTCTAAGTTTGTGCGCCCGGGCGCTGTACGGATCGCGTCTGATCAGCAAAATACACTGCAGAATGTAGCCTTTAAAAACCCCGACGGCACTAAGGTCCTTATCGTATTAAACACCAGTACCGGGGCGCAAACATTCAATATCAAGTTTAATTCAAAAATTGTTTCCAGCTCGTTAGATGCCGGAGCTGCCGCCACCTATAAATGGTAGTCCTTTAATCGGCGTTCTCCGGATGTTTATGATGAAGGAATATCGCATTTGATGAAAATTAACCGTATCTGTTTGTTAATGGCGGTATTTTTAGGGCCGTTAATTGCCATATTTACCCAATGCGTAAATGTGAATAATAAACCTGATGCGCGCGGCGAGGCATACGCCGGATCAGATAAATGTATAAAATGTCATCAGCGGATTTATGATTCGTACCTGCAAACAGCACATTTCGCGTCATCGCAGCCTGCATCGATCCACAGTGTACACGGAAGTTTCGTTCAAAATCATAACCAGGCTACTTTTGGCGACCACTCGAAGGTGGTGATGGAAAAACGGGGAAATAACCTTTACCAGGTGCTGTATGCGAACGGGCAAAAAGTAAAGGAACAGCGCTTTGATATTGCTTTTGGCGGCGCGAAAGCCGAAACTTATATGTACTGGAAAGGGAATCAACTGTTTCAACTCCCCATGTCCTATTTTAATGCCCTGGGTAATTGGGCAAACAGTCCCGGTTTTCCCGGTGAGCACGCGTATTTCGACCGGCCAATTGAACAGCGCTGTTTTGAATGCCATAGCAGTTATATTAATGAACTGCCACAGCAAAATTTCAGCCTTGCGCGGCAAGTGATTGAATACGATAAAAATTCGCTGATTTACAGTATTGATTGCGAGCGTTGCCACGGCCCGGCTGCAAACCACGTGGATTTTCAAACAGCTAACCCTACAGAGAAAAAAGCCAAATATATTGTCGCTTACAAATCGCTTACGCGCGCCCAGCGGTTGGATGTCTGTGCGGTATGCCACGCGGGAAATAAGGACGACTTTCAGGTATCGGCATTTAAATTTAAGGCAGGCGATACGCTTGCCAAGTTTAAGGAACCTACCTTTTTTTCTCAAATACCCAATCCGGCTACGCTGGATGTACACGGCAACCAAAGCGGGCTGCTTGCTGCCAGCAAATGTTTTTTAAAGAGTAATATGGATTGTGGCACTTGTCACGATCCGCATAAGAACGAAGCTTCAAATCTTGCAGCTTACTCACAGCGTTGCATGAGCTGCCACAATAGTGGCAACCACAACTTTTGCAAGGTAGCACCTGAACCGGGAGCATCCATTAAAAACAATTGCATCGACTGCCACATGCCCCTGAAACCTTCAAATGCCATTGAAATTGCAATGGGAAATGGAAAGAGAGAAGTGCCATATTTAGTGCGTACACATTACATCGCAGTGTACCCGTTGGCCTATAAGAAAATAATAGCCTTTGCAAAGGATAAAAAAAGGGTGAATTAATAGTTAGGTATTAAACACACATTTAAAGTTCTTAAAGAAGGATGAAGTTAAACTTATCTTGATTTAGTTGATGTTATCACATTTTTGATAACATGCGTTCCGGGGTGAGATACGGAGCGCTTTTTTATATATGCCAAAATAAAAACCAGTTTATCTGAGGTTATTACAATCAGGAATGATGATCGGACTGGCATTTCATTGACTAATATATCCTATCGCGCAGCAGATACTCGCTGTATTTCAGGTTTGCTTAAAAAAGTACAATCTTTTCTCTAAGAGTAATAAATGTAGTGGGCAAATTATTCCCCACTGCATTATTAAAACGATTAGAAAATTCCACAGTCTCATACATTAATCATATAGGCTAATTATAAGTAATAATTAAAAAAAATGTGTTTAAAGCTAAATGAAATAACAGTCTCAACAATAAGTATAACGACGTGAACAAAGGTACGCTGATTGCATTAAATAACCGAGGCTGATAATTAAAAGTGCAAGTTAATAAGCGGGAACCTTTAAAAGCGATGTTAATTTATAACAAGACATCTGGTCCCTTATCAAGTAGTAGGTAAAAGTCGGCATCGTCTACCATGAAGATTCGTCTACTTAATTATTTTATTTTTGGTTTTTTAACATTTTCGTTTCACAATGTTTTTGGCCAGACACCCACCTTTGCCGGCTTAACAGGTGGACTGGCCACCACTATTACGTCCGGTAATACTCATGTAGCGGTAATGGGCTTTAGTGTTCAGGTAGCCGGTGGTAGTATTACATTTAACAAATTTACATTTACCTGTAGTCCTACAACCAGCGATGCGTTCCTGGCTAATGGCACATTATACAGGTATACTACAAACACTTATGGTACAGGTACCGGCGTAGCGGTTGGAAACGTGACTTTTAGCGGCGCTAACGTTACTATTGACAATATTTCCGAAACAATAAACAGCACCAATTATTATTTTTTGCTTGCCGACGCAGTCAACACTACAGCTGCCTATTTTCAATTAGTAGTTACCTACGCCAATACATTTGGAACAGATAACCACGGAACGACTTATCCCGCGAATTTTTCATACAACCAGGGCTATAACTATAGCACCGGTACACCGTATGCGCTCGCAGTTTCGAATCAAAACACACTTGCCTCAGCAGCTACCATTATTACTCCGGGAACTACAGCAGTTAAATTATTTGCGTTCAGTGTTACCAACAAATCTGCTGCGAGTATCACTTTAACCGGTTTTAATATTAACAGTAATTTAACCACTGTATCTAACGTCTTTGGAACTTTTAAAATTTACGCCAGCGCAACCACTACCTTCCCTGGCGCCGCTGCCACGGCTACCGCTTCATCAAGCGGTAGTTATATAACTTATACCGGCATGACACAAGTCATAGCGGCAGGCGCAACTAAATATTTCTGGGTGGTAGCGAATTGCCTGGCCGGGGCAAGTATACCAGCCAACGCCCAGTTCAGTTTCTCATATGGACAAAGCTCGGCACCAATGAGTACTGCTACCACCTCTTACAATGATTTTACTGTATCTGGCAATACTTATAATATAAATACCGCTACGATAACGATAACATCACAAACAGGTGGCACATCGGCCACAACGATAACCGCGAATCAAACCGGTATTGTGTTATTCGGTTTCGGTATATCGGCCAGCGCAAGCATAACCGTATCCGGGTTTAATATTAACAGTTCAAACAGCAGTGTTTCAAGTTATTTTGGCAGCGGTACATTGGTGTTAAGCAGTACGGCCACATACGGTGGCGGTACGCTGACAACCGTTGGCTCGGTTGTTTTTAACGGTAACTATGCCAATGTCACCCTCACCGCCAACCAAACAATCAATACTACCGCAAAATATTATTTTTTAGTTGCCAATAATATTGGCCCGGGCCCTACCAGCAGTACTACGGTCGCTTTTAATTTTACCAGTGGCCAAAGCTCAAGCGCTGTCATTCAAATTACTCCATCGTCGTCATATAACACGTTCACCATAACAGGCAACACCTACACACTCCCGGGCCCCTACTTTTCCGTAACAGGGGCAAACAGTACAACAACTAATGGCATAACATCGGGAAGCCTGGTTTATGGGCAAACTGATATTGTTTTATACGGTTTTGCCGTAACTGCAGTTGGCGGATCATTTACCCTTAATACGTTCAATATTAAAACTTCCGGCCAGGAAAACTCCTATTTTTCAAATGCAAGGCTCTACCGGTCAACGACATCGGTATATCCCGGCGGCACCCCATTATATACAGCCGCAGCTGCAGCAGCCAGTGCGGGTGTCTGGATTAGCGGAGGCGGCTATTTTAATTGTAACGTTACCGAAACTATTCCTGCCGGCACAACCTATTACTATTGGCTTGTTGCGGATTACACCGTTAATTTTGGTACCGCAGGGACATTTACATGTAGTTTTGCAAGTGGCCAGGCCTCTGCGGCGTTTATAACAACTACTCCTTATACCACTTATAATACCTATAGCGTTACCGGCAACGCATTTAACGTTATTTCAAGTGAATTTTGGACAGGTGGTACCAGCAGCGACATGACAGTTGCAACTAATTATACGGCGCTTAATGGCGCTACCGGTACCGCCCCGGGAGCAAACATGGTAGTAATTATCGGAGGCGCGACTTATACCAATGCACCTTCATTAACCACTGCGGGCACTACTACCATTGCCGGTATATCATTCAGCACTGTTGTATCCAATCCAACATTAACAATTGCTTCGGGCAGTACGTTGAAGCTTACGTCAGGTTTAATCGTCACCAGCTCAAATGCCACCATATCGGGTGGCACGGTCACTATAACCAGTACAGCCATATCAACAATGGGCGCTTCGTCTGCATTAACGTTAAGCGGTACAACGTTAAATACCGCTGGTACTTATACAATGGCATCCACTTCCAGGTTAGCTTTTTCAGGTGCAGCCGGCATAGCTAACACTGGCACATTTACGTTGAAATCCGATTCGTCGGGCTCGGCAACAATCGGGGCACTCGCCTCCGGCACAATCACCGGTACTTTTCGTGTAGAACGTTTTATAACCGGAGGTTTGGGCCACCGGGGGTATTACCTGATGTCGTCACCGGTTTACACCGCTACGGCGAATTCAAATAAGGTTTATGATCTGCACTATCTGTCCGGGGGCATGTATCTTACCGGATCCGGCGGAACAGCATCTGGCTTTGACAAGGCAGGAAACGCTACCATTTATTTATTCAAAGAAAACGTTGCGCCCAATAACCTTACATTTACCAGCGGTAATTTTTGGGGTGTAAGTAAATTCAATAACACCAATGTGTACGATTATAACCTGAACGGAACCAGTACAATTTATAATGTACCCGCCGGTAACGGGTTTATGGTTTTTTTTAGAGGAAACAGGGGCGCGGCTTCCCTCACCACCGAAACATATACAACCTATCTTTTAGCACCCTCGGTAACGTTGACCTCAATTGGAACTTTAAACACCGGACAAATTGTATTTCACGATTGGTACAAACCAAGCTCGGCTAAGTTAGGCTGGTCAAACGCGACCGCCAACACTGCCGTGAGGGGTTATAACCTGGTGGGTAACCCTTATGCCAGTACAATTGACTGGGAAACGTATCAAACCAGCAGCACAACAACCGGCATTTATGCATCGGCCCATGTGAGCAATACCATATATGAGTACGACCCGGTGAGCCATGTTTATTCTGCTTATCAAAAAGGCGGTGCTAAAACAGGCAATGCCACACGTTACATCGTAAGCGGCCAGGGATTTTATGTACAGGCCACGGTTGACTCAACGGAACAGCTGATCTTTAATGAGTCGGCAAAGGTTACCACACAAAACACGGGCGTAAATCTTTTTATGTCAACCAGGGCCAATATGGCACAACTGGCCGGCCCTGCACCCGAAGCACACCTGCGATTAACGCTTGTTGCCGATTCAGTTAATCACGAGGACACATATATCGGTTTCAATTCTGCAGCCAGCACTAAATATGCTTTTAATGAAGATGCCCCTTACA
>JAQBOM010000015.1 GCA_028288025.1 Mucilaginibacter sp. | reverse complement strand
CCTTTTGCTTTGGCAACTACTTCTTCCTGTACGTTACGTGGCGCTTCAGCATAGTGATCAAACTCCATGGTTGAAGTAGCACGGCCCGAAGTGATGGTACGTAACTGGGTTACATAACCAAACATTTCAGAAAGTGGTACAGTAGCTTTAATTACCTGTGCACCTGCACGTGAATCCATACCTAAAAGCTGGCCACGACGACGGTTCATATCACCGATAACATCACCCATGTTTTCTTCAGGTGTCAATATCTCGATCTTCATGATCGGCTCCATTAATACCGGTTTACATTTTGGCAATGCTTCGCGGTAAGCAGAACGTGCACAAATTTCAAATGATAAAGCATCTGAATCGACTGCGTGGAATGATCCGTCTATCAAACGAACTTTCATATCCTGTAACGGGTAACCGGCTAATACACCGTTTGCCATTGCGGCTTCAAAACCCTTTTGAACAGACGGAATAAATTCGCGGGGGATTGAACCACCACTAATCTCATTCACAAACTGCAGACCAGTTTTACCTTCATCATTCGGAGATATAATAACCTGTATATCGGCAAATTTACCACGGCCACCGGTTTGTTTCTTATAAGTTTCGCGGTGTTGGGTGGTACCTGTAATTGCTTCTTTGTAAGCAACCTGCGGAGCACCCTGGTTAACTTCCACTTTAAACTCACGTTTTAAGCGGTCCATGATGATATCCAGGTGAAGCTCGCCCATACCTGAAATTACAGTCTGGCCGGTTTCTTCATCAGTTTTAACGCGGAAAGTTGGATCCTCTTCAGATAATTTACCTAAAGCCATACCTAATTTATCTACGTCGGCCTGTGTTTTAGGCTCAATAGCTAAACCGATAACCGGCTCAGGGAAATTCATCGACTCAAGAACGATCGGGTGTTTCTCATCACAAAGCGTATCGCCTGTTTTGATATCCTTAAAGCCTACTACCGCAGCAATATCACCTGCCCCAACATTAGGGATAGGGTTTTGCTTGTTTGCATGCATCTGGAAAATACGTGATATACGTTCTTTATTTTCTGAACGCATGTTGTACACATACGAACCTGCTTCCAAATTACCAGAATATACGCGGATAAAGCACAAACGGCCTACGAACGGGTCGGTTGCAATTTTAAATGCTAATGCTGCAAAAGGCTCTTTTTCCGATGGCTGGCGTAATATTTCTTCGCCTGTATCAGGATTATGACCCACGATTCCTTTGTTATCCAAAGGTGAAGGCAATAACTCCATCACATAATCAAGCATGGTCTGTACACCTTTGTTTTTGAAAGACGAACCACAAACCATAGGAACGATCTTGGCATCCAATACAGCCTTACGCAAAGCGTCTAGTACTTCACGTTCGGTGATAGTTTCAGGAGCATCAAAGAATTTCTCCATCAGGCCTTCATCATATTCAGCTACTGATTCCAATAGTTTTTCTCTCCACTCGGTAGCTTCCTCGATCATATCATCAGGAATAGGAACTTCGGTAAAGGTCATCCCTTTATCATGCTCATTCCAAACAATACCTCTCCAGTTGATCAGGTCGATAACGCCTTTAAAGTTCTCTTCAGCACCGATAGGTAACTGTAAAGGAACAGCATTACTGCCCAGCATACTTTTCACCTGTTTTACAACATTTAAAAAGTCTGCGCCTGAGCGGTCCATTTTATTAACGAAACCGATACGTGCAACGTTGTAGTTATTAGCAAGCCTCCAGTTGGTTTCTGATTGCGGCTCAACACCATCAACAGCAGAAAACAAGAAAACCAAACCATCCAGTACACGTAATGAACGGTTTACCTCAACGGTAAAGTCCACGTGGCCCGGAGTATCAATAATATTGATGTGGTAGTTATGGCCCCTGTATTTCCAGTTTACGGTAGTAGCAGCTGAAGTGATGGTGATACCACGCTCCTGCTCCTGCGCCATCCAATCCATGGTTGCAGCGCCCTCGTGCACCTCACCTATCTTGTGGCTAACACCAGAATAGTAAAGTATACGTTCGGTTGTAGTGGTCTTACCAGCATCAATGTGAGCGGCAATACCTATATTTCTTGTATATTTAAGATCTCTTGACATTATTTTTATTTTTTGATTTCCCCGATTTTTTTAATGATTACACCGATTATTAAGAGTAAACATAAATAATCGGTGTAATCGTATTATTAAATCGGTGTAATCTAATTTTAGAAACGGAAGTGCGAGAACGCCTTATTGGCCTCGGCCATTTTATGCGTATCTTCTTTCTTCTTCACTGCGGCACCTTCACCTTTAGCTGCTGACATGATCTCACCTGCTAATTTCTCCATCATGGTTTTTTCACCACGACGACGGGCATAGCTTATCAGCCATTTCATACCTAATGCTACCTTACGCTCGGGACGAACTTCGGTAGGCACCTGGAAGTTTGCACCACCTACACGGCGGCTTTTTACTTCAACGGCGGGCATTACATTGTTTAAAGCTTTTTTCCAGGTCTCTAAACCGTTTTCGCTGGTTTTCTTTTCAACAATTTCAACTGCGTTATAAAATATTGCGTATGCGGTTGATTTCTTACCGTCATACATCATGTTATTTACAAACCTGGTAACCAAAATATCATTGAATTTTGGATCAGGAAGGAGAATTCTCTTTTTTGGTTTTGACTTTCTCATTGCTATCTATCCTCCTTAATTATTTCTTTTTACCTTTTGCAGGGGCTGCAGCAGCTTGTCCTGGTTTAGGGCGTTTAGTACCATATTTCGAACGGCGCTGGTTACGGCCTGCTACACCTGATGTATCCAATGCACCACGAATGATGTGGTAACGTACACCTGGCAAATCCTTAACACGTCCGCCGCGGATCAATACAATGGAGTGCTCCTGTAAGTTGTGTCCTTCACCAGGGATATAGGCATTCACCTCTTTACCGTTGGTTAAGCGCACACGGGCCACTTTACGCATTGCTGAGTTTGGTTTCTTAGGGGTAGTGGTATATACACGTGTACATACTCCTCTTCGCTGTGGACAGCTGTCCAACGCTGGCGACTTACTCTTGTCAACCAGAGCTACTCTACCTTTTCTAACTAATTGTTGAATAGTAGGCATTTTCCTTTTTTGTATTTTACAGTTTTTATCCTTTGCCCACCGCCATGGCAGACTTATTTTAAGGACTGCAAAGGTAGATATTATTTGTTTATATTCAAGCGGTTGGGCGAAAAAGTTTTGGGGTTAGTTGATTGAGTTGGATTAGGTTGATTAAGTGAATAGTTAAAACCATCTCCACCCGTCTTTGCGAGGAATAGCCTGTCACGAACTTGATTCGGGAAAGCAATCGCTACAATATGCAAATCGACAGACAAATTATTATTTGAAAAATCAATGCCCGTGCTGCTATTAAAGTAAAGGCAGTCCTGCTTTTCGCTTATACTGCACATTGCCTTAATCGCGGGCCGGTATACGCTTCAATCAGGTTTATAGAGGTTAGGCCTGTACCAGGAGTATGTATTAGTATTTGCGGGTTTCACACTCTGATTATTTTAATCAGAGATTTCGTAATCCGGTATGATACGCGATATAATTACAACATGTAAATAAAAAAGAGCCCTGAAAAAATCAGGACCCTTTATTCAACACACATCCTCTCCACACAATTCTTTATTAATCACCGCGATGGTTGCGGTGATAGCCATTGTCATGGTCATCATGGTTATCATTATAATGGTCGTAATGGCGGTAATGACGATCCCGATAAGGATGTTCGTATCCATATCCCACATAACATCCCGAAGTGACCGATACAAAAGCGGCTATTATAAATGCGAATAAAACAAATCTCTTTTTCATGATATTAAATTTTATCAATATCCCCTGGAAGGATACATCTATTGGATAGATTTTAATTGAAAAGGATTAACCGGAAAGAAAAAAAATTGAACGTATTGGTGTGTTTCTGCAGTTAAATAAAAATACTTGCCCGGTAAACTAACTTTTTCGGCAAAACGTTGTTACACAAGATGAAGCTTGCAACTGTAGTAGATAATTTTATCCAATTACGACCAGGCGGGTAACTATGGCTATTTTACAAGCGACTTTTTTATTCGCAATATTTCAAATATTACTTTTACTTTTATAGCTTCATTTTCCCCCTAAGAAAATTTAAGTCTTAAATTGAACAGTTTGAATGAAATTGTAAAATATTTGGTTTTCTTAATTGTAATACATTAGTTTCGCATTTCTACTACGCCCATGAATGACCTTAACAAAAAGATTGTCATATTTGATGACGACGAAGATATCCTTTCCATCTGCAGCTATATTTTAGAAGAACAGGGCTGGAAAGTATTCTCGTTTACCGATTGTAATAACATAGCTGAAAAGGTTTCATCTATTTTACCTGACGTAATATTAATGGATAACTGGATACCCGACGACGGCGGTATCATAGCTACGCAAATTCTTAAAAAAGACGAAAGTTTAAAAGATATACCTGTTATTTATTTTTCGGCAAACAGTGATATTGAGTTGCTTGCAAACCACGCCGGGGCCGAAACCTACCTGGCTAAGCCATTTGACCTCGAAGAGCTCGAACGCGTTATCAATACCGTATTGGTAAAAAACGAATAGGTTTTAAACGAAATAAAAAAGCCTATCCCGGAATAATACCTGGATAGGCTTTTTTATTTCGTTTAGTCTAAACTTGGGCCACCATCGCGTCCGCCGCCACCACCGCCATCTCCTCCCCTTCTGATGCCACGCATACCCGGACCTCCATCCTGGGTAGGAACTTTACCGGCAAATTTTTGCAGGCGGAGGGTAAAAGTAGCCAGGTAATATCGGGACAGCCTGTTAACATGTGTCTCGGTAATTGAACTCGCGGTTGTAGACGAGCTGAATCCTGTGTTTTGGTTAAAAAGGTCAAACGCCGACAAGCGGATGGTACCCCGGTGATCTTTCATGAACCTGCGTTCAACATACAAATTCAAAAGATTGGGATTAGTTACTTTTATACTGGGATCGTATCCATAATTGTTGACTTTTGAATAATCATAGCTAAAAGTCCAGTCGCCAAAATAATTTTTGCCGTTCAGGCCGATATTCCAGGTTCTTAGCCTGGATGTGCCGTTTGTAAATGAATTCTTTACCGAGTTATCTGTATTGTTGATCACATAGTTTGTTAAAAACTGCACATCTACTTTATCAGTTATGTCAACCCTGAAGCGGATGTCGGGCGTAAGGGCCAGATTTTTCGCAATATTTCTTTGGGTGCTTTGCGCAAAGGTTACCGAATCAACATTGGTTAAATAGCCAATATTATTTGTATAATTAACAGTACCGTTGAATGTTAAAGTAAATTTCCGGTTATTCCACGGTTTAGCATAGGTTAAACGACCTAAAGCACTATAGTAGCCGTTATCATTTAAATATTGTGTTAATATGGTGTTTTCGAACCGCCGGTCAGCCGGATATCTTCTCGGAAAAGTAATGGTATTGGTTACAACCTGGTTTTGTATCTCCTGGAAATTGAAATTGATGAAAAATACGTTACCCGTCGCGAAGCTGAAGTTATTATACCTGATCGAAAAATTATTGGTGAACTGTGGTTTTAAATTTGGATTTCCTTGTACCGGATACAGCGCATTCGAAAAATCAATAACCGGCTGTAGCTGCAAAAAGCTTGGCTGGCTGCTGGATCCATTATAATTTAAGCTGAATGCCTGGCTACGGGAAAAGTTATATACATATCGTGCACTGGGTATTACATTAAAAGTCGACACATGCGTGGTGATCCCGGTGGTCAGGGAATTTCCATCCAATACCGCAGGCTGCACCGCAACGCCTACTGTGTAGTTATACTTCTTTTGAACTACGCGAAAGTTTAACCCGAACCGGTTCGTGGTGAAACTGTAATCATACCTGGTACTTAATGCGCTATCGTTACGGAATGCTAAAGTATTGGGGTCAAAAAGCGTATCAGTTTGCTTGCTGTTCGTGGTGTTTGAACGATTGAAAGCATAATTAAATTCAAGGTACGAAAACTTACCTATTGGCTCAAGATACGACAGGTTTGTACCGTAGCTCGTAGTATGGCTGTCCGTATTGATTTTTTGATCTGCCGGTGCTGTAGGAGCCCCAATTGTATAGTCGTATACCGGGTTTTGGTATGCATAGCTGGCAGATGAATTGATCGAAGCATTAATGCTCAGATTGCGGCGATGCTTAAATCTGTGATTATATAACGCATTAAAACCGACCGCCGGGGCATTCGAATTTCCGAATGTAGTAGACGTATAAGCCGTGGTCAGGGCGCTCCTTCTGAAAAAATTATCGCTCTCCTGGCCATTTGCGTTAGTACCGGCGTACGAAAAAGTAGGCGTAACCTTTAAATAGTTAACGGTATCTGGCTTATACTCCATGTTCCAGGTAAGCCGGTGATTGATATTTTGGTCTTTTTCGGTACTGTTTTGCTGCTGTAAAGTTGGATTAACCGGTGAGGTATTTTGCTGTAAAACATTGTTATTGGTTGTTACAGTGTTATCGGCAAAGCTATAGCTGCCGTAAACGGAAAGGGCTTTACCCCATTGGTCGCGAAAATTAGCGCCAATTGAATGTGCATCGGTAATTCCATTCTGCGTAGTCGTTAAACTACCCGAATTTTGGTTACCACCGCCGCCACCGCCCCGGCCTGCATTGCCACGACCGCCGCCACCGCCAAAGTTGCCGCCACCGCCGCCTGCACCACCTGCGCTGTTAAATGAAAAGGTGTTTACATTGGTGTTGTTTATACTTCCTAAAACGGCAATTTGCTGATCGCCGTTAAATTTAAATGTGTTTAAATTACCTATATAACGGTTTTTATTAGGTATTCCCTGGCTTGCAGGCAGGGCGTCTTCGCCGTCGCCGACTGTAGCTTGCCCAAAATAACCATAGTTTTTATCCTTCCGGATAGTAATGTTCATTATCTTATCGGGCTCGCCGGTTTTAACACCAGTCAGGTTGGCCTGGTCGCCATAATCATCTATCATCTGGATATTTTCAACAACATCAGCAGGCAAGTTTTTCGTCGCGCTTTGCACATCGCCACCCATAAAATCCTTCCCATTGATCCGTACCTTGGTAACTTGCTTTCCCTGCGTGGTGATATTCCCGTTTACATCAACATCAACGCCGGGCAGTTTTTTGATCAGGTCCTCAACCGGCGCGTTCTCACGAACTTTATATGCGCTGGCCTTATATTCAACCGTGTCTTCTTTCAGTGTCACCGGAGCTACTCCGCTGATAGTAACCTCGCTTAACATATTTGACTGTACTTTCAACACAATAGTACCCAGCTGAGCCGGTGTATTATCGTTAGCCAGGGTGTAGTGCCTTTTAAGCGCCTGGTAGCCAATTGATGTTATAGTGATGGTTATTTTATTTCCGACAACCGAAGGGAAAACAAAATTGCCCTTAGGATCTGCTATAGTCATAACGCTGTCGCCTTTGTCAGATATCAGCTTAATGGCGCTGCCGGGAAGAGACTGCTTTGTAGAATCAATAACAGTTCCGTGTACCGGCCTGCCACTTTGGGCAAAAGTAAAAGTAACTGAAAGGAGAATAATGGTTAACGCAAATAGGAGCGATTTCATAAAAAGTAAGTGTGAATGCAAATGTGATATTATTTATAATGACAATAATTAATTGCAAATGTTCACTTTATATATGTTAAAAAGCTAAAAATCATATCATTGTTACATTGTTTAATATTTATTTTTACAACAAATAAAAAAAGCCCTTCCCGGTAAAGGGAAGGGCTTTCTATTTATACATAGGTAGGTTAATTCGATAAATGCAATGCGGCGGCAACTTCAGCATAATTTCTAAAATTCAAATTGGGATGTGTAACCGATAACGTTGTAACGTTAGCGCCCGACATTACAACCACCCTGAAATCGATACCGCTTGTTTGGGTAAAATTAGCTTTAATGTTAACGTACCCAACTCCAAAGTCAGAAATATCTACTGTATTGCCATTAGAAGAATAAGGCAAGGGATACCAGGCTGCACTTGAGCCGGTATTTCGGAGATAAACAAAAACCGCGCCCTTGTCAACAATTGACTGGTCAATTGCAGGTACAGAAAGTGAAGTTAATCCTGCAAAAACAACGCCTTTGTTCAGCAACAAATAGCTTTGAATATTGTTGGTTCCGGATTGCCCTTGTATCCCCTGCGCTCCTGTAGCGCCGTTTGCGCCTGTTGTTCCCGCAGGGCCGGCTGCGCCTGTTGCTCCAGCAGGACCGGTTGCGCCGGCAGGACCTGTTGCGCCTGCTGCCCCCGTTGGTCCGGTAGCGCCTATGTCACCTTTCACACCTTGTGGCCCGGCAGGACCGGTGGCTCCGAGTGCACCCTGTACTCCGCTAGAGCCTTGCGGCCCGGCAGGACCGGTATTGCCAATTGGCCCCTGCGGGCCCGGAGTTGTGCTTTTTGAACAAGCCGTTATGCCTACAAGCCCTGCAAATAAAAGAGCCAATAAAAGTCTGTTTGTTTTCATATCTCTATAATTTATTTCTTAATTCTCCAACGTTATACGCAACGATTTGTGAAAAGTTGCGTCTTTAAAAACAAACGACGATTTTCAGAAATAAAACGAAATTTTTAAGCCGGGGCAACTAACAATTGTTTAGAAATTAAATTTATCCTTATCCAAACAAAAGATAACATACATAGTTAATCTTTTAAATGCGTTGACCTATGGCTAAGATTAAGAGATCTTTACATGCGAAGATACATAAGTGGATCGATACGATCGGTTTTCATTTAAATGGATCACAGTTCAACAATAAGAACAATGTGACCACCAGGCATTATTTTTTTGAGACGTTCAATTTTCTGGAACGGGAAAAAAATAACGACCCTGAATTTTCGCAGTTTTTATGTTTTGATGCTTATGGAGAAGCAATAAAAGTAAAATCGCTGCTGGACCTGCAGAAAGCATTTTTTGAAAACATCAGCCAACTCAAATGAAGAGTTGAATATTATGCACGGTCAGCAATTACTGCGAAGGAATTAAAATTGAGTGTTTTAAGAATAAATGGTTTATAGTATTATGTAAAAGTCCCGCTCAGAGCGGGACTTTTTTTATTATCATATTTATTTTTCTGAATCAGGCTTTGGCCAGCAGTTTAGGTAGCCTGTTGTTTTATCACCTGGGTTCTCTACCTCTAGTCCTCTGGCGCCGGCGGCTGGTAAATTCACAATCGGCCTGGTAGGATTTAGCGTTTCCTTGATCCTTACATGTAAATCAGCATAGTGAGCCACTGTGATCGCATCCCCACCCTTTGGTAAACGCGCATCGATAAGCTTCAATTCGGCCCGGACCATTGGCCGGATATCGGATAAAGCCATGTTTATCGGCGTTAAGCCAAAGTTGGCTAACTGCGCTGCCGAAATACCTGGTATAGTTCTGAAATCGTCGTTTAACAGACTTTTTAAGTTCTCAATGTAGCCCCTCTGGAGGTTACGTTTAAATGCATCTGGCCGCCCGGCAACAAATATGCCACCACGTAAATCATTAAACAAGTCGGCTACAGTGTAAGCCTTTGCCCCATTTTTTGTTTGATTGTCAAACATCCGGGCAATCCTGGATTGGGACAGAATGGTGCTTAACATACCCACTTGCACTGCTTTTATCCGGTTGAGCATTACGCCATTGTCAAATTTGACCAGTTCCTGGCTGTCAATCAGCCACAACGGTGTGGCGAATAGCTGTTTGTTAAAAAACATTACCGCTTCGCGCTGTTTGTCCTTGCTAACAAAGTCATAAACCGGGCCGGTTTGGTCATATGTTTTAAAATTTTCATTCATACCGCCAATGTTGGTAACAACATGGCCCATGTAACGCGAAAACTGGTTTAAAACCTCGTTATAAAGGCTCTGTACATCGCTAAAATTTTCGCCTTTCTGATAGGTCCATTTTTCGATGTTTGGCAAAATCCGTTTTAAATTGGCTATTCCGTAGGTGCTTGCCTTCATAGCGTTGTCACCAAGGTCTTCGCTTTGCAAACGGGGGTCGATGCTGGTGCCCTGCCTTCCGTAATAATACATCGGGATGCCGGCTTTCTCTTTTGTCCATTCATCTAAAATTTCCCTCTCCTGTTTCGGTGTTTTTTTACCGGGAAACCAGGTATAACCCCATTTGATGGCCCATTTATCGTATTCGCCTATTTGCGGGTAAAGGTGTGTTACACCATCGCCCGGCTGCGCTACATAATTAAAGCGTGCATAATCCATTATTGACGGGGCAGTGCCATGTTTATCAGTAAACGATTTTGAACGCAGCGAATCAACCGGGTACGCATAGCTCGAACCGAAGTTATGCGGTAACCCAAGGGTATGGCCAACTTCGTGCGATGACACAAAGCGAATCAGTTCGCCCATTTGCTCGTCGGTAAACTTAGCTTTACGCGCGTCAGGATTTATTGCAGCCGTTTGAACAAAATACCAGTCGCGCAATAATTGCATTACGTTGTGATACCAGCCTACGTGACTTTCCAGGATTTCGCCTGTCCTAGGGTCCGATTCATGCGGACCATACGCATTTTCAACATCCGATGCAAAGTACCTTATCACACTGTAGCGTGCATCTTCGGTACTGAACTGCGGATCTTCCTTACGGGTTGGCGCCGCTTTGCCTATAATGGCGTTTTTAAATCCGGCTGCTTCAAAAGCTTTCTGCCAATCGTTTACTCCGAGGATTAGATATGGTACCCATTTTTTTGGTGTGGCCGGATCGATGTAAAAAACGATAGGCTTTTTAGGTTCAACCAATTCGCCCCGCAAATAAGCGGCTTCATCTTTAGGCTCAAGTTTCCACCGGTGTATATATGAAGTAACTTCAGATTTTTGAGCATCGGTGCCGTAGTCGGTTTGCCGTTGCCCGAAAAATCCAACCCTTTCGTCGGTTAACCGCGCTTTCATGGGTATTTTTGGCAGCAGTAGCATGGATGTGTTCAATTCAAACGATACAGCACCATTGGTGTTGTCGGTTGGCGACTCAGCAGCCCGGTAAGTTTTTAAAACATGAGCCTCGATGTTTATCGGAAAGCTTTTAATTGTATCAATGTACGACCTTGAATTGTCGAGCACAGAAATTTTATATGCTTTTTTTAATTCGTCCGATATGCCGATAGCGGCAACATCGCCATTGTATAAGTCGGTCACATCTATCACAACACCGGTCGTATCTTTATTGAACGCCTTTATATCAAACGCAGCTAATACAACATCCAGGTTGGAGTTTCTGACTGACTGATACATATCGGTGGTACTGTCGGCGCGTATGGAATAGCTGGGTACGCGTATAAATACTTGTTTATCATGGCGTTCCCACTTCCATACCTGGTCGTTTTGCGACTCGCCGCCGTATTGCTGCCCGAACACTTTTAAACCGGCAGGGGTCCTGACAAGGCGGGTAATTACCTCCATTTCGCGGCCGAGTAATGAATCCGGAATATCATAATAATACTTCCCGTCAACCTTATAGGTATTAAAAAGCCCTTTGTTGACTTTTGTTTTGGCTGGTATCACGTCACTGAATTTTTTGATACCTTCTTTTTTCGGTGAACCGATAGTCGCAGTTGCAGTGGAGCCTGTAGCTGTAGCGGTGGTTTTAATGGTAACGGTTTGCGATGCCGCCTGTTTTTTGGTTGCACATGAACTTGCAATTACAGCAAGGACAATAGCGGTTACGAATAAGTCTGCTCTTATTCTTAAAAATCTTGTCATACAATAATTAAAATTATAGGGTAAAATGTAAACTTATGTAAAATCCTATAAATTTTAATAATCAGGAAAGTTTTTGTTGCAAGAAAAAATTCGCGGATAAATAACGGGGAAATTAAATCTGGTTAATAAGATGGAGGAATACAATGCCGTAACCCATAGTGACATGAGTGTAATTGCCGGGAAGGCATTTTTAATACGAGCCGGTTTGCCCAATAAAATTAGCGGTCTTAAACTCGCTAAGCTGTTCAATTGGTATTAAGATGGCTTGCTTTAAATCATCTTCGTCAATTGCTTCAAATTTGTTTTCGATGGCTTCAACCCTTTTATTCAGCATCTCGATTTTTGCAAGAATGGCCTTGTTTGTTTCAATTAACAAACTTATTTCTCTGTCTTCCATTACCTTGTAGTCATGTTACATAATAAATAAGCGATCTTAAGTTAAGTTATGTGGATGTTTTACTTTTTCTTAACGTAAAACTGTATCAAATTTTAAGCCAGCAAACGCTGGAATGGTTGGTTTAACCGGAACGCACCCTAACTTTTACGGAAAATAATATAATAATCAGGCAAATAAATTTCCTTTAAATTTCGATTGTGTCGAAATTTCATTAACCTGTTGTTTATTAATTAAGACAATGTCTGCAATATTGAACATCGAACTGTAGGCTGGCGCAGTCATATATCAAACCCGTCGCTTTAATGTGATGATAACCTGGTCTAATTTTTTATCGTGAAAAATCTCGAGTAGCAGGCTGCGTTGGTCCCGGGATTTAAAAAGCTCGTCTATTTGTTCGAGCGTCATCGATGAAACGCGTTTGAAGTTTATGGCAATTATTTCGTCATCTTTCTCTAATCCGATTTCATCAGCCGCCGAACCAGGTTCAACCCTGCTTATAATTACACGATTAAAATTATCGCCTGTACCATAATACTCCAATCCGCTCATATCGTGCTCAAAAGGTTCATTCATATTTGCCCCAGGCTTTAAATAGATGCAGCTGTCGGGATAGTCAATAACCAGGGAAAACCTTTTGAGCACCTCCATACCCAGGTTTCCATCCCTTTGTTCGGAAGGCCCGGCATTTATTTTTTCTTCCGGAAAAGAGGTAATTACGTTTTTTATTTTATACCTCCCTATTTCGAGTTCTTTTACCCGGCTGATAAACCCGTTAATGGGGCCGGTTAACCCCACACCCAGGTTAGCGGCAATAAATTTTTCAGGAAGCCCATTTCTTTTGATAACATTCTCAAGCGACAGGGGATGGCCGGCTCCGAGGTCGAGCACCAGTTTATTGTGGGTTTTTATGCCGTTCGGGAAGGTAATATTTGCCCGCATGTAAGGCTTTCTGTTCTCAATAACTACGGGGATTTTAGTTCCCTTCTTAAACCTGCCAATATCCTTTGGCCTGCATACCACCATGGTACTATCAGTAAAGTCAATCTTAACCACCAGGTTATTAAAAAACTCGTATCCCAAAAGGCCATGAACAGGCATACCTGCATAATTGGAAAGGCCGAAGTGGTCCTTTTTTAAAATAGCCGCTGCAACATCATAACTAACCAGTCCCGGAATATCAACATCTAGCGGCGATGTTATATAAGCCTCGTAGTCATCGCCTTCACCCAGCCCGGATATTTTGATCGTTCGTTTATTAGAGATATTGATTGAATCCACCAACTTAGGGTCGGTGATGAGCATTAACCCTACTCCCGAATCCAATATGAAATTAAAAGGCCCTTTATTATTTATATGCAATTTTAATATCATCATATCCCTTACCATGGTAAAAGGGATATTTACGCGTTTTCTGCTGCCGAGTATATCAAAATATTGCGCTTTAGCCTGTAAACAAGCGAAACATAATAAGGTCAAAAGCGCAATAACACTTGGCGCGGTGCGCCGGTAGAGACATGACTTTATAAAATAAAATAGCCGGATCAAAAGTTTATATTTGGTTATTAAATATACGACTATTACTCTATTGATGCAACGAAATATATTCCTTGTAATAACGCTCATCTGCTTATTTACTATACAACCATATCTAACTGTTGCCAGTCACATAAAAAAAAGAAAGGTTAAAAAGCTTTTCAAGCACTCGGCTATTTTAAATGACCACTTTACCGGCTTTGCTTTATACGACCTGGATAGTAAACAAATGATATATGAGCTGAATGCCGATAAATATTTTACACCCGCCTCAAACGTTAAGCTTTTTACTTTTTATACATGTCTTAAAATGCTGGGCGATTCTATCCCGGCTTTAAAGTATGTCGTCCGGCATGATTCGCTTATTTTTTGGGGAACAGGCGATCCATCTTTTTTGCACAGCGAACTAAAGGGAACAAAAGCTTATAATTTTTTAAAGAACAGTCATAAAAAGCTATTTTTCTCATCAGGCAATTACGCCAACGCGTTTTACGGCGATGGATGGGCATGGGATGACTATAGTGGTTATTACCAGGCCGAGATAACGGAATTACCGCTTGAGGACAATGTAGCTGTGATATATGCCGATAAAAATGGCGCATTAAACGTGAAGCCGGCCTTTTTAAAAAAGTATTTAACCTGCGACAGCAGCTACCGGCCCGATAATTTCAGGGTAAAACGTGATTTTCTAAACAATGCTTTCGTTTACCCGGCTACCCGGCCTCCGAAAAATTTCAGGCAGGAAATTCCCTGGAAGACAAGCACCGCATTGACCCTGGCCTTACTGCAGGACACACTGAAGGGTACCATAACCGAAGTACATTTGCCGCTTACAAACGATGCCGCTACACTTTACGACGCTGTTGCGGATACAGTTTATAAGCACATGTTGCAGCCCAGCGATAACTTTATTGCCGAACAACTTTTACTGGTTTGTTCCACCGCCAAATACAACATACTGAATACCGATTCGGTCATCAATTACTCGAAGACCCATTTTTTGAATGATCTGCCCGATGCCCCCCAATGGGTTGATGGTTCGGGCCTTTCACGGCGAAACCTTTTTACCCCCCGTAGCGTGGTGGTTTTATTAAATAAGATTTTAGACGAAATTAAAGACGAAAAGTTATTGCACAGCCTGATGCCCGCCGGCGGCGTAGCCGGCACCATTAAAACCGCTTATAAAACCGACAGCGGGCAGCCGTTTGTTTGGGCTAAAACCGGCTCGTTATCAAATAACTATAACCAAAGCGGCTACCTGGTTACCCGGCAGGGAAAGCGGCTGGCTTTCTCATTTATGAACAATAATTTTACCCGGCCCAGCAGTGAAGTGCGTAATGAAATGGTGAGGATCATGACCTTTATACACGAGCGGTATTAGGGGAGTTGGCAGTTTTTAGTTAGCAGTTTGCACGTTAAACTGCCAACTGCATACTGAAAACTGCCAACTAAGACTCGGGCTTCAAATTTCCTTTAAGCTGTGGGTTTTGCGGGGGCAGTACTTCTACTACTCTTTCAACCTCGGTTTGTTTTATACTTACCGCGTAATCTGCCGGCTCAATCCGGCACCCAATGGCTTCAGCATAAACCTGGGTAAATTCAGCACCGATATATAAAATTGTGGCGGTATAATATATCCAAACCATTATTACTAAAATGGATCCGGCAGCACCGTAAGCCGAACTTTGGGCGGTATATTGAATGTACAGGTTAATAACATACTGGCCTATCATAAAAAGAATGGCTGTAAAAAACGCCCCGCTCCTCACATCTTTCCACCTGATCTTTACATCGGGTAAAAACTTAAAGATAATAGCAAATAAGGCGGAGATGATGATAAAGGTTACGCCCAGGTTAATGGCATTAATGACCAGTTTTGCAATAACCAAAAACCGTTCGATCCAGTTGTTTAGTGCGGTTACAATAATATTAATTATCAGGGAAACCAGCAGCAAAAAGCCCAGTCCTATAATCAATGAAAAAGATAAAAAGCGGTTTTGAATCAATTTAAGCCATCCGCGTTTGGGTTTGGCCCTTACACGCCAGATAATGTTTAATGAGTCCTGGATCTCTAAAAAAATCCCGCTCGCGCCTACGAACAATACAATCACGCCAATTACAACGGTTATACCCGATTTACCCGACAACTGAAGGCTTTTCAAAATATCCTCGATCTGAAGTGCGGCTTTCGTACCTACATATCCGGCTATTTGCGGATATAACCTGTGGGTAGCAGCATCAGGACCAAAAAATATTCCCGCCAGGGATATAATTAGAATGAGCAGGGGGGCGATTGAAAAAATAGTGTAATAAGCCAGCGAAGCGCTTAGCTTTAAACCATTATCGTTGATAAAGCCCATTATGGTGGCTCCCAGCACCTTCCATATCTGCTTCCAATATCCTTTTCTTAAAATTTTTATCATAGGTAAAATATGGTAAATGAAGCTGTTAACTCAGTATATGATAATGAGATTTAGCAAAAAATGTTTGGTGCTTTTTTAAATTGGGTCAATCGTGAACTTCGGAAAAAGGAATATCCAGGAGCGGATAATTCATCCACCCGTTAAAATCATAGTGCCACCATTCGGTACGGTAAACTTTAAAGCCGTGTGCCTGCATCACGTTTTTTAACAGTTCGCGATTGGCATATTCCAACCGGGGGAGATCGGCATAATCGGCCGCTGCTTTTTTACTGAAGCTATCGAAACCGGTAGGCATATCCAGTTCATTCCCGGTTTTCAAATCGATGATCGTAAGGTCAATGGCGCAGCCGCGGTTGTGCTTTGAACCTGTGTGCGGATCGGCCACAAAATTAGTGTCACGCGCCATCTCATAAAATTTTACCGTAACCGAATACGGCCGGTAAGCATCATATATTTTTAAGCCCAAACCGCGTTTTTTAAGATCAGCCTCAACGTCTTTTAAAGCCATAACCACCGGCAGCCGGGCATATGCCTTAGCTTGCGCATACATTTGCCGGTGCATAAAATTATTGGTTGTGGCATACCTGATATCCAGGCGGATGCCGGGTACATATCGTTTAATTTCCGCAAGCCGTGAATCCGGCTGCAACTTTATCTGTTTGAGATAGCTTTTAACGCCCATTACTTTTGAGCTGTCGATATACTTATAACGCTGCGCGAACAGCGGTGCGGACACAAACACAAGCAGCAGGATTTGAATAAGCCGTTTCATTTATTAATGGTGAGAAACGATAAGCAAGTCGAGGTCCTTCGTGGGGATTGAAAATCGTTCGCCTAAATATTTGCTGGTTAACTGGCCTTTATAAATATAAACCGACTCGCGTAAACCGGCTTTTTGCCAGATCATGTTTTTGAGACTGCCATGTTCCCCAATATCCAATAATATCGGAGTAAAAATATTTGTCAGCGCGTAGGTAGCGGTGCGCGCCACACGCGACGCAATATTGGGCACACAATAATGGATCACATCATGTTTTCTAAAAACCGGGTGGGTGTGGTTGGTTACTTCCGAAGTTTCGAAACAACCGCCCTGGTCAATGCTCACATCAATAATGACAGAATTGGGTTTCATCCGGCTTACCGTAGCTTCCGAAACAATACAAGGGCTGCGACCGTCCTCGGCGCGTATGGCGCCTATAGCCACATCGCAGGTAGTAATAGCTTTCTCGAGCACAATAGGCTGTACCACCGAAGTAAATACACGGGCACCAATATTGTTTTGCAACCGGCGGAGCTTGTATATTGAAGGGTCAAAAACTTTCACTTCCGCACCTAAGGCGATGGCGGTACGTGCGGCATATTCACCCACGGTGCCGGCCCCTAAAATAACGATCTCGGTTGGGGGTACGCCCGTTATGCCACCAAGCATGAGGCCTTTTCCGTCAAATATATTGCTGATGTATTCAGCGGCAATCAATATCGATGTAGCGCCTACAATTTCGCTCATGGCCCTTACCACACTTAACGAACCGCCTTCGTCGCGCAAATGTTCAAAACATAAGGCTGTTATTTTTTTTTGAAGCAGGGCATGCAGGCACTCCGGTTTCAGCGTGGCCAGTTGTAATGCCGACAATAACGTCTGCCCGGGTTTCATCATCTCAATTTCCTGCGATGTCGGCGGGGCAATTTTGATAATAATATCGGCCTCGTAAACCTTCTTGGTGTCGAATACAATTCGTGCACCCTGTTCGCTGTAATCCTTATCCGAAAAGTTGGCAGCCTGCCCGGCATTGCTTTCGAGCATCACGTCGTGCCCGTTGTTAATTAAAAGGGCGACAGAAAGCGGAGTGAGCGGTACCCGGTTCTCCTGGAAAGAAACCTCTTTTGGAATGCCGATGTAGAGCTTGTTTTTTTTGTTCTTCACCTCCAGCATCGATTCCTGGGGTTGCATCATCGCCTGTTTGGCTATGTCCGAAAATCCACTGTATTTCCCTGAGCTCATTATGTGCTTTTTTTCTGGATGATGAAGATAGGCAAAAATAGCTTAAGTTTAAATTAATTCCTATCAATTGTTATATGTCGCGAGCCATCGGGCATAACTTGTATGTTGACACGCACATAATTTTCAGGAAGAAGATCGGGTATCTTTTCGGGCCATTCAATAAAGCACCAGGCATCCGAATAAAAATACTCTTCATAGCCGAGATCTAGTGCTTCGGCTTGGTTTTTGAGCCGGTAAAAATCAAAATGGTAAATCTTCTGCCCGGCCCCTGCGTATTCATTCACGATTGAAAAGGTGGGGCTGGTTACAACGTCGGTTACGCCTAAATGCTCACACATCGCTTTTATCAGCGTAGTTTTGCCGGCGCCCATATCGCCATAAAAGAGTAGGATACGGGTATTCCCTGCAAACGAAATTATTTCAGAGGCAATTGCCGGGAGTTGCTCAATTGAGCCTGCACTTAATAACACCTGTTATAGATTATTGTAGATACAAATATTGGTATCCAGAAAGATATCAGTCCCACTCATTTCGAAGACGATGTTGTATCACTAACGCATCTTCATCAACCTTTAACGCACCGCAAAACTTCTTAGCATCGAGCTTTTTTTTATTCTGTCGATTTACTAGTAGCTCTTTTACCTTTTTGATGTCTTTGCTATTTTTTAATACTAAAACCATATTCAAATTTAAGCAAAATTTTTATATTTTACTTAGGCCCGTAAACCGCAATAGGTATCAGCATTTCTTCGAGGGAGATACCGCCATGCTGAAAAGTTTCGTTATAAAAATTTACAAAATGGTTGTAGTTGTTCGGATATACAAAGTAGCTGTCTTCCTTGGCAAACACAAAGCTCGAGCTTACGTGCAGCTTTGGCAGCATCGCATCATGCGGATTGCGGATGTGAAATACCTCCTTGGGATTAAAATTTAAATTTTTACCCTGTTTATAACGCAGGTTGGTATTGGTATTTCTATCGCCCACTATTTTACTTGGGTTCCTAACCCGGATGGTACCGTGGTCGGTTGTGATGATCACCCTTACCTGTTTTTGTGCAAGGAACTTAAGCAAGTCAAACAACGGCGAATGCTCAAACCACGACAAGGTTAACGAGCGGTATGCCGCATCGTCGCTGGCCAGCTCACGTATCATTTGCATATCCGTACGGGCATGCGAAAGCATATCCACAAAATTGTAAACCACCACGTTCAGCTCGTTGGTCATTAAGTTGCTTACCGACTCATTAAGCGCGCGGCCTTCGTCGATGTTTAATATTTTATGATAGGAGTGCTTGATATCCTTCCGAAGAACGCGTTTAAGCTGATCGGTAAGAAACTGGCCTTCAAATAAATTCTTACCCCCCTCGTCCTCATCGTTCTGCCACATATCCGGGTAACGTTTTTCCATATCCAACGGCATCAGGCCCGAGAATATGGAGTTACGGGCGTATTGGGTGGCCGTTGGCAAAATGCTATAATAAGCATCCTCTTCCTCCAGCCGGAAATATTCGGATATGATCGGATTGATGATCTTAAACTGGTCGTATCTTAAATTATCAATTAAGATAAAAAATACAGGTCCCTGGCCATCCAGCCGCGGGAATACCTTCTTCTTAAATAACTGGCATGAGATAGTGGGTCCCGATTCGGGGTTTGCGATCCAGTTGAGGTAATTTTTTTCAACGAACTTGCAGAACTGCACATTCGCCTCGGCTTTTTGCAGGGTAAGGATTTCGTGCATTCCTGCGTCTTCGAGCTGTTCAAGCGCCAGTTCCCAGTAAATGAGTTTTTTATATACATCAACCCACTCCTGGTAGCTCAGGTTATCGTTCAGTATCATGCCCAGGTTCCTGAAATCCTGCTGGTAGGCCATGGTGGTTTTTTCAGTTACCAGGCGTTTATTTTCGGTAAGCCGTTTTATAGTCAGCTGTATTTGTTTTGGATGTACTGGTTTTATCAGGTAGTCATCAATTTTCGACCCGATGGCATCCTCCATCAAATATTCTTCCTCGTTTTTGGTGATTAGCACTATCGGGACGTCGTTATTGATGCTTTTTATTTGCGATAAGGTTTCAAGTCCGGTTAAACCGGGCATATTTTCGTCTAGAAAAACCAGGTCGAAATAATTATTTTTGAAAGCTTCTACGGCGTCGTTACCGTTAGTTACCGTTGTAACTTTGTAACCTTTTTCGTTTAAAAAAAGTATATGTGGTTTTAGCAGGTCAATTTCGTCATCGGCCCATAATATGGTTGTATCTTGCATCGTATTTTACTTAGAAACAGCACCGCCTGATTTCAGGCAATATCCCGTTCAGACATAACCTCAAAGCACGCGTTTTGTTGTTGGTTATGAAAGAGATTAACAAAAATTAACAATTGAACGACATGCCTATAATCTTTATTTAACATTTTTGCACAGTTATAAAATCCGCATTGAATAAAAAGAAAATAATAAACGACCCCGTTTACGGATTTATCAGCATTCCAACCGAGCTGGTATTCGATCTGATTGAACATCCTTATTTTCAACGCTTAAGATATATCAAGCAGCTTGGTATGACTCATTTGGTATACCCCGGGGCGCTGCACACCCGTTTTCACCATGCCCTCGGTGCGATGTACCTGATGGGCATGGCTATTGAAACTCTACGCAATAAAGACCATATTATTTCAGCCGAAGAGGAAGAGGCTGTCATTATAGCTATATTGTTACATGATATCGGGCATGGCCCTTTTTCACATGCCCTGGAACATACGATCGTAGAAGGCATATCGCACGAGGACATATCGGTAATGCTGATGAACAGGCTGAACAAGCAATTTAAGGGTCGGCTGACCACGGCCATTGCCATCTTCAAAGGCAGTTATCCCCGCAAATTTTTGCACCAGCTGGTATCAGGCCAGTTGGATATGGACCGGATGGATTACCTTAACCGGGACAGTTTTTTTACCGGCGTATCGGAAGGGGTGATCAGTTCGGACCGCATCATCAAAATGCTGAATGTAAAAGACGACCAGATAGCGATCGAGGAAAAAGGAATATACTCCATTGAGAAGTTTTTGATCGCGCGCAGGTTAATGTACTGGCAGGTTTATTTGCATAAAACAGTGATATCTGCGGAGTTTATGCTCGCCAAAATCCTTCAGCGCAGCCGCGAGCTGACTTTAAAAGGCGAGCAAGTTTTTGCCATGCCCGCGTTAAATCATTTCCTGCAAAAACCGCTCAGCAAGGATTCATTTATGAATGAAGACCACCACCTGGAAACTTTCGCTACGCTTGATGATACCGATATTATGGCCGCTGTAAAAGTTTGGGCCTCGCATAATGATTTTGTACTGGCTAAACTTAGCCGGGACCTGATTAACCGGGACCTTTATAAAGTGGATATTACCAACGAACGGCCGAACAACCAGTTTATAAAAGAACTAAGAGAACGCGCGATAAAAAAGTATAATATATCAGCGGCCGAGGCATCTTATTTTGTATTTGAAGAAACGATAGGCAATGATGCTTACCGGCCCGGCGACGGCAACATCCGGATATTAATGAAAGACGATACTATAAAAGATATTACAGAGGCGAGCGACAATTCAAATTTACAGGCGCTGGCTAAAACTGTAAAGAAGTATGTTCTTTGTTATAAGAAGGAGTTAGTTTAGTGGTTGATTAAGTTGAATAAGTTAACTATATTAATTAATTTGCGATTTAACCTAATCAACTACTCACTTAATCCCACTTAATCAACTAATTTTGGCGCTTAAATTTTAACACTTAAATTTGCCCGATGCAATTTACCGCACAGGAATTAGGTTTAATGCTTAATGGAACAGTTGAAGGCGACCCTTTAGTAGCGGTAAATCAACTGGGTAAGATAGAAGAAGCCCAGGCGGGTTCGCTTTCTTTTTTAGCTAATCCTAAATACGAGCAATATCTGTACACTACAAACGCTTCGGTGGTTATTATTAATAACGATCAGGTACTTGCCGGGCCGGTAAAATCCACACTCATCCGGGTTGAAAATGCCTACGTCGCTATTTCTATCCTGCTTGAGAAATACAATACCGTTAAATTACATAAAACAGGTATCGAGCAGCCCAGCTTTATACACCCGTCGGCCACACTCGGCGAAAATGTATATGTTGGGGCCTTCGCTTATATCGGCCCTGGCGTTAAAATAGGCGATAACAGTAAAATTTATCCGCAATGCTATATTGCCGATGATGTGATTATTGGCAATAACGTTACGCTTTTTGCCGGCGTTAAGGTTTATTTTGATTGTAAGATAGGCGACAATGTCATCATTCATTCTGGTACGATAATAGGCGGCGATGGCTTCGGCTTCGCCCCTGCTGGTGATGGCTCTTATAACAAAGTGGCCCAAATTGGTAATGTCATTATCGGGGACGATGTTGAAATCGGGGCAAATACAACAGTCGACAGGGCAACGATGGGCTCAACCATTATCCGCAAAGGGGTAAAACTGGATAACCTGGTACAGGTAGCGCACAACGTCGAAATTGGCGCGAATACGGTGATAGCAGCGCAAACCGGGGTATCCGGCAGCGCTAAAATCGGTGAGAATTGCGTTATAGGCGGGCAGGCTGGTATTGTTGGGCATATTAGCATCGCTAAGGGCTCGCAGATACAGGCCAAATCTGGCATCAGCCATTCAATAACGGATGAAGGAAAAAAATGGGCGGGCGCGCCTGCAGTGTCGTTTAGCGCGAATATGCGCTCACTGATTGTGATAAACAGGTTGCCCGAATTAGAGAAAAAAATTAACGAACTTGAAAAAATAATTACAGAATTACGAAGTAGTCATTAGTCACTGGTCATTAGTCATTGGGTTGGATTACAGATAACCGAGTGACTAATGACCAATGGCCAATGACCAATGACTATCCAAAAATGAATGTAAAACAAAAAACGATTAAGGCGCCGGTTTCGGTTTCGGGTACCGGGTTACACACCGGCGAAAGGGTAACAATGGTTTTTAACCCCGCACCCGAAAATCATGGCTATAAATTCAGGCGGGTTGATATGCCCGGCTCCCCGATAATTGACGCCGATGTTGATAATGTAACGGACACCTCCCGTGGTACCACCATTTCACAAAACGGAGCCAGCGTGAGCACAGTAGAGCACGTGCTGGCGGCATTGGTTGGTTTGGAACTGGATAACGTATTGATCGACCTCGACGGGCCCGAAACACCAATTATGGATGGCAGCTCTATCCAGTTTGTTGATGCCATTAAGGATATGGGCCTTGTTGAGCAGGAAGCCGACCGCGAGTATTATCATATACCCTATAACATTCATTACTCGGAGCCTGAGCGCAAAGTTGACATGGTGGCCATGCCCCTGGATGACTATCGTTTTACCTGTATGGTTGATTATAACTCCCAGGTGTTGGGCAGCCAGCATGCCAGTATTTCAACCATATCTGAATTCAACAAGGAAATAGCCTCATGCCGTACATTTTGCTTTTTGCATGAACTGGAAATGCTGCTGAAGCACGACCTGATAAAAGGCGGCGACCTGAATAATGCCATCGTTGTCGTCGATAAAGAAGTGGACGATGAAGAACTTGCACACCTGGCGAAAATATTTAATCGTAAAGACATCAAGGTAGCTCCGCAAGGTATCCTGAATAATATTGAGCTGCGCCACCAGAATGAGCCCGCAAGGCATAAATTACTGGATATGATTGGCGACCTGGCTTTGGTTGGCGTGCCGTTACGCGGCCACATTATGGCAGCCCGGCCGGGACATGCTGCGAACGTTGCCTTCGCAAAAAAAATAAAGACCCTGATAAAAAAGGAACGCAGCCGCAAGCATGTAAAAACCTACGATCCGAACGCTAAGCCGGTTTACGATACCGTGCAGATCATGAACATTCTGCCGCATCGCCAGCCGTTTTTGATGATCGATAAAATACTGGAGCTGACCAAGAGCCATGTGGTAGGGCTAAAAAATGTGACCATGAATGAAGAGCTTTTCAAAGGGCACTTCCCGGGTACGCCGTTGTTTCCCGGTGTATTACAGATAGAGGCGATGGCGCAAACCGGTGGTATTTTGGTATTGAATACTGTACCCGATCCCGAAAATTATATTACCTTGTTCCTGAAGATAGAGAACGCGCGTTTTAAAGCACCTGTTGTGCCCGGCGATACACTGATATTTCATTGCAATCTGCTTGCTCCAATCAGGAGGGGTATTGCCCAGATGAAAGGTATTGGCATGGTTGGCGAAAAAATAGTTGTTGAGGCTGAACTGATGGCCCAGATTGTGAAAAGAACAAAAACAGAAGAAGAATGATCCAGCCATTAGCATATATACATCCGCAGGCAAAAATTGCCGATAACGTGGTTATTGAGCCATTTGTAACCATCCACAAAGACGTGGAGGTTGGCGAAGGCACGTGGATAGGCTCAAACAGTACTATTATGGATGGCGCGCGCATCGGTAAAAACTGCCGGATATTCCCCGGCGCTGTAGTCTCAGCTCCGCCGCAGGATTTAAAATACCGCGGCGAGCAAAGTACCGTTACGGTTGGCGACAATACCATCATCCGCGAATGCGTAACCCTTAACCGGGGCACTGCGCTTGATAAAAACACCACCACCATCGGGAGCAACTGCCTGCTGATGGCTTATGTACACGTGGCGCACGATTGCGTTATCGGCGATAATGTTATCATCGCCAATTCCGTTCAGCTGGCCGGGCATATCAATGTATATGATTATGCTTTTATCGGCGGCACTTCAGCGGTGCACCAGTTTGTCGAGATCGGGGCGCACAGCATGATATCGGGCGGGTCGCTGGTGCGGAAGGACGTTCCTCCGTTTACAAAAGCCGGCCGCGAGCCTTTATCGTATATCGGTATCAATTCTGTAGGCCTGCGCCGCAGGGGATACTCGGCAGCTACCATTAACGAGATACAGGAAATTTATCGGATCATATTCCTGAAAAAGTACAATATGACCAAAGCCCTTGATATTATTGAAGCCGAATTTAACCCAACCGTTGAACGCGACGAGATCATCAATTTTGTACAGAACTCGCAACGCGGAATCATGAAGGGGTTTGGGAATTCGTAGGACAGGTTTGCAGTTTTTAGTTTGCAGTTTGCAAACTGCCCACTGCGAACCGCCAACTGGAAACTGACATGCAAATCATCCTCGAAAACATTGGCCGGCGGTTTAACCGCGACTGGATATTCCGGGGAATCGACTATTCTTTCACCAACGGAAAAATATATGCCATCCTCGGGCCGAATGGTTCGGGAAAGTCAACTTTGCTGCAGGTTTTAAACGGCAGCCTTTCGCCTTCCGCGGGAACGCTCGGTTATTTTAGTGCAGATAAAAAGATAGACATCGAAAACGTATATCAATACCTCAGCCTGGCTGCGCCCTATCTTGAATTAATTGAAGAATTCACGTTAAGCGAAATGATCGACTTTCATTTCAAATTCAAAACCTACAAAGCCGGGATAGATACAAGTGAACTCATCAGCCTGCTGGCCATGCCGGAAAGCAAGAATAAAATGATCAAATATTTTTCGTCGGGTATGAAGCAGCGGCTTAAACTGGCGCTGGCTTTTTGTGCCGATACCCCTATGCTGATGCTGGATGAACCAACGTCCAACCTGGATACGCAAGGGGTTGACTGGTATTTGAGCCTGGTGCGTCAATTCGCTAAGGACCGCCTCACGATCATCTGCTCAAACCAGGAACACGAATATAGTTTTTGTGATGAACGGTTGAGTATTGTGGATTTTAAGCGGGCTGAGCAGAGGTCGGGAGTCAATGATTCTATTTAGAATGGTTGTCGGGCGCCTGATTCAATTCTTTTTTTTGAACTTCAAAAAATCGTCCTATATTTGCATTCCTTTTCGGAATGGCAACATTCCACAGGAGATTGCCCGATAGTATAAAGGTAGTACGACGGTTTTTGGTACCGTTTGTCTAGGTTCGAATCCTGGTCGGGCAACAGTTAAATGATTTCGGGTTTCGGATGTTCGATTTCGGATTTAATTCCAGGACAGGAATTCAAAATCCGAAATTGTTTTTTATAGGACGGTTATTCCTAAAATAGGAATTTACCTAATTCCGAAATCGAAATTCCGAAATTCGAAATACGAAGAGATGCCTTTACAGTTCAATCCCGTTAAGTTATTTGCAGGTTCAGCCACTACGGTGCTGGCCGAAAACATTGCCGCAAAATATGGCAAGGAACTTGGCGAGGTAGTGCTTTCTGTTTTCAGCGATGGCGAATTTCAGCCGCACTTTAACGAGTCGGTACGCGGGAGCGACGTATTTTTAATACAGTCAACCAACCCGCCGACAGATAACCTGATGGAGTTGCTGATGATGATCGATGCAGCGCGCCGTGCATCTGCGCATTATGTAACCGCGGTTATCCCCTATTTCGGGCTGGCGCGGCAGGACAGGAAAGACAAGCCACGTGTGGCAATAGGTTCAAAGCTTGTGGCTAACTTATTGGTTGCAGCAGGTATCAACCGTATCATGACGATGGACCTGCACGCCGCACAGATACAGGGATTTTTTGATATCCCGGTTGACCATTTGGATGCATCGGTAATATTTGTACCGTACATAAAAAGCCTCGAGCTGGGCAATTTAACCATTGCTTCGCCGGATATGGGCGGATCATACAGGGCGCGTACGTTTGCCAAGTTTTTTAATGCGGAAGTAGTGATCTGCGATAAGCGCCGCAAACGGGCAAACGAAATTGAGTCGATGACCCTTATTGGGGATGTTACCGACCAGGATATAGTGCTGATTGATGACATTTGCGATACCGCCGGTACACTGGCAAAAGCAGGCGCACTAATTATGGAACGCGGGGCACGCAGTGTTCGGGCGGTTTGTACCCACCCCGTATTATCCGGTAACGCTTACGAAACGATCGAAAATTCGGTTTTAGCCGAACTGATCGTAACAGATACTATACCGCTTAAACAAAAGAGCAGCAAAATAAGGGTGCTAAGCACTGCCGACCTTTTTGCCAAGGCAATAATGAATGTAAACGAGCACGGCTCAATAAGCCAATTGTTCAGGGTGGACTGAAGTAGTCCATAGTCGATGGCCGATAGTCCATAGACGAATTTTGAAAAGGAATACAAACAATAAATACATACAAACAACAGCCATGGTCTATGGACCATGGACTAACAAACAAACAAATGAAATCAATTGCTATTAGCGGTTCTCCAAGAGAGAACGTAGGGAAACGAGACGCTAAAGAACTGCGTTACCAGGCATTAGTGCCGGCAGTACTTTACGGTGGGCCAACCCAAACCCACTTTTCTGTGTCCGCAGCTGATTTGAAAGCCGTAGTTTATACACCGGTTGTTCATTTCATCGACTTAAACATTGCTGGTGTAAAATCACAGGCTATCATTAAAGATATCCAGTTTCACCCATTGACCGAACAAATTATCCATGTTGACTTTTTGTTGCTTGACGAGAAAAAGCCTATCACTATGGAAATCCCTGTTAAATTAACCGGGACATCACCCGGCGTTAAAACAGGCGGTAAACTGGTACAGAAATTAAGGAAATTGCGTATCAAAGCGTTGCCAAAAGACCACTTGGATGCCATTGAAGTGAGCATTGAAACTTTGGAAGTTGGCAAATCGGTAAAAGTAGGCGACCTCAGCTTCGATAAACTGACCATTACCAACGCGAAAGAAGATACCATTTTATCGGTAACCACTTCACGTGCATTACGCCAGGCCGAGCAGGATGCCGCGGCTGCAGCTAAAAAATAATTAGGGATTTCACCGATTGATTGGTGATTTTACCGTCCCGATAGCTATCGGGATAACAGCGATAAGTTTATACTTATCGCTGTTTTTTTGTTTACTTTGAACACAATTGCTATTTGTCATTCTGTGCGGCAGCGAAGAATCTTCTTCACCTGATCAACGTCATCTATGTAGGCGCAGAAGATCCTTCACTACGTTCAGGATGACAAAAGCATTTTTATTTTCTTTGTCATTCTGAGCGGCAGCGAAGAATCTTCTTCACCTGGTCAACTCATCCATGTTGGCGTAGAAGATCCTCACTATGTTCAGGATGACAAAAGCATTTTGTATAAAACTAAAAAATGAAATACCTGATAATCGGTTTAGGAAACATCGGTCCCGAATATGCTGATACCCGGCATAATGCGGGGTTTATGATACTAGACGAGATGGTGAAGCAGGAAGGTGAAAAATTCCACCATATGCGGCTGGCTTATTATACCGAAGTATCCCACAAAGCCCGTACCCTTTGCCTTATAAAACCGACTACCTATATGAATCTCAGCGGCAAGGCCGTTACCCACTGGATGCAGGAACTGAAGATACCAATTGAAAACGTTTTAATTTTGGTTGACGATATAGCTCTTCCATTCGGCACTTTACGCTTAAAGCCCAAGGGCAGCGCTGCGGGACATAATGGTTTAAAAGATATCGAGGCCCGGCTGGGCCACAATGATTACGCACGCCTGCGTTTTGGCGTTGGCGACAATTTCGCAAAGGGCCGCCAGGTTGATTATGTATTAAGCGGTTTTGATGAAGATGAGTTGCCCGCCCTGCCCGCGCTTATTGACCGCGCCATTGAAATGGTAAAAAGTTTCGCAACAATTGGCACCGAGCTGACCATGACCAGGTTCAATAAATAAGCCTACCCTTAAATAACTAACCCGTTAGTTAAAATTTGTTAAATTTTATCCGATTCTGTCACATATTAGTACTTCCGGCGTCCTATTACGAAAATCTCGTATGAACAGACTTTTACTCTTTGCAGCCTACTGCTTTATGATAGTCACCGTTAGGGCTCAAACCGCACCCCCTGCATTGATCATTAAGGGCATTGTGATAGATTCCGTTGCCAACAAGCCCATGGGTTACGTAACCGTTGTTCTACAGGATGTCAAAACCCAGCAATCAGTTAAGGGTTCATTAACTAAAGACGATGGCAGTTTTGAGTTAAAAAGCGCAACAGGTAAACCTTACAAGCTGATATTTGCGTCCGTAGGATTTAAAACCAAAACGATCAATGTAAGCGGCACGGATGCTGATGTGAATGTGGGGAAAGTATTGCTATCCGCGTCAAGCAAACAATTAAATGAGGTATCGGTAACCGCGGTAAAGCCGCTGATGAAGCAGGAGGTAGACCGGATCAGCTACGATATACAAGCCGACCCGGACAGCAAGGCACTGTCGGCGCTCGAGATGATGCGTAAAGTTCCTTTATTGACCGTAGACGGCAACGACAATATTCAATTAAAAGGCAACAGTAATTATAAGATATTGATCAACGGCAAGGAATCCGCCCTGGTGGCCAAAAATCCTTCTGATATATTAAAGTCGATGCCGGCTACTAACATACAAAAGATAGAGGTGATCACTACGCCCCCTGCCAAATATGATGCAGAAGGATTATCCGGCATCATCAATATCATCACCAAAAAAAACGCCGACCAGGGATATAACATCGGGGTGAATACCCGTTTCAATTCGGTTTTCGGGCCGGGTTATAATTTGAATGGAACACTTAAGCAAGGCAAATTCGGCATGTCCCTGTTCGCAGGCTTTGGCAGCGGCGGCCACCAACGTACGACTTTCGGAAGCGTCGAAAATATATTTGCCAGTAAAACCAATATCAACCAAACAGGCATAAATACGCAAAACGGCCGCTTTCACTACCTCGGTACAGAAATGAGCTATGAGTTAGATACATTAAATTTAATTACCGCGTCGCTAAACCTTTTTGGAAACAACCAGGATCAGGCCAATACCCAGTTTTCAATGACGGATAGCCTGGGAATTGAAAAGCAGGCATACACATTACAAAACGCCGGAACAAGCAGTTTTACCGGCCTGGATGCGGCACTTAATTACCAGCTCGGGTTTAAAAAATCAAAGGACAGGTTGCTTACGTTCTCATATAAATATAGTTACTCGCCGAATAAGCAGTTAAATGATAATCTGTTTAGCGGAAGGTTCAACTATCCTGTGACTTTTTATCCCGACTATCAACAGTATAACGATGCGGGCAATAAGGACCATACTTTGCAAGTTGATTATGCCAGCCCGCTTACCAAACAGGTATCAATAGAGGCTGGCGCAAAGGCTATTTTGCGCAATAATTATAGCAATTTCCACGTGGACGACCGCAATGCCACAACACAACAGTTTGTGACCAATGATGCCCTTACCAACGACTTCAATTACCACCAGGACATTTACAGTCTTTATAATTCGTACCAGTTAAAAATGGAAAAGTGGTCCGGTAAGGCAGGCCTGCGTTTAGAGCATACTTCCCTTAATGCTAATTTTATCTCGTCGGGTGTTACAACGGCGCCGAGCTACAACAACCTGATACCATCGGTATCTATCCAACGGAGTTTTAAAACCAGCAGTATTAATTTTGGTTTTACACAGCGCATCCAGCGCCCGGGCATATTCCAGCTTAACCCATTTATCGACCGGTCGAACCCATCGTTCGTAAACACAGGTAACCCCGCTCTGAAGCCCGAGCTGGACAATACGTTTGAGCTAACCTACAGCAATTTCACTAAAAATTCAATCAACATTGGACTGAGCTATGCGTTCTCCAACAACTCCATACAAAATGTATCCAGTCTGCAGGCTGAGCAGGTCGGGACTAAAACTGATACTGTTACTTATACCACTTTCGAAAACCTGGGTACTCATAAAACAGTTGGGTTAAACATAAACACCAATTTGAACCTTACCAAAGAATGGACCCTGGGGCTAAACGGCCAGGTAAATCATATTTGGCTGAGCGGCACCTTTGGCGGCAGCATGTATCATAACAATGGCTTTACCGGCAACGCCTTTGGCAATACGCGATACAGGTTTAAAAATGGATTTGCTTTCGCCTTTAACGCAGGCTATTTCAGTGGCAATGTAAACCTGCAGGGCAAATCGAGCGACTTTATTTTTAACCAGTACCTGCTTTCAAAAGAATTTTTTAATAAAAAGCTTACCCTGGTTTTGGTGGCCAATAATCCTTATCAAAAATACAACACCTTCAGGTCGACGATCAACTCAACTGCGTTTTACCAAACCACCTTTAACCAAAATTATTACCGGTCGCTGGCTTTCCGCGTGAATTTCCGGTTCGGCAAGCTCAACAGCGATATTAAAAAGAACCAGCACGGCATCGAGAACGATGACACCAAGGGCGGCGGCAAAAGCACATCGGGAGGCAATAATTAAGAAGCGCCGAGAACCAGGATTTTTGGTTCATTCGTTCATTGGTGGGAGGGCGGAGTTAGAAATAGATTTTTTGAAATTGAAATATGGTGTGGAGCAGATAGCACGGGGCTGCCTGCTTACAACTTTCAACGTACAACGTGCAACCCGACTGCCAAGTGCTAACGCATAACTGCCAACTGAAAAATGGCGTGTTCGGGGGCGTTCGTGGGTGTTCGCGCCAGTTCGGGGTGTTCGTGCATAAGTAAAATCGAACGCTACAAAAGCTGTTGTCTTGCTTCTTGACATCTTGCCTCTTGATTCTTGACCCTTTTCTCCCCTATCTTCGCAAAATGAAAGTTTACGGTATCACCAACTGCAACACGGTTAAAAAAGCGCTCGACTGGCTGAAAGCCAATAATGTAGAGTATGAGTTTCACGATTTTAAAAAGCTTGGCGTCAGCGATGAAAAGTTAAACGAGTGGGACAAAAAAGCCGGCTACGAAAAGTTTTTAAATAAGCAGGGCCTCACCTGGAAGCAGCTTGACCCACGGGTTAAAGAAAGCATTAAAACCAGCAATGACGCCCTTAAACTGCTCCAGCAAAAAACGAGCATGATCAAACGCCCGGTTATTGAAAAGGATGGCTTTCTGTTTTTTGGGTTTGACGAAGAGACTTATAATAAGTTGATTAAGTGAGTTGTTGATTTGGTAAGTAATTAAAACTATTTAACATAATCAGCTCAATCCAACCTAATTAACCATCCACCAACATCTCGTAACAAATGTTTTACGGCGCAGCCTTTTGCCGATTTTTATCTTATACTTGCCTGTAAATTACTCAAATACGACAAAATGAAATTAAACCTGATTGCCGGTTTTACCCTGGCTTTTATGGCGGCCACAACGCTTAGCCAGGCACAGCAAAACGCCGGTGCTGCAGCGCCAGCTACTAATTACGATTATCATGAAACCTTCGGGCCGTTGTTTTACACCAAAAACGGCACCGAATACCGCGCTGCCGACGGTGAACCGGGACCAAAATATTGGCAAAACCGGGCCGATTACCAGTTAGCCGCTAATCTGAATGACCAGACAAATGAGATCACAGGGTCGGAAATACTGACATATACCAATAATAGTCCGCAAAAACTTGGCTATTTATGGATGAACCTGGAGCAGAATCTTTTCAAATCAGATTCACGGGGTACAGCTATCGTGCCATTGGTGGGTAACCCGCCAATGCCGTCGAGCCGCAACTGGGGCCGCGGTCAGGCGCTTGATGCGGGGTTTAAAATCAAATCGATAAAAATGCTTGGCGCGAAGGGTGCCGCCACGGAAGTAAAATTCCTGGTAACCGATACCCGAATGCAGCTATTTTTACCAGCGGCTGTAAACGCAGCCGGCGGACAGGTGAAATTAAAGATCGAATATTCTTTTATTTCGCCCAATTATGGTTCTGACCGTATGGGTATCCAGGATACCAAGAACGGCAAAATTTTCCAGGTAGCGCAATGGTATCCGCGTATGTGCGTTTACGATGATATCTGGGGATGGAACACCATACCTTATACCGGCCCGGGTGAGTTTTACCTGGAATACGGCGATTTCGACCTGAGTATTACCGCGCCGGCTAATCATATCGTAGTGGCTTCCGGCGAACTATTGAACCCACAAGAAGTATATACGCCTGCGCAAATTAAACGCTGGGCAGAGGCCGCTAATAGCGAAAAAACAGTAGTAATACGTTCGGCAGGTGAGGTTACTGATCCTGCTTCGCGCCCGGCCGGCAAAAAAGAGCTAACATGGCACTTTAAAATAAGAAACGCACGCGATGCCTCATGGGGATCATCCGCAGCGTTTATCATCGACGCGGCCAAAATGAACTTGCCAAGCGGAAAAAAATCCATCGCTATATCAGCTTACCCCGTTGAAAGTGATGGCAATGATGCCTGGGGACGCTCAACAGAATACGTTAAAAAATCAATAGAATATAATTCCGCCAAATGGTTTGAGTTCCCATACCCTGCAGCTACGGCCGTTGCAGGTATCGTAGGCGGCATGGAGTACCCTGGCATTGTTTTCTGCGGATACAAGGCCAAAAAAGGAAGTTTATGGGGAGTTAACGACCATGAATTTGGCCACACCTGGTTCCCGATGATCGTAGGCTCGAACGAGCGTTTATATGGCTGGATGGATGAAGGTTTTAACACTTTTATCAATACCCTATCAACCGCAAATTTTAATAATGGAGAATACAAAAGCACCCGCGCAATGGATATGCATCGCGCTGCTCCGTTCTTTACCTCTCCTAATCTTGAAACCGTAATGAGCCAGCCTGCCAACCTGAAAGAAAGGAATACCGGCACCCTGCTGTACTCAAAACCGAGCGCCGGACTGGTGCTTTTACGCGAACAAATATTAGGCCCTGAACGGTTCGATTTTGCTTTCAAAACTTATATAGCTAAATGGGCATTTAAACACCCCACCCCCGATGACTTTTTCCGCACCATTGAAAATGCCGGCGGCGAGAACCTGCAATGGTTTTGGAGAGGCTGGTTTATGAACAACTGGCGTTTAGATGTAGCTGTACGCGATGTAAAATATGTGAGTGACGACCCGGCAAAAGGCGCACTGATAACCATCGACAATCTTGAAAAAATGGCCATGCCGGTTATACTGGAAATTAAAACAGTAAGCGGTAAAACCGACCGGGTTAAATTGCCTGTTGAAATTTGGGAGCGCAACAGCAGCTGGACATTTAAATATCCATCGACTGAAGAGATACAATCGGTAACTTATGATCCCGACAAGGTACTTCCCGATTTTAACCCGGACAATAACGTTTGGACGAAGAAATAGACTTAGAGATTGGAGATCAGTGATTAGCACGGAAGAAACGACCTGTTTATCCTTAATCTCCATTTTTATTTTGGCGCAAGACGTTAAAATGAAAACTATAATATACTAATAGAGTTTAACTAACAGCAACATTTATACCTATGCATAAAAAGTATTTTTTGGTTGTTTTGATACTGCTGGCTACAGGCCCGGCAATGGCACAAAGCCTGTTAAAGGGTACGGTGTATGAGAGCGGGAGCAATAATCGCATGCCGAATGTTTTTATCAGGAATAATAATAACAAACAGATAACCATTACCGACAATTCCGGGAATTTCAGCATAAAAGCGGAAACCGGGAATTTGATCATTTTTGATTCACCGGGTTTTATTTCAGATACATTATATTTAATTGACCTCACATCAAAGAAGGTCGTGATGGTAACCAAAACCATCGCGTTAAGGGAAGTGAGCATCTCTTCAACCCGCCAGGCATTTGACCCGCACAAGGAATATCCCGAAATTTATACAAAGAGCAAGGTTTACATCATGTCGCCGACAAGCTGGTTCAGTAAAGAAGGCAGGGATGCACGTAAGCTCAAACGCTATTTTGTGACGGAGGAGCAGCAACGCCATGTTGACGCCGTGTTTACCCGGGCTTATGTCGGCAGCATTGTTCCGCTAAAGGGCCGGGATCTCGAAGATTTCATGACGCTTTATCGCCCTTCGTATGCATTCATCAGGGGTAATAATAGCGAATCCCTGGCAGTTTATATTAACGACAGCTATAAAAAATACCAGGCGCTGCCGCCCGAAAAGCGGCATCTGCCTGCGCTTACCAGCGATGTGAAAAGTCAACAGTAAAATCATGAAAAATAAAATCGTTTGCTTTTTTGTAATCAGTTGCCTGTTTTCGTGCTCGGCATTGAGAAATTATTCAACAAGTGGATGGATCTCGTTATTTGACGGCAAATCGCTTTCCGGATGGAAAGTTGGCGCTAACGCACAAACGTTCTCGGTTCAGAAGGGGATGATCGTGGTGCACGGAAAAACAGCGCACTTGTTTTACAACGGCCCTGTGAAGGATCACAATTTCCAAAATTTCCAGTTTAAGGCGGATGTAATGACCCATAAAGGCGCCAACTCCGGGATTTACATTCATACCGCATACCAGCAGGGCGGCTGGCCGTCAAAAGGCTACGAGGTGCAGGTAAACAACTCGCACACCGATTGGATAAGAACTGGCAGCCTGTACGGAATAGAAAATATCAAACAAGTATATGTGAAGGATAATGAATGGTTTACCATGTACATTACTGTGCTTGATAAAAGAATCATCGTTAAATTAAACAATAAGGTAGTACTCGATTACACCGAGCCCGATAATGTGCAGCGGGCCGCAGGCGACAAACAGCGTGTGCTTTCAAGCGGCACCTTCGCCCTTCAGGGCCACGATCCAAACAGCCTGGTATATTTTAAGAATATTATGGTAAAGCCGTTGCCATAACAACAATACATGGCCGGGGCAACAGGCGTAGCAGCGAAACGTTATTCACTTAGCTTCATAATGCCTTTTTTAGTAAGCATGTTTATTCCAAATCGCAGCACCCAAACGAGCAGGGCAATAATGGCAACGATGATCAATCCGAAGAACAGTCCTGCTTTAAAAGCATCTTCCATTAATCCGCAGCCCGAAAGCGAGAACATGAGTAAAAAACAAACAATAGGTAAAGTTGAAGTTTTCATAAGTTGATTTTTGATTTGGCTATCAAAAACTATACCTATTAATACGCGGCTAGTGCCCGATGATATTTTGACAACGATGTATCGTCCGGAATGAAAGCTATATACATCCGTGTCAGCCAGAATTTAAGGAGCAGTTTTGTCAATAATACGCTTAATGACGCCATCCAGCTGACCTGCAGCTTTTTCGAGGTATTGCAGCAGCTCCTTAGTTGATTCTATTTCACCGGTCTCTTTAAGTAGATGTATTAAACCCAGGATACTTGCGACCGGGCGTCTAATCTCGTGGGCATTGATCTGCGCGATTTCGGTGAGTTGTTCATTTTGATGCGTTATAAGCGATTCACGCTGCTTCAGCTCCAATATGTTCAATGTATTTTGAGTGATGTCCTGCGAATAACATGCCACGCCAAAAATATGGCCGTCTTCGTTTATCATTGGGCTTAAAGAAATTAAGCTGTACCGGATTGCTTGTGTTATCGGGTTATAGTGCTCGTTGTTTACGTTGAACTGTTCTCCGTTAAATGCACGTTCATAATTCCGTCTCCATTTAGCTAGTCGTTCTTCCCCAAATTCTTTTAACAATACTGATTCTCCTTCCGTAATAAATTCACCGGTAAGTGATTTCACCATTTCCACAAAAGAATTGTTTGCCGTAATAAGGTGCAGATTAGTATCAACTGACCATATCATGTCCTGGATGCCATTGATTAAAGCGCCCTGGTTAGCTTTGGTACGCCGTATTTCCTCAGCCTGCTTGTATTCATTCGTCACATCCATCACCGTAGAGATCATCAGGTTTTGATCGTAAAGGGGGATATTTTTTGCATTAACAATTCGTTTTTCGCCCGTGCGCATGGTAATAACTATATTATTCCATACCATTCGTTCCGGGTCGCGGCTTTGAATATCACCCATTACCTGGGCCATTATTTCATTTCGATATGCCTCATCCGGGTACAGATTATTGAAAAAACCCAAAACATCAGACAAATCCTGATCCGGCCAGCCATATATTTCACTAAACCGTCTATTAACCGCGGTCGCTTTTCCACTGTCCACTTTATTCACCGCGACGCCGATGGGGAGGTTTTGCAAAATGGTCTCGATAAAGGCATTTCTTTCTTCTAATGCTTTAAGTAACTTGGTTTGATTCGTTTCGGCTGCCATATCGACTGTTCTGCTTCTGGAAATATTTTGTTTGATGGGATTAAGAAATAGTTAGGCGATAGGTAAAATGCTTTAAACTCAGAGCAATATAAGCTTTATTTGAGAGAAAGAATTGCGCGTAGTTAAACCGTTGGGCGGAGAGAGAATGCGGACGCCATCCCGGCATCGGTATCGAACAGTAAAACATGTAATGTGTAGAGGTTAAGTATTTAATATTGTATAAGCGGCCCTGCGTTACTGCTCAATTTTTTTCGAGCAATCATCAATGATAATAAATCAAAAAGCGTCTCAAGACGACTAATTACTTTAACGACTGTGCATAACAGAAGGTTATAAAAAATATAATTTATTGTGATTAAATGTTCGTGGCGAGAAATATTCATCTCCTGGCCGTACATAATCATTCGGTATTGAATGTTCGTTATTCAAACTTACCCTGCCCAGCCCTCTCTGTCCAGGCTTCTGAAATTTATAGCCTCAGCTAAATGTTCCAGTTCGATTTCTTCGCTGCCCGCCAAATCGGCAATGGTGCGCGACACTTTTAGTATGCGGTCGTAAGCACGGGCTGATAATCCAAGTTTTTCCATAGCTTTTTTTAGCAGGGTTTGGCCTGCGGCGCTTATTTTGCATACGTCGCGCACCATTTGAGGGCTCATTTGGGCATTGGCATGTAAATCGGGCTTATTGTCAAAACGTGTTGCCTGGTAAGCTCTCGCCTTGATCACCCGTTCCCGGATCAGCTCGCTTTTTTCGGCCAGCCTGTCGGAAGCCAGTTCGGTAAAATTTACCGGCGTAACCTCCACATGCAGGTCGATACGGTCCAGCAGTGGCCCCGATATTTTGCTCAGATATTTTTGCACTGCCCCCGGTGGGCAGATGCATTCCTTCTCGGGATGGTTGAAGTAGCCGCATGGGCATGGGTTCATACTCGCCACCAACATAAATGAGCTGGGATAGTCAACCGAAAACTTAGCGCGCGATATCGTTACCCGCCGCTCTTCAAGCGGCTGGCGCATTACCTCCAGGGCACTGCGCTTAAATTCGGGTAACTCATCTAAAAACAGCACGCCGTTATGCGCCAGCGAAATTTCGCCCGGCTGCGGGTTGCTGCCCCCGCCAACCAGCGCTACATCGCTGATGGTATGGTGCGGCGACCGGAAAGGCCGTACAGTTACCAATGCATCGGCAGCCGCAAGTTTCCCGGCAACTGAATGTATCTTGGTTGTCTCCAACGATTCATATAAGCTCAAAGGTGGCAAAATAGAAGGCAGCCTGCGCGCCAGCATGGTTTTGCCCGCCCCCGGCGGACCGATCAAAATAACATTATGCCCGCCGGCGGCGGCAATCTCCAAAGCACGTTTAATGTTTTCCTGGCCCCGCACTTCGCTGAAGTCGCTGTCGTAGTTGGTAAGGCTGTTATAAAACTCTTCGCGGGTATTTACTACTTCGGGCGTAAGCTGGGTGTCGCCGTTAAAAAATCCGGCTACTTCTTTAATGTTCTCAACGCCCAGCACCTCCAGGTCGTTAACAATGGCGGCTTCCCTCGCGTTTTGCTTTGGCAGGATAAACCCTTTAAAGCCATCCTTACGTGCTTGTATAGCCATTGGCAAAACGCCCTTGATCGGCTGCAAACTGCCGTCCAGCGAAAGCTCGCCCATGATGATGTATTTATCAAGATTCTCGCTTTCAACCTGCCCCGAACCGGCGAGTATACCCAAAGCGATAGGAAGGTCGTAGGCCGAGCCTTCCTTCCGGATGTCGGCGGGCGCCATATTAACTATTATTTTTTGCCGCGGCATCCGGAAATTATTGGTTTGAAGCGCCGCTTCAACCCGCTGCATTGATTCCCGCACGGCGTTATCAGGCAAGCCTACAATTAAGTAGAACGGTTTGCCGCCGCCGCTGATATTTACCTCAATTATGATGGTTATGGCCTCGATGCCATACACCGCGCTCCCGAAAGTTTTAACTAACACTGCAATAACGTTTATTGAAGCGTAAGTTATAGAAATTTGAGGAGAATCAAAGGCAAGAAGCAAGATGTAAGTAAGCAAGACAACGACTTTTGTAGCGTTCGCTTTTACTTATGCACGAACACCCCGAACTGGCGCGAACGCCCTCGAACACCTGCGAACACGCCATTTGGCAGTTGGTAGTTGTAATGGGCAGTAGGCAGCGTCTTTCGACCTCTTTAAAATGTAAGGCCCGCGCTCACATCAAAATCTGTTTGGCTGCCTGCAAAATAAACCCCATATATTAGTTTAAGCGTGGACGCTTAAACTTTTTGCATTCAAGCGGGACGAACGGGCAGGAGGAATTTTATTTTTCAAAAACCATACAGTACTTTTAAAAATAAACTCCCCTCACACTCGCTGTTTCAAGGCTTATACTTATCCTCCATAGCGGTATAAATACTACTGCTTCATTTTTCCTAATAAATTGTATTTGCTCAACTGCGTGATTTGTTTTATATGTAATTTTTACAAAAGGTTTTTAAAAAAATTTAGAATTGGCTGGTTATAGAATTTCAAGTGAATTTACCTATAATATGGTCTTGTTTTAGCGAATGGAGGTGTATTCAAAACTCGACGTCGAATTTTCTATTTGCTTTTTACTAAAATATGCCTACATTTAGTTAACCTTTACCAATCAAATTTAAATGCTTCGGCATTGCATCTCAAAATTTGTTCACAATGAAAATTTTTTTTTTAACCCTTTCCGTTCTTTCATTTTTCTTTTTGGCAAGCTGCGCACAGAAAAAAAATGACATTAAAATTCCCGATAAGTATTTCCCAAACACGCTTGGAACCCGATACACTTATCGATTAACGGATAGTATCGCAAGTAAGGTAATAACGGTTACAGTACTCGTTGCCGGAAGTTCAACATTGTCAAATGGACAACCGGTAAATATATGGACATACAAATATCCTGATCATATTGACACTAATTATGTTTTCAGTAGTAAAGATTCGGTGGTTTTTTACGGAAGTCGCCAGGTCGACCCTTCTAGGATTGTAATAACAAATTCGCTGCATTTTCCAATAAACGTTGGAGGTAAATGGCGGGTCTCGTTCATAAGAGATTCGAGCACTGTTATTAATAATACTGTTTTTACACAAAATGGCACCTCGTACCAAAATACATTTTTAATACACGAATACGGACATTCTTATAATTATACGATAAATAAATATCTCTGGTTTACACCAAATGTCGGATTAGTGAGGATTGATTATAAAAGCCTTGGTGTCTTGCAGACATGGCAGCTAATTGATTATTCAATTAAATAAAAACGGACTTTAAACCTTAATCCTAATCTTATGACTACTATGACATTTTTTAAAAAATCTGTTGTTCCCCTCATGTTCATTTTGTTTCCGCTGTGCCTTTCCGCACAGATTTCGATGAGTTCAAAAGCTGTAAAAACTGGTAATTCTTATGTGCAACCGTCAACCACGACATCGTCAGCTGTGACGCCATCTGCTATTAAAACTGCCAGTGTCCCATCCGCTGCACCCGGAATTACCGATCATGTCGACGCTCAAGTACTTAATTCTACAGATGATCAATCCGAGGTGCACCTTTCAGTTAATCGCTATAACCCTAGCATTTTGACATGCAGTTTTAACACCTATGTAACTAGTATCAGTACCTACAGCCAAAGCCATTTTGTTAGTTCAAACGCCGGGGCAAGTTGGACCGGGTCGGATATTTTTGATCCAAATAGTCCACTTGTCGGGGGTGATCCGTCAACCACGTTTGACGCCAATGGGAATATTTATATTTCCACGATTAAAAACTCAGGTTACTATATTATAAAATCGACTAACAATTCGACTTTTGCCTCGCCTGTATTTGCCGGAGGACAATCAGATTTTGATAAAGAGATGATCGCTGCTGATAATCAATCCTCCAGTCCATATAAAAATAATCTTTATGCTGCCTGGTCGGAATTTACTGACATAGGATCTGACACAAAACCAATTGTGCGGTTTAATCGGTCAACAGATGGCGGTGTGACTTTTTCGCCCTTGCTGACGTTAAAAAATGGACCAGGACAAGGAACCAATGTCCAAACTGGTCCAAATGGAGAAGTGTACGTTTGCTATGCTGATTATGGTGCGGGACCCGTTGCAACATTTCCAGCGGTGGGCTTTGGATTTGTTAAGTCCTTGAATGGCGGCACCTCTTTTAGCGCCCCTCAGGTCGCCGTGGCATATACAGGCATAAGAAAGCTGTATACCGTTAATAATCGTCTAACTTTTGAAGATCCCAACTTCAACAAGATTAGAGTAAATGACTATCCAAGCATGGCAGTGGATAAAAGCGGTTCAGTTAAGAATGGAAGGGTTTATGTCGTTTTCGCGGCGCAACAGAATGGCAATGGAAAAGCTGTAATTGAACTTAGCTATTCAGATAACCAAGGGACGAGCTGGTCTGTACCGAAAATTGTAAGTATTGGCAACGGTATACAAAGCTTTTTCCCGTGGGTTACGGTTGACCAGGCGACTGGCGGTTTATATATCGCATACTACGCTATCGATGGCGCCGGTTTTCAAACCAACACGTATGTCGCCATATCAAATGACGGAGGTAATACATTCGTGAATCAATTGGTGAGTGATGTATCACATGTTACCGCACCGATAAATAATATACGCTATTCTCCAGGTTATGCCGGCGATTACATTGGCGTAGCTGCACATGGAGGAAAAGCCTATGTGAGCTGGATGGACCAAAGAACGGCAACGTGGCAGGTGTACGTGTCGCAACTTGACAACCTTCCGGCTATCACAGGAGCTACTACGGCATTTTGTACGTCTGCGACATATACAGCTTCAAACGTTCCGGCAGGTCAAACGGTAGCCTGGTCCGCCTCACCCTCGGGGGTCGTTAGTTTAAGCCCTAGTGGCAATCAAGTAACGGCGACCAAACTATCGCAAGGATATTTTACTTTGACAGCAACATTAAACCCATCAAACGTTTCAAGCTCAATAGGTTTATCAACGCAACCGACCGTATCAAACATCACCTATTATACGACTGGATCGTGCTCCTCAGATGGATATATAAACTGGTATCTGAGTGCAACACCAAATATGCCGACTGCTACAAACTGGCAATGGACCGTATCATATCTCGGCACAAACAGCGCTATTATCATAGACAATCCGAACGCGCAAACGATCAACGCAAAGGTGCTTGGTGGTGGGCAAGTAACTGTTACCTACAAGGATGGCTGTGGAGAAACGTCTGCTCAGAATGGCGTTACATTATACAGTAATTGTCCAAGGTTGAGTGCGATTGTTGCTTATCCAAACCCCGCAAGCTCTCAATTGACTATTGAAAATAAACCTGTACGACACGATGCGGCGGGCCCTGGAGCACTTGTAGTAACTGATAACTCGGTGTCTGATTTTACAGCGGAGTTATACAATAGTAAAGGGGTTATTATCAGAAAAGCTAAAAATCCCACCAACTCCACTGCTATTGTATTTAATACTGCTGATATAACCAACGGCACCTATTATCTTCATGTAAAACAAGGTAGTGACGTCATTGAAAAACAAATCATTGTTCAACATTGAATAGATTATTAAGCCAACTCAATTATTGGGTTGGCTTAATCAATTTGTTTATGCCAACGTGTAGAATAGCATATTTATCTTATCGTAAAGTAAAATCATCCGCCAACAATACCGTTGAAGTAGACCAGGCTGCCGTTTTCTTTTGCCCCCCTCGGATGTAAAGCTTTGCCGAGTCGACCAATTTTGCATTTTGAGAAATTGGAATATGTATTGCAGTATATTCAGGCAACGATTCTAAGCCAATCCATTTCCCACTATCCACTACGACGTTGTTCCGGTAAAGGCTAATTTGAACTATCACCGTATCGCCTGTAACCAATGTTGCTTTGATGTATCCGTTGACTGAATTTGGGTGTGAGGAGATTGCAAATTTGTTTTGAATAAAAGCCGGATATACATTGTTGTTTAATAACTCAACGGCGTATTTACCGGAATATGCATCGGTACTTTGTTTTACTATATCCGTCAAAATTTGTTTGCTACAGGCCGGACAATTATTGCCGTTCCAAAATGGGAGAGACCAGCCATTCCAAATCTCAAAATCGGAATTTGGAATAACATCTTCATTTTTTTGAAACTTCTCTTTGGAACACGATCCTGCAACCAAAGAAAAAATGATGATCAAAAATAAATACTTCTTCATAATAATTTACGTTAGTTAATTCTTATACGGATAAAAGAATGGAAACGCTACACACTTTTATTGATGGAAATATTTGACCCCAAATGACATTGCCAGTACGCAAAACTATGCGGTATTGAATGCATCGTTGATTGAAAAGCAGTTGCAGTTAGCCGGTGTGCGGTTATCATATATTTTAAAAACAACGTTAGCTTCATATGTAACAAAGCCCCCTCACACTCGCTGTTTGGGGGCTTTTACCTAAACCTTATCACAATATGCACGAATGAATAGGTGCATTGAAATAAGCTGCAAATATACTAAATCCGATAGAAATGCGAGCCACCCGAACCAACGCAGCATAGCGGAGTTGGCGCGAGCTGAGCAACGGGTCTATGCATGAAAAGCATCGGGGCTGCATAGAATGTCTTCACACGAACAATAGGGATCAGGGTGTAATGCAGCGGGTGAGGAAATGCGGGGGCATTACGCATCCCTATGGTGAAGCCAGTTGCGAGAGAGCAGGCGAGCCAAACACAAAAAGCGGTTGACGGAGACCTGTTCTGAACGGACGTGAAGATCAGTCGCAGACAAAGAGAGCTTTTATGAATGACGAGTTTTAGCCTAACAAAAGGAATGACAGGTTCAGCCCGCGATAGCGGAAATAGCTGATCAAAACATTTTAGGTGCTTGAATAAGCATATAAAAATTTTGATGGCAACCTGGCGTTACGTTTTGTGTCTATTACGAGGAATGAATGCCTTATTTCCTAATCTCACATAGTGTTCCATGACGCGGCGAATAATGCACACGACAAGCTGATTTGCTCAACATGTGCATTGCCCGGCCGCATACTTATATGCATCTTAAAATGCCATCGAAAGATCGGGGGCTGAATAACTCCAGAGCAAAGTGGTGGCGCACTCGTGACTCCGCTGACCAGTAAAGAATTTTATCGTTTTGATCACAGCTGCACGAATTTTTTCGTTTCAGACAATATTTCGGTTCATTGATTTGCAAATGCAGAGATAGCTTTCCCGAAATAGGATCGGGACGGGCTATTCCCCGCTCTGACGCGTTGAGAGTTTTATCGTGTTTTCTCTTCCCAGGATACTGTACCGGGTGGCACACTTGAAATTTTGACGATCACCTTCCGGAGCTTTTTACCCTTACCTGGTTTCGACGGTCTTGCTTCTTGACATCTTGCTTCTTAACTCTAAAATCTTGGCCCTTGCTTCCTGGCTCTTGGCATCTTGCATCTTAACCCCATTATCCGTAACTTTCATGTAATTAATCACTTAATCCATGTATAAGCATCTTTTCCTGATTTGTGCTTATCTGTTAGTCACCTGCCTTGCTTCTTTTTCTCAAAGGAGAATAGTCAATCTATCTCAAAAAACATATACTGAATTTAAAAAGGAATCCAAAAATTTAAAGAACGACACCAATAAGGTGTTGATCTATCTCAAATATGCACAACAGCTGGAAGGCTTTTCGCCCGACACTGTAGTGGCTATTACTAAAACCGCCAGAACGCTTTCATATAAATTAAACTACCCACGGGGCGTCGAACGATCATTTTTGCAGGACGGCGCCCACGCGGAAAGCGAAAAGAACTATCCTCTAGCTATACGTTTTTATAAGGATGCCATAAAAATAGCCGAAACGCATAAATTATATGCCGATGTATATGCCATTTATAATTCCGCTTTAAACGCCTATTATTACCAGGCGGATTATGCAAATGCGATGGATATTGCGCAAAAGGGCCTTTCTCTTGCCGAACAATTAGGCGACAAGGAGAACCAGGGCCATTTTGATAACCAGGCCGGGTTTATTTATTTGAAACAGGAAAAAGCGGATGCCGGCATTAAATATTATACGCGCTACCTGGCACTGGCAAATGAAATGCATAACCGGATGATGGTTGCTGATGCGAGCAATGGCATAGCCGATGGTTATTTGCTGAAAAACGATTATCAAACTGCTTTGAAGTATTTTTTTACGGCATTCGGTATTTATGATAAAATGAATGAGATGGAACCCCTGGACAGGCAGCGGATGGTGTTCAGGCCCGACCGGGTACCCTACACTTTATTCAAAATTAGCACTGCATATAAACAGGCCGGGAATTATAAACTTGCCTTGCGATATGCACTGGCGGTTTTTGCCCCTCATAGCAAAAAAGGAAATATATTTAACAATTACGACCTGGCAAGCTATTATATCAATGCCGGCGATATTTACAGTTCATTAAAGGATTATAAGCAAGCCGGCCTGTACCTTAACAAAGGGTTATTGCTGGCAAAATCCATACTGCATTATGAGGATATCCGCGATGCTTACAGGGGTATTTCAAAAAACTTTGCGCTTCAGCACCAATATGATAGCGCCTATCATTACCAGCTTGTGTTTACCGGCCTAAAGGATTCAATTATAAACGAAAAAGTTAACCGCGAGATCAACAAGCTGGAGGTTGAGCGAAGAGATAAGGAAATAGTTTTGCTTAACGAGCGGCAAAAGCTTAAAGAAACCGAGACAGCACGTCAAAGCTTGATCCGTAATGTAATTATTGGCTTTGTTACGTTCGTTGCATGTATTCTCATCCTGCTCCTATACATACAGGGGGGCATTAAACAGCAAAAGCTCAATTTCGAGAAGCAGTTGGCAGTACAAACCGAACGACAGCGCATAAGCAGCGATATGCACGATGATATCGGCACCGGGCTTTCAACTATGCTGATCTACGTAAATATGCTGAAATTAAAATTGGCCGACAGCCGCGACGGCCCAAATATAGACCGGATAGCCGCCCTGGGTACCGAATTGGTTGAGCAACTGAAAGAAATTGTATGGTCGTTAAATCCCGGGAACGACCGGCTGGATAATTTACTGTTGTTTATCCGGCAATATTTTGTGTTGTTATTTGAACCGCTTGCCTATCAAACCAACATTATTTACCCCTTAACAATTCCCGAAATTGAGATCGATAACGAATTAAGACGCAATATTTTTTTATGCGTTAAAGAATTGCTGAACAATATTATTAAACATGCCGATGCCTCATGCGTTGAACTTAATGTGCACATCGACCGCAAAACGCTCCTTATCCGGGTAAAGGATAACGGGAAAGGGTTTATACCTGATACCGGACCAAAAACCGGGAACGGGCTAAAAAACATCCGGCAGCGAATGAATGCCGTAAAAGGAAAATTCAGCATTCAAAGCAGTAAAGGCACAGTGATAAAGCTCGAAATTCATTTGCCAAACTACCCAAACAGGTAGCTTTTTTTTTATTCTATTATCGGTAACTTTCCATCACTATAAAAGCAATGATATCAGTAGGACTAATCGAGGATACTGAAAATTACAGTGCGGCCGTAGCATCCCTGTTGCGGCTGTCGGATGAGTTGCACCTTGCCGGGATATGGAAGGATGCGGAAAGCGCCCTGCTAAAGGTGCCCGAAATTTTACCCGATGTTGTATTAACTGATATCCAGCTACCGGGAATGAATGGTATTGAATGTATCCGCAAGTTAAAATTGGACTGCCCCAGCATCCAGTTTATGATACTTACTGTTTTTGAAGAGGATGAAAAAATATTTGAAGCCTTAAATGCCGGAGCGACAGGCTATTTGCTGAAAAGCGCCCCGCCCGAAATGATATTTAATGCCATTAAAGATATCCATAACGGCGGCTCGCCCATGAGCCCGGGTATCGCGCGAAAAATAATCCGGCATTTTCAGCCTGCTGTAACCAATGACGGCCACCAGCTATTTACCGCACGCGAAAAACAGGTGCTCGACCTGATGGCCGAAGGTAAGCTGGTGAAAGAGATCGCAGATAGCCTGGACGTTACCGTGCATGCCATTAAAAAACATATCAAAAATATCTACCTGAAAATGCATGTCCAAAACAAGGTTGAGGCCGTGATAAAATGGAAATTTCAGTCATGATATTTTCGCGCTAAAATCTGAATTATTTTAAAACCATGGTACCCGTTTGGGTACTTTCCCGCCTTTATAAAATCGGTTATATTAGTATTAGGAAATTTCGGTATAAGCCTGATTGAATTTTGGTTCAATCATATATGCAAGGTACCGGCACAAACCATTAAAAAAACCAGCTATGAAAAAGCGTGTACTCATTTTATTATTTTTATTGCCTTTCGCCCAAATACTGTTTGCCCAATCTTCAGATGACTGGGTTAAAAAGGCGGTAACCAAGTTAGATAACAAAGATTACCAGGGCGCTATCTCCGATTGTAACCAGGCGCTGCAACTAAATTCGCAAAACGCCTGGGCCTACAATGTAAGGGGCATAGTTAAACATGACATAAACCACCATAATGAAGCTATTAGTGATTACGACCAGGCCATTGCATTGTCGGCTAATTATAAACAAGCATGGTTTAACAGGGGGTTAGCAAAAGCCGCTTTAGGAAGATATGATGATGCAATTGCCGATTACAGCCAGGCTATATCTTTAGACTCGCAATATTCTACGGCCTACAATAGTCGCGGCAATGCGAAAGCCGATGCGGGACGTTATTCAGATGCGCTCGCAGATTACGACCAGGCAATAGCGCTGGACTCCAGGTATGCATTGGCCTACAATAACCGCGGGATTGCATATCACCATTTAGGCCGGTATACCGATGCGGTTAATGATTATGACAAGTCATTATCCATAAACCCGGCTTATACCGATGGATACTATAACCGCGGACTTGCTAAAGAGCACCTGGAGCGATATGCCGATGCAATTACTGATTACGACCAGGCAATTAGTATAGACGCAAATTATAAAGACGGCTACTATGCGCGGGGCTACGCAAAAGATAATTTGGGCCGCTATGACGAGGCGATTATTGACTATAGTAAGGTGATTTCGATCGATCCAAACTACATTGATGCGTATTACAATCGCGGTGTAGCCAAAAGCAGTTTAAAACAATACGCCGAAGCTATAGCTGACTATGACTATACATTAACCAAAAACCCAAATTACAAATCCGCGTGGTACGCACGCGGGTATGCGAAGGATCATTTAGGCCGCTATACCGATGCCTTAACTGATTATAACCAGGCTATTTCGGTTGACCCGCAAAATAAAAACGGCTGGTATGCACGCGCCTACGTAAAAAGCATTTTAGGCAACTATACCGACGCCATACCCGATTTTGATAAAGCCATAGCTTTAGACCCCAAATATGCGAAGGCATATAATAGCCGCGGTAATGCATATTATAAAATAGGTGGTTCCAAAGCTAACTACCAAAAGGCCGTTGAGGACTACGATATGGCCCTTCAGGCGGGTGGCAGCAGTTACACGCCGTATTACAAATATCGCGAAGAGGCCACGGCAGCCATGAATGCAGGCGATGGTCACTCGGCCGATGAATTGGTTAAGGGAGCGGTTGAGAAAATTAACAATGGCAATTATGACGGCGCCATTGCTGATTGTGATAAGGCGCTGCAAGTAAATTCAAAAAGCAGCTGGGCCTATAGCATCCGCGGGCTGGCAAAAAATTACTTGGGTAAGTATGCCGATGCTATTGCTGATTATGGCCAGGCCCTGGCAATTGATCCAAAATACACCCAGGTTTATGTTAACCGGGGGCACGCAAAAAACAATCTGGAACGTTATGCCGAAGCTATTTCGGACTTTGACCAGGCCATTGCTTTAGAGCCAAAGTCGGCCTCTAACTATTTGAGCAGAGGGTATACGAAAGATCAGCTGGGCCGTTATGCAGATGCGATAATGGACTATGACCAGGCTATTGATCTGGATCAGAAATACGCGCTCGCCTATAATAACCGCGGATATGCCGAAATGTACCTGGGTAAGTATACCGAAGCGATGGCCGATTGCAACAAAGCTATTGAACTCGATCCAAAACTGGCAGCGGCTTACGACTCAAGGGCACAGTTAAATAACCGGTTGGGCCATTATGCCGATGCGATAGCAGATTGTGACAAAGCCATTGCGTTAAATCCAAAAGAGGCAGCTGCTTATAACACCCGGGGCTACGCTTATTATAAATTGGGCAGAACAAAGATAAATCACCGGAGGGCTATAGCGGATTATGACATGGCCGTTCAGCTTGGAGGAAACACCTATAAGCCCGATTTCAAATACCGGAATAATGCCCTTGCAGCACTAAATATAGCCACGGGGCCATAATTGAGAGTGCGTTACTGGTTTATGCGATTCAAGAAGAAAGAATCAAGAAAAGAGCCTCAAAAGAGAAACTCCATAAAAAGAAAACAGCCAGCAAAAATTAGCTTTTTCCTGGCTCCTGGTTCTTTCTTCTCTCTTCTTGCCTCTTTTTGTCTTGGCTCTTGATTCTTGGCTCCCTGGCTCTTGATTCTTGGCTCCTGGCTCCTGGCTCTTGACTACGTGATTTATATTGACAATATCTCCACGATCTTCAAAAAATCGGGATTAACATCAACAAAGTGCTTGGTGGCATGTTCGAATGCCGTGTAAGCGATCTGGTTGTGTATCAGCCCAACCATTTCATTCCGGCGGCCTGCCAGTAAGGCTTCAACAGCGGCAACGCCTACCCTGCTGGCCAGCACCCGGTCCATACAGGTTGGCTTGCCGCCGCGCTGGATATGCCCCAATACCGATATGCGTGTATCATAGTTCGGGAACCGTTCTTTTATTTGCCGTCCTATTTCAAAAGCGTCACCTGCTTCACCGCTTTCGGCAAGCATAATAATCTTTGAGGTTTTATCCTTCCGGCCGCTCTCCAACCGTTCAAATACAGCTGGCAGGTCGGTCTTTGACTCCGGTATTAATATAGCTTCAGCTCCGGCAGCAATACCGGTACGCAAAGCGATCAGGCCCGAATCACGGCCCATTACTTCAACAATAAACAACCTGTCATGCGATTCCGCCGTGTCCCTTATCTTATCAACCGCGTCTATTACCGTATTGATGGCGGTATCGTATCCAATGGTGAAATCCGTGCCCAAAAGGTCATTGTCAATGGTGCTCGGCAAACCTACAATTGGCATATCGTATTCCTGCCCTAAAGCTTTAGCCCCTCTAAAAGTGCCGTCGCCGCCAATGGCTACCAATGCGTCAATATTATTTTTTTTTAGCTGTTCATAGGCCTGTTTACGGCCTTCAACAGTAAGAAATTGCTCGCTGCGGGCTGTTTTCAATATCGTGCCGCCACGCTGTATGATATTTGAAACCGATTTGCGGTTCATCGGGATCATATCACCATTGATCATGCCGTCGTATCCCCGGCGTATCCCCGTAACCTCCACATTATAATAAATTGCCGAACGCACTACCGCCCTTATGGCAGCATTCATCCCGGGCGAATCGCCGCCGGACGTATAAACTCCTATATTTTTAATTTGGGCCATTTTAATAAACCAATATCTCTTTAAAATCTGCGCGAATTTACGTCAATTTTTGTCAGAATTTTAGAAGCTGTTTAAAAATGGTGTAATTCAAATTGTCGCATTTTCACCCCCGTACGTGCGGGGTTTCTACGGAACGCTCAATGCTGGTTTGATTTCGAGGCTATCGACCATACGTCCCGATGGGACGAAAACTGCCATAATCGTCCCATCGGGACGTATGGTTGGTAGTAGAAAAATATATGAAATCATTTTCATGTTCCGTAGGAACGTTTGATAGCGAAGCGACAATTTGAATTGCGACTGTTTAAGCGCGATTGAGGAAACATATTATAGCTGCAATTCATTGCCGTTGAATTCAGTCAACGGGATCTTAGTAAGAAAGCAATGGCTTTAGCCAAAAAAGCTGCTATATCACGCTGTTACATCATTTGGCTAAAGCAAACCTTCCTCAATTTTATTTAACCGTTGGCTGAAGCCGACGGCAATGAAAAATTTATTCTATTTTTAAACCGCTTTTTAGCAAGACTATCTGATCGCTTTATAGGCTGCAATACCACTATCTAAAAACCTTGTATAGTTTTCGACACTGTAATTGGCGCTCTGGGGCGGCACCAATATATTTCCGTTACCGTCGATTATCACATAAAACGGCTGCGAATTGGTATTGAATTTGGTTGTTTCAAAGTCGCTGTTTTTGCCGCCAATGGTGGTTATCTTTTTTCCGCTGAATGAAGAATTGTAAAATTCGGATTCGGGAAGCTGGCTTTTTTCATCAACATATAGCTCAAGCAATACAAAATCATTCTGCATCCGGGCGCGAACCCCGGGATCCGGCCATACATCATTTTCCATTTTGCGGCAGTTTGCGCAATTCCATCCTGTAAAATCAATTAAAACCGGTTTTTTTAATTCTTTAGAAACCTGTAAAGCCTGGTTGTAATCATACCATTCATTCAAATCCCTATGCTTACCGCGTTTGAAAATATCTTCATATTTTTTTGTAGTTATAGATACCTGCTGGACAGGCGCGGAAGAGCCGCTGTCCATGGATCGCGAAAGATCGAAATCCTGCGTGGCCGGTGGCGGCAAAAACCCGCTGATCACCTTTAGCGGGGCGCCCCAAAGCCCGGGGATCATGTAAATGACAAAGGCGAACACACCGATCGCAAAAAAAGTACGCGGCACCGAAAGGTGGGTAAGCTCGCTATCGTGTGAGAATTTTATCTTTCCTATTAAATACAGCCCCATTAACAGTCCTATGGCGATCCATAACGATAAAAACACCTCGCGGTCAAACCAATTCCAATGGTAAGCCAGGTCCACATTTGAAAGGAATTTTAGTGCAAACCCCAGCTCGAGAAAACCCAATACCACTTTAATACTATTAAGCCATCCGCCTGATTTCGGCAAAGATTTTAGAGCCGACGGGAAAAGCGCAAATATGGTAAAAGGCAGTGCCAGCGCGAGCGAAAACCCAAACATGCCAATTGCAGGGCCTAAGCGGTCGCCTTTTGTTGCGGCAGCGGCCAATAAACTGCCAACCAATGGCCCGGTACACGAAAACGACACCACAACCAGCGTTGCCGCCATAAAAAATATACCCACAAGGCCTCCCTTGTCCGAATTCTTGTCAAGTTTGTTGGCCAGCGAACTAGGGAGGTTAATCTCAAAAGCACCCAAAAATGATATGCCAAATACCACCAGCAGCAGGAAAAAGAAGATATTAAAAATGCCGTTTGTGGCCAGGGCATTTAATGCATCGGGCCCGAATAGCAGCGTGATAATTAAGCCGAGTGATACATAAATAACAATGATGGATATGCCATATAACAACGACTGCAAAATACCCTTAGCCCTTGACCCGGCCTTTTTTGTAAAAAAACTTACCGTTAATGGCAATAAGGGATAAATACACGGCATTGTTATCGCCAGCAGGCCGCCTAAAAAGCCGGCAATAAATATACCCCAAAGCGTTTGAGGCTGATCAGGCAAAGTGGATTTTGTGACAGTAATTACAGCCTGTTTTTTGTTAAGGCTGTCCTGCTTTTTCTTTGCCGCGGCCATGCTATCGGCGGCAGTGGGGATAGACGTAAATTCAACACCGCTTGTTGAAACGGTATCGGCGGCTTTTGTTTGTGCGCAAACAGAGTTAATTCCCGACAAGCAGAAAACAGCAATAAAAACAAACAGGTTCAAACGCAGGGAGACACGGCTTAGTAGCTTCATTAGTTCTGGCTGGTTACTTGCCTAAAGGAATTGAAAAATCCAGGTCTTCGGGCGGCAGACATTTTATATCATTACAAGTCTCATACTCCAATTTTCCTTTAATCACAGAGGCCTTCGGCGATTTCAGCTTTATCTTTTGCTGAAAGATCACTGTATTCTCAAAATAAGTCACATTGATCTTAAAATTCTTGTCGTAATGCGATATAGGCTTTGGCTCGGACGGCTTACCAATTAAGCTGTATTCCTTTGATGGAGAAAAGTCGAATGAAGTTTTAATAGGTCCATCCTCAACATTGAGTGAGTAAATATGCCACCCTTTTTGCATCGTTGCTTTCAGGAATACAATGGCCTCGGTGCTGCTTATTTTTTTTGATGCGTACGACCATTTAACGGGCGCTTCGATTTGTGCGAAAGCACCGGCACTCATTGCAATTAAGGCGGTCAGGAATAATAATTTCTTCATCATTATTTATTTAAAAATTCAATTTCTTTTAAGCTAAACTCGTTTTCTTCGCCGTTATTATTCTTGATAACCAATTTCCCGGTATCCTTAACATCAATAATAATACCGCTGAAAACTGTATTTTGAGTCTTAAAGCTTTTACTTTCATTTAACCGGTATAGCCGGGATAAGTAGGTTTTCCTTACAAACGAAATTTTCCCGGCCTTTAAATTCAAATAATAAGCCTCAATGTGCCGGCAAATTTCGGATAATAAAGCCTTTAAATCATAATCCTCGTGTAAGATTTGTTTGATCGACCGCGCATTGGGTAAATTGGACGGGAAACTCTCCTGGTTCACATTTAACCCTATGCCAATAATGGCATTTTTTATTTGATTTCCCTGTATTAAATTTTCAACCAGCATGCCGCCCAGCTTATAGTCGGCGTAATAAATATCGTTGGGCCATTTTATTTTTAATTGGTCGCCTAATAATGGCCTTAAGGCGTCATACACGCCCAAACTAACTGCGCGAACCAGGTCGAACTGATTGGTTACTGATAAAAAGTGCGGCTTTAAAAGCAGGCTGAAAGTTAAGTTTTTGCCCGGCTCGGCATGCCAGCCATTCTGGTGCTGTCCCCGTCCGGCATATTGCTTTTCTGCCATAATGACCGTACCTTCCATCAATGGCTTGGAATTTGACACTAGATCTTTGAGGAAATTATTTGTCGAATCAACTTCTTTTAGTGTAACAAAATTTTGTCCAACAAATAACCCCGAAAATATGTTATTTTGCAAAGTATAATAAATATTAACTTAAAATCGTTCAAAACTAATTCTTTTTGATGGTAAAAAATAAGGCGTTAAGTGAATCTGCTTATATTTCTGAGCTTGCCATACATGGCATACAGGAAAAAAAAGGAAACGACATTATCAGGTTAGACCTTCGTAATATTTTTAGTTCGGTTGCTGACTATTTTGTACTCTGCCATGCTGACTCAGCGACTCAGGTAAAAGCCATAGCAAACAGTATTGAAGACGAAATTTTTAAAGCTACGCAGCAGCAGCCCTGGCAAAAAGAAGGCCTGGAGTTTGGAGAATGGATTCTGCTGGATTATGTAGACGTGGTGATCCACGTTTTCAGGACGGATAAAAGGGAATTTTATGGTATGGAAGATCTTTGGGGCGACGCTGAAATTAAAATGTATAAAAGCGCCTAAGGAATGTCACGGCCGCGTTTGAAAAAGCGTCATCAGGCTAAATCCGTATCAATATTAAATTAAAGATTGTAAGTTTGCTCGTAATGGAATAAAAGATCATAAGCTGCCGTTACAAAACAAAGATGAATAATGGCTCCTGACAGTATCATGCCATTAAAAACCAAAATATTCTAATGAAAGATAATAAAGTGGAAAAACCAACACCCATACGAAAGATACCGAATAAAAAAATCTCGCCAAAGCCGCCCAAACCCAATATCATGTGGTTTTATGCCGTCATTATTGTGGTTTTGCTGGGAGTGGCTACGCTGTTAAATGGTAATACCACCAGCCCCATAACATTTCAACGCTTTGCCGAGAATATGCTTAAGCAGCATGATGTTGACCGTGTAGTAGCCTACCGCAGCGGCGACCTTATTGTTGCCGAAGTTTATATCAGGAAAGAAAGCTTGTCTAAACCCGAGTATGCTGATGCCAAAAAGGATAAGTCGCCGTTTGGCGTAGGCACACAAGCTAATGGCCCGCAGTATATTTTTACCGATGCTACATTTGAAAGCTTAAAGCAATCGGTAAATGCAGCCGAAAAAGATTTTAAAGATGCCGAAAAAATACCCATTTCGTACGAGCAGGGCCACGAAAGCCTGCTGTCGAACTGGTTTGTGCAATGTATCATAATGGCTGTGCTGCTTGTAGCGGTGTGGCTGTTCATTATGCGCCGCATGTCGGGCGGTACCGGTGGCGGGCCGGGCGGCCAGATATTTAATATCGGCAAATCAAAAGCTACCCTGTTTGATAAAGAAGCCCAGGTATCGGTTACGTTCAATGACGTTGCCGGTTTGGAAGAAGCCAAGCAGGAAGTAATGGAAATAGTGGATTTCCTTAAAAATCCGAAAAAATATACCAACCTCGGGGGTAAAATACCAAAGGGCGCCCTGTTAATAGGTGCTCCGGGTACCGGTAAAACTCTGTTAGCCAAGGCTGTTGCCGGCGAAGCACAAGTGCCGTTCTTCTCCTTATCGGGATCCGACTTTGTGGAAATGTTTGTAGGTGTGGGCGCTTCACGTGTCCGCGATTTGTTCCGCCAGGCCAAGGATAAAGCCCCTTGTATCATATTTATTGACGAGATTGATGCCATCGGCCGTGCCCGTGGTAAAAACAATATTGTAGGCGGAAATGACGAGCGTGAAAATACATTGAACCAATTGCTGGTTGAAATGGATGGTTTCGGTACCGATTCGGGTATCATCATCCTTGCAGCTACAAACCGTCCGGATGTGCTTGATTCCGCATTGTTGCGTCCCGGCCGTTTTGACAGGCAGGTATCTATCGATAAACCCGACCTGATTGGCCGTGAGCAGATATTTAAAGTACACTTAAAACCGGTTAAACTGGCTGAGGGTGTTGATGCTAAAAAACTTTCGGCACAAACACCCGGATTTGCTGGAGCCGAGATTGCCAACGTGTGTAACGAAGCAGCGCTGATTGCCGCCCGTAAAAACAAAGAGGCAGTTGATATGCAGGATTTCCAGGACGCCATCGACCGGGTAATTGGCGGTTTGGAGAAAAAGAACAAGATCATATCTCCCGAAGAAAAACGCATCGTTGCCTACCACGAAGCAGGCCACGCCATTGCGGGCTGGTTCCTTGAACATGCCGATCCGCTGGTTAAGGTATCTATCGTTCCGCGTGGTGTTGCAGCTTTAGGTTATGCACAATACCTGCCTAAAGAACAGTTTTTATATACTACGGAGCAATTGATCGACGGTATGTGTATGACGCTTGGCGGACGTGTTGCCGAGGATATTACGTTTGGAAAAATCTCAACCGGTGCACAAAACGACCTGGAGCGGATAACCAAACTCGCCTACGCCATGGTGACTATTTATGGCATGAATGATAAGGTGGGCAATGTGTCATTTAATGATACCCAGGGCGAATACCAGTTCAACAAGCCGTATTCGGAAAAAACATCCGAGCTGATCGATGTGGAAGTTCGCAAGCAGATAAGCGAAGTTTATGAAATGACCAAGAAACTGCTCATCGATAAAAGGGAAGGCCTGATCAAATTAGCCGATAAGCTTTTAGAAAAAGAGATCCTGTTTCAATCTGACCTGGAAGAAATATTGGGTAAACGCCCGTTTGAAAACCGTACTACTTATGACGAGTTTGTAAACGGCCCGGCTGCAGACCAGGAGCCAGCTGCTAAAGCGCTGATTCCTGAAGGCGTAGCTGATCATTCAGGTACCTTTAACAGGAACCCTGAAGAAAAAGATGCAAGGACCAAAGAGTAAATAAGTCGTGAGTCTTAAGTCTAAAGTCCTGAGTCAGGAACAATTAGACTTAAGGCTCCTGACTTAAGACTTAAGACTCAAATGAGGGATATCACTACATCAAAAGAAAAACTTCTTAAAAAGATCCGCAAGGCGCTTCTCGAAAAACGGGATAACCCTTATCCTAACCTTGAAGACCTGCCGCACTACCCCAAAAACGTAGAGTTGCCCGAAGTGCTTTTCGCGGAGCAATTTGCAGCAGTATCGGGCCAATTTGTTTTTTGTGAAGACGAAGTGCAATTCATTGAAAATTTACTTGAACTGGCCGAGGAGCGCAAATGGCATAAAATATATTGCTGGGAGCCTGCGTTACAGGATATTTTAACAAAGTTTGATTACCCTTTCTTCGAGACCGATAAAGATTTTGAGCAGGCCGATGTGGGCTTTACCTTATGCGAAGCGTTAATTGCACGTAATGGCAGTATTTTGTTATCAAACGCTAATATGGCAGGCCGCCGTTTAAGTATTTATCCTCCGGTGCATATTGTACTCGCCTACTCCTCGCAAATTGTTATTGATCTGAAAGACGGGTTTAACCTGATAAAAAAGAAATACGGTAATAACTTACCTTCTATGATCAGTAATGTTACCGGCCCCAGCCGTACTGCCGACATCGAAAAAATGCTGGTTTTGGGTGCCCACGGGCCGAAGGAGTTATTTGTGTTTCTCCTTGATGGATGATTCTAAGTCTTGAGTCTTAAGTCAGACTTTGGACTTAAGACTCAGCTTCAAATCTTCCAGCCTGCTCTCCTCCAATACAATTCTTTCGCTTTTCTTATGTCCGGCATATTGCCATTTTACCAGCCTGATGCAGCCATCCGCTATTTCAATACCGCTCATATCTCCATCATCAAAACAGCAGCATCCGCTATTAAAATAAGTATCCAGGTAACCCGTAAAATCGGGAATTTTATCGCCCTTATTCTGCCGGGTTAAAATTTGCTTTTTAATTTCATCAGCGGTTTGTTTATCGTTATTCTTCCGGGCTGCTTCTATCTCTTCGTACAACCTTTCAATATGCGTCATCGATTTAAATACCGGCTGGTGGGTATGGCCGGTTATCAGTACCATATTCTTGCGCTTCGAGCTCCATTCATACATCATGCGGTTATGAACTGTTTTTAGCTGGTCGTTGTTTGCAGGTGTGTTTGGATTGATGCGTAAATACGCCTGGAACGGCCCCCATATATCCGATACAAACCATTTGCTAAACCAGTTCCCATCGCTTTGCAGGTCGCCCTGGTGGCCGTGCGTCATGTAAATTTCAAGCGGCTTCTTGTTTATGGCGGTTTTCAGGATTGCACCCTCGTAAACACTAATCTTTTGGCTGTAAATTTTTTGCAGGTTAAATACAGACAGCGGGTCGTTATCCCAATACAGGTCGTGGTTACCGAATATCTTAATGAATTGACCTCGATCCAAAAACTTCTTCTCCGCTTCAAAAGTGAGCTTGTTATGGCGCTTTACGGTGACGAACAGATTTTCCCAAAGCTCTTCAGAGTCGCCCAGGTTGATATAAAAAAAGTGATGGTTGTAGTAGTATTCCAGGGCACACAGGTAATTTTTAGCAGCCAGGGCGAAAACATCCGCACCATCCCTGGCCCCTTTATGCTGGTCGGACAGGATAACAAATTTGTCTTTAGCGGGATCAAACGGGATAACCACTCCCCTCTTACCTGGATCGGTTATTATATTTTCATATAGATCACTTAACGCTTTATCAACTCTTTTTTTGTCTGGCCGCGACGAGACCTTGTTTGCGAAGTTGACGATTGGTTTGGTTAGTAGGCGTTGCAAAAATTTGCGCATAGCCTGTTAACACATAATGAGTGAATTTGTTGAGGGAGTGAAATATCTCTTAATAGTTTACGGTGGCTTTTTATCGAATGAAAATACCGTGAAAACACGGTGTGAAATCTCCGTAGAGTATCGTATCATTGAGTAATAATAATACAGACCCTAAACCCCAATTTTATGGCATCAACTATTGATCCTGCACTAGCTAAGAAATTAATCAAAGAATACCAGCAACACAATGCTTCGGCGAATGGCCCGGGGCTGAAAACGCCGGATGACCAGTTTTTAAATGGCTATTTTATTGACAGGGAAAGTTTGGAGGCTCTCCTTAGTAATCCTAAGGTTGCAGGCGTAAGCTTACATTTAGCCAAACACCCGGATTTTGCCGGAAAACCGAGTAATAAATTTACCGTTCTTTATGCCGGGGCCGAGCCCAATACTGCTGCGGGCGCAACAACGCCTTATGTAAATACCGGGGATGTTTATTCCGGGCCGCCGCCTTGTCCGCCCTGGTGTACCACCGTATAATTTATAAAGCTGAAATGAATGAGGGGAACCTCATCATCATATTTTCGACCGGCCTGGCATATACGGTTTAGTTAAAACAACAGAGAACATCTTTTAACAGGATGCACCCTGTTGTTTTGATTTTTTTAATTAAATTCTGCTTCTAAAAATATCTTCAATACGTAACTGATGTCAATTATTGCTTTATTATATTGTTTACTGCTTATAGTGGTTTCGGCAATTGGACTTACCTGGTACGGCAGGTTAACAGTTCCTTTTAAAATATTGACCTTTTCAGTTTTGGCGGTACTTTTAATTAACGTACTCTCTGCCATTTATAGTAGCAAATATAAAAACAACGCCCCAATATTGCAGGCCGAGTCGATTATAGAATATCTCTTTTATTCGGCAACCTATTATTACTTATTTAAAAGCAAAATGATCAGGATGGCAATAATTGGCTCAATGATCCTGGTTACCATTTTCTTTTTTATCAATGCCTTGTTTTTACAGCCATTTCATAAGGTATTTCCAACGAATATATATTTGCCGACGCAAGTGTTATATGTGATATTTTCATTACTCCTGTTTAAACAAATGCTGCTTTACCCGGTAAACATTAATATTGTTAAACAAAGTGTTTTTTGGTATAATACAGCCATGTTATTTTACGCAACAACAATGTTTTTAACTTTAGGGTTAACCAATTATTACTCTGCCCATAAAATTAACGACTACGCGATCTATTATTTCTGGTACTTTTCATCATTTATTTTTCATATATTAATTGGCGTTTCATTATTAGCCTATAATCGAAAAATCAATACAGCCCATGCCCGGTGAAAATATAAGTACATTAATATTAGCCACCGCGGTTTTATTTGCCGGCATAACGGGATTTATCATATACTTTATCATTCTGTACCGTAACAAACAGCTTATAAACAAGCAGGAACAGGAACGGCTGCAATCCGAATTCAGGAACGAGATACTGAGGGCGCAAATTGAAATGCAGGAGCAAACACTCACAAACATAAGCCGTGAAATTCACGATAATATTAGCCAGGTTTTATCATTTGTGAAGCTTGACCTCGCACTAACCGATGGTATGGCTGAACCGGATAAGCAGCAAAAAATAAATAGCAGCCGCGAATTGCTATCCCAAACAATTAACGACCTGCGCAATCTTTCAAAAAGTTTAAGCTTCGAGTACATAGCTGTTAATGGGCTGGTAAAAACGATAGAAACAGAGGTCGAAAGGATCAATAACAGCGGCCTGCTCGGTCTCTCCATGTCAATCGAAGGGGAAAGCTATTCACTGGGGGAGCAGCACGAACTGGTATTATTCCGCATCTTCCAGGAGGCGCTTAATAATACGCTAAAGCATGCTTCCGCTAAACATTTAAAAATCAGTTTGCAATATTTCAATCATTTGTTTACCTTAACCCTCGAAGATGATGGAGATGGCTTTTCAAAGGAACTGCGTTACAATCAAAGTGGTTCAGGTTTGAAAAATATGGAGAACAGGGCCGTCCTGATTGGCGCTGTGGCAACTATTGAAAGCTCACCAGGTAAAGGCTGTTGTATTAAAATCAGCCTTAACCCCCTGGAGCAGCAAGTATACGCGGATGGAAATTATCCAAATAGCCCTGGTTGACGATCATCGCTTATTCAGAAGCGGGATTGCTTCACTTATCAATAAATTTCCGCGTTATAAAATACTATTTGAAGCCGGCGACGGCGAAGAGTTGATTCAAAAACTTACCCCGAAACTAAAACCCGATATTATATTACTTGATATAAACATGCCCAAAAAGGACGGAGTTGCTACGGCCCAATGGCTGCGAAGCACCCATCCGGATGTTTGCGTCATTGTGCTATCCATGTTCGAAGATGCCGAAAAAGTTTTGCAAATGATTAAGCTTGGTGTTAAAGGCTATTTACTGAAAGATGCGGAGCCGTTCGAATTTGAGCAAGCTTTGGAGAAAGTGTCTGAAGGAGAGGTTTATTATCCCGAATTTGTTACCCGGCACATACTAAACAGCTTTGGACAAAAGCCTGACCAGCTAAAACTAAACAGCCGCGAAATAGAATTCTTAAAACTGGCAGGCAGCGAGCTTACTTATAAAGAGATTGCCGAACAGATGTGCGTAAGCACCCGCACCGTAGACGGCTACCGCGACCAGCTATTCGACAAACTGGAGATACGAAGCCGGGTCGGTTTGGTTTTATTTGCTATAAAAAATAAATTAATTGAGTTGTAATTTGCTAAAAATATTAGCAAATTTGCTTGATGGCACATGAGGATAATCCCGATTTTTTTAAGGGGCGCGGGGCACAGGTAAACACCCATAATAAATTCTTAAAGAACAAATATGTGCTTGAGCATATCGAGGGCCTGGATGAGCCGCTGCTCGAAAATACAGCCACGCAGCTTTTTGAAGAAACGCCGAAAAAGATCGTAAGCGAAACCAACAGCCCCGATCTAAGTCACATGTATTCCATTAACCCGTACCAGGGCTGCGAACACGGCTGCATTTACTGTTATGCCCGCAATTCGCACGAATATTATGGTTTCAGCGCCGGGCTTGATTTTGAACGCAAAATAATTGTAAAGCGCAACGCCGCCGAATTGCTGGAGCAGTATTTCAATAAAAAAAATTATCGGCCGGTATGCATTATGCTTTCGGGCAATACCGATTGTTACCAGCCTATCGAACGCAGGTTAAAGATAACACGCTCCCTTTTGCAGGTGTTTTTAAAATACCGCAACCCGGTCAGCATCATCACAAAAAATAACGTGATCCTGCGCGATATGGATATATTAACCGAACTGGCAGCCATGAACCTGGTGCATGTTAACCTGTCCATCACCTCGCTAAATGAGCAGCTGAGGCAAAAGCTGGAGCCGCGTACCGTTACCGGGACAGGAAGGCTGGCAGTAATTCAAAAACTATCTGAAAAAGGCATCCCCGTAAGGGTAATGGCTGCACCGATTATTCCCGGGCTGAACAGCAATGAAATTCCCGACATTATTAAAGCCTCTGCCGACAGGGGCGCATTATCCGCCGGGTTTACCATGGTGCGATTGAATGGCAGCATAGCCGAAATTTTTACCGACTGGATACACAAAGCTTTCCCCGACCGGGCCGAGAAAGTATTGAACATGATCAAATCCTGTCACGACGGCAAACTGAACGACAGCGATTTCGGCCGCCGCATGAGCGGCGACGGCCAGGTAGCCGAATCTATTCACCAGCTATTTAAAATGGCCTGCACCCGCTTTTTATCCGGCAGGGATATGCCCCCTTTTAATTATGATCTGTTTGTGCCGATGAAGGGAAAGCAGACGGATTTGTTTTAGGAAAGAGTTTTTAAGCTCTGCGGTTAATAGGGCATTTTGCCTTTTTTATAAAGCACATAGAAAAATGCAATACTTACAATTAATAAGCCAATGATAACATAACCCACATTTTTCGCGAAATCGGTCCTTTTAAAATATATTTTATTATCTTTTTCCAAATACTGTAAAAAGTTATTTATTCCCGATTCTTTGGTAAACCTGTTTTCATAAAAGTAGACAGTTACAACATCGCCTACATTTAGACTATCTATCGATGCACCTTGCTTTTCAGCATATATTTGGAAAGGGAATTGATAATTTTCGATTTTTATATACCTATATGAGCCTTTGTCCCGAAAAGGTAAATTCCCCATCACCGAGTCCCTGTAAATTAATTTTCCGGTAATATGTATGTAATCGCTTTTTGGTTTTGAATTGCTTTTAATAAAAATAATTACCGGTATAACCGTTACCAGGCAAAAAGCAAGTAAAAACCGAAAACGCGCGGGTATGTGAATATGCATCAAATATAATGTCCGTTTTCAAATATAATATTCCTGCGTTTATAAATTATTCAAACTTATTTTTGCCCCACAAAAAAAGGCGCTCAATGAGCGCCTGATTCTTTATATTATATTAATCAATAATTAGCTTACTGTTTCGGCTTCCATAGCCATTTGCTCGTCGACCAAAATACGGCCGCAATGCTCACAAACAATGATCTTTTTGCGCTGGCGTATATCCGACTGGCGCTGCGGCGGGATCTGGTTAAAACATCCCGAACATGAATCACGCTGTATGGTTACAACAGCTAAGCCATTTTTTGCATTCTGGCGTAAGCGGTTATAAGCAACAAACAGGCGTTCGTCGATATTTACAGTTGCTTTTTCGGCTAGCTTGGTCAATTCGTTTTCATCCTTTTGGGTTTCGGCGGTAATCGTTCCCAACTCGGCCTTTTTAGCTTCAAGGTCGGCCTTACGGGCTTCCAGGTCGGCTAAAGCTTTTTCATAGATCTGGGTTTTTGAGGCTATCTCAAATCCATACTCCTTTATCTTCTTCTCGCTCACCTGGATATCTAATCCCTGTATCTCAATTTCTTTAGATATAGCGTCGTACTCCCGGTTGTTTTTTACCTCGTTAAGCTGCGTCTCGTACTTCTTGGTATTTGCAAGCGCATCCTTTATCAGGTTTTTGCGGGTTACAATATCATCTTCAAGGTCATCAAGCTCGGCTTTTATTTTTTGTATGCGGGTTTCAAGGCCGGCAACGTCATCTTCAAGATCGGCAACCTCCATAGGCAGTTCACCTCTTACCTGGCGAATTCTATCAATTTTGGTGTGGATGGTTTGTAGTTCGTATAAAGCCTTCAGCTTTTGTTCTACGGTTTGTTCCATTAAATAAAATATTTGACGGGGTTTGTATTTACTTCTGTTAAACGGAGTGCAAAGGTAGTAAATTTTTTCTTAATTATTTCATACAAAAGTTGCTGCGTAAATTGCTCACTTTCAAAATGTCCCACATCGGCGATCACCAATTGGCCTTCGGCATCAAAAAACTCGTGGTATTTGTAATCGGCAGTTATAAAAATATCCGCACCGGCAGCAATAGCCTGCTTCAACAAAAACCCGCCTGCCCCACCGCAAACGGCCACTTTTTTTACCTGCCTGCCAGTAAACGCTGTATGCCTGATCACCTGGGTACGCATTTTATCCTTTACATGGAACAAAAACGACTCTTCATCCATAGGTTCATCCAGCTCACCTATCATTCCCGAGCCTACCTGCTGATTTTGATTGGTAAGTGCATATAAGTCATACGCTACTTCCTCATAAGGATGTGCCAGCACCAATGCCATTAATATTTTACTTTCGATAGTAGCAGGATAGATCGTTTCTATGCGTATTTCATCTTCAAGATGACGCTTGCCCGGCTCGCCCACGTAAGGATTGGTTTGATCGTTCCCTTTAAACGTCCCGGTTCCTTCCGCATTAAAGCTGCACTCGCTATAGTTGCCGATATTGCCCGCTCCGGCGTTAAACAACGCGTTCCGAACTTCTTCAGCATGACTAACGGGCACGTAAGTAACCAGCTTCTTTAATAAATTATGTTTTGGGGCCAGTATATGACAATTCTTTAAGCCCAGTGTTTCGGCAATTTTGGCGTTAACGCCCTGGCTGATATTGTCGAGATTAGTATGTATGGCGTATAAAGCGATATTATGCCGGATGGCTTTTTCAACAACCCGTTCCACGTATGTTTTGCCGTTAAATTTTTTCAATCCCCTGAATACGATCGGGTGGTGCGAGATCACCAGCTGGCAACCGGTGGCTATGGCTTCGTCTACAACAGCTTCGGTACAATCCAGCGAGATAAGCGCCTGGTTAATGTCCTGATCCGGCTTACCTACTATTAATCCTGAATTATCATATTCTTCCTGATAAGCAAGCGGTGCCAGGCTTTCGAGGTAAGCGGTGAGTTGGGATAATTTCATAATAAACACGAATTACACGAATTTTCACCTATTTCACTAATCCATTTAATATAAAACAGAATTTGATCAATATGTTGTACCACAATTCGTGTAATTCGAATCAATTCGTGCAATTTGTGATTCTATCTCAGTTGCTCATCTTCGCTATCTGGAAACTCTCATAAGCCATTTTGCGGTTAAATTCCGTTGCGATTGACTTATGATTCACCAGGTCAACAATCGTTCCGATCAAACAAAATCCGCCGGTAAACAGGTATAACAATCCCATGCCTATCTGGCCCACAACAAACCGCTGTACACCGGCCACAACCACAAGGCCAAGCAAGGTAAACAGTAAAATATCCTGGGGATTTTTTCGCTTACCGGAATAAATCATATAGAAATATTTCTTTTGGTTGTCATCCAGTTCTGCAGTTGCCTGCTGTAAGAAGCCCATTTCTTCGGGCGTGATACCCGGAAAGCTCATATAAGGATTTTGGTACATATCCATTGTTTTAAGATTTAAGTGTTTTTGCTATTGTGATATAAAACTAAGATAGTATTAAATATACAGCAACGCAAAATTGGCTAAATGATAAAAGAAATCGGTGAGGTACCGGAATAAAGCGGTGAAAAGAATGTCCAAAGTCGGAAGTCAGATGTCAGAATTCGCTTAGGAGAACAGTCGGATCAAAATGTGGTGTTTACCGACGTAGATTTATATAAATCAGCTTGGGGGGACAACCTTTCTTTTGCCAGCACATAAATACGGTGCAAAATAACGATCACCGCCGGTATGCCCAGCCAGTGGGCGTGAAATGAACTTTTAATATCGCCATGAAATAAAAAAGAAATGGCATGGCCCAACCCGCAGCCCGGGCACCAGGTGAAACCCAGTAATTTCAAAGGGCACAGGGTAAAATGGGTTTGCGCGCCGGGATTGGTAAGCGCCAGCGAAATAAGCGCCGCTATCCAAAACATCAGCTCGAAGTATTTTGAAAAGACAGATTTAATCAACTTTATTAGGCTTTGTATGCAATAATACGGAAATGCCGATGGCAAATAAAATACCTACCAGCAAGGCCCCGAATATACGGCCCGAAAAATCCATTAGGTTGGTGCCACCCTCTATCTCGTCGATATAAAGTATCGCTGCAGCCGTAGTAATAATGCCGCCTACCAACAATATTTTAAAGCTCTGTATCAAAGCCTCCAAAAAGCCCATATGCCCGCCGCACTCTGATGCACGGTAATTTCGTATGCCAAAATATAAACCGGCTAATGGTATAAGCACCGAAACAAATTCAATTTTTGCCATGGTGCTGGCCTGCGGCGAATACCCAAGCCAATGCATAACAAACATCCATAAGCCGCTTAAAATACCAATAATTGCCCCGGTAATAATTGCATTTTTCATTGTTTAAGTTTTGGGTTAGATGAATACGATAGGCTGTACCTACATGATACTTCCCTATCTGTTGTTAAGGTTGCTTACAATAATTAAATTTACAATAAAAGTGATTATTGGCCTATAATGTTTGGAATAATTTTCCGCAACAGGCCTTTTCTGTAATGAAAACCCTTTTTTCCGTATATTTGCGGCAGTTTGAACATCCGTGATATTTTAGAGCGATATAAAACTGACGACCGGATAAAAGCGCTATTGCTCGCCATTAACGCTTCTAAAAATCCAAGAATTCAGTTGCGTGGATTAGTTGGGTCGAGTGATGCCGCTGTGGCGGTAGCATTGTATTTTTTGCAGCATAAGCACATGATATTTGTGCTCCCCGAACGTGAGGAAGCCGGCTATTTCCAGGCCGACCTCGAAAATCTCACCGGAAAGGAAGTTCTGCTTTTCCCCTCATCATACCGCAAACCATTTGAATTTACCCAGCCCGACAGCAGCAATGTGCTGGCCCGTGCCGAGGTATTGAATGAGCTGAACCATGCTACGGAATTCGGACAGCTAATAGTTACGTACCCCGAGGCCCTGGCCGAAAAGGTAATTGACCGTGCGTCGCTCGAAAAAAACACGCTCGAAATTTCGGTGGGCAACAAGCTGAGCATTGAATTTATCAACGAGTTTTTAATTGATTACGATTTTGAGCGCGTCGACTTTGTTTACGAGCCGGGCCAGTTTTCTATCCGGGGCGGCATAGTCGATATTTTCTCTTTCTCGCACGAGCTGCCCTACCGCGTCGAATTCTTTGGCGATGTCATTGAGTCCATCCGCACGTTCGAGATTGAAAGCCAGCTGTCGGTTGAGCAGGTTAAAAGTATAACCATCGTCCCAAACGTGCAGTCGAAATTTTTAACCGAGAATAATATTTCCTTATTGGAATATGTTGACGCCGATACCCAGGTGTGGATAAAGGATGTACAATTTACGCTGGATATCATTCAAACCGGTTTTAAAAAGGCAACGCAGGTTTGGAGAGCATTATCTGCCGAAGATAAAAATCATAACGCCGATTGGATAGATCCTAAATTCGGCTTTACCGACGATAAGCTGATAGCCGACCAGTTGCGTGATTTCGCGCTGATCGAGTTTGGCAAGCAGTTTTTTTACCAGCCCGACCAAACTATCAATTTTGATATGCGGCCGCAGCCCTCTTTTAACAAAGATTTTACCCTGCTGATCCATAATTTCAAAAACAACGAGGCCGGGCGCATCGAAAACTTTATTCTTACCGATTCGGCCCGGCAGGTTGAAAGGCTTTACGCGATACTGGATGATCTCGATAAAACAGTAAAATTTACCCCGGTAAGCATTTCGATACGCGAGGGTTTTGTCGATCACGAACAAAAGCTCGCCTGGTATACCGATCACCAGATATTTGACCGGTACTATAAGTACAAGCTAAAAAAGGGTTACCAGCGCTCGCAAGCCATCACCCTCAAGGAACTGCGCGAACTAAAGCCCGGCGACTATGTAACACACATTGACCATGGCATTGGCAAATACGCCGGCCTGGAAAAAGTGGAGGTAAGCGGCAAAATGCAGGAAATGATCCGGCTGGTATATGCAGATAACGACCTGCTGTACGTCAACATCAATTCGCTTAATCGCATCTCGAAATACAGCGGCAAGGAAGGCACCGTTCCAAAAATGAACAAGCTGGGAACTGACACCTGGGAGCGGCTGAAGCGAACTACAAAAAAAAAAGTTAAAGACATCGCCCGCGACCTGATCAAACTTTATGCGGTGCGTAAAGCGCAGCAGGGAAATGCTTTTTCGCCGGATAGCTATTTACAAACCGAACTGGAAGCATCCTTTATATATGAGGATACCCCCGACCAGGAAAAAGCCACGGCCGATTTCAAAAAAGACATGGAATCGCCGCACCCAATGGACAGGCTCATCTGCGGCGATGTGGGTTTTGGTAAAACGGAGGTTGCTATACGGGCTGCATTTAAAGCCGTTGCCGATAGCAAGCAGGTGGCTATACTGGTACCCACAACCATCCTGGCCGCCCAGCATTATAAAACATTTTCGGACCGGCTGAAGGATTTCCCCTGCACCATCGACTATGTTAACCGCTTTAAGTCTACCCGCCAGATCAAGGAGACTTTAGAGAAATTGAAAGACGGTAAAGTTGATATTATTATCGGCACGCATCGCCTGGTAAGTAAGGACGTTAAGTTTAAGGACCTGGGCCTGATGATCATTGACGAAGAACAAAAATTTGGCGTATCAACTAAGGAAAAGCTAAAGCAGATGCGCGCCAATGTGGATACGCTGACGCTGACGGCTACGCCTATCCCACGCACGCTGCATTTTTCGTTAATGGGCGCGCGGGACCTTTCTATCATATCAACACCACCGCCTAACAGGCAGCCTGTAGTAACAGAATTGCATGTTTTTAACGATACGCTGATCAAAGAATCTATTGAACATGAGATCGACCGCGGCGGGCAGGTGTTTTTTATCCATAACCGGGTAAGCGACCTGCCGCAATTGGGCGGCATGATACACCGGCTGGTGCCGAAAGCCCGCGTTGGCATAGCCCACGGCCAGCTTGAAGGCGATGCGCTGGAAGACGTGATGCTGAAATTTGTTAATGGTGAGTACGATGTGCTGGTGGCAACAACCATTATCGAAGCCGGTTTGGATATCCCGAATGCGAATACTATTATTATCAACTACGCCCACATGTTTGGTCTGAGCGACCTGCACCAGATGCGCGGCCGCGTGGGGCGCAGCAACAAAAAGGCTTATTGCTACCTGCTCAGCCCGCCACTTTCAACGCTTACCAACGAGGCGCGCAAGCGCCTGAGCGCCATCGAAGAATTCTCGGACCTGGGCAGCGGATTCAACGTGGCTATGCGCGACCTTGACATACGCGGAAGCGGAAACCTGCTTGGTGCCGAGCAAAGCGGCTTTATTGCTGAGATCGGCTTTGAAATGTATCATAAGATACTGGACGAAGCCATACAAGAATTAAAAGAAGATGAGTTTAAAGGCGTATTTCCCGATGATAAGCCCCGGCCGTTTATCGCGTTCACGCAAATTGATACCGACCTTGAAATATTGATCCCCGACGAATATGTAACCAGCATTTCCGAGCGGTACAACCTTTACACCGAGTTATCCAGGCTGGAAAATGAAGTTGAGCTAAAAGCATTTGAGCAGCAGCTGCACGACCGCTTTGGCCTCATACCGCCACAGGTGAACGACCTGTTAAATACCATGCGCCTGCAATGGCTGGGCAAGGCAATAGGCTTCGAAAAAATATCACTTAAGAAGAATGTGCTGCGTGGCTATTTCATCAGCAACCAGCAATCGCCGTATTTTGAAACGGATGCCTTCCGGCAGATACTTTCATTTGTACAGGCCAACCCGCGCCGCTGCAATTTAAAAGAAGTGAAAAATACGTTGCGATTAAGTATTGAAGGCGTGCATGGGATTAATCAGGCGGTAATTTTGCTTAGTGAGGTTGCGGAGCCGGTTGGGGTATAAGCTAATAAGAAACCAGGCTACTCCTTACACCGCCGCCGTCTTATACAACTGCTGTATTTTCTCGTGCAGCGACTCCGTCTGGAAGGGTTTGGTAAGATAATCCTGCATCCCGGCGTTCTTAATTTTGGTGAAAATATTATGTGAAACAGATGCGGTTAAGGCGATGATCGGGATATTTGCCTTTGCAGGATCGCTAAGGGCGCGAATAGCCCGCGATGTAGCATAGCCGTCCATTACCGGCATGTGTATGTCCATTAACACGCCATCAAAATGTTCATTTGTCATTTTGGTTAAAGCATCCTGGCCATTTATTGCCACAACGGTTTCAATGTCCCATTTGGTTAGTATTTTTTCTAATATCAAGGCGTTAACACCGTTATCTTCAGCGATCAGCAACTTAAGACCTTTCATGCTGGTTTTTTCCGGCTCATGTTCATTATACGGCACTAATTCGCCGGCATACACCGGAAACTTTATAATAAACGAAAACACCGACCCCTTACCCGGCTTGCTTTCAAGCTGGATGTCGCTATCCAAAAGTTTAAGCAACCGCTTCACAATGGCCAGCCCCAACCCGGTGCCACCATATTTCCGGGTGGTATCCGTCGATGCCTGGGTAAAAAGTTCAAACACGGCTTCCTGCCTGTCGGGGCTAATGCCAATACCCGTATCGCTTATAACAAATTTTATATCAATACAGTGTTCGTTTTGGCTCAAAACCTTAACGCTGATACTTACCCTGCCATTGTCGGTAAATTTTACCGCGTTGCCCGCCAGGTTGTAAATAATTTGCGTCAGCCTCATCGGGTCGGCAATCACCAACCGGCTTCTTAATACTTCATCTATGTCAAGTTTCCAGGATAATTTCTTTTCAACTGCTTTTATTTCCAATCCGGCGCTTATTTTTTGCAGCAGCGACGACAGGTTTACCGGTAATGATTCCAGTTCAATTTTATCCAACACGCTTTTATTATAATCCAGCACATCATTAACCATCGACAATAAGTTGGTCGCCGAGAATTCCAATATGTTCAGGTAATCCTTCTGGTGCTCATTAGCACTTTCTTTAAGCAGGTTGGTCATCCCGATAACCCCGTTTAAAGGTGTACGGAGTTCGTGCGACATGGTTGATAAAAAGATCGACCTTGATTCCGCCAGCGCCTTGGCCTCGATAACATTTACTTGTAACTGCTTATTTAAGCTCTCCTTCTCTTTTAAATTGTGATGAAAAGCCTCGTAATACAGGTATTGGCTAATTATGAAGGTCAAAAAATTAAGCGTTACCATAACTGCCATGCCCAACGGCGGCAACCCGTCGATAGCTGCAGGCGCGGGATGTGCTTCAATTTGCCTTAAAAACATATAGACCAATGAAGGAAGTATAGCTGACGCGACGTAAACAAAAGCCATTCGTCCTCCAATTAAATAGAAACTACCTAATATGGTCATAAAAATCAGCTGAACGGTAACTATATTTAGCTCCCGCGAAATCACAAACAGGTTTAAACAGATAATAAGCAGCGTTAATAACAATATGGCATGTGAAACTGCCCGTATAGTTGAGGGACGGTAAAGCAATATTTTTAACAGGGACAAAAAAAGCAGCGCCGCAACTACCGACCGGAACAACTGGCCTTGTTGTTCATGCGCGATAGCAATGTAAAAAACAATTACTGCCTTAATAATCGTAAATACCAATATCGTAGTAACAATCTTGATCTTCGCTTTTTCAAAAGAATCCGGCGCCCGGTCCAAAACCTTTTTAAGGGAAAAGTTGAAAAAAGACAAGTGATCAATCATTTCGGGGATTCAATTAACAAATATGCGATATAAACATACAATAGTCAAGCTTCTTACGTGAAAACGTGGGGGTTAGTTATAAACCCGTATGTTGAATTACGAAAAAGCCGTACCATGCGAGCATAGGACGGCTTCATTTATGTTAAATTATTTACACGATTTAAAAGGAAATAAGTACGGTCGGTAAAATTGAAGCGTCGATATTTGCGCCAAAAGTATTTGTGCTCCAGCCCGATGGCGTAGCTTCGCCGCCGGCTACCCAAGCGTCGTTTTCGATATTCGATTTGTTGAAAAATTTCACCTGGTTACCGCTTACAGTAGTGTTGGTGCACGGGCTCCCGGATTGCCCCCATACATATACACCGATATTTGTGAAAGACTGGGTCACCGCGTAAGTGGTGTTATTAGTGATCGATATGTTATCACCACCTGCAATAGCCATTCCATATTGCCCGGGGTTAACCAGGATATTGTTCGAAGCTACCTGGTACGAACCTCCGTTGTCGCCAAGCATAATTCCGCCGCCCGATGAGCTTGGGCCGCCGCCTCTTATCCAGTTACCGGCTACCTGTATAGGGCTCGAAGCTGTTCCGTTGCTTTTGTAAAGGTTAATAGCATCTTCAGGATTACTTTGGCCGAAAACATTCTCGCCCCTGTTGTAACTGATTGAGTTATTCGCACCGCTAACATTGTCAAACTGCACAAATTGGCCGTGAGGCATGGGGCCAACCATATTTTTAAACTGGTTGTTGTTGACAATTATACCACCGTTGGTGATGTCGGCTGCCAAAACGCCGGCACTTACGTTCGTGATGCAATTATAATCTATCGTGATATTATAACAGTTATATAAATAAATGCCCACGTTGGATGAATTGCCCAGCATGTTTTTGGTGATGTGCATATTATAGCAATTGGTCAATGTAATTGCGGCAACGCTACCGCCATTGATCGATTTGCCGCTGATGGTAATGTCGTGCGAACCATTTAAGTTGATTACGCCCGATGTAACATAGGTTGTATTATCTATAGGCATAGTAGCCGCTCCCTGCGAAACAACTACAGCCGGTAAAATAGACGCATCGATATTTGCACCCCAGGTATTGGTGCTCCAGCCTGCAGGGGTGGCTTCGCCCGGCGCAACCCACGAATCGTTTTCTGCATTAGCATTATTGATGAATTTCACCTTATTACCGCTAACTGTAGTATAGGTAGCCGGCGGTACGCCCTGGCCCCATATATATATGCCAACATTAGTAAATGATTGAGCCGCAGCATAAATACTGTTATTTGTAATAGACATATGATTACCGCCGCCAATGGCCATCCCGTATTGGCCGGGGTTAACCAGGATATTATTGGATGCAACCTGGTACGCCCCGCCCATATTCCCAAGCAGGATACCACCGCCTGTTGTACTCGGGCCGCCACCGCGTATCCAGTTTCCAACGATTTTAATCGGGCTTAAGGCGGTACCTTTGCTCATATAAACATTGATCGCATCTTCGGGGGTGCTTTGACCGGCAATATTTTCGCCCTTGTTGTAGCTAATTGAGTTATTGGCGCCGCCCACTGTATTAAACAGTACCAATTGGCCACGGGGTGAAGGACCCTTCATATTCAAAAACTGGTTATAATTAATAATAATGCCTCCGCCTGGTGAATTTTCAACGTCAACGCCGGTGCTTACATTCGTGATATAATTATAGTCAACGGTTATATTTTTACAATTGATCAAATAGATGCCGATGTTGGTTGAGTTCCCCAAACTGTTTTGGGTGATATGTACATTGTAGCAGTTTTTCAGCGTAATTGCCGGAACTGTACCACCGGTGATAGATTTTCCGCTGATGGTTATATCATGTGATCCGGTCAGGTTTATCGGGCTCGACGCTGCATAAGAAGCGTAAGGTACAGCAGCCAGCTTTGTAGATGTAAAATTAACATGCGTTAATGATGTTGTGGTACCGGGTTTAATCTCCGTTTTTGAACAGGAACTAATGGCTACGGCGCATACCATTGCAATGAAAAGTAAAGGTGCTTTCATAAAAATTAATTAGGGTTTAATTTTTGCGGCCCATGTTACCATGGGCCGCGTTCAGTATATATTACCTATCGAACTATTTAGAAGGATACAACCACTGAAGGTAGGATTGACGCGCTGATGTTTGCGCCAAAAGTGTTAGAGCTCCAGCCGGATGGGGTACTTTCACCCGTGCCAACCCATGCGTCATTTTCGGAATTTGACTTATTCATAAATTTTACCTGATTTCCGCTGATTGTAGCGTTGGTACAAAGCGAACCCGACTGTCCCCAGATGTATAAACCTATATTGGTAAATGATTGGGCCTTACCGTAAATGCTGTTATTTGTGATCGACATGTGATCGCCGCCTGCAATGGCTATTCCATATTGCCCGGGATCAACCATGATATTGTTAGAAGCTATTTCGTACGAACCGCCGGTGTCGCCTAACATAATACCGCCGCCGGTTGCGCTTGGGCCGCCACCTCTTATCCAGTTACCTACAACCTGTATCGGGCTTGAGGAAGTACCGTTGCTTTTGTAAAGGTTAATAGCGTCTTCGGGATTGCTTTGGCCGAAAATATTCTCGCCTTTATTATAGCTGATTGAATTACCTGAACCGCTTACAGTATTAAATTGTACAAACTGTCCGCGTGGCATAGGGCCAACCATATTTTTGAATTGGTTGTAGTTAACAACTATACCTCCGCCGGTTGTATTCACTACGTAAACGCCGGTGCTTACATTAGTGATGTTATTATAATCAACAGTAACGTTGTAACAGTTGTACAGATATACGCCAACATCGGTTGAATTACCCAGCATGTTTTTGGTGATGTGCACATTGTAACAATTGGTCAACGTAATGGCGGGAACACTTCCCCCATTGATCGATTTGCCGCTGATAGTGATATCATGCGAACCGTTGAGGTTTATCGGGCTTGAAGAAGTATATCCGGAAGTGACAGCAGTTGTAGTTGCCGTCGTGGTAGTTGCTGCTGGTGTAGTTGTACCTGTAGCCGGTGTTGTTGCACCGGTTGGTGTGGTAGCTGTTGAAGATGTAGAGCCGGATGGCGTTGATGAACTTGTTGTTGCTCCCGTAGCGGTTGTTTCTGCTACGCTGGCCGGAGTTACCATTGCATCTTTTTTACAAGATGCTATTAACAAAATTAAAGCTATGAAAAAGGCATAAGAAGTCCATGAGCCTTTAAGGCTCTTTTTTACGTTTTGAGGCTTCATAATAGTTTAAATTACTTAGGCCTTCTTGTACGCAATGGCTATTGCCTTTGTTTCAATTCACGATAAAACTTTTCTATACGATTTAAATTTTTTCGCAATTAATTGATTTTCAGTATAATAAAATTCCGAAAAATTAAAACAATTTAACAAGTAGCAAATACAGGCTTTTTAGCCGGAACACAATGTTGTTTATTGAAAATTGGAAAGTGCTTGACGGAGGTGTTTATGCAGCCGGTAAACCGCCACATTTAGGACTTGAGAGTTTGATGATAATGCCGGACGGCATAAAGTCGGCGTAGGTGTATATAGAGTAGTAGGGTTATAGTAGAACGGGTTAGAAAGTACTAAAAAAGAAAAAGGCCGCTTACGCGGCCTTTTTCTTTTTCCCAAAACGCTTTAACTCGCCCTGGTTTGAGTATGCTGAACAACATCCCCGAGATTATCGGCGACAAACTTTTTGGCCTTATCGATCCATTCCGGAACGTCGGATCCAAAATCTTCAATAATTGAATGCCCGTCGGGCCGTTTTTTCATGAGGTAGTTTATGCCGTAACCCACGGCAGCGCCTACAATAATAAATTTTAATAAACCCATAATTTTTACTTTAAGTTAAAAAATTGCACTTCTAAATAAAATATCTAAAACGATGCCAAGTTTCCATTTTTTGAGATATTTGTATTCCGTCCTGACGAAATGCTAAAAAATTGCGATTATTTATAAAACCTCATTCAAACAATGTAGGCTGCCAGGAATTTAGCTTGATGTCCCGGCCCATTACTTGTCCGGACACATTTTCCTGCCCTATTTGATAAACAGCGGTTTCCTCATAACGCGACGCTACAATAATAGAAGTACCGCAGGCACAGCTGCTAAACAACTCGTTTACAAGTTGAGGGTCGTTATTATTTTTTGAGAGGTGCGACAATAGTAAATGGCTCAAATCCGGCGAACGGTGCGTATTAAATAATTCCAGCGCCTGTTTGTTGGACAGGTGTCCATATCCCCCGCGGATACGCCGCTTTAAATGAAACGGATAATTGCCCTTCTCCAGCATCTCATCATCATAATTGGCCTCGAGAAATGCAGCGTGACACTGGCCGAAATGATGGATCACCTGTTCGCAGGCCACACCGATGTCGGTAAAAACGCCAACTTTAATATCGCGGCACGAAATAACAAAACTATGCGGGTTAGAAGCGTCGTGCAGTTTGGGGAAGGCGGTAACAAGCAATTCGCCGATACCGATGGTTTCAAACGGTGCGAACGGTTTAACCAGGTGATCTTCCAGGCTTAATCTGCCGCTCAGCATGGTTGGCCGGGTAATATAAACCGGCAATTGGTGTTTCTTTGCAAGTACGGGGATACCGCTGATGTGATCGGAATGTTCGTGCGAAACAAAAATGGCCTTAATCTTTTTAATGGATAAACCCAGCCGCAGCATTCGCCTTTCGGTTTCGCGGCACGAAATACCGGCATCAACCAATATCGCTTCATGCTCGTTACCAATGTAATAGCAATTACCGTTGCTCCCCGAATTTAACGACGTAATGAATAAGGACATCTTAGCTTACAAAGTAACCGGATTTTAATGAATTTTTCATTTGAATAATAAAATATATACTAAACCTGAATGAGAAAGTTTGCACATTTGAAAACTCCTGATGCTAAGTCACATTGACCTTGCGGCGCCGGAATTAAAACTATGGATTCACAAATTATATTACCTGTACTCGACGAGGTTGAACTGCGGGTGCTTGGCTCATTAATGGAAAAAAGCAAAACCACGCCCGATTATTACCCCATGACCATCAATGGGCTTACTACGGCCTGTAATCAAAAAACATCTCGAAAACCCGTAGTTCAGTTTGATGAGGACACGGTTGTGCTTGCGTTAAATTCGCTTAGGAAACGTGGCCTGGTTTCCACAGCTACCGGCGGCTCCATACGCAGCGTTAAATATAAGCACAACTTTGCTATTGTATTCCCGGTGATACCGGCGGAGGTAGCTATTATTTGCCTGTTAATATTACGGGGCCCGCAAACACCGGGTGAGCTAAATACAAATTCCGGGAGGCTGCACGAATTTGAATCGATTGAAGACGTGCAGGAGGTTTTAGAGAAACTGAGTTCGATCGAAATGCCGTTTTTGATGCAACTGCCAAGGCGGCCGGGACAAAAGGAGGTGAGATATGCCCATTTGCTGGCCGGCACACCGGAAATAAATGAAGACGATTTCATGGACGACCTCCCGGAAAGGCATCCTGGTATTGAAGCAAGGGTTGTCAAACTCGAAAATGACCTGGCGCAATTAAAAGATGCCTTTGATAAGCTGATGAAGGAGTTGAGTTAAAGATAAGTTTTTTCGATTTGTTCAAGTATTCAAAAAAAGGTTTAATAGTAGCGTAATAAAAAAACCTAACGGCGGGTAGTTTGTTAACCAACAAACCAAATTATAAAAAACAACTATGAAAAAGTTAACTCACCTCATTATCATCGCCCTTTCTGCCTATGCGCTGCAGGGTTGTAACGGCGCCCCAAAGGACGCCAAGGAAAGTGCTGACAGTGTAAACAAAACCAAAGACACGACCACCCAGGTAGCTGCCACCGGCGGGATAGCTGTTGATAAGGACGATGCAAAATTTGCCACAGCAGCTGCAAACGGGGGATTGGCCGAAGTTGCGTTAGGGAAGCTCGCCCTTCAAAAAACCGCTAATGCGCAAATCAAAGACTTTGCTAACATGATGGTAACCGACCATGGCAAAGCCAACGACGAGTTAAAGGCAATAGCAGCAAAGAAAAATATAACCCTTCCTGATAGCGTTGATACCGACCATAAGCAAAAGATGGACGACCTGAGCAAAAAATCGGGTAAGGACTTTGATAAGGCTTACGTTGACGCGATGATCGACGGACATAAAAAAACGCTTGATCTGATGCAGGACGGAGCAAAAAGCTGTAAAGATGCCGATTTGAAAGCCTTTGCCGCTAAAACAGCACCAACTGTAAAAATGCACCTTGACGCTATTAATAAGATACACGATAGCATGAAATAACATTAATTGTTTTCGATAAAAGGGGAATGATATCTGCTCATTCCCCTTTTTTGTTTGTATTGCACACGGTATTATCCATTTTCATAATATTGCATATTGCTTTTGAGCAAATTATGAAAACCATTACCGATCTTCTGTTATTGGGCGACCCGCGTCTTTACGAAGTGTGCCGGCCTGTTTTAAAAACGGAGCTTCCGTTGGTTGGAGGCTGGGTGGCTGATTTGGATAATGTAATGAAAGAGATTAGGGCCAAATACGGCTTCGGGCGTGCTATTGCGGCTCCGCAATTGGGCATTATGAAACGGCTGATCTACATGAACATTGATAAGCCGGTGGTTTTTATCAACCCCAAATTATCGGGCTTGAGTGATGAAATGTTTGAGCTTTGGGACGACTGCATGAGCTTCCCGCACTTACTTGTAAAGGTAAAAAGACACCAGGCGCTAACCATAAAATATCTCGATGAAAATTGGGAGCCGCAGGAGTGGAAGATGGAAAACGCGCTTGCTGAGCTTTTACAACACGAATACGATCATCTGAACGGCATACTTTGCACCATGCGTGCTATTGATGAAAAATCCTTCCGATGGAGGGCATAACAGGTTTAACTCTGTTTCTTAATTCCTACATTTAAAGCCTGAAATAACTAAGTAAACTTTCCTGATAATAAACATTCCCCAGCCCATGAAATACCTGAATTTAATGCTCCTTATTGTCGCTACCTCTATGCTTATCTCATTCAAAAAAACCCGGCAGGCACCTCAATACGATAATTACCCGGTTTATACCGGCCACGACCTCGGTGTAAATTACGCCCCGGCAAAAACCATTTTTAAAGTGTGGGCGCCTAAAGCAGCCGAAGTAAAATTAAGGTTATATGCAGCCGGCGATGGTGGAAACGCTGTTAGCACTATTGATTTGGCAAAAGGCACAAATGGTGTTTGGGCAACCGAAATTACAAAGGATCTTAAAAACAGGTATTACACTTTCCAGGTGATGCAGGATGGCAAATGGCTGCTTGAACGCCCGGATATATACGCCCGGGCGGTTGGTGTTAACGGCAACCGCGGCATGATAGTCGACCTGCATTCAACCAATCCTGTTAACTGGCAGAATGACAAAAAACCAGCGCTTAAAAACTTTACGGATATAGTATTATACGAGCTGCATGTCCGGGATATTTCGATAAGCCCTAACTCGGGAATAATGCATAAGGGCAAATTTTTAGGCTTAGCAGAAACGGGCACTAAAAGCCCCGACGGCGAACCCACCGGGCTCGATCACATCAAGCAACTTGGCGTAACGCATGTGCACCTGTTGCCTTCATTCGATTTTAACTCGGTTGATGAAACGAAACCTAACGCCAACAAATACAATTGGGGTTACGATCCACTAAATTACAATGTACCCGAAGGCAGCTATTCTACCAATCCTTATGACGGTAACGTGCGGATAAAGGAATTTAAAAAAATGGTGCAAACCCTGCATAAAAATGGGCTGCGTGTAATATTGGATGTTGTTTATAATCACACAAGCGACACGCGTTCAAATTTCAACCAGTTTGCGCCGGGTTACTTTTATCGCCATAATCCGGATGGCTCCTATTCAAACGGCACGGGCTGCGGTAACGAAGTCGCTTCTGAACGGCCGATGGCACGTAAATTCATGATCGAATCGGTGGTTTATTGGGCAAAGGAATACCATTTAGATGGCTTCCGGTTCGACCTGATGGGCGTGCATGATATAGAAACTATGAACCAGATCAGCGCCGCGCTCCATAAGGTAGATCCTACCATATTTATTTACGGCGAAGGCTGGACAGCCGGCAATAGCCCGCTTCCTGAAGATCAGCGGTCCGTTAAAAAAAATGTAAGTAAATTAAACGAGATAGCCGTTTTTGGCGACGACCTGCGCGATGGCTTAAAAGGCGGCTGGGGCGATCTGAAAGAAAAGGGATTTGTAAGCGGGAACCCGGCAATGAGCGAAAGCGTGAAATTTGGAATAGTAGCCTCAACTCCCAATCAACAGGTAAATTATAAGTTGGTTAATTATTCCAAAGCCCCGTGGGCAGCCCAACCCTATCAAACGATATCGTATGTTTCCTGCCATGATGATAATACCCTGTTTGACCGGCTTAAAATATCAAATGCGGGAGCCTCTGAGGCCGACCTGATAAAAATGGATAAATTGGCCAATGCCATTGTGCTCACCTCACAGGGGGTCGCCTTTCTGCATTCAGGTGCTGAACTGCTGCGGACCAAGCAGGGCATAGCCAATTCCTTTAAATCACCCGATTCGATTAACCGGATAGACTGGAGCCGAAAAACAACATATAAAGCGGTATTTGATTATTACAAAGGCCTGGTCGCCTTGCGCCGTCATCACCCGGCATTCAGGATGCCATCTACCCAAATGATACAAGATAACCTGAAGTTTTTAGAAACCGGCGACCCGGCAGCGATTAGCTACCAGATAAGCAATAACGCCAATGGCGATAAGTGGAAAAACATACTGGTTGTATTAAATGGCAACGTTGCTGAAAAGACCATAAAAATACCCGCAGGTAAGTGGCGCTTAGCCGCGAATGAAAATACGATTGATGAAAAAGGGATAAAAATAATTGCTGACGGAAGTATAGTGGTACCGGGAACTGCAGCGTATATTTTATTTAGCAACTAAAGGGAAGTTCTAAGTCTCAAGTCAAAGAGTTTTAAGACTTCCGACTTATGTCAGGACTAAAGACTCAAATCATGCCGCCAACTGATGATCAACCATCTCAATCAGGCTGGTGATATCAAACGGCTTGTGCAGTATATCGTTAGGGGCGCCCGTTTGCTTTAATGATTCGCCAATAGTATCATCGCCCGAACAAATAATAACGGGCAAATCGCGCGTTGCCTTGTTCATTTTTAATAGCTGGCAAATTTCTCTGCCATCCATACCGGGTAAAATAGCATCGAGGATAATGAGGTCAGGATGATTAGCTTTAATATAATTAAACACGTTGTCGCCATTCGGCAACGAAATTACTTCATAACCGCTGTTAATTAATATGTAGGTCATCACATCAATCATTAACTCATTATCCTCTACAATTAATATTTTCTTCGACATTATCGCACTCTTATAATATAGTAAAACTATACAAAGCACATGCCACTTATGAAAGCGAAAAATTATAAGCCCATATTATAACTTATTTTATACGATATGAATTATATTTACATACTATTAAAAATAGATTTTTGAGCCCGATTACCTGCTTTTGTTACATTTACGCTGTATAATAACCGATTAACCCAACAGATGGATACTATTAATATCAAGAAACTGGCAAAGGAATTAAAAATTTCTACTTCCACCATTTCAAGGGCATTTAACGGCAGCCCCGATATTAATAAGGACACTAAAGAGAAAATTTTAGCATTTGCAAGGGAACATAATTATTTACCAAACCATTATGCCAGCAATTTGCGCGACAAAAAAAGCAAAACCCTTGCTGTAATTGTTCCGGAAATTGCCAATGATTTTTTTGCCCAGGCCATAAACGGGATTGAAGAAATAGCCCGTAAAAAAGGTTTCTATATTTTGCTGTACCGCACCGACGATGTGTTTGAAAAAGAGGTATCGTTTGTAAATTATTTGAACAACGGCAAAGTTGACGGCATTATCATGTCGGTATCGGGCGAGGCGAATGATCACAATTATTTAAAAAAACTGGAACAAAAAAACGTCCCGGTAGTTTTTTTTGACCGGGTATATGAAGATATCGAAGCCGCCAAAGTTACCACGAACGACTATGATAGTAGCTTTGCCGCTACCGAGCATTTATTGGAGACCGGCTGCCGTAAAATAGCTTACCTGGTAGTAAATAAAAGCATTTCGATAGGAAAGGTGCGGATGCAGGGATATATCGATGCCCTGCAAAAACACAATGTGGCGTTTGATGACGATTTGGTTATTGATTGCAGTAACGATGAAAAGGAAAACTACATCATCCTGAAAAAGGTGCTTGAAGAGATAAAACCCGATGGGATATTTAGCTCGGTTGAGCGGCTTGCTTTCGCAACGTATTACGTTTGCAACGACCTGAATATCGACATCCCGGCAGATTTGAAGGTCATTAGCTTCTCCAGCCTCGGTATAGCGCCGTTGTTGTGCCCGGCGCTATCCACTATCACCCAGCCGGCTTACGAAATGGGCATAAAGGCAGCAAGCTTATTATTTGACGAGCTCGAAAAAACCGGGCCTCAAAATCACAAAAAAGTGCATGTTTTAAAATCCCGGCTTTTTATACGGAAGTCATCAGGCGGATAAAAGCGGTACGATGCAACATTTTGCGTTGTTACCTCTTAAATGTGAATAAACAATTCATTTTTGGGCCTGCGCACCTTTATCATTTTGCTATACGCATCATCGTCGGCCCGGAAGCCGACAGCGGCAATAACGGATGTGGTCAAACCTTTTTCCTTTAAGCCTAATATTTCATCATACTTAGCTGAGTCAAACCCCTCCATCGGGCCTGCATCAATACCCAGCTCGGCAGCAGCCGTTATCAGCACTCCTAAAGCAATATAGGCCTGTTTGTGCGATGCAGCGATCTTTTGCTCATTAGTTTGGCTATTAATTGAACCCAATACCATTTGCTCAAATCCTGCGAGGGTTTCACGTTCAACGCCGCGGGTTTTAGCCACCAGATCGATGAAGCTCTTGCCAAACCAGCTATCGATATTTGTTTCAGAAGCAAAAACGATGAGGTGGGAAGCGTCCGTTATCTGCGGTTGGTTATACCCGGCCGCGCGTAACTGCCGGCGGGTAGCGGCATCTTCGACAACAATAACTTTATATGTTTGAAGCCCTAACGACGAAGGGGCTAATTGTATCGCAGAAAGCAGGTCATCCAGTTGGGTGGCGCTTAATTTTTTACTTGTTTCGAATTTTTTAACAGCAGATCGCCATTTTAATTTATCTATGATTGACATAATTCTAAATGTTTCAACAAAATTACATGTTTAAACATTTAAATGCGTCACCCTTGCGTAATACTATTGCTGAAGGGCTTCCCTTAACGCTTTCTCTTTGTCTTTTGCTTCGTTCTTTAACCGGCGTTTTTCCTGGCGTATGTCTTTCTTAGTTTTACCGGCAGTATCAATTAAAAGTTCCTTCTTTCGTTCTTCTTCTCTTATCTTTTCAATATCGGCCTTTAATTTGGCTTTAGGATCCAATTTTGGCTCTGCTCTTTTAGGGATGGTATCACGTTTACCAAATAGCCGTTGAAAAAAGGTTGGTTTCTTTTCAGGTTCAATCACAGGCACTGCGTCCTCATCAACATTTTGCATCAGGCTGTCGGCAACCGCCACATCAACCGGGGCTATCTCTTTACGCAAACCGGGCCTTAAACGTACGCTGTAAAAACCGTAGCCGCTGCTATCGCGTAAAGCCTGCCCGCGCATCGCCATCATCCTGCCGATAAGATTAAAATACCCAATCAAACCCGGGCGTACGCTGCCATCGGGTAAAAAAGCATATAACCCAGCTTTCGGGTTAGGGACAATGCTGGCAAGGTAAATGCTTTCGCCCAGTGTAAGCTCTGCCGGTGTCTTCCCGAAATAATATCGCGAGGCCTCACCGATGCCATAAACATTACGCCCCCATTCAATAATATTAAAATATACTTCAAGCATCCTGTTCTTGGTCATGACGTGGTTATTCTCGATGAGCCATACGATCAGTATCTCTTCAATTTTACGGGCAAGGGTTTTTTCGCGGCTTAAAAAAGCATTTTTAACCAGCTGCATGGAGATGGTGCTGCCGCCGCGTTTAAACTTTTTGTCTTTATAATCGGTAGCCAGCGACTTACGGATGGATTCTTCAACAAAACCGTGGTTGCTATAAAACGAAGGGTCTTCGGCAGTCATTACCGCGTTACGCAGGTCGGGAGTGATCCGGTCAAGCGGGGTATAATATGGGTTCTTCGGGCCAATCAGGCGCGGAGACATCGGTTTGCCTTTTTCATATGGGATATAAACAAATGTGCCGTTTAGCCTCGACAAGTTGGTTTTTCCATATTTAACAATTTGAAAGTGGTCTTTGTCTAAACGCGAATCAAACTGCACATCGTCAGGCCGGGCGGAGTTTAAAAAAATATTCAGGCTATAATTCAATTTACCAGCAACCTGCATTCCCTCAAGCGACTCAAACATCCCTGTTGGGAACGAATCGAAAACATCCTGTCCTTTCATCCAGCCTGTGTTTACTTTAAGCTCATATATTTTTACCGGGTTAAGCGTATACTTGATGTAAGGGTGCGCGGTTATTTTTTTAAGATGTATAACCGACGAGCTATCAACCGAAATATAATTTTCACCAACAAAAACATTGGCATCGATCGACGCATCAGGCACTATAATATTATTTGAGGACAACCCGGGGTGATTGATCAGCAGGTTACGTACGCCCCAGTAGCCATATATCCGGGTTTCGCCGCCGCTGTGCTCAACCTTGCTCAGCCGGGTGCTTATCGTGTCAAAGTTCACCTTTAATTTATAACGCTTTTCGATAAAAGGCAGTTCAACCTTTTTGCCTTCTGCGTATAGCCTTACGTCAATATCCTTGTCCGACGGGTGCATCCGGCCCTCAAAATGCCAGGTGGCCGCGCCGTTATTTACGTTAATGGTTGATGTTAGCTGCCCGTCCCTGATCAGCGCTTTTAGGGTTTGCAACCTGAAGCTGCTGGTATCATTAGTAAATGATACCACGAAGTTTTTAAGCGTAAGATCGTCGGGTATTTTATAGAGTACTTCGTTGATCAGGTTATAGGATAGCTGCGAAAGGTCAACTTTAGCATGTTCCGTCGTGTCCTTTTTCTTTTTAAACAGGAAATCAAAATTTTTAACGTGGTTGATGTCCGTTAAATTCAGATGTGCGTCCTGCAGGTTTACATCAGCCAGTTTAACAGTGCCGTAAATGAGCGGCCAGATACGTATGCCTACCTCAAACTTTTTGATCGTGAGCAAACTATCGCGGTTTTCGGGTACCACGGTAATATCGGTGAATGCTACGGTGCTGAGCCCTGTGAAATGTGCCGATCCTATTTTAAGGTTAAGGTTATAATCGCGTTTTGCTTTTAGCTCGGCCTTGTTGATGGCGCTTTGCAGCATTGCGCCCCGTTTGCCATATGCAATATAGCCGCCAATTAACAGGATGATAACGAAACAAATAAGAACAATACCCGCAATACGGATATACTTAGGATTAAGGCGGCGGTACATCTATAAATATTTATCCAAAACTAAACTAAATCTTATGCGATACAAACGCCCGGAAGGGCAAAATGTTTCCTTCGTAAAAGAAGCTTTACATGGGTGTTCAATTTTTGAGAGATGAATACCCGGAATACGTTTAAGCACCTACAAAAAATATATCAAACATTTTACCCGGCCGCAGGTTCTTATATTTATGAGAAGTTTACTTTATATTATCGTAGTTATCCTGGTGATCAGTTGGTTACTGGGCGGTTTCGCCTTCCACGTAGGCGGCGATGCCATACACATTATTATCGTGATAGCGGTTATACTGTTGTTGCTGAATTTGATCAACGGCGGTTCCAGGCTCGACAGAGGTCGCTGGTGGTAATATTTAAGGTTCAGCTAAAAGCTATCCTGTAGTGCCTGCAGGTGTGGCGGATTTTGCTGTACTTATAATTATTGTACAGTTACCACTGTTGCACTGCCGGCGGGCACGTTTATTACAAAGCTTTTTTTGTTGACGGCATATTGGTCGCCGCCCCCCGGTTTAAAGGTGCCATCGGCATTTACCATCCTGCCCGCAAAAGTGGTCCCGGTTTTTGATGTGATATTGGGGGCGGTCAACCGCACTATTTTAATATTCGATGCCGTTTTGGTTAATTGAATATTAAATGCAAAACTCGCTGATTCGTCTTTATTTATCAGGGTTATCGACGTGGTATGGTCGGCATTCGCACAAGCATGTGCGCTGCAGTTATATTGAGACTGATCAATTCTTACAGGAAGCATGGCCCCGCCGGTGCTGCCGTAATTAAACGCCAGCATGGCATAGTAAACCGGCCTGGCGGTAATTACCCCATGTTCAATAGCTATGGGCGAATATATCGCTCCATTGCCGCCATGAAAATTAATGCCCTGCCCATTGCTCCCGGCGATGGCCCACATCAGGTCGAGCGCCCACAATGCCGATGCAAAAACATCGCTTGTTCCTACTTTGCCTCCGCCATAAATGCTGTTTGATTCGGTTATGCGAAAGGGCAAATGATACGTCGCCGATTCATTGCGGATCACCTGGAGCGTATTGTCAAGTTTCCAGCTCGGTTTAAGAATAGTATGATAATTGATCGCCGGATCAGAAGCCGGTCCTGCGGCATAATAATGTGCATCTATTAACTTTATATGGTTGCTCAGCTTTTTAGCGAAAGCGCTTATCCAATCGGTATTGTAAGCTGTGCCCGGTCCGGCGAAAGTGGCCTGCGGAACAGCCAAATGGATGGCCGACTTATAAATCTCCCATTCGCCCTGGTAATTATCGACACTATATGCAGGGGTGCGAAACGGGTATGCGTGATATACATCCGGCTCGTTGCCTAGTGCGAAGGCGAATAGGTTATCTTGCAGGCTCTTATGGGCATACCGGGCTTCATCCGCCGCCGCGGCAGCATTGTTGTTACCCAGGTTAAGTCCAAAAAGCACAGGCCACTCTATGATCCTTGAGAAAGCAGACAGCCGGTCAATCTCGGTGGTCGTTAATTCATCCTTGCTGTTAGCCGGATTGCGTTCCCGTCCGGTCCACGAAATATTATCGCTGCTGTTGCCGCCAATGCGCAAAACACCCGGCCCAACGTTTTTGATCAGTTGAACAAGTACAGTATTATTTGCATTCAAAATTTCAGGACTCTCGATCAATAGTCCCGTCTCATAACTTAAACCCTGGAAATTTGCCGGGATGACATTGCCGGGTTGGTTTTGATCTATTGTTACCATAACTGGCAAGCCGCTGGCAGCAGGTAATACAGGTCCCTGGCTTTCCTTTTTGCACGAGAGCAAACCGGCTACCAGTAAGATAACGATCCAGTTTTTGTTCATCAATAGTTCATCAAACCGATTGCCCGGCCTTTTTTAATCAGGACTGTAATGTAACAAAAATATGACAGAGTATTTCCAAATTATTAACAATTTCTTCTTCCGGAAAAATTCTTTTACAGTAACGATTTTCTTTGATTCTTCTCCATACTTCCCTATGCACCTTCCAACCAGCCTCATTTTATCATTCAAATGACACTATTTCATGCCTGTTTTAGTAATTTTGTGCGGGTTAGTTTTCAGTTCATTGAGTTGGATAAGTTGGGAACAGTAATTTTACCAGCCCTTAACCCTATCAACAACTCACTTAATCAATCCAGTCAACCAACATATGATCACCAAAGAACAAGTTTTACAGGCCTTAGGCCATGTTGAGGAGCCGGATCTTAAAAAAGACCTGGTTACCCTGAACATGATACAGAATGTGCATATCGACGGCAGGCATGTAAGCTTTTCGGTGATATTGACCACGCCGGCGTGCCCGCTCAAGGCGATGATCGAAAATGCCTGTCGCAACGCCATCCTGCATTTTGTTAGCAAGGAAGCTATTGTTCATATTGATATGACATCGAAGGTGACCACCCAAAAAAATACCGGTGTGCCGGGGGTTAAAAATATTATAGCGGTCGCTTCAGGCAAGGGCGGCGTGGGGAAATCAACAGTAGCTGTAAACCTGGCGCTGGCGCTCGCAAAAACAGGTGCGCAGGTGGGTTTGATCGACGCCGACATTTACGGCCCGTCAATACCCATCATGTTTGGGTTAGAGGGCGAAAGGCCAAAAGCTCGGGACGTGGACGGTAAAACCCGCATTCAGCCGATCGAAAAATTTGGTATAAAACTATTGTCGATAGGTTTTTTTACTGATCCTAACCAGCCGGTGCCCTGGCGCGGCCCTATGGTGTCAACAGCTGTTAAACAACTGTTTAATGATGCCGACTGGGGCGAGCTTGACTATATGGTGGTTGATTTGCCGCCGGGAACGGGTGATATCCATATCACCGTAACACAAACCTTCCCGGTAACTGGCGCGGTGATCGTTACTACACCGCAAAAGGTAGCGCTGGCCGATGCAAAAAAGGGGATCGGCATGTTTATGATGAATGCCATTAATGTGCCTATACTAGGCATAGTTGAAAATATGTCGTACTTCACCCCGGCCGAATTGCCAGGAAACAAATATTACATCTTTGGTCAGGGCGGCGGCAAAAAGCTGGCGGAACAACTCGAAGTGCCATTTTTAGGCGAGATACCCCTGGTAAAGGGAATAAGCGACTCGGGCGACGCCGGCATACCTATCGTTTTAGACGACGAAGGCATTATGACCATCGCGTTTATGGAAATGGCCCGCAAAGTGGCGCAGCAGGTTGCCATTTCAAATGCAAATGCGGCTGAAGCCGCGGTGAGTAGTTGATTGAGAGAGTGGTTGATCGGGTTAAAAGCATCTGTACAAGCGGTACTAACTTAATCCAACATAATCAACCATTCACTAAAGACATAAATATTTAATAACTTTACTTCTTTATAAATTAATACAAATGAGTTTATTAGACCGGGTTGAGGCTGCATTGGATACGATTCGTCCGTATTTGCTGACAGATGGCGGGAACGTTTCGGTTGACGAAATAACTTCTGATAATGTTGTTAAGCTGAAGTTGCTTGGCGCATGCGGATCATGCCCCATGAGTATTATGACGCTTAAAGCAGGCATCGAGGAAGCGATAAAAAAAGCCGTTCCGGAAATTACAGCCGTTGAAGCCATAAACCTTACAGATATCGACGACCCGAACGCGGTGCTTCCCGAAAACCTCAGATAGTGTTAAGTTTTGTTAAATTGCCGCACGGGTGGCAGCAAAAGGATATTTTTGTTAAAGTTTGAACACGTTTTATTAACCTTCCGTAAAAGATAAAACGGCAAACCGGTTAGTGCATGAAGAAGTTAATTGGCCTTTTATTATTTTTATCGATAGCTGCAACGGCATTTTCTCAAAAGCAGGAAAAACCTCTTGTACAATTTACAGGCATCGTGCACAATGCCGATAGCGCACGTGTTACCGTACCGTATGTAAGCATAACCAATACCTCTTATCAAAACCAGGTAAACCTGTCGGATTACAGGGGATATTTTTCATTCGTTGTACACGAGCTGGATACCATCCGTTTTACATCTATAGGATACGCCCCTTTAACGGTAGTGATCCCGGCAAACTTGCCGGCAAAAAGCTATACACTGCAAGTATCACTTAAGCCGCAGATCATCAACCTGCCGGTTTTCCGCGTGTTCCCATGGGCCACTACCGAAGAATTCAGGAAAGATTTTTTATCGATGAAAATTGCTGATGACGACCTGGAAATAGCCAAAAAGAACTTAAGCCGCTCATCCATCCAAACCCTCGAGCGAACATTGCCAAGGGATGGCCTGGAGATGAACAGCTTCCAGGATTTTCATAACAACGTGCTTAACTCCCATTCCATTACCAACCCGCTGCTAAACCCCTTCAGCTGGGGCAGCCTCATCAAACAAATAGCAGCCGGGGATAAAAGCAGCACTGCATCGGGCAATTGATTAAGAAAAGCCAAGAAATCAAGTAGTAAGAAGCAAGGTTGCAGTCGATAACTTACAGCGTCCGTCATGCCGAATTTTGTTTCGGCACCTCATCCGAAAGATATGGGATGAAAAAGTATGCTCTATGCATGATTGGCGACCCTGCAAGCGTGAATGTCCTGTGAGGTGCCGAAATAAATTCACTGTTGTCCGGTAAAAAAAATTAGGGATAGCGAATAGCTATCCCAATGTTGATATTTGAGTTACCACACTTAAATAAACAACATGAGTAAAAATACATTTTTTAC
>JAQBOM010000038.1 GCA_028288025.1 Mucilaginibacter sp. | reverse complement strand
AATCGCATTAAAAAATAACTGTAGTTTTTGCGAAATCATCTTAAAAATGACATCAACGTATTCCGTAGATAGGGTATCATGCTACTTGAATATTCAATGAAAAGGTGTCACTGATCTACTCTATTTTTAGTTATTGCCGCCTGGGTTGCAGCTTCAGTGAATATTGGGCAACATCATTAGGATGTGATTCCTGTAATGAACAAAACCGCTGCAATCAACTTAAAACGGTTTTGTTCTTTTGGTACATAATAATTTATTTGTCAGCGTCCATTTATTTCAAAGCTTGGTATTCTTTAAAGTCGATAACTGCGTGTCCGCTGGCTCGTAGAAACACAATCTTCACAAAACTGGTAAAATCTTGCTGTGATAATTGTCGGGGAAGGTCATGATTAAAGTTAAGATAACCGAACTGCTTAAAGGAGAATTGTCTGAAACGGGCCATGGATTTTTAAATTCAGGATTTAACAGATTTAAAAACTTTGGTTGTCAAAGCTATTTTTTGCCGGAACCTTTATCACATTAAAGCCATACTTTAATGCCTGGTGGCAAGTGTTGCATGTATTGGTTAACATAACAAAATTATTTTTGAAAGCATTATCGTCTTTTTCCCGGATTGATTTTTCAATTGCATTCATTGCCGGAAAAATCATCGCAACGGCCGCTGCTTCAGGTTTATCCTTATGATATTTTTGAATCTTTTCAAAGCCGCCCATCAATTCCTGTCTTTCATATTCTGCCAGCGCCCAGTTTTTGCCCTGGCCCGCATACCACAATTTAAGGTGGTGAGGCTGGACAATAAAATTCATAAATGCCCCGGTACCCGGTGTATAAACAGAATTCAGCCTGTTTTGCAAGCTATCTACCCGGGCCTGCAGAACTTCAGTTTTACTGCCGGACTGTTCACAACCTACCATTAATGCAAATGGCACAGCCAGCGATAAAAACAATAACGATAATCTTTTCATGATTTTTACTTTTAGTGTGAGCTATTAAATCAATTATTTTAAATGCGAACGCAGCATCCAGGCCATTTTTTCATGGTCCTGCATCAGGCCGGTTATAAAGTCGCTGGTTCCAAGGTCATGATATTGTTCGGCAAAGGGATTGATGTTCGCCCTTAAAAACTCGATAATACTTTCATGATCCTCAAGCAGCTCTTTAATAAAGCCGGAACTATCATTTGTTCTTTCGCTGTATTCTGTTAAATGAGTTAGCTGCAGAAAGCTTTTCATGGTGGCTGGTGCATAATGGCCAATTGCCCTCATCCGTTCGGCAACGCTATCGATGAATTCTTCCAGTTGGGTATACTGGGCTTCAAAAAACAAGTGCTTTGAATGAAAATCAGCTGATTCTACGTTCCAGTGGGCATTTCGTGTTTTAATATATAAAACATGCTCATCTGCCAGCAATTTTGCCAGTTGTTCAGCCACGATTTTTCTATCTTCTTCCTTAATGCCAATATTAGTTTTCATATCTGTTTAGTTAAGTCGTTAAATTAAAGGCAAATAAAATATTTGACGACACAAACATATGATGTTTAATTAAAACATCATATGTTTTGTTTCAAAATAATTCCTTTGCAATTGAATTGTTACAGAATGCTGCCGGCTGGTATCGCAACGGTAAAGAACCCGGCGGTTGATGTAAAAAAACGATGCACCATAATTTACACGGGGAATAAATAATTTAATTTCTGATTGTAATTACTACACGTATATTTGTATATAAATTACACGTGCAATGATTACCAAGCTAACATTAACCATCGACGACAAAGTAATCGGTTCCGCTAAAAGGTATGCGCGGCAAAGAGGTAAGAGCCTATCGGGAATAATCGAAAATTACTTAAAATCAATAGCCGAGCCGGAAGAAGCGACTATTGATCTGTCTCCTAAAGTGACAAGGTTGATGGGGGTGATTAATTTACCCGACGATTTCGATTATAAGCAAAGCCTTGGGAAAGCGCTAATGAAAAGGCATAAATAAAACCGATGCGACACATTTTCATCGACACCAATGTGGTTATTGATTTTTTAGCTAATCGCCAACCCTTTTCAATGGAAGCAGCCCGGCTGTTCAATGTCGCCGTTGACGGGAAAGCCCGTATCTATATTTCAGCGGTTTCTTATAATAACATTTACTACATTTTGAGACAATCGTTAACAAACAAGGCTACTATAAAGTTATTGGATGAGTTGTCGGAGATAACGGAAATTGTTGATGTTACTAATGCTATAATACGGCAATCTCTAAAAACCGACTTTAATGACTACGAAGACGCCATCCAATACTACTGTGCCCTCAGTCTGCCCCAAATTGATTTTATTGTGACCCGCAATACCAGGGATTTTAAAAAGAGCACTTTACCGGTGATGAATCCGTCGGAAGCGGTAGCATCTTTAAATCCTGCAGATTAAATCAGAATATCTATTGTGATGCAAGCAGAAAACTAAAAAAAAAACGTTGAGTCCCGCCATCAGTTATTAGCCTTTTCGCGCGGCTTTTTCCTTTATATTTGAAATACAATTATCCCATTATGAAAATAGCCACCTACAATGTAAACGGCGTAAACGGGCGCCTGCCGGTACTGCTGCGCTGGCTCAATGAAGCTGCCCCGGATGTGGCCTGCCTGCAAGAGTTGAAGGCGCCGCTCGAAAAATTCCCGGAGCAGGCGATACGCGATGCCGGCTATAACGCCATATGGCACGGGCAGAAGAGCTGGAACGGCGTGGCCATACTCGCGCGGAATATGGAAATAAATGAGGTACGCCGCGCACTGCCCGGTGACCCTGAGGATATCCACAGCCGCTACATCGAGGCGTGGGTGAATGATATACTGATCGGCTGTTTGTACCTGCCCAACGGCAACCCTGCACCGGGGCCTAAATTCGATTATAAGCTAAACTGGTTCCGCCGGCTTACGGAACACGCTGCCGGGCTGCTGGCATCGGGCAAGCCTGTTGTCCTTACCGGCGATTATAACGTGATGCCTACCGAACTGGATGTATACAAGCCCGAGCGCTGGGTTGACGATGCGCTCTTCCGCCCCGAAACCCGGCTGGCCTTTAAAACGCTCGTTGAACAGGGCTGGACTGATGCTATACGAAAACTTTATCCGGAGCAAAAGATATATACTTTTTGGGATTACTTCCGCGATGCCTATGGCCGCGACGCGGGCTTGCGTATTGACCATTTCCTGCTAAGCCCGCAGCTCAACAGCCGCCTTCTTGCAGCCGGTGTCGACCGGCATGTGCGCGGCTGGGAGAAATCAAGCGACCATGGCCCGGTATGGATAGAACTGGCGGATAAGTAGCTATAAAATAAAAACAGCGATGAGATTTAACCCATCGCTGTTTTATTAGCATTTATTATTACCTACCAAAAGATGGTATAAACAGCAACAAGGAAGCCGGCAATAATAAGGGCGCCCACTGCAAAGCCCCGAGTGGTGCGGAACATTTTGGTATCCACTTCAAGCGCATTTACCCGTTTACCGCTTGCATTTTCTATCATCGATATAATGTACATGCCTATAACACAAATAACGAATACGATTGCCATACGGTCAAGGAAAGGTATTTCATATAACCGGGTTACGCCGTCCTTTTGTGTTACAAGGGTTGAAAAGCCAATATTTTTCAAGGGCTCCAGGTTCACAAACAATGGCATAAGCTTTAATATCACCGACATCACAAATCCGCCTATCGTGGCGAATAAGGCCGCGTTTGAGGTGGCCTTTCTCCAAAAAAAGCCTAAAATAAACATGGCAAATATACCGGGCGAAAAGAAGCCGGTATATTCCTGTATAAACTGGAAACCGCCCTTTTTATCAATGCCCAGGAACGGAGAGATCAAAATACCAATGATCATAGCTACTACGACCGTGATCCGCCCCACTATGAGCAGCTTTTTATCAGGTGCTTTGCTGTTGATTTTTTTGTAGATATCCAGGGTGAATATAGTTGCGATACTATTGGCCTTGCCTGCGAGCGAAGCCACGATCGCCGCGGTTAGTGCTGCAAATGATAAACCTTTAAACCAATGCGGCAGTAAATTGAGCAGCGAAGGGTATGCATTATCCGGATTTAACTCGCCGCCCTGCATCATCTGCGAATGAAACAGATTTTGCTTGTATAATATAAAAGCAGCAATGCCGGGTAAAACAACAAGTACGGGCATAAGCAATTTGAGGAATGCCGCAAATAAAATACCGCTCCTGGCTGTTTTCAAATCGGCGCCCAATGCCCGCTGGGTAATATATTGGTTACAGCCCCAATAATTGAGATTGGCTATCCATAAACCGCCTACTAGTACCGATAAGCCCGGTAAGTCGGCATAGTGTGCATTATCGCGCTTAAATATCATATGGAAGTGATCGGCAGCCTGCTGTTTCATGATGGTAAGGCCATTCAGCAAGCCCGGGGTATGGAAATGGTCTGCCACCTGGGTGATAGCAATATAGGCTGTTACCAGCCCGCCCATGATCAAAAAGAAGACCTGTATAACATCGGTATACCCGATAACCTTCATGCCGCCCAGCGTTATGATAAGGGCAAAAATGGCAAGCCCCCACATACAGGTTTGAAAGTTAATGCCCGAAATACCGTGAATAGCGATAGCGCCTAAATAAAGGATCGACGTAAGGTTTACAACAATGTATAACAAAAGCCAGAAAATGGCCATTATCAGCGCGACTGTGCCGTTATATCGCTTGTGCAGGAACTGGGGCATCGTAAAGATCTTATTTTTAAGATATACCGGTATAAAGAAAATCGCCACAATGATAAGGGTCGCAGCCGCCATCCACTCATAAGCAGAAATAGCCAAACCCATTGTGAAACCGTTGCTGTTCATCGCCACCATTTGCTCCGCCGAAATATTTGAGGCGATAAGTGAAGCGCCTATCGCCCACCAGGTAAGCGATCCCGCCGCCAAAAAATAATCTGTAGAGGTGGCGTCGGCATTCTTTTTTCGCCTGTACACCCAGTAGCCATAAATGGATACAATTAAAAAGTATATAACAAATACGATGTAGTCGCCGGTCGATAGTGTCCTCATTTTTTTAGTTTTGGTTTATATGGTTTAAATATGTTGGTTTGACAATTATAAACTATATAAATCTGTTTATCAAATTTTCCAGGTAGTCTTGTCTGCCGCTGGTTGTTGCAGGTTCGCCGTTCTCAATGGCATAACTTCTCAGGTCTTCAAGGGTTAATTTCCCTTCTTCAAAAGCTTTTCCCTGGCCAGTGTCGTACGAGGCATACCTGTCGCTGCGCAGTTTTTTGTACTCGGATTTTTGCAGGATATTATGCCTGCTGATTTTTATCAACTAAAACCAAACCATGCATTACAATAACATTGCTGCTTGAATTGTTGTTAAATTTAAAAAGACGTTTATAACCGGGAAAGATTTACGGAACGAATTTAAATTAATTTTCGAACTGCCAGTGAGTATTGCAGCAATCCAGACAGGGTGACAATGATCGTTATTTCTGCCGGTAACGATTAGATATTGTAACATCCTTGACCGTAAAAAGGTAGATGTTTTTTTTATTCGTATTGAACTATACTACCACATTATTCCCATTGCCATTGACCTGCTGCAGCCGGAGCAAAAACATGTTTGCCATTTGCCCCGCCCGCTGTTTGGCCAGGGCGGCTACATCACCTTCAAAGTGATCGTCAATTGTTTCATTAAACAACAACAGCCATCGGTCGAAATGTTGCTTTTCTATCTTCAGCGGTGCATGCCTGGCAAACGGGTTGCCCCGGAAACCCGCAACACCAAACAAGGAGGCGTTCCAGAACGCATACATTTTATTAAGATGCGGCTGCCAGTCACCAATTATTTTATCTGAAAACACAGGGCCGATAAGGCCATCATTTCTAACCTTATTATAAAATTCGTCGACAAAAATCTTAATGTCACTTATATCTGCTATATTTTTTTTCATTTTGAACTCAATTAATGCCAGTGGCAGTCTTAAAATAGGTTACGTTCATAAAACCAATTTGCATCCCCAACCTATTCAGACTTCCTGCTCTTTTTACTCAATCCTTTACTTTGGACGACCATTTTTAACCGTTGCCTTTTTAAGGAAATTTGAAGTTTAGGGTGTTCATTTACGTCGTGGTGTCCTTTGTATGCATTTATGATGTCTTCGTAAGATAATAAGCCTATTACTTTGCCCTCCTCTACCACGGGTGATACCTCCGCCGACCTTGCCGACATCCTCTTTATGGCTATGTAGAGGTCTTCATCGCCCTTTATGGTAACATCGGTACTATGCGCTACAGTTGTAATGCTTGCTGCGGGATCCGCATCATGGTTATTTAAGTCTGAAAGTTTTACTGTCCCCAAATAATCGCCATTCGGCTGAATGAGTATAAAATATTTGCCCCGAACGTGATTGATCTTCACCCACTCGCGTACTTCCTGAATTGTATCATCAGCGTTAAGCACAATTCCTCCTCCGCTTATTACCTGGGTAGCTGTGAGTTTCCGAAGTACGTCTGGTTCATATGAATCCGGCGTAAATACACCGCGGCGGGCTATTTTTTCCGTCATGATGGTATTTTCCATCAGGAAAAAAGATACCATGTATGATGCCGTGCATGCGCCTAATAAAGGCAATAACGCGTGGAACTGCCCTGTCGACTCTAATGCAAATGTAATGCTGGTTAGATATGCCCTTGATGCTCCTGCAAACATCGCTGACATACCGATCAATGCGGCCATCGGGATATTGATGCCCGCGCTGGGAAACAGGTGGATAATGATTGCGCCCAGGAGCGCTCCGCCGGCCCCGCCAATTGTAAGCAAAGGTGCTAACGTTCCACCGGATGTTCCGCTCCCTAATGCAATTGCCCACGACAGGAATTTAAAAAAGAACAATCTTACCACTATAACTATAGCAACTGACCCCGACAATACGCCTACAATATTATCATAACCAACACCTAACGTATGCGGGGCAAAATAACCGATGATGCCAACTGCTAGTCCGCCTATTGCTGGCCACCACATCCAGTGAACAGGCAGCTTTTCAAATGCATCTTCAATAAAATAAACAATTTTGGTAACCCCCAACGACAAAAAACCTATCACTAAGCCGATACTGCTATAGATCGCCAATGCGACATTTGAAGGTATTGCCAGGTTTTGCATCGGGAATACCGGATCCGAACCAAACAATAAATGATGGCCGGCGGCGCCGGTGATGCACGCTAACGCTACAGGCAATATAGCCCGGGGAGAAAATTCAAAAAGCAGTAGTTCTATCGCTAAAAAGACAGCAGCTATCGGCGTGCCGAATATTGCCGACATGCCGGCTGTGGCCCCTGCTGCCAGGATTATTTTACGTTCGTTAGAAGTGATCTTAAAAAGCTGGCCCAAGCTCGAGCCTAATGCACCGCCTGTAGCAATGATCGGGCCCTCGGCGCCAAACGGGCCGCCGGTACCGATAGCTATGGCGGATGAAATAGGTTTTAAAAAAGTAATCGATGGTTTTATCCGGCTTTCGTTTATCAGGATCTGCTCCATCGCCTCGGGTATGCCATGGCCGCGAATCGCCTTCGACCCGTACAATGCCATAAAGCCGACCAACAAGCCGCCAATAGCGGGAATGATGATCACCCACAAGCCCAGGTGGTTGCCTGCCGGGCTATGGTAAACAGTTGATAAAGCCCCGTAAAAAGAAAGGTTGGTGACGACGTTGATGAGCATGACCAGTAACCTGGCAATAATGCTGATCACTGCGGCAACACCGATGCAAAGCGCTGACACCTGTAAAAGCCGTGTCTTGGCTAAAAAATTATTTTTTGTTTTTTGGGAAGCAGACTTCAGGGATGACAAGAGCGGCGAGACAGGTATGCCGCTTTCACGATTAACGTATTTCATAATAACGCAAAATTACATAAAACCACTCTTTAAATCTTAAAAAGTCATAAAATATATTGCACATAGCATATTTTTTTGACAATTACATTGTATAATTGCCAAATAACATGACTTGTGTTAGAAATTAAAAAATTGCTTTTTCGATGACGGCAATTTGGAAACCGGCAGAAAACATGGACTTTAGACGTAATTTGCACCGATAATGAAAAACACAAAATACCCTTGCGATCTCAACACGTGTATGTTATGCAAGTTTTGTATAAACGACTGGAAACCGGTTATTGAAACAAGAAAGCAAAATATCTACATCAAAAAGGGACAAAAGATATTTGCAGAAGGCGATCCTGTTAATGGGATCTATTTTGTTTATGAAGGCAGTGTCAAAGTACATCAAAAATGGGATAAGGATAAAGAACTGATATTGCGGTTCGCCACAAAGGGGGATATTTTAGGGCATCTCGGGTTAGGCGCCGAAGCTGTTTACCCGGTGTCGGCTACGGCGGTGGAGGCTGCGGTAGTGTGCTACATGGATATGGCCTTTTTTGAATCTACACTCACCGTCAACAATAATTTTGCAATAAAACTAATGCGTTTTTTTGCCAGCGAACTGCAAAGGTCCGAAAAACGGATGCGCGACCTTGCCCACATGCCCGTAAAAGGCAGGGTTGCGCAAATGATCATTTCTTTAAAAAATCAGTTTGGCGTAAACGACCAGGGCGTCATCAATTTCGAGCCAACCAAGCAGGACCTGGCTTCATTTGCAGGTGCAGCCTACGAATCGCTGTTTCGAACGTTGAACAATCTTGCAGATGAGAAGGTAATCGAGCTATCGGGTAAAAGTATTCTTATTAAAGATGAGAGCCGCTTACTGGAACTGATCGCCGATCACCATTAGGTCAAAACGATGTAATTGAAATGGCCTACTTCCCTCTGCTATCCCTTACTTAGTGGAACAGTAATGAACGGCCGATAAAACCTATTGCCCCAAAATCCACGCAAATATCAACGGCGCTACAATGGTAGCATCCGATTCGACGATGAATTTGGGTGTGTGGATATCCAGCTTGCCCCAGGTTATCTTCTCATTCGGCACCGCGCCGGAGTAGGAGCCATACGAGGTAGTTGAGTCGGAGATCTGGCAAAAGTAGCTCCAGAACGGGATTTCGGGCATTTCCATATCCTGGTAAAGCATAGGCACCACACAAATCGGGAAATCGCCGGCAATACCGCCGCCGATCTGGAAAAATCCAACCCCCTTACCTGATGAATTTTTTATATACCAGCCGGCCAGCCATGCCATGTATTCAATGCCGCTCTTCATGGTTGTTGCGTTGATCTGGCCTTTTATCACGTACGAGGCAAAGATATTGCCCATTGTTGAATCTTCCCATCCGGGTACGACTATTGGCAGGTTTTTTTCGGCCGCAGCCAGCATCCACGAATTTTTCGGGTCGATCTCGTAATACTGCTCCAGTTCGCCGCTCAGCAATATCTTATACATAAACTCGTGCGGGAAATAACGCTCGCCTTTGTCATCAGCATCCTTCCATATTTTATGGATATGCTTTTGCAGGCGGCGGAAGGCTTCTTCTTCGGGTATACAGGTATCGGTAACACGGTTGAAATGGTTTTCGAGCAAGTCCCACTCATCCTGCGGACTAAGGTCGCGGTAATTTGGTACACGTTTATAGTGGGAGTGGGCAACCAGGTTCATGATATCCTCTTCGAGGTTGGCGCCGGTACACGAAATAATGGCAATTTTATCCTGGCGTATCATTTCGGCAAGGGATATGCCCAGTTCGGCGGTGCTCATGGCGCCGGCTAAGGTAACCATCATCTTTCCGCCTTCGGCAAGGTGGGTTTCGTAGCCTTTTGCTGCATCCATAAGCGCCGCGGCGTTAAAGTGCAGGTAGTTTTTTTCGATAAACTGTGATATTGGCCCCCGTGTAGTGCTCATGGTTTCGTGTCTAAAATATCCGCAAAAGTAGGGATTTTGCTCAATTCAGGTAATTAAAAGTAAAATGGCACTATCTTAGCAGCTTTAGTAAAACAAACCAGGGCTGTGTTTGCTATCCCCTTAACCAACCCGCCTGCAAGCAAATTGGATGAAAAAACTTTTTACATTTCTGCTCATAATCAGCTGCCACTTGCTGCAAGCCCAAAACTTTTTGCCGAAGTTTATTAAAAAGATGTATTTCAATAACGATACAAGCAAAAAACACACTTTTGTGGTTTTGCCTGTAATTGCCTCCGCGCCCGAAACCGGCTTTGAAGCGGGGGGCACTGCGCTGCTTTCGTTTTACACAGATACCCTTGATCGCAGCACCCGGGTATCGAACTTGTTTGGCTTCGCCACCGCCACCACAAAGGGCCAGAGCCGCTTCAGCATTAGCACAAATTACTGGACCCCGCATAATAAAAACTATTATTCAGCCACTATCAGTTATCAGAACTTTCCCTTTGAATTTTACGGGATCGGAAATAATACGCGGAAAGCGGATGCCGATCACGTAAGTGAAAAACGCCTCAAGTTTAATTTAACCGGGCAAACGCTGGCCGGCAGCCATATTTATGTGGGATATGTAGCAGGCGCGTTTAATTATAGCTACAGCGATAAAAATACAACCGGCATTTTTTATACCAGTCCGCTTGTTGAAGACCGGACAGGCGGCGCCAGTTTTTTTGTGGGGCCAACGTTTGTTTACGACAGCCGGAACAACAACACCTATACCACAAAAGGGCTGATTGTTACCAGCTACTTTAACATGATGCAGGGTGTTTTCGGTAACAATAGCTACCGTGGCGGCTTGTTTAATATTGAATATTCGCAATTTTTTTCCCTAAGCAAGAAGCTGGTTTTGGGTGTTGACATACAGGAACAAAGCCTTACTGGCGGCCGTTCGCCGTTTTATTTGCTGCCGCAACTGGGCAACGACGAAGTGATGCGTGGTTATTATGGCGGACGTTACCGCGACAGGAACCTTATAGCCGGCCAAACCGAACTGCGCTACCGGTTAAATGGCCGGATCGGGGTTATTGCTTTTGTGGGCACCGGCGAAGTATTTCACTCTGACTTTAGTTTCCCCGGCTTAAAGCCGGACTATGGGGCCGGCCTCCGGTACTTTTTCGACGTCGACAAAGGCCTGGCCCTGCGTATGGATTATGGCGTAGGCCAAAAACCTGCCGGCGAGCCGAGGGAATCGGGCTTTTATGTGAGTTTGGGGCAGTCCTTCTGACGGGTCAAAATTTTACGAGAAAATCTTCTTTCACTTGTCCCTTCCGGAAGTATACTAAACCGATCCAAAACAAGTCGACAGTAACGGTTACTTTCGGGTGAGCCTGTATTTCGGCCCATGCTTCCTTCATGCCTTCGCTCCAGTAAATGTCATCAAAGATAAGCAGAGTGCCGTCGTGCACTTTGGGCAGGCACCATTCAAAGTATTTCAATGTGGCGTCTTTCTGGTGGTTGCCGTCTACAAATACAAAGTCAAGCTGGTCTAAATTATTGATTATCCCGGAGAGCGTTTCATCAAAATTGCCGATTATTAATTCGACGTTATTAAGGCTGGCTTCCCTGAAGTTTTCTTTCGCTATCGCCGCCGTTTCGGGGCAGCCTTCAAGGGTATAAACCTTCGCTTCGGGAGCGGCATTTTGCAAATATAAAGTGGTAATGCCCAGGCAGGTGCCCAGTTCAATGATCGAGCGCGGGTTTACATCTTTAGCCAGCCTGTATAGTAATTGAGCCAGTTTCGGCGGCTTCAGGGCATGCCCTGCAATAGCACTTACTTTTTTTTTATGACCCGGGTTTACGTGCGAGCCGGCGCCAAGGTCGGTTACATTTATAATCCGGTTGTCAATTAACAGCTTATCGCGGACATTCTCTATCCCGGCATACACTTTTTTGGCATCAAAATCGTAAATTATTTTATCGGCCAGCCGGTACACAAATGGAGAGTGTAAACCATGCCTGTTTTTCGCCCTAAACCGATGCAGCAGGTAATCCTTCGCGAACCTTAAATTGAACATGGCTGTAAAAATATATAAACGTTTATTATTTTAGCAAAAGTGAGTATGATTAATCCTATAGAAGTGAATTCATTGATCCGACTGCTTGACGATCCGGATATAGAAATATACGAACACGTACACCAAAAACTGCTTTCATACGGCATGGAAGCGATCGAATACCTTGAGTCGGCCTGGGAGCAGGCTTTCGACCCCATCCAGCAGGACAGGCTTGCGAACCTTGTACACGAGATACAATTCGATACCTTAAAAAACGACCTGAAGCTTTGGCACCAGGGAGGCGCATTTGATTTGCTACAGGGCATCCTCGTGATAAACCGCTATCAATACCCCGACCTGGACGAACAAAAGGTTATTAACCAGATAGAGGCTATCAAAAGGGATATCTGGATACAAATGATGAACGAGGCCAGCCCGGCTGAACAGATCAAGCTCATTAATCATATTTTTTATAACATACACGGCTTTAGCGGCAATACCACCAATCACCAGGACCCGCAAAACAGCTACATCAGCCAGGTGCTGGATACCCGCAGGGGGAACCAGATTTCGCTGGCCATTATTTATTCCATCATCGCGCAAAAATTAGATATACCGGTGTATGGCGTTAACCTGCCCCAGCACTTTATACTTGCTTACCTGGACGAAACCCAGCAGAGCGAATTTGAAGGCGGTATCCTGTTTTACATCAACGCCTTTAACAAAGGTTTTATCTTCGGCCGCCGGGATGTGGATATGTTTTTAAAACAGCTGAACCTGAATTTTGATAAGCAATTCTATGAACCATGCTCAAACACCGACATTATAAAAAGGGTGATCCGAAACCTGATCAGCTCGTATGAGCATCTTGGCTCGCCTGAAAAGGTTAATGAGCTGAATGAGTTGCTGAAGATATTGGGGTAGTACCGGTATGCCGTTTGTCATTCTGAGCGTAGCGAAGAATCTTCTTCATCAGAACAGTAAACGCGTACTAAGTCGCAGAAGATCCTTCGTTATGCTCAGGGTGACAAAAAAAGAAGCACATTACAAAAAACCATTCTCATCCAACCAGTTCCGGCACCAGTCGATCCACTTGTCTTTGCTTTTGGGGTTATTCAAACCAAAGCCATGGCCGCCTTCCTGGAAGATATGCAGTTCGGCTTTCACCTTTGCTTTCAGTAATGCGTCGTAAAACATCAGGCTGTTTTCTACAGGCACCGCGTTGTCGTCCTCCGCATGTACCAACAGGGTGGGCGGGGTGTTTGCGGTTACCTGTTTCTCGTTGCTGTACAATTCCAGTTGGGCGTTGGTAGGGGTTTTCCCGATCAAATTCTCGCGCGAGCCGACATGCGCCATCGGGCCAAAGGTTATCACCGGATAAAGCAATATCATAAAGTCAGGCCGTACGCTGATATTTTCTTTATTATCGATTAGGAATTTGTCAAAATGCGTCCCTTCTGTCGACGCCAGGTGCCCTCCTGCTGAAAAGCCTATAATACCCACTTTAGCCGGATTAATACCCCACTCAGCGGCATGTTTACGTACCATTAAAACAGCCTGCTGGGCATCCTGCAACGGGCCAATGGTTTTATTGATCATAATGTCATCACTGGGCAGACGATATTTCACCACAAATGCCGTAACACCAAAGCTATTGAACGCTTTTGCAACGCGGTAACCTTCTTTATCCATCGATAACCCGCCATATCCCCCACCGGGGAAAATAACTATAGCAGAGCCATTGGCCGTACCCTTTGCGGGGAAAAACGGTGTAAGCGTAGGCTGGCTGACCATTGTAACCCACTCATCGTCGGTTTTTTCCATTTTTTCGATGTACGACGACGGCGCGGGTTTGGCATTAGGAACACCATTCGGATATAACGGCATTGGTTTTTCCTGCGCGCGGGTAAAAAGTGCTGAACCCATAAGTGTTAAAATACAGACTATTGTTTTCATGATGCGTAACTAAAATAATTAATGAAATTACTCTTTTTAACCCAATCAACAACTCATCTAATCAACCCAATCAACCAACATTAACTCTTCGGTCCACCGAATTCCATTAAATATGCTTTTAAAAAATCATCAAGGTCGCCATCCAGCACAGCCTGGGCGTTTGAGGTTTCGTGGTCAGTACGCAAATCCTTAACGAGCTTATACGGGTGCAACACATAATTGCGTATCTGCGAGCCCCATTCAATTTTCTTCTTATTGCCTTCAATAGCATTAGTGGCCTCAAGCCGTTTGCGCATCTCGGCCTCGTACAACTGCGATTTCAATAACCGTATCGCATTCTCCTTATTCTGCAGTTGCGAGCGCGATTCCTGGTTTTTGATGATGATGCCTGACGGCTTGTGGTATAAACGCACAGCTGTTTCCACCTTATTTACATTCTGGCCGCCCGCTCCGCCTGAGCGGAATGTTTCAAATTCGATATCGGCGTCTTTTATTTCTATCTCAATGGTATCGTCAACCAATGGATAAACGTATACCGATGCAAACGAAGTATGGCGTTTGGCGTTCGAGTCGAACGGCGATATCCTGACCAAGCGGTGTACGCCGTTTTCTCCTTTTAAATAGCCATATGCAAAATCACCTTCTATCTGAAGCGTAACCGTTTTTACCCCTGCTACATCACCTTCCTGGAAATCCTGCTCGGTAACTTTATGGCCGTGTTTCTCGCCCCACATAATGTACATGCGCATTAGCATGCCCGCCCAGTCGCAGCTTTCTGTGCCGCCTGCCCCGGCGGTTATTTGAAGCACAGCGTTAAACTGGTCCTCTTCGGCCGAAAGCATATTTTTAAACTCCAGCTCTTCAACGGCTTTTATTGCGGCGTTATATTGTTCCTGCATTTCGGCTTCGGTGGCATCACCGGCCTGGAAGAATTCAAAAAGCACACCTGCGTCATCCACCACCGAAACCACTTTTTGATAGGCGTCGGTCCATATTTTTTTTACTTTAATGGAGGCGAGTACTTTTTCGGCTTCTTTGGGTTGGTCCCAAAAGCCCGGGCTTACTGTTATTTCCTGTTCTTTTTCGAGTGCATCAAGTTTCTTATCGATGTCAAAGATGCCTCCTCAGGGAAGTTACTCTATCCCTTAAATCCTGGATCTGTTCTTTAGTCATGTGGCAAATATAGTTTTTTGGTGATGAAAATTATGAATGGTTGTAGAGGTTGTAAAAGTTGTAAGGGTTGGAAAACTGAATTAAATCGAACATCGAATATTGAATTTCGAAGTTTCATTGCTTCATTATTGGACATTCAAAATTCAATGTTCGATATTCAAAAAAGAAGGGCTGTAAAGAAAACCTTTACAACCCCTCAAACTTTTATAACTCTTAAAACTAACCTACGCTACCATCATCTGGTTTACCAGGCCGCTCAGGTCGGCGCGGTTACCGTTTAGTTTTGAAAGCATGCTGGTTAACGCAAAATCCTTATTCTGTTCGTTTTTTGATTGTTTTACCAGCTCCTGCATAACAGGCGGTATCAATGTATTTGCGGTCGCCCACGCCTGGGTAGGATCGATACCGTAAAAATTATTCAGTTTATTGGCAAACTTATTCACCATGCTGGATACCAGCGCGTTGTTATAAATGCCCGAGAACTGAAAATAGCTCACCAGGTCCTTTATCCGGCCTGTTTCCATCTGGTTTTTTAAAACTTCAATAATAGAGCTCGAAGCTTCGTTTATTACTGCTTCGTGGTATTTTACCGGGATAGCGGGGTTGTCAATAATGGCCTTTCCGGCGTTATTTTTGACAAGAATAAAAAGTTTTTCGAACATACTATATTGTTTTTATTGGCAGATTAACAAAATGGTGAAAAACAATCAACTAATTTATCATCACCACAAAGATATTAAATAAATCTTTTGAACTTCAAAAAAAAATGTAAATAAATTTGAAAATATTACAATTTATCGGTGTAAAATACACACTATGTATATGGTGTTAAAACAACACTAATTTGTGGTTGTTTTTAGATTTAATAGCGGCTTAAGTTTTAACTTACTATTTTTGCATAAATCCACATCAACTATGCTGCCAAAAGTCGATTTTACCACCACACCATCCTATAAATATTTAGCTGATCATTACATTGATATGTTGTCGATCAGTATGAAGGAATTATTTGCTGCTGATAATCAGCGCTTTGATAAGTTCTCCCTGCAGTTTGAAGATATACTGCTCGACTACTCAAAAAATCGGATCAATGACGAAACGTTAGCGCTACTCCTCCAGTTAGCGAAGGAGTGTTCAGTAAATGAGGCAGTCAAAGCGATGTTTTCGGGCGAAAAAATCAACGTTACCGAGGGCCGCCCCGTGCTGCACATTGCGTTGCGCAATCAAAGTAACTCGCCAATTATGGTTGACGGGAAAAATGTGATGAACGATGTAAACCGGGTGCTTGAGCAGATGAAAACTTTTAGCGGGAAGATCATTTCGGGCAAATGGAAAGGATACACCGGCAAAGCGATCACCGATGTGGTGAATATCGGCATCGGCGGTTCGGACCTGGGGCCGGTAATGGTGACGGAAGCATTAAGGCCTTACAAGAACCACTTGAATATGCATTTTGTGTCGAATGTGGATGCTACCCATATCGTGGAAACACTAAAAGGCTTGAATCCTGAAACTACTTTATTCCTTATCGCATCAAAAACATTTACCACCCAGGAAACCATGACCAATGCGCACAGTGCACGCGATTGGTTTTTAGCGGGCGGCGGCAAGGAAGGCGATGTGGCCAAACATTTCGTCGCACTATCGACCAATACCGAAGGCGTTGAGAAGTTTGGTATCGATACCAAAAATATGTTTGAGTTTTGGGATTGGGTAGGTGGCCGTTACTCCCTGTGGAGCGCTATCGGGCTGTCTATTGTGTTGAGTATCGGTTATGAAAACTTCACTGAACTGTTGGCCGGTGCGCATGCCATGGACGAGCATTTCAAATCTGCAGAGTTCGAACAAAACCTGCCGGTAACATTAGCGCTTGTTGGCATATGGTACAATAACTTTTTCGAGGCTGAAACCAATGCCATTTTACCTTACGACCAATACATGCACCGTTTCGCTGCTTACTTTCAGCAGGGCGATATGGAAAGCAACGGCAAACACGTCGACCGCAACGGGAACGATGTTGACTACCAAACCGGTCCCATCATCTGGGGCGAGCCGGGTACTAATGGGCAGCATGCTTTTTATCAGCTGATACACCAGGGCACAAAATTGATCCCATGCGATTTTATAGCGCCTGCACAATCGCACAATCCGCTGGGCGAGCATCATAACATGTTGCTGTCAAATTTCTTCGCGCAAACCGAAGCGTTGATGAACGGAAAAACAAAAGAGGAAGTGGTTGCCGAGTTAAAAAAATCGGGCAAAACCGACGAGGAAATTGAAAAGCTTGCCCCGTTTAAAATGTTCGACGGCAACCGGCCGACTAACTCTATCCTTGTAAAGAAAATAACACCGCGCAGCCTGGGTTCACTAATAGCTATGTACGAGCATAAGATATTTGTACAGGGCATTATCTGGAACATCTTTAGCTTCGACCAATGGGGCGTTGAACTGGGCAAGCAGCTTGCAGGCAAAATACTGCCTGAGTTGAAAGACAGCAACGAAGTGAATTCTCACGATTCATCTACAAACGGGCTGATCAACCAGTATAAAACCTGGCGGTAATTTTTCCAATTGCGGTATAAAACCTGTTACAATATCCGCAATAAATAAAATATACTTATTTTAACGGCTTATAGTGCCGGCAATTGCTTATTAACCTAATAATATGCTATTGCCGCTATTCAAATCACATAAAAGCCCTATTAAACTATGGTTAAGTTTTATTTATCCTTTCTTTTTTTATTATTATTCGTCGGTGCCCGCGCGCAGTCGCCTGCAAATGTTGCTCCCGTTAAGGCCAACTATCAGCTGGCATCCCGGTTTTCGCCAAAAAAACTGCAAAAACTGGTATTTACTACCGCGGTTGAGCCGCATTGGCTAAAGTATTCGAACCGGTTTTGGTATGTATTTGAAAACACGGATATTAAAAGATGGTACATTGTCGACCCTGTAAAAAGGGTTAAAAAACTAATGTTTGACAATGATAAACTCGCTGCCGAAATAACACTGATCGTTAAGGATCCGTTTGATGCCCAGCACCTGCCTATCGAAAACCTGAAATTCACCAAAGACGAATCAAGCATCCAGTTTGAGCTAAAGAGTTCGATAGATGTGGTAAAAAAAGACAGGAAAGATAAAAAAGCAGTGGATTCACTAGAGAAAAAAGTGTTTTATTTTACCTACAACCTGCAAACCAACAAGCTTACAGAATTAAAGAATTACGATAAGGTAAAACCCCGCCCCACATGGGCTTCCATAGCGCCTGATAGTTCGGCTACAATATTTTCGAAAAAGAATAACTTATTCTGGATGGATAAGGAGAATTATAAAAAGGCTTTGAAAAACGAAGATGATTCCACCATTGTTGAGCACCAGCTGACCAAAGAGGGGATAGAGTATTATGGCTATGGCGGTAACGACAATGAAACCAACGTTGATGCCCTAAAAAACAAGAACAAAAGAAAGCCATCGCAGGTGCTATGGTCGCCGGATTCAAAACATTTTGTGACGATGCGAACTGACAACCGTAAGGTAAAAGAGTTATGGGTCATCAACAGTATCGCCGACCCGCGGCCAACACTCGAAACCTATAAATACGAAATGCCGGGCGAAAAGGACTCGCCGTTGCGCGAAATGATCCTGTTTAATTTTGAGGCAAAAACCTACCAGAAATTAAATACAAGCTTGTTTAAGGACCAGGAACTGAGCACATGGCAAGCGCCGGTATTGCAAAAGAACAAGGACGATGAGTTTGTACCGTCGGTATGGCTGGGAACGGCAAACGAGTTTTATTTTTACCGCACCGGCCGTGATCTTAAAAGAATTGACGTGTGCAGTGTTGATATAGGTACCGGTAAAGTAACGGTGCATGTACAGGAGCGGATGAATACCTACATTGATATCACAAGGCCGGGTCTGATCAACGGTGGCGCCGAACTTGTTGAGTGGAGCGAACGTGACGGATGGGGTCATTTTTATTTATATGACAATGCCGGCAAGCTGAAAAATCAAATTACATCCGGCCCTTTCCATTGTGACGAGATCGTAAAGATAGATGAGAAAAAACGGGTGCTATATTTTACCGCCTCGGGCCGCGAACCGCATGAAGACCCGTACTATGTTCATTTATATAGTATAAACCTCGACGGAAGCGGTATTAAACTGTTGGATGCCGGCAACTTTACCCATACCAGCAGCTTAAATGATAATGCTACCTATTTTGTAAACTCATTTTCGCGCGTTAACACGGCCCCGAAATCAGTACTATACGATGCCTGGGGCACTAAAGTGATGGACCTTGAAACTGCCGATCTTTCCGCTTTAATGGCTGCGGGCTATAAGTTCCCGGAACCGTTTAAGGTTAAAGCCGACGATGGCATTACCGATCTGTATGGGGTAATGTACAAACCTTTTGACTTTGACCCGGCAAAAAAATATCCGATCATCGAATATGTGTACCCGGGCCCGCAAACGGAATCCGTTTCAAAGGCATTCAGCTCTAGGATGGACTATGTTGACCGCCTGGCACAGGTGGGCTTCATCGTGGTAAGCGTTGGTAACCGGGGCGGTACGCCCGAGCGCTCCAAATGGTACCATACTTATGGTTACGGTAACCTGCGCGATTATGGATTAGCCGACAAAAAAGCAACCGTTGAGCAACTTGCTGTACGCTACCCCTTTATTGATATCGACCGCGTGGGTATCACCGGTCACTCGGGAGGAGGCTTTATGAGCACTGCTGCTATATTGGTATATCCTGACTTTTTTAAAGTAGCCGTATCCGAATCGGGCAACCACGATAATAGCGTATATAACCGCTGGTGGAGCGAAAAACATAACGGCGTTAAAGAAACCATCACCCCGAAAGGCGATACGACCTTTCAATACACCATTGATAAAAACCCGGAATTGGCCAAAAACCTAAAAGGTTACCTGATGCTTTCAACCGGAGATATTGATAACAATGTGCACCCGGCAAATACCATCAGGCTGATGAATGCTTTAATAAAGGCCAATAAGCGTTTTGATTTTGTAATGCTGCCAGGGCAACGGCATGCCTATGGCGACATGACCGAATACTTCTTCTGGAAAAAAGCCGACTACTTTGTTGAGCATTTGCTCGGCGACTTTTCCCAGCCTGTAGGCATAGTGGAAATGGACAGGGAAGTTGAAATGACCGGGAAAAAGAAGCCTTAATAATAAATACCCCTGCGCTTGCCGCTCTTAGGGATGCAATTCAAATTGTCGCTTCGCTATCAAACGTTCCGAAGGAACGTGAAATGGCTTATATGTTTTTCTACCGACCAGACGTCCCTATGGGACGATTATGGCAGTTTTTCGTTCCATAGGGACGTCTGGTCGGTAGCCCGGAAATCAAACCAGGTAAGCGTTCCGTAGGAAACGCATGGTGAAAATGCGGCAATTTGATTTGCCTCTCGCTGTTAATGATGGAGGCGCAGATATTATTTCTTCATAAACTTAACCTGGAATAGTTTATCCCATTTTTTACCCGTAACAAATATCCGTTTGCCCTGCGCGTCGTAGGCGATACCGTTTAATACATCTGCGTTGCCGTTTCTTTTCCCCTGGGGATACAGGTTGGTTAAATCAATTTTTTGCAGCACCGCGCCGGTTTTAGGGTTAATCACCAATATATTGTTGGTTTGCCAAACATTGGCATATAATTTACCGTCGATATATTCCAGCTCATTTACTGAGTCTATCTGTTTTTTATCGTCATAAACCTCAATGAAGCCCAACTGTCGGAAGGTGTTTTTGTCGAGGAAGTAAATGCGGTTGGTGCTGTCGTCCATATACAACTTATTCCCGTCAAAGCACAAGCCCCAGCCTTCGATACCTACATTATTTGTGAAGGTATTTAACAGCTTAAAACTGTCTTTATCATAAACGTAACCGATCTTCGCTTTCCAGGTAAGCTGGATGATTTTATTGCCGACAATTGACGTCCCTTCCCCAAATACCTTCGGGTCGACCATTACCTTTTTGACCACTTTCCCGGTATTCAAATCCACTTTTCTCAAACTGGATTGGCCGTCTTTAACTTCACCCGGGGGCGGGTCCAAATAGCCGCCGCCGCTTTCATATAAAAAGCCATCCTGGTAAACCAGGCCCTCTGTAAAGCAGCTGGTATCATGCGGAAAAACTTTTTCCACCCGGAAGGTGTATTCCTCAGGCGGCTTCGCAGCCAATAACACGATGTTGGTTGAAATTTCATTGGCTTTGCCGGATGCATAAACCTTAACGGTTAAAAGCCTTGCGCCCAGTTTTAATGTATCGGTTTTCAGGGTTAACCCCGATGTATCCTTTTTCGAAGCAATCTTAACCGAATCGAGCAGGTAAACAATTGAGTCTGCCTTTATATCAGACGGGAGGCTTGCCTTTATAGTTACCGGGTCGCCAGACTTGAATGTTGTTCCAGATTCAGGGCTTATAGTAATCGCCTCGGGTTGACTGCTTTTATTTTTACAGCCTGCCGCCAGCAGCGCCGAAGCAATTAAAATTAACGGGAGCTTGTTCTTCATAGTGTTAAGTGGCTGAGGGCCAAAACGCATCTTCAATATGTTTTATTGTATAATTCGTTTGCTTATCAAATAAAACCGAGATGATATCAAAGCGTACTTCGCCCTGGTGGTTCATCAGGTAAATGTATTCATCGGCAGCTTCGGCCAGTAATTTTTGCTTGCGTATGTCAACAAAATCTTCCGGTTCGCCAAAGTAATTACCGGTGCGCGTTTTTACCTCGGTAAATATAATTATTCGGTCTTTATATGCAATCAGGTCTACTTCCAGCCTGCCGTGCGTCCAGTTCTCATCCAGTATTTCGTAACCGGCGTTTTCCAGGTGTGCTTTTGCCAGGCTCTCGCCCCTGCGGCCAAGTTCGAGGTGTAATGCCATTATTTTAGGATTACTGACCCCAGGTAGTCGGATATGGTTTTTTCCACCCGTTTCATGTGCATATACTGGTTAAGCAAAATTTCCTGGTCGGCCTCGCCCAGCGTTTTTTGCAATTCCGAGCGAAGTGTTTCCAGTATTTTGCCCACCTTTTGTTTTTTTAGGTGAAAGATCGCGCCTAAAATAGTGGCCTTCATATTCACCTGCTCATCCGGTACCAGTATCTTATGCATTTCGTACCAGTTTTCACTTAAGGTATATTTGGTAGCTATCAGCGTAACAGTCAGGTCTACTATTTCCTTATCGGGATAATGAATAAAATGCTGCTCTTCGGGCAGTACTCCGTTCTCTACTTCTTTCCGGTAGATGTCGATGAACGATTTGCAGGTGCTGTTTTCAAATTCCACATCACTCAATTCCGCTATCATAAACGGGCCGATATAGGTATTGGCGATGCCGTCCCAATCAATCACCCGGTTGCCGTATAACAAAAGTAACCTGATGATCTCTTTCTCCTGGCTCGCGTCATCTTTTGCTTCACGTACAGGCGGTTCCTCAAGCAAGGTTTCATCAACCGGAACATGCCTTGATATCATTTGCTGCGAATCCTTCTTCGCCTTTGCCAGCCGCATTTTGTTCAGCTCCGAGAGCAGGGCCCGTTCATCTATCTGCAGCAGGTAGCTGCACTCCTTTATAAATACAGATGCTTTTATCGAATCCGGTATTTTGGCGACGCTTTCCACAATTTCCCGTATCACATCCGCTTTCTTTATCGGATCGGTTCCGGCCTCTTTGAGCAGGATATCGGTTTTATACAGGATAAAATCCTTCTTATTATCCTCGATATGTTTTTTAAAGCCATTGGTGCCAAAGGTTCGCACATACGAATCCGGGTCATGGCCGTCGGGAAAGAGCACTACCTTAACGTTTAGTCCTTCCTCAAGTATCATATCCAGTCCCCGCAAGGAAGCTTTGATACCTGCTGCATCCCCATCGTAAAGAATAGTGATATTTTTGGTAAAGCGCCCGATGAGGCGGATCTGTTCGACGGTTAACGAGGTTCCGGATGAGGCCACCACGTTCTCAATCCCGGCCTGGTGTACCGACAGCACATCGGCGTAGCCTTCAACCAGGAAGCAGTTATCTTCCTCACGTATTGCCTTTTTGGCAAAGTAAAGTCCGTAGAGGACATTGGATTTATGGTAGATCTCCGACTCCGGCGAGTTAACGTACTTGGGTACATTCTTATCGCTCTTCAGCGTACGCCCGCCGAAGGCAATCACTCTGCCGGTAAAGCTATGTATCGGGAACATCACCCGGCCACGGTAACGGTCATATAGCGAGCCGTTATCCCTCTTTACAGAAAGGCCGCTTTCTTCTAAAAATTCCTGCTGGTAGCCATCCTGTAATGCCCGGCCGGTAAAGGCTTCCCATTGGTCGGGCGAGTAGCCCAGCTCAAATTTAGTGATGGTGTCGCTGGTAAAACCGCGCTCTTTGAAATAGCTCAGGCCTATGCTTTTGCCTTCTTCGGTTTCCAGCAAAGCCTCGTGAAAAAATTTAGCAGCGTAACCGGTAACGATCATTAAGCTTTCGCGGTGATTTTCCTCCTCGCGGTTTTCAACGGCTTCAACCGTTTCCTCTACCTCGATGCCGTACTTTTTTGCCAGCCATTTGAGTGCCTCCGGGTAACTGAATTTCTCCAGTTCCATCAAAAAAGTGACCACCGAGCCGCCTTTGCCTGACGAAAAATCCTTAAAAATACCCTTCGCCGGCGAAACCGTAAACGACGGTGTGCGCTCATTGGCAAAGGGCGAGAGCCCTACATAATTGGCTCCCCGCTTTTTCAACTGCACAAACTCACCGATCACCTCAACAATGTCGGTGGCTTCCATAATACGGTCGATGGTGGATTTTTGGATCATGCGTTAAATGCAAATGTAGGGTATAGGGTATCAAGTAGCAAGTAGTTAGTACCAAGTAGCGCGAGTTCTTACAAAAAAAAGAATTGCTTAATCTTGATACCTGATACTAACTACCTGATACTAAATAGTACGTGGCTTTAAAAATGTTACCGCAATGCCGGCCAGCACAATTACACTACCGATGATCTCGTTAAGTCCCAGCCTTTCATCCAGCAAAAAAACAGCTAATAGGCCGGCAAATACGGTCTGGCTCAGCAGCATGATAGCCACCTTTGTAGATTCCATATAACGCAGCGAATAATTAATGGTAAGCCAGCCCACCAGCTGGCAAATTATACCCATCCCAATAAAGCAAAGCCACACGTTCAGCGAAAAATTAATGATATTGTTGCCCATTACGCCATTAACCAATAGGAGAAAAATACTCGCGCTTAACATACTGTAAAACATAAAGGTGAACACATCTATACGGGCCATGATATTTTTGGTGATCATGATATAGCTTGCATATAATAAACTGGCCATGGTAGCCAGTAAGATTCCCGCGTTAAACTCCAGGTGTAACATATGCTGATAACCAACCAATACAACCATACCCACAATAGCTACAGCGGTGCCTATCCAAAACAAACTGCCCGACTTTTTCCTGAACAGTAAAAAACCCACCAGACCTACCCAAACCGGAGCCAGGTTGGCAATCAACGTTGATACCGTGGCGCTGATCTTTAACAACGAAAAATTCCAGACAGCCACATCTGATGCGAAAACAACACCCGCGATAATGGCAATCATGAGCTGATTTTTATCAACCCGTAATTTCCTTTTGGCAATACAATAGGGCAAAAGGCAAAGCAAGGCAAAAAAGACCCGGTAAAACGCGCAGCCAATTGGCGATACCCCCGCAAGCTTCACAAATATTGGCGAAAACGAGATACACAAAATGCCAATGATCAGGCTTACTTTGGGGTTTAATGTCATGGGTGCAAACTTAAGAAATTACCATATCTCTATTTAAAAAGAGATACACGATTAAAAAGAGACACATGTAATGTGCCTCTACAGTAAATTTTAATGTAGAGACACATTACATGCGTCTCCAACCACGCAGGTCAAATTTGCATATCTGCTTTGCAGGCAGGAGACGCAATTATGCATCTCTACAGAAAATAGATAACAATACCAATGTAGAGACGCATTACATGCGTCTCCAATCACGCAGGTCAAATTTGCATATCCGATTTGCATACGGGAGAAGCAAAATATTGCGTCTCTACAAAAAACGGATAACGTAGAGACACATAATTGTGCCTCCCGTTTACATCTCCCTATTAACATCAAAATTCAAAATACCATTACGTAATTAATTGTATTTTTGCAGCTCTAAAAAATATATACTTGTATGAGCCAGCGAATAAAGATCAAGGCATTGCTGCAAAGTCAGCAAACCGAAATTGATGTAACAGTTAAAGGATGGGTACGCGCCTTCCGTCAAAATCGTTTTATTGCTTTAAACGATGGCTCAACCAATAATAACATTCAAATTGTTGTTGATTTTGAAAATACCGACCCTGCCCTGCTAAAACGCATTACCGTTGGCGCGGCCATCAGTGTGGTGGGTAAATTAATAGCATCACAAGGTAAGGGCCAAACTGTTGAGGTTATTGCCGCCGATATTGAGATTCTGGGCGATAGCGACCCTGAAAAATACCCTATCCAGCCTAAAAAGCACAGTCTGGAATTTTTGCGGGAGAACGCCCACCTGCGTTTCCGTACCAATACTTTTGGGGCGATATTTCGTGTACGTAATACGCTGGCCTTTGCCGTTCACCAGTTTTTTCAGGAGCGCGGTTTTGTGTACCTGCATACGCCGGTTATTACACAATCTGATGCCGAAGGCGCGGGCGAGGCTTTCCACGTAACCAACTTCGATTTAAATAACGTACCTAAAACTGATACAGGCGAGGTTGATTTTAAACAGGACTTCTTCGGTACTGCGACTAACCTAACCGTATCCGGACAGTTGGAGGGTGAGCTTGGCGCTATGGCCCTGAGCGATATATATACCTTTGGACCAACATTCCGTGCCGAAAACTCAAACACTACCCGCCACCTTGCCGAGTTTTGGATGATTGAGCCGGAAGTTGCCTTTAACAACCTGACCGACAACATGGACCTTGCCGAGGACATGCTGAAATATGTGATAAAATACGCGCTGGATAAAAACGCCGATGATATTGAGTTTTTAACCCAGCGCCTGGCCGAAGAGGAAAAACAGAAACCCCAGAACGAGCGCTCGGAAATGAGCCTGCTTGAAAAACTGGAATTTTGCTTAACTCACGATTTTGAACGCCTTACCTATACCGAGGCTATTGAGATCTTAAAGGAATCGACCCCGAACAAAAAGAAAAAATTTGTTTACCCTGTTGAGGGCTGGGGAACCGACCTGCAAAGCGAACATGAGCGTTACCTGGTAGAGAAGCACTTTAAAAAACCGGTGATCCTTACCGATTATCCAAAGGAAATTAAAGCGTTTTACATGCGCCAGAACGACGATGGCAAAACCGTTCGCGCTATGGATATACTGTTTCCCGGTATTGGCGAGATCATAGGCGGATCGCAGCGTGAGGAACGTTTGGATAAGCTGGAACAACGTATGGACGAAATGGGTATACCAAAGGATGAACTTTGGTGGTACCTGGATACCCGTCGTTTCGGCTCGTGTCCGCACGCCGGTTTCGGCTTAGGCTTTGAGCGTTTGGTACTATTTGTAACCGGCATGGGCAACATCCGCGATGTGATCCCTTTCCCAAGGTTCCCGAAGAACGCGGAATTTTAAAAACATGTTATTGCGAGTCACGAAGCAATAACTTTATTCACTTTGTCATCCTGAGGAACGAAGGATCTATTCGCAGACTTACATTTCGCATAATAGATTCTTCGCTATGCTCAGAATGACAAAGTTTATTATTTATAAATACCATGCCCATAATCGAACTCGCTACCCACATCAATGCACCCATTGAAAAATGTTTTGATCTGGCGCGGAGTATTGATGTGCATGTGGCATCTACAAAACAAACCGGCGAAACCGCCATTGCCGGTCGCACCAGCGGCTTGATCGGGCTGGGCGAATCTGTTACCTGGCGGGCAAAGCACTTCGGCATCTGGCAATCTTTAACCTCAAAGGTCACCGAGATGGAATACCCTAATTACTTTACCGATGTGATGGTTAAGGGTGCCTTCAAAAATTTCAGGCATGAACACTATTTTTACCCGGTAAATGATCAAACCCTGATGAAGGATATTTTTATGTTCGAATCACCGGCGGGATTTTTAGGGATGATAGTAAACCTTTTGGTTTTGAAACCATACATGCGCAAATTGCTTGAAAAAAGAAATTTGGTGATAAAGCAGGTGGCTGAGGGTAAGGATAATTAATATCTTTATTCTTTGATTTAGACACTTTTTTGTTAACTATGTCATTGCGAGGAACGAAGCAATCTCACCACGCAAGGCGGTAATGCAAGTGAAGCCTGTCCTATGGGATTGCTTCGTTCCTCGCAATGACATACTACCAAATGACATACTACTTAATACAATAGTTACATCCATGCTCATCTCCCCATCTACCCTACGCGCCTTTACCCAAAACATTTTCCTGGCCATTGGCTGCAGTACCGAACACGCCGAACTGGCTGCCGATGTGTTGTTACGCTCGGATTTGAGGGGGATAGACTCACATGGCGTGGCGCGATTAAGCGGCTATGTGCGCCTGTGGGAGAAGAAACGCATTAATCCCACGCCCAACATCCGCGTAGTATATGAAACACCCACTACCGCTACCGTTGATGGTGATGCCGGGCTTGGTTTGGTGGTAGCGCCATTCGCCATGCAGGTGGCTATTAAAAAAGCGGAGTTGTATGGCTCGGGATGGGTGTCGGTACGTAATTCCAATCATTTTGGCATTGCCGGTTACCACGCGCTTATGGCGGTTGAAAAGGATATGATAGGCTTTGCCATGACCAATGCAAGTCCGCTGGTGGCGCCTACGTTTTCGAATGAGCGGTTGCTGGGTACCAACCCTATGTGCTATGCATTTCCGGCAGGCAAATATCCGCCGGTAGTGGTTGATCTGGCTACATCTGCAGCGGCAAATGGTAAGTTGGAGATAGCGCAGCGATCAGGAAAGCAAGTGCCCGAGGGATGGATCCAGGATAAGGATGGCAATTACACCACCGACCCACATGCCTTAAAGTCAGGCGGCTCCCTCCTGCCCCTTGGCAGCGACCGCGATCATGGCAGCCATAAGGGTTTTGGATTAAGCGCAACGGTTGATATTTTATCAGCGGTGTTATCAGGTGCTAATTACGGCCCCTGGGTGCCCCCATTCGTAGCATTCCTTGACCCACCTACCGATCCTGTTGGTGAGGGTATCGGGCATTTTTTAGGAGCGATGCGGGTTGACGGTTTCCGCCCGGTTGATGAATTTAAATCGCACCTGGATAACTGGATCAACCGCTTTAAATCGTCCACAACCATTGATCCCACCCAAAAAGTAATTATCCCCGGCGAACCTGAACTGGAGGCAGAAAAAGACCGTGCTGTTAATGGCATTCTATTGGTTGACGCGGTAGTTGATGATCTGAATGTGCTGGCGGAGCGGTTTGGGGTGAGGCCGCTGAGCCCCCTAACCCCCTGAAGGGGGAACTTTTCAAATCTTGCTTATTCCTTTTTGTCATCCTGAGCGCAGCGAAGGATCTATTGCACGATTTGCATATCTGATTTGCATGGCGTCGAATAGATTCTTCGCTGCGCTCAGAATGACAATTTTTTTACCAAAACAAAAATGCCCGCCTGTAAACAGGCGGGCATCGAAACTTTTCGTTCTCCCTTCAGGGGGTTAGGGGGCTTCTAATGAATAATATTAAACAACCTGCTCCAGCGGATCTTGCTTAGGAAACTGGCGTTATCATCTATACTCATCCAGATGAACAGGGCCTTACCCACAATATGATCTTCGGGAACAAAACCCCAGTAGCGTGAATCTTCGGAGTTGTGGCGGTTATCGCCCATCATAAAGTAGTAGTTAAGCTTAAAGGTGTAGCTGTCGGCTTTTTTGCCGTTTATCAGGATATCCTTACCTACTACCTGTACTTTGTTGCCCTCGTAAACTTCAATTGCCCTGCCGTAAACCGGGAAGGTTAAACTATCCAGCTTAACTGTCCAGCCACTTTTTGGGATAATAATTGGGCCGTAATTATCAACGTTCCAGGTAAAACGGGGGAAGTTGGGCGTAATTTTATAATTAGGATACTTGGCCGGATAAACATCGCCGCTCAATGGATCTGGCCTGCCTGCCGGCGCTATATTTGGCGTAACCGATTTAATATTTGAATACCCTCTTAATGTATTTGCCGAAGCAGCGGTAGTATTAACTGTAAATTCGGTATTATTAACTACGCTAATATCTTCCAGGTGCAGATCGGTAATAAGTTGCGGGTTTATCTCACTGCCATCATATTTTACGCGGTAGTTCATTTCGCCATTTGGCGGAGTAATGGCGGCTTTACCGTTTATATAAACCTGCGCGTTAACAAGACTCAGCGTATCGCCGGGGGTTCCCTGACAGCGTTTTATATAATTCTCTCGTTTATCAACCGGCCTGTACAATGGCGAATCGGCATCCATAGGGTAGTTAAATACCACTACATCGCCTTTTTTAATATTACTTAAACCAGGCAGGCGGTAATAAGGTAGTTTGATGCCATCCCAGTAGGCCTTGGTATTTATAAGCGGCATGGTATGGTGCGCAAACGGGAAAGCAACCGGTGTCATGGGCAAACGGGCGCCATAGTTCACCTTGCTTACAAACAGGTAATCGCCTATTAATAAGGAGCTTTCCATTGACGCGCTGGGGATCACATAAGCCTCAATAAATAAGGTACGAATAAGCGTAGCGGCAATCACCGCGAAAATAATGGCATCGGCCCATTCGCGGGCTGCTGTTTTCTTAAGGGCTGTCTTGTACTTTTCCTTAAATTCGGGGCTTGCAGATGGGCCTATATACCTGGTATCCTTATCAAAGCCCCATTTGGGGAAATATATAAACGCTAAAGCTACCCCGGCAATGTGCTCACCTAAAGTGAATTTCCCGTATGATTTTACAAAATCAACGGTGATACCTATGGCTACCAAAAAATTTAAGCCGGGGATAAGCAGCAATATCATCCACCAGCCTGCTCTTCCGCTTAACTTGATCATCAGGTAGGCGTTGTAAAAAGGAATAATTGCCTCCCAACCCTGCCTGCCTGCCTTTTTAAATAACCCCCATAAACCCACATAGGGTAATATTATCAGTATTATAAATGCAATTACAAATTCTACAACGTTCACTTTATGTTTTTTATTAATTAATGTATCCCTCTAAAAATCCTGCTCCATCGTATTTTATTTACAAAGCTGGCCGTACTATCAATACTCATCCAGGTAAATAATGCTTTACCCACTACGTGATCTTCGGGCACAAAGCCCCAAAAACGCGAATCTTCTGAGTTATGACGATTATCGCCCATCATAAAATAGTAGTTTATTTTAAAGGTGTAAGTATCGGCTTTTTTCCCGTTTATAAAAATATCATGACCATTAACTTTTAGGGTATTGTGCTCATAAATACCAATCGCCCTACCATATATCGGGAAGGTCATGCTATCCAGCTTTATGGTCATGCCTTTTTTAGGCACAATTATGGGGCCGTAGTTATCAACATTCCACTTATAATCAGGAAATTTAGGGGTTATTTTAAACTGCGGATATTTAACCGGGTAAACCGGGTTATAAAGGTCTGCTATTCCCCGGGGGGCAATATTAGGGGTTACCGATTTAATATTGGAGTACGTTTTCAGCTTATTTGCCGACTCGACAGTGGTGTTTGTAGTAAAGCCGCTGTTATCTTCCAGATTAGCCATGTCCGATAAATGAAGCTCCTCTATCAGTAACGAGTTAATTTCGCTGCCATCAGTTTTTACGGTGTAACTCATTTCGCCATGTTCGGCAGTTGGCGATGGTTTGCCGTTTATGTATACCTGCGCGTTAACTACACTCAGCGTATCGCCGGGTGTGCCCTGGCAGCGTTTAATGATATTTTCGCGATGATCAACCGGGCGGTACAACGGAGAATCGGCTTCCATTGGCTGGTTAAATACTACAACGTCGCCCTTTTTAATATCGCTAAGGCCGGGTAAACGGTAATAAGGTAATTGAATACCATCCCAGTAAGAGTTCACGTTTGTATAAGGCAGTGTATGCGCCACAAACGGAAATGATACCGGTGTAATAGGCATACGGGCGCCATAGTTCATTTTACTTACAAAAAGGTAATCGCCAATAAGCAAGGAGCTTTCCATCGATCCGCTGGGAATTACGTATGCCTCAATAAATAGTGTACGAATAAGCGTTGCGGCTATAACAGCAAAAACTATAGCGTCGCCCCATTCACGCAGGGCGCCTTTTTTTTTCTTGGTTTTGCTTTTGTCTTTCTTCCAGAATTTCCAATTCATAATTATTTAGATGTGCAGATTTCAAATGTGCAAATGTGCAGATTATTATAACGCGTTTATATCAATTAATACCTAAGACTATCATGTAAGTAATATGTTACCTAGTTTGATGTGCAAATATGCAGATTTTAGATGTGCAGATGATGAAGTTGTAAATGTGCAGATTTCAAATTACAGATGTGCAGATTATTATTAGATTGCACATCCATCTTTTCCTCATCTGAAATCTGCACATCTGTAATCTGAAATCAACGTACCCAACTCATTACCCTGTTCCATCTTATTTTATCTGCCGATGGCGATTGGGCATCCCAGCTCATCCATACGAAAACAGCCTTGCCTACTATATGATCCTCGGGTACAAAGCCCCAGTAACGCGAATCTTCGGAGTTATGGCGATTATCGCCCATCATCCAGTAGTAGTCCATTTTAAATGTATAGCTGTTTGTTTTTATTCCGTTTATGCTGATGGTGTTTCCATCGATCTTAAGTTTATTATTTTCATATACCTCTATAGCCCGGCGATAGATGGGCAAGGTAAGGCTATCCAGTTTTACCGTCCAGCCTTTTTTAGGGATAATGATCGGACCCAGGTTATCCACGTTCCAGCGGTAATGCGGATCGAACGGAAATACTGTTGGATCATAAACACCCATCAACTGAACGTTGGGTCTTACTGTCCTGATCTTCATGTAATCCTTAAGCTTTGCCGCCGACTGCGCCGACATGTTCATCATATAATCTACCTTGGTAAACTGCTGTATGTTTGATAAATGCAGCTCATACATCATTCGTTCGCTAAAGGCTTGGTTGCTATCCGCCGTGCGTACCATGTATTCCATTTCGCCGTTTGCCGGGGTAGCTTCAAGCTTTCCGTTGATGTACACCTGCGCGTTAACCAGGCTCAGGGTATCGCCGGGTGCACCCTGGCAGCGTTTAATAAAATTTTCCCGCTTATCAACCGGCCGGTAAAAAGGCGAATCGGCCTCCATGGGATAATTAAAAACCACTACATCACCTCTTTTAACAGTGCTTAAACCGGGCAGGCGAAAGTATGGCAATTGGATGCCCTTCCAATACGATTGAATATTTGTATTGGGCATAGTATTATGCATAAACGGAAAGGAAACCGGCGTTATCGGCAAACGCGCGCCATAGCTCACCTTGCTTACAAACAAATAATCGCCTACAAGCATCGAACCCTCCATTGATGGGGTAGGTATAGTATAGGCTTCGATAAAAAGCGTGCGGATAAGCGTTGCGGCTATTATGGCAAATAGTACCGCCTCGGACCATTCACGGGCCGATGACCGGTGCAGATACTGGTGGTATTCCTCATGAAACTCGTCACTTGCCGATGGCCCCCAGTAGCTTGTGTTTTTATCAAAACCCCATTTAGGCAGGTAAATAAAAGGCAGCAGGATTGCCCCTGCCAGCTGGCTCATTTTTAATTTACCGAATGATTTTACAAAATCAATAACAATACCTACGCCTATGATAATGCCAATGCCGGGTATAAAAAACAAAAGCAGCCACCATGCCGGCCGGCCGCTAAGTTTTAACATTATATAGGTACTGTAAATGGGGATAAGGGCTTCCCAGCCTGGTCTGCCTGCCTTTTGGAATAACTTCCATTGGCCAATAGTTATTAAAACTAAAAAAGGGGTTAATATTGAATATACCCCTATATAAGCAGCCATCTCCATTCAGTAGTCTGGAAAATTAGGCTTTAAAATCAAACATGGCCTCAACCGAATAAAAACCCTTTTTATCGTGCAGCCACTCAGCAGCTAATACAGCGCCAAGAGCAAAGCCATTACGGTTATGGGCGGTGTGTTTAAATTCGATGGTATCAACTTCCGAATCGTAAATAACGGTATGGGTGCCGGGTACGCTATCTATTCGCATAGATTCTATCAGCAGCTGATCGGTAGCAACATTACCATCGTCATGGCTATCATCAGTAGTTAAAACGTTAACCCACTCATTTTTCGATTCCAGATTATCAATAATACCTTCGGCAATGGTTATGGCTGTACCACTTGGCGCATCCAGTTTTTGCGTGTGATGTATCTCTTCAACCTGCACATCGTAATAAGGGTAATTGTTCATTACTTTGGCCAGCATGCGGTTAATATGGAAAAATATATTTACCCCTACACTAAAGTTAGTGGCGTACATTAAAGCGTTGTTACCCTCCTCGCAGCGTTGTTTTACCTCGTCTATCTTATCGTGCCAGCCGGTAGTGCCCACCACAATGGGTACGCCCGCATTAAAACAATGGTCGATATTACTTAACACCGATGCCGGCATAGTAAACTCAATTACCGCGTCGGCTTTTTGCAAATTTTCGGCAGTAAGGTCATGCAGGTTGTCATGATCAATAGTTAAAACAATTTCATGCTTGCGGCTAAGGGCGATCTTTTCGATGATCTTACCCATTTTTCCATAGCCCAGTAACGCTATTTTCATTCTATATTTTTTAACGTATCAAGTTTTAATATCAAGACAAATAAGTCTTTTAATGAGATTTCCAAAAAATCCTGATACTTGATACTAACTACTTGATACTATTCCACTAAAACGTAAAGGTAATTTTTACAGCCGGAATATAAGTACTATTTGCACTTTGCGCGTAAACAGGCTGGCTTATTAAACTGGGTGTAACTTGCATAGACAGGTTGTTATCAACCGTGTAGGCGTTTATAAACTTGGCATCGATATAAGCCTGTACGGTTTGTATGCCCCAGGCGCCTATTAAACCAAGTATGCTCAAATCGCGGTTACGGCGGTAACCATCAACAGTATCATATATATTTTGATCGGGAATACCGGTGTAAGCTATGTACTCGGCATAATATTTATCTGTAGGTTTGGTAGGCGCAGGTAATGATCCGCGGCGATATTTTGACAGCGTTACAAATTCGGTATAGTAATGCTGGTTAAATATAACGGCCGAGGTCAATAGCCCCATACCGCCATAAATAACGGGCACCCACCACCAGCTGCGGTTATAAAGCTGTCCCCATCCGGGGATCATCAATGAGCGCATAACCGCTTTATGCGGACTGTGTGTACTATCGGGATGGTATTCTTTTTCCTTTTTTATAGGCGGCGCAAACGAGCCTGAGGCAGTGTTAGAGGCCTTACGTAACGTATCGGCTTTGGTTGCCCTGGCCGTATCAACCCTTTGCGCATTAGCAGCTAAAGCAAATGCCATGATAAAACAGGCAACTAACAAATATTTATACATAATTACGAATATAATTGAGGTATCAAGTAGTCAGTATCAAGTATCATGACATTTTTATATGTTCTTCAAAATCTTGCTACTTGATACTGACTACTTGATACTTTCTTTTACCAATCAAGCATTTCAAGGATACGGCCCAGATCATCTTCTGAAAGAAACGGGATCTCGATAACGCCATTACCTTTATTGCCTAACTTAAGGGTTACCCTTGTACTAAACTTAGAAGCCAGGTCGTCCTGAATTTTTTGCAGCTGATATGATACCGGTTCGGGCTGTTTACCCTCTTTTTTTACCGGCGATTTCTGCATCTCCCGAACAAGTTCTTCAACCTTACGAACGGATAAACCTTGCTGAATAATATGCTGATGTATAAATAATTGTTTTGCAGGATCTTCAATAGTGATCAAGGCCTTGGCATGGCCCATACTAAGCGCCCCATCGCGGATGGAGGCCTGGATGCTTGGCGGCAATTTTAACAGGCGCAGGTAATTGGTAACTGTCGATCGGTTTTTGCTCACCCTGTCGCCTAATTCTTCCTGTTTAAGGTTGCATTCCTCTATCATCCGCTGAAAGCTCAGGGCTACTTCAATGGCATTCAGATTTTCGCGCTGAATGTTTTCGATAAGTGCCATTTCCAGCATTTGCTGATCGTTGGCAGTACGCACGTAAGCCGGGATCTGTGTTAAGCCGGCCAGTTTTGAAGCACGGAAACGACGCTCGCCCGATATAAGCTGATACTTGTGGGCATTAACACGCCTAACTGTAATAGGCTGAATAAGGCCCTGTAATTTGATGGAATCGGCAAGCTCATTAAGGGCCTGCTCATCAAAATCTGTACGGGGCTGAAAAGGGTTAACCTCAATTTCGGCCAAACGGATCTCATTAACCGAGCCCAGACTATTTACTTCGGCAGCCGATGTTGATGCTTCCTGCTGCTTATTTTTACTTTGGTACGGTTGTACGTTTACTGAATCATTTAACAGCGCACTTAATCCTTTGCCCAGGGCATTTCTTTTTTCACTACTCATGCGCTATACTATTGCTGTTGCTGCTTTCTCTTCGCCTTTAACAAGGCCATTTTTTTGGATGATTTCGCGGGCCAGATTTAAATAATTTATTGCGCCTTTACAGGTTGCATCGTGCATAATTACCGATACACCAAAGCTTGGCGCCTCGCTTAAACGGGTGTTACGCTGTATAATGGTATCAAACACCATATCCTCAAAATGCGTGCGTACCTCGTCAACAACCTGGTTACTGAGGCGCAGGCGCACATCGTACATTGTTAATAATATACCTTCTATTTCCAGCTGCGGGTTAAGGCGCGATTGTACAATTTTTATAGTGTTAAGCAATTTACCCAAACCCTCCAACGCGAAGTATTCGCACTGCACAGGGATAATTACCGAGTCGGCAGCGGTTAAGGCGTTAATAGTTATTAAACCTAATGATGGCGAGCAGTCAATAATAATAAAATCATACTCATCGCGTATGGCCTCAAATACCTGTTTCATTTTGTATTCGCGGCCGCTAAGGTTTATCATTTCTATCTCGGCACCTACCAGGTCAATATGGGCAGGCAGCAGATCAAGATTAGGGGTCTCCGTTTTCTGGATAGCTTCATGCGGATCAACCTGGTTTATGATACACTCATAAATACTATTTTTAATATTACGGGGATCGAAACCTATTCCGGATGTTGAATTAGCCTGAGGATCGGCATCAACCAACAAAGTTTTAAAATCTAACACGGCTAAACTTGCAGCCAGATTTATAGATGATGTAGTTTTTCCTACGCCACCTTTCTGGTTGGCTAAAGCAATAATTTTACTCATTCTATATGTTCAATATTTGATATTACAATGATTTATAACAACGAAAAATAGATTCAGAAATTTCTACTTTCGTAAAGTTTTTATTTGGTGCTAAAGATACGGATTTAAACAATTAGGAAATCCACAGGTTTAACCATTTTACAAACATAATTTAATTAGTTAGTGAATTAGCGATTTAAGGAATTAGTGATTTTGTCTGAACCTTGATTTATAGGATTTAGGGATTCACATGATTTTTCTTTATTTCGCAACGCACAATCACTAATTCACAACTCGCTAATTCACTAATTAATGATAACTATCATATCGTCAACCAACCGGCCCGGAAGCTCAACACTTAAACTGGCTAAATATTACCAGGAACAATTGCGGGCTAAGGGAGCCGAAGCCGGTTTGTTATCATTGGAGCAATTGCCCCCTAACTTACTGCAAAGCGATCTATACGGCAGCAGGAGCCCCGAGTTTGAAGTGATACAGGACATCATTACCCAAACCGATAAATTTTTATTTATCATCCCCGAATATAATGGCAGCTACCCCGGCGTACTAAAAGTTTTTGTAGATGCCTGCGCCTTTCCCGAAAGTTTTTACGAAAAGAAAGCCGCGCTGGTGGGCGTATCATCCGGTAAATACGGCAACATCCGGGGGATTGATCATTTCACCGGCGTTTGCCATTATGTACACCTTAATGTGATGCCACTAAAACTGCACATTGCATCCATCCATAAAGAGTTTGATGATAATGGCCAACTCATAAATGCCGATACCATGAAATTCACTAATGAGCAGATAGATAAGTTTATAGCTTTTTAGGAGGAAAGATGAAGCCAATGATTCAGACCTTTCTTTTTAAATGTTTTAAGAAATAAAAAGTTTGTCATTTCAATACGAGGAACGAGTGAGAAATCTTATACCGCTCTGTATGCGAACTTTGCATATCGCTGAAGATTTCTCTTTCGCGCCACGCTTTCCCCCACCCAGGCTCTATCGAAATGACAAACTTTTTATAGAAATTTAATCGTCTGTCCCCCAATCTAATTAACAATAACTACCCAGCCCGTTAACTTAGGCGTACCATTTTTAACATCGATAATGTAATAGTAGGTACCTCCGGGGAGTGGCTTGCCATTATAAATACCTTTCCAGGGTTTGCTGTAGCCGGTGCTTTTAAAAACCTGCTGCCCATAACGGTTAAATACTATAAGCGAACTTTCGGGATAGGTTTCCAGGGCTTCTATTTCCCAGCTATCATTCACGCCATCGCCATTGGGCGAAAATGTATTGGGAATAATTATCTTTTTATAAACCCGCACAAACACACTGCTGGTGGCAATGCCACAATTGTAACCCGACTTTGCTGTTAAAGTGTAAGTAATATCATTAGACGGGGTAGCAACCGGGTTAAGCGCGGTCGGGTCGCTCAGGTAATCCACCGGCGACCATGAGTACACATCGGCATTTTTGGCGGTCGCGCCCAGCGTTACTGATTGCCCCTCAAAAATCTTCTTGTTTCCACCGGCATCTACGGTGGGTGGAGGCAGCACATTTACGGTTACCGTTTTGATATCGGAGCATTCGGCGTTGCTGCTCACCTTAACTGTGTATACCGTGGTATCAGATGGTGTGGCCACGGGATTAGGTGCTGTGGCATCGGATAAACCGGCAATAGGTGTCCAACTATAGGTAACATTGCCAGGCGCATAGACATTTAGCGTTATAGATGCCCCCTTGCAAATTGGCGGCGGATTAAAATCGCCGGTGATCACTGGTTTGGCATTAACGGCCAGCGTTGTAGTGGTAGAAACTGTACATCCCCCCGCCGATGTTACGGTAACCTGATAAGCACCCGCATCGGCAATTGTTGCAGCGGCAAAAATAAGTGGGTTCTGATTCTCATTTGCATCTGTTATTCCGGGCCCTGTCCATTCATAACTAACTCCTCCCGAGGCAGTAATAGTTTGCGGTTCACCTTCACAAACCGAAGATAGGGGAATAGCTGGCACCACAGGCAGATCATTAACGGTTATGGAAAGAGGATCCGAAAAAACCCTGCAGGTTGCCGAATTTATGTTATCACCCTCGGCAGCTGCCAGCCTGTATTGATAAGTTTTCACGCTGTTGCTGCTGATTGGGAAAGTGTAACTGGGGTCTGTTGCGTTAGGTATGTCTGCCCATCCGTTCCCATCAATATTTAGCTGCCAACGCGTTTGCGGATCAGCATAACCCGGCCCTACTTCTTGTTTTAATGTATAAGTTTTAGTTTCTCCTACGCATTGGTTTTTAGGCTGATTATCATCAATAGTTGTGAACCCTCTTTTTATAATAGGGCCGCAGGCCCTGAAATTTATATCATCAAGCAGCAGATCATTACCACCACCACCCGGGGCTTGGTTTGTGATTTTTAAAACCACCTGATTGTCATTTGCACGGGTTTCAAAAGTTAAACTTTCCCTAACCCAATCATCAGCGTTGGCTGAGGGTGGTATATCCCCCGTAATAAGCGGCTCTACTAATTGCGTTCCATCAAGTGCTTCAATAGTAAACTTAAGATTTGGCCGTATGCCGCCATTATCATGTATAAGATTTAATACATAGGCCGAAAACTCATAAATGGTGTTGCCACACAATTTATTAGGTTCGGTAATTTTTGTAAAGAAAACGCTGGGCGTATAGGATGCATTTATTAACATCATATAACCATTTACATCGCCTGTATGATCATGCGGAACTAATTGCCATGCGCCACCAACGCCACAATTGCTGCTACCTAAATTCACGTTATTTACAAGTGTATATTGGCCGTCTTCCGGGCATGTAGTTACATACAGCATATCCGTTTCACCATTTGGGGGGCCCGGGTTCGCTGCTCCCGCACTAAAAGTCTCGCTCACTACCGGATCGCCTAAAGCCCCCGTACAAACCGGACTTGAGCTATGAACCTTGATTTGAGCCTTAACAAAGGTACAAGCCAAGGCAAAAACCACCAATAAAAATAGTTTAAGAATATGCAGCCGCATTTAATTAGGTTAACGGTTAAAACGTTATCCATCAAAAGTATATTTTTTTATGAATGAACGTGTATAAATTACACAGTATCGGGCTTTTATATTTAAATAAAAGACATGCTGTTACATTCCACAAACAAATAGCTGCATAAAGTTAATTTATAAGAAAACGGGCATAATAAAATGAAAGTCGCTTATTTATATAACATCGAATTTTAAATACTGAATATCGAATTACTTCATTATTTAATATACAAAATTTGCTGTTCGACATTAATTCGACGGCAAAGCTTACTCCTTTTTATAATCCTTTTGCACAATTAAAAAGCTGGCGCGTTCCTCTTTATGGAAGGGGATATCCCAGTTACCCTGATAGGTAATTTTTACAGGTAATAATTGTCCTTGAAAATTATTGAGTTCGATATCCATCTGTACATTAAAATCAACAAACATATTGCTGAATTTCATATCGATGTAGCGGCCAAGGATCTGGAAGGTACGCTCATCAAAAATGGTGGTCATTTCCTTGATCATAGTATCGCCGTCAGATGTGCTGGGTTTGGTAATTACCTTAAAACGATATACGGGTATGGTATCCAGGTATTTACCGCGGGCAAATTCATAACGGTAATATTCCTGCATATCAGGCGAAAATATTTCAGTTTTACTACTGATGAACGGAATGCCTTTTACTTTACGGCCGGGTGTAAAAATCAATGTCTTAAGTTTGTCCTTATATGATTCGTTTTTACCGCCCTGGCCCGGCAGTGCAGCGCCCTTTGTAAAATCAGAATTGTAAGCATTCGTGAATATAAAATCGAACATTTCTACCGTGTATAGCTGATATTTGCCATTCTTCTTGTAAACGCTGCCGCTATCTTGTTTAGCTAAAAACTCTGTTTTATGCTTGCCGGCTATGTTACTGTGTAGGAGCTTCCGGTAGATCTTACCATCGACTTTGTTCTTTTTATCGTAAGTAAAAATGCGGTTCTCGGCTGTGAAACCGAAGTTTTTCATGTTCTGGAACGCCTTGTAAAAGCTGGTATCGGCCATTACCGCATCAATAAAATCCTGCGCGTTTAGCCTGTGCGACCGGATATTGATCGCCGAATCTATCACAATGGTTTTAATCGTATCCGGATTAAACCGCTGGATCTGCTGCGCTATGGCCAGGCTGCTTGTAATTGTAAAGGCGAGTAATAGTAAAAATCTTTTCATCAGGTGGTTCATTTGTTTATTTGTTCACTGGTTCATTGGGCCATGCTTTACTAATGAACCTTTGAACTAATGAACCAATGAACTGCATACTAATTCCCTAACTGCTTGATAGCCAGATACGCCATCAAGCCGGTACTGATACCAAATGCGCTTTCTTCTACATCGAAGGTTGGGGTATGTACCGATGAGGTAATACCACGGGCTTCGTTACGGGTTCCTAAGCGGTAAAAACAGCTGTCGGCGGCTTGTGAGTAGTAGGCAAAATCTTCGGCAGCCATCCATATATCAAGGTCGAGCACATTCTCTTTACCCAGGTAATCTTCGGCATAGCCTCGTGCCGAGGCAGTTAGCACCTCTTCGTTGATCAGGAATGGATAGCCGCGCATGATATTAAAATCACAGCTGCCGCCCATGCTTTCGGCAATACCTTCGGCCATTTTTTTCATGCGTTTGTGGGCTTCCTCGCGCCATTTTTCGTCCATGGTGCGGAAGGTGCCTTCCATATAAACCTCGTTGGGGATCACGTTGGTAGCGCCATTGGCAATCACCTTACCGAACGACAATACCGATGGGCTTTTAGGATCGGCAAAGCGGCTAACAACTTGCTGCAAAGCTGTTAATATATGTGCCGTAATGATCACAGGATCAACGTTTTGCTGGGGTTGAGCACCGTGGCCGCCTTTGCCTTTAACGGTAACATAGATCTCATCGGTAGAGGCCATGTATTTTCCTGCACGAAAACCTACCTTACCAGCATCAATCAAAGGCATAACATGCTGACCTAAAACAGCTTGCGGTTTAGGATTTTCCAGTACGCCCTCGGCAATCATGAGGCTGGCGCCGCCGGGTAGCTTTTCCTCGGCAGGCTGAAATATGAGCTTTATAGTGCCCCCAAACTGGCTTTTTAATTCTGTTAGTATCCGGGCAGTACCCAGTAATGACGAGGTATGCGCATCATGTCCGCAGGCATGCATTACCCCTACGTTTTGTGATTTATAAGGCACATCATTGGCCTCAGTAATGGGCAGGGCATCCATATCTGCACGCAGGGCTATTACCTTATCTGACGGTTTATCACCTTTTATTAGCGCGACTATGCCAGTGTTTGCCATGTTATGCCAAGTTATGCCAAGCTCTCCCAGCTTATTGGCAACAAATGCCGAGGTTTGTAATTCATGGAACGACAATTCGGGATTGGCGTGCAGGTGGCGGCGATTGGCAACCACATCATCAAATATTTTTTTGGATAATTCCTGGATCTGCTCTTTAATCATTATCTGTAACCGTTTTGGGAGGATTAATTTTTTCTGAAATGATGAACAGGCTCGGAAATTTAGACCGGAGGTCCTGTGTCAGTTTTTCGGCTTCAAGACGCGACCTGAAATCGCCGGCACGAACCTTAAAATTGGGCTCGCTGTAAAGGATGTAGGTACGTAGCTCCGGGTATTCACTTTGCATGCGTGCCTGGGCGTTGTAGGCGTCCTTACGGTTAGATCCGCTGAAGAACTGCACCCGGTAACCATAGGTAGAATACGAGGTTGGCATAACACCAACCGTTTCCTTACTCAAGGTAAATCGCCTGGCTATCAGTGTATCAACCAATGGATCTTTTATTACCTCAACCTTGCCGCGGGTTTGCTGGGCAAAGGTTTGGGTTGATGCAATTATCAATGCAAAAAAAATGCAGCATTTGATGAGGCTTGTGTAAGCTTTATGATCAAATGCTGCTTTTTTCATGGTTGTATATTGCAAACCGTCATTGCGAGGAACGAAGCAATCCCCAATTTGCAGAGCGGCTCTGTATAGCTTGGGATTGCTTCGTTCCTCGCAATGACGTGGTTATTATTTCTCTTGTTAATTTTGCCCTACGCCGTGGCAGTTTTTATATTTTTTACCGCTACCGCAAGGGCAAGGGTCATTACGACCTATCTTTTGCTCAACCCTTACCGGTGTAGCTTTTTGCTGCTCACGAAAATCATCCATCGGGATGCCGCTTTCGCTTACCATCTCGGCTTTGGTGGTTTTCATTTTACGCAGATCAAGCTTTGGCTCGGGTTTGGCTTCTCTGATCTCTTCGGGTTGCTGCTGAACCGGGATGCCGCCCCTGAACAGGAAGCTCACGATCTCTTTATTTACGTTGGCCAGCATTCCCCTGAATAGTTCAAAGGCTTCAAACTTGTAAACCAATAATGGATCCTTTTGCTCATAAACCGCGTTCTGTACAGATTGTTTTAACTCATCCATTTCGCGCAGGTGCTCTTTCCAGGCATCATCAATCAGGTACAGGGTAACGTTCTTCTCGAAAGATTTAAATACTTCCAGTCCGTGGTTCTGAATTGCTTTTTTAAGCGGAACAGAAACCTGTATGCCATGTATACCATCGCTAAACGGTACCACAATATTTTCTACATACTGCCCACGGGTATCAAATACATCCTTTAATACCGGGAATGCCTGTGCAGCAATAGCCTCGGATTTACGTTTGTAAAAATCGGTTACACTCTGGAAGGTTCTATCGGTAAGTGCCGCTATTGATTTCGAACCAAACTCTTCAATATCCAGTTCAATATCAACAGAGAACAAACGGATCATTTCCAGCGTGAAACCATCGTAATTGTTGGCCTCTTTATATTCGGTAACAATATCCTCAACCACATCAAAAATGGTGTTGCTCAAATCAACATCTAAACGTTCGCCAAAAAGGGCATTTTTACGCTTGGTGTAAATTACGGTACGTTGTGAGTTCATCACATCATCATACTCCAGCAAACGCTTACGGATACCGAAGTTGTTCTCCTCCACCTTTTTCTGCGCACGCTCAATTGATTTAGAGATCATGGAATGCTGAATTACTTCGCCTTCCTCAATACCCATACGTACCATCAGGTTTGAGATACGCTCTGACCCGAATAAACGCATCAGGTTATCCTCTAACGATACAAAGAACTGTGACGAACCCGGATCGCCCTGACGACCTGAACGACCGCGCAACTGCCTGTCAACACGGCGAGATTCGTGGCGCTCTGTACCTACAATGGCTAAACCGCCTGCTGCCTGTACACCTGCACCCAATTTAATATCCGTACCACGACCAGCCATGTTGGTAGCAATGGTAACCGTGCCTGTTTGCCCAGCCTCAGCCACAATATCGGCTTCCTTCTGGTGCATTTTGGCGTTCAGTACGTTATGTTTAATACCGCGCAGTTTAAGCATACGGCTCAGTAATTCCGAAATTTCAACCGATGTGGTACCCACCAATACCGGGCGACCGGCCTGTGTAAGTTTCACTATTTCATCGGCAACGGCATTATATTTTTCGCGGATGGTACGGTATACCAGATCCTGCCTATCCTCGCGGCTTGCAGGGGTATTGGTTGGTATCTCTACCACATCCAGTTTGTATATTTCCCAAAACTCACCTGCTTCGGTAACCGCTGTACCCGTCATACCGCAAAGCTTGTGGTACATACGGAAGTAGTTTTGCAGGGTAATGGTTGCAAATGTTTGTGTAGCATCCTCAACCTTAACATTTTCTTTTGCTTCGATGGCCTGGTGTAAACCATCAGAGTAGCGACGACCATCCAATACACGACCGGTTTGCTCATCTACAATTTTCACTTTGCCTTCGTCAAGGATGTATTCTGTATCCTTTTCAAACAGGGTATATGCTTTTAATAATTGGTTAACCGAGTGTATACGTTCAGATTTGATAGAGAAATCGCGCATCAGCTCGTCCTTGCGGGCAATCTTCTCTTCGGTGCTCAGGGTTGATTTTTCGATCTCAGCAATTTCGGTACCTACGTCAGGCATCACAAAGAAGTGAGGATCTTCGCCCGATGAGGTGATCAGTTCAATACCTTTTTCGGCCAGCTCAACCTGGTTATTTTTTTCGTCGATAACAAAGAACAGCTCAGAATCCACCTTTGGCATATCCTTACCCTGATCCTGCATATAGTGGTTTTCCACCTTCTGCAAAAGTGACCTGTTGGCGCCTTCGCTCAAAAATTTAATAAGGGCCTTGCTCTTTGGCAAACCTCTAAAGGCGCGCAATAAAGCTAAACCGCCGCCGTCAACATCAATATTACCTTCGTTTATAGCTTTTTTAGCTTCGTTCAACGCGGTGTTAACATAAGCTTTTTGGGCGTTAACCAAACGCTCAATGCGTGGTTTCAACTCATAAAAATCGAGCTCGTCTCCGCGTGGTATAGGGCCAGATATAATTAATGGTGTACGTGCATCGTCAATCAGCACCGATTCCACCTCATCAACCATGGCATACT
>JAQBOM010000020.1 GCA_028288025.1 Mucilaginibacter sp. | reverse complement strand
AGGCTTTCTTCGGGATAATAACCAAACAGCTCTTTCAGGCGGGCATCTGTTATAAATTCCCGCGTAGCCGAATGGATAAACCAGGTTCCAAAATTGGCTGCGTTGATAGCCAAACGGAGTGCCACTTCACCTTCCTCAATCTTTTGCTGTGCCTCCTGTAATTTATGGTTAAGTAACTCTAATTCTTCGTTGGTTGCGGTCAACTCCTCATTGGTAGATGCCAGCTCTTCGTTTGTAGACACAAGTTCTTCGTTAGAGGTCGCCATTTCCTCATTAATGGATTGTAACTCTTCCGAACTTTGTGCCAGTGTTTGCTCCCAAATCTTACGCTCAGTAACATCACGGGTAGTGCCGGCTACTGCTTCGACCTCACCTTGCTCATTAAGTACGGGCGTTAAAATGTAATCATAAACCCGTTTGCCCAAAGTGGCGTGCGGAAAAGATACTTCGCCCCGCACGGACTGCTTGGTTGCTATAACCTGGTCAATTTCACGCTCGTGCATTTCTGCATGCCACGGTTCATACCCATTTTCCAACAAGCTTTTACCAATGGCATTGTCCCATGTTTTGCCCCACATAGACAGCAGCGCGCTATTAGCGTAAGTAAACCGGTAATTCAGGTCCCACACATACATTAGATCGGGTGTGCCTGAAGTAATTGTCTCATAAACCCTTCTTTGTTGATCGGATTGTTCCCTGGCTTTCTGCAGATCATGTTGTACTGTCATGATTCCCGTTACCTCAAACACAAACGCCAATATCCCGTCTACTTTGTTGTTTGCATCACGCCGTGCCTGGTAATTGAAGGTGAAGTAACGATCGCGGGTGGGGCCACCCTCATATTCAGCAATCGGAATCAGCGATTCATTGATCTCATACGATTCACCTTTGCTATAAACATTTAAAAGTATTTGTTGCAATGGCGTGCCAATAAGTTCAGGCAACGCTTCAAAGATCGGTCTGTCTAATAATTGTCGTCCGGGCAGCAATTGCTGATAAACAGGGTTAACCAATTCATAAACCAGGTCTGGTCCGTCAAGTATACAAATGCCGGCCGGGGCCTGCATAAAAGAGTTTTTAAGCCGGTCGCGTTCTTGTTGAAAAGCAGTTTTAGCAGCCTCCACTTTTTGCCGTTCGGTTACCTGCCGGGTATTTTCCAATACCCACACCGCTATTTTAATTACCTTGCCATCTGTATCTTTGACCGGTGCATAAACAAAAGTGACAAAAATCATTTCTTCCCTGCCATGCCTGATCAGCATAAGCTCCACTTCATTGGCATAATAGGCCTCGCCGGTTGCCACCACATTTTTTAATGCATTTTCGTAATAAGGGCGTGCTTCGGCAAAGGCATCCCAATAAAATTGATTGAATATTGCCTCGTAGGGTTTACCCGCCACTTCAAGGAATTTATCATTAACAATTTCGGCTACGAGTGTGTCCGCATTCAGTATGCAAATTCCGATAGGCGCGTTGAGTACGGTATTGTGTAAGTTTTCTGCGTAGTTTAATTGCATAAACAGGACGGACTATTTTAAAATGATCAACCAAAATAACCAAAAATTGATGTTTTTGTTTAATATAATCTTCAATATCGCACTTGTTTTATGTAGTGGCTTCTGTTCGTATTAATGCATAAAATATTTTATATATAAATTAGGTATTTATATTAAAATGTGTGGTATTGTTTAATTTACATTTAATAAAACAAAATATTCAACAGGATAGGAGAGTGATATCTAAGGTAAAAATTTGCTATTAGCAATAGTTCACTTTTAAAAAGATACGCCTACTTGTAATCCTGTACCTACCGAAACAGGCTGGTCATTGCCGAACCTAACCGGGAACGGAACTGAAATAAATAGACTGGCGTCCTTACCTTTTTTAATTACCTGGTTAAATACGGGCGTTACACCAAAGCGGCCGTTTGTTTCAAAAGCCATACGCCCTATAAAAGTAAAGCCATGCTTAAAACGAAACATCGCGCCGGGATGAAACAGTACACTGTTAACTTTTGAGATATTCTTTTCGGTGCGAATAGTCGGAGCCATTTCAAAATTGATGCCGAAGCTGTTACTTTTTAAAAGGTTCACGCCAAAAGGAAAACCAACAACATAAACGTTACCAAAGTTACTGGCGAAACCGTCTTTTGTCCAGGTAGTGAGTGGTTGGACGATACTAAAATAGCCCGTAACCTTTGGATAAGCTGATGTTTGAGCGCGGCTGATTTGAAAAGCAGCCAATAGTAAAATTGATAAGATAAAGCGATTAAACATATTATAGGGTTTTAATAAGGACACCGATTATGGCGGCTATCCCAATGATATAAGGTTCTTGTAGTTTCTTAATATAAATAAGTGCTAACACCGTTGCAATAGCGATTAGCATTGTCTGAATATCAATGATCGACCGTAAACCGATAATAATTACAGAGCCGACTAATGCGCCAATAACAACCGCCGTGATTCCATCCACAAATGCTTTGATGCTGGTATTTTTAGCGATTTTTTTAAATGATGGTGCTAAGGCTACCGTAAATAAATAACATGGCAGAAAAGTTGCCAGTGCGGCTATGCACGCGCCGGGGAAACCGGCAACAAGGTAACCTATAAATCCAACTGTAATAACCACCGGCCCCGGAGTAATCATAGCCACTGCAACTGCATCTAAAAATTGATGTTCGTTTAACCAGCCAAACTCTTTCACAACGCCACCGTGCAGAAACGGTACAATGGCCAAACCACTGCCAAACACAAACGCCCCGGCCTTTAAAAAGAACCAACCTATTTCCTGCAGGTTTTTGCCATCGTATTTCCAGAAGCCGGTGCCAATAAAAATAGTTACCGGTAACACAGCAGATTTTTTGAACCATTGTGGTGGTGCTTTAACTAACATATAGCTAATGCCACAAACCAGGAACAGCAAAATTTCTTCTTTTTGAGTAATAACAGTAACTACAATACCTACTATATAAAACAGCCAGAGTAACCATTTTGCCTTCATGGCAGCCACCTCAAATTTACTGATGGATTTTATTGTTAGCTTGTAAGCGCTCATAGCAATGATACCTATAACGGCAGCGCCAACTCCATAAAACACGGCGTGCATCCACGGCAAGCCACCATAAAGCTGGTAGGCCATTCCCAATAATACTACCATAATAAATGATGGTAATACAAATGCCAGCCCTGTTAAGGTCGCGCCAAGCAGCCCGTAATGTACAAAACCGATATAGATGCCCAACTGGGCAGCTAATGGGCCTGGTGCCAGTTGTGCTAATGCCAAACCTTCTTTATATTCTTCCTCAGTTAGCCAGCCCTTATCTTCCACTAAATCACGTTGCATATAGCCAACCAAAGCTACCGGCCCGCCAAAGCCCCAGGTACCGAGCTTTAAGAAATAGATGGTAATGTCCCTGAGGGAATATCGCGTGGTTCTCATGCCACAATACTACCCACATAAAAACCCTTAAACTTGTACGTAATTAACTATTTGTATCCTTTTTACTTTTGAGGAGATCTTTTTTATAAACAGAAGGGTTATGGCCGGTTTGCTTTTTAAAAATGCGATTGAAATGACTCTGGTCTGAAAAACCGGTAAGGTATGCGATCTCGGTCAACGAGTAATCGGTGTCAGCCATTAAACTAATGGCTTTCTCTATTCTTAACTTACGGATATAATCGCCAAAAGAAAGATTATCAAAATATTTCGAGAACTCGCGCGACAAATAGGCCGGATTAATTTCCAGCTCTTCAGATACCTGCTGCAAACTTAAAGCCATATTGGTATCAAGTTGATCCTGGATCATTTCCTTAAGTTCATTCGCCCATTCGGGTGCTTTTTTAGAACTGGTTTGCTTGATGTATTTATGAAATACTTCTAACAACATTTGCTCTACCGGCCCTGCCTGGCTATGTTTTAACTGGTGCAGGTGTTTGGCCCAACTATATAAGCCATCGTATATGGTCATTCCCAATTCCAGCAGCTCATGGTCGTCCTTAATATTATAAGCTAATCCTGAAAAGACAGCTTCAAGTCCCGCCGACTGAGGGGCAAAATCGTGCCTGTCTGTATCAGCACCACGCACAATGTTGGCAATCCGGTTTAATGCTATATCTTTTAATTGGTGCTTTTTAATAAAGTAGTCAAAGGTACATTGATCTTTGTAGTGAGTGTATTCCACATTAGGCAGGTCAAAAGGAGTTGCACCTAATTCTTGAGCCTTAGCTAAAACCTGGTCAAATGGTACAAAAATAATTCCTGCATCTTCATCAATAAAACGTTTAATTAACCAGGGGCAAGCTATGCGGTCAATTTTAGGGCGTTCACGGGTGATCCATTTCATCTGTCAGGTTTCGAGATACAAATGTAATCAAGAACTTTATAGTCTTGGCAATAGCGAAAAACGAAGTGTTACTGGTGGTCCGTCCGTCTGGCGCAAGTCTTAGTGCGATAGCCAAAAACTTGGCCTGACTTGTGACCTGTACAAAAGCACAAATCAGGCTTCTCAGTGCTGCCCGCTAAGACTTGCGCTATATTGAGTTTATTCACTTCGAAGGCTTTTAACCGGATTAGTAAGCGCGGCGCGGATGCTCTGATAACTGACGGTCAACAGCGTGATAACCAGTGTAGCTATCGCCGTTAAGGCAAAAACCGGCCATGTAATATCGGTATGGTAGTCATAATGTTGCAGCCAGCTGTGCATAAAATAATAAGCAAGCGGCATAGCCACAATTAAAGCAATCAGTATAAGGATCAAAAATTCTTTTGATAACAATTGCCAAATGCCAAAAACTGTATCCCCCAATACCTTCCTGATCCCGATCTCTTTGCGACGCTGTTCGGCCATAAAAGAAGCCATACCTAATAAACCCAGGCAGCTAATAAAGATCGCCAGCACTGCAAAGCCTCCGGTAAGCCGGCCTATACGTTGTTCGTCGCTAAACTTTTGGGCGTAGGCTTCGTCAACAAATTGGTAGTCGAACGGTTGGGATGGATTGTACTTTTTAAATACGGCCGCTACCCGGGCCAAAGCAGTATGGGTACTTACTCTTGGATTAATGCGAATATCGACGAAAGGCAACGCTGATCCGTACAATACGAATACGGCCCTGTAAACCGGCATATATGGCGAACCCATAACCATGTCTTTAGCTACCCCGATAACGGTATAATTTCGTTTATCCCAGGTTATAGTCTGACCGACAGGGTGCTTTAGCCCCATGAATTTAACTGCCGTTTCATTCAAAACCATGGCAGCCGAATCGGTAGCAAAATCTTTAGAAAAACCGCGGCCTTCCTTGATTTGCCAGCCGAGGGTCTTACCCATGTCCACTGAACCATAAAACGTAGCAAAATCCCCCTGTATAGCAGGGTCCTTTCCCGACCATTCGAAACCGTTATCAACCTCATTGATATTGGTCGGCATTCCGGATGCTTCTGCCATTTCGCTGACCACACCGGCGCCTTTTAGTTCGGCCGCCACTGCGGCAAAGTTTTTATGCAGATCATCACCTACCACAGGCAACGCAACAAGCCTGGCCTTGCTATAACCTACCGGCCGGTTCATGGCATACCTTACCTGGCAGATAACCACCAGCGTACCGATGATCAGGATGACCGAAATGCCGAATTGCAACACGATCAGTATTTGCCGCGGCAGCACCGCATTGCGCCCGGCCCGAAATGTTCCTTTCAGCACCTTTACCGGCCTGAACGAGGACAGGTACAACGCCGGGTAAATGCCTGCAAACAGGCCGGTAAATAAAGTGAATGCAATTCCGGCCAGCCAAAATAAGGGTTCACGCCATAGTATGTGCATGTTTTTGCCCGAAATTTCATTAAAATAAGGTAACAGTAAGCATGTTAGCAGCAGTGCGCAAATAAATGCAAAAACAGCCACCAACAGCGATTCGGTAAAAAACTGGCGGATAAGCTGGCCGCGCAGCGATCCGATGGCTTTACGGATGCCCACTTCCATCGCCCGTTTTTCAGAACGGGCCGTGCTTAAATTCATAAAATTGATGCAGGCCAGCAGCAATACAAAAAAACCGATCACGCCAAACTGCCATACATTAGAGATCCGGCCGCCGGTATTGATGCCGTTTTTATATTCACTGTAAAGGTGCCACATGCTCATTGGCTGCAGGAAGACTACAGGTTTAAAGGCGGCATCGGCTTTGGTTACCTGTCTTAATTTAACATCCCTGATCTTCGCCGAAACCTGTTCCATATCAGCGTTATCATTAAGCAGCACGAGTGCCTGGAAACTGTTGGATCGCCAGGGATTGGTCGCTTTTTCCGGCCAGTTGTTATTGTCGATCATCAGCTGCCACGGCGCGATAAAGGTCACATCCTTAAAATCCGAGTTTTCCGGAAGGTCCTCGTAAATCCCCTTTACAGTTACATTGAATGTATTTTCGATCTTAATGGTTTTATTCATCGGGTCAGTGCGGCCAAACAAAGCCTCTGCTGTGGATTTGGACAGAATGACCGAATATTTATCTTTTAAAGCATCGGCCCGTCCGGAAAGCATATGCAGTGAAAGCATGGAGGTAATCTGTGGTTCATAATAATTACCGCTTTTGGTGATTTTTTTCTCACCATAGGCCAGTAGACGCCCATCTATCCATGAAGACATGCAAACCTGTTTAAAGTCTGCGCCATATTCTTTTCTCAATTGATCGCCCATCGGGAAAGGTAACGCAGTCTGTGTTCCAACCTCGCCGTTAAAGGTTTGGTGCTGCATGACTTTAGCCAGGTGCTGGTAATTGGGAAACATTTTATTGAAAGTCAATTCGCTTTGGATCCATAACCCTATCAGGATAGCAACGGCCATGCCGGCAGCCAGGCCTGTGATATTCAGGGCGCTGTAAGCTTTATGCCTGATCAGGTTGCGCCAGGCGACTTTAAAGTAGTTTTTGAGCATCGCGTGCGTTTTTATTGTGGCTGCACCTAAAAATATGCCATAGATATAAGTCCTTGCTAATCAATGATATGCTAAAGATAGGCTATGGTGGCTGTTCGTTTTCGTTACACCCCGCTGTACGCTTATAAACATTACATCCGCCCATTTGGCGCAAGTCTTAGCGGTATAATATTAAAATTGTTTTTTAATGCAATTAATTGACGGATATTGACGCAAATTGACGGGTTTCGTATTATTTAGCATAGCATTGATTGTCGCTGTTTCCAGCCTGCCTGTCGGCGAAATATCAGGCGCGAAAAGTTAATTAAGGATGATTCACTTTTTTAAGTGAATCATCCTTAATCCTTTTTACTACCCCCGCCAAACACAGAGAAATGCACGTAACGTTTTGGATTAGCTTTAAGATCTATAAACAGTGCGTTCATGTTATCAGATGCCGATTGTAAGTTTTTATACAGGTTGTCATCGTTTAATAACAAGCCTAACGAGCCTTTGGTGCTGTTGATATTACTCAAGGTAACCTGCAGGGCGGACACCGCTTTGTTGGCATTATCCAGCGTTTGTTTGATGTTTGAATTTGCAAGGTCGCCGCTAAATTTCTGGAAGTTGTCGGTGACGTTGTTTAGTCCCGCGGTAGTGACCTTTAAGTTGCCCGATACAGCCTCGGCGTTAGACATGATACCATTAATATGGCCGGTTTGTGAACCCACCAAAGCATCAATTTTTTTAGTTGTACCCTCTAACGTCTGTAATGAATTAGCTATACTGGCAAAGCTGCGGTCGACATTTTTCTGAAAATTTGGGTTCAGTATCTTATTAACAGCAGCAAGGGACGAATCTAATTTGGTCATTAAGTTTTCGGCCTTGGTTTGGATCGGTTGCAGACTTTCTGCCAGGCTTCCTTGGATATCTGCACGTAAAGTATCTTTGTTTTCGGCATATTGTTTACTGTCGCCCAGTAAAAACACAACCGCTTTATTGCCTAAAAGGTCAGAGCTTATTAGCTTGGCAAGCGTATTAACCGGGATATTATACTTTGATTCAATTTTAAACTCAACGGTGGTGCGGCCATCTTCGCCCAACTGCATTTTTGATATGTGCCCGATCTGGAAACCGTTTACCAGTACCGGTTTTGATACGGTTAACCCGTCTACACTTTTGTATATGGCATAAAATTTATTAGATCCGGAGAATACATCATTGCCTCGTAAAAAGCTGTATCCCAGTATTAATATAGCAATGGCAATGGTAGTTAATGCGCCTATTTTGGTCTCGTTTGATATCTTCATATTATAGATTTGTGATAATAGATTGCAGATGTTAAATGTTCGGCACGAAGCTATTAAGTTTGTTAATTATTATTATTTCTGTTCTACTGCAAAATCTTACCCCTCTAAAAATCTTACATCTTACCCCTCTATAACCATTTATTTTGCTACTTGTTCTACGTCGTCTTTATAATTCTTCAGTGCCCGTATAATTGAATCGACAATTTCATCCTGTCCTTTGTCAGAATTCAGGTATTCTTCATCATCCGGATTGTTAATATATCCTGTCTCTACCAATACGGCCGGCATGGCGCTATGACAAAGCACTAATACACCCTGCTCCCTTATTCCCTCGCTTGGCCTGCCGTCGGTTTCAGTAAATTCAGTATTAAGCAAGGTTGCCAAATGAATACTTCTCTGCCTGAATTTGCTTTTATATTGGTTGATCAGGATGATAGACTCGGGATCATTGGGGTCTAAACCCGCGTTCATTTCCGCGCCATCACCTTCACTTTCGCCTCCGCTGTCTTCCAGTTGGTTTTTGCTTATCGCTTTTTCTTCTTCGCGGCTGCGATGTAAACCATAAACCAATAACAGTACGCCTTTGCCTGATCTGTTTGGCACACTTACGGATCTGTAAATAGCTCTGCCATGTTTATGGCCCACAACTTCGCGCACACGCCTGTCTGAAAGTGAGTTGCAGTGCAATGATATAAAAAGGTCGCCTTTATTTTCATTGGCGATCTCTGATCTTCGCTCCCAGGAAACATCATCCTCGTTTGTTCGTGTCAGTACCGCCTTGACATTATTTAACTCTTTTTCTACTGCTTTCTGCAATTTTAATGCGATTGCCAGCGTTACACCTCTTTCGGTAGAAAAGGAACCCGATGCGCCGTGCGAAAAATGCCCGGTGCCTGTTGGTTTTCCACCATGTCCGGGATCGATAATAATGGTTTTAAGTTTAAAGCCGCTATTTACAAGGGTATCATTTTTTGTTGTCGGAAGTAATGTAAAGGAAAATAAAGAAAAGCACACCGGTAATGCCACTAATCCAAAAATCAATCTTTTCAATGCCTTATTTTTCATTATTTTTGAACGCTGTTAAATTATATCTGCAAAAATACTATTCATAATCTATTTTGAAATTCATAAGCCTATTTTTTCTTTTAGCAATAATTTCAATATCGGCGATAGCTGTTTCAAACGACAGCAAATATCATAGTTTCGGGCGTACAGCAGATACCATCATAAAGCGGGACACCGTCAAAACCCGGAAACTCCCTAAAGATAAAAAATCTACTGCAGACTTGGCAACAAAAAGTGCGGTTGTTAAACACGACACTGTAAAAAAAGCAGCCAACGGGTTAAATTCAATCGTTACTTCACACGCTGAAGATTCACTGATCAATGACCAGGTTAACCAGATAACTTATTTGTATGGCAACGCCAGGGTAACTTATGAAGATTTTGAGCTGGATGCCGATTATATCAGGGTGGACCAAAAAAACCACCTGATATTTGCAAAAGGCAGTATCGATCCAATAACAAAACGATATGTGGGACGGCCGATCTCAAAACAAGGCAAGGACAAGCCGGTGGCATCCGACTCCCTGGTGTTTGATTATAAATCAAAAAAAGGGCACGTATTCAACCCGGCATCCTCGCAAGACGGCAATTATATTTCGGGCGGCGAGGTCAAAAAACTAAATGAAACCGAAGTTGCCTACCGGGATGTAATTTTCAGTACCTGCGAGCTTCCTTACCCGGATACACACTTTGGCATTGTGATTACCAGGGGGATCGGTGAAAAAAACCGTATTATTTCCGGGCCTGCTTACCTTGAGATCGAGGGCATACCGCTCCCAATAGGTATTCCTTTCGGCTTTTTTCCAAAACCCGACCAACGTTCGTCGGGAGTTATCATTCCTACTTTTGGAGAAGATCAAAAACTCGGTTTTTACCTGCGAAACTTTGGTTATTATATTGGCATCAACGACTATATGGATCTAACCAACATGGGATCGATTTATTCCAAAGGTGCATACGAGCTAAATACCACCATGCATTATTTAAAACGCTATAAATATGGCGGCACGGTATCTTTAAGTTATGGCTCTCACAATTATAAGCTGCAGGGCGACCCACCGACGAAGGACTTTAACATTACATGGTCGCACACCCAGGACCCGAATGCGAACCCCGGAAGCACCTTCAGCGCCTCGGTTAATGCCGGTACATCAACCTTTTATCAAAATAACCCCGCCCAAAATAATTATAACCTGCAGGCGCTTACACAAAATAATTTAAGGTCGGCGATTAATTATAGTAAAACATGGGCGGGCACGCCATTTAACTTAAGTGTTGGCATTTCACACAGCCAGGATTTGACAAACAAAACGGTGACGTTACAATTGCCTACTCTTAGTTTTACGATGGCTTCTATTAGCCCGTTTGATTCGAAGGACAGGGTAGGCGAACAAAAATGGTATCAAAAAATAAACGTAAGTTACAGTTTACAGGCCGCCAATTCGCTTAACGCCATACCCGAATCTGAATTATTTAAAGCCAATACTTTAGTAAAACGCTTACAAACAACTATCGTTCACCAGGTGCCGGTTAGTTTAAGTTTCAATCTGCTTCAATATTTTCAAGTTAGCTCGAGCGTAAACTATACGGAACACTGGTATTTGAAGACCATCCAGAAACATTTTGCAAGAGGAAGTATAACCGGCCTCGATTCGATGATTACCGATACACTTAACGGATTTAAGCGAGCAGGCGCGTATAATTTAAGTACAGGAGTCTCGACAAAAATTTATAGCACTATACTTTTTAAAAAGGGGAATTTACAAGCAATCAGGCATGTAATGACACCGACCATAAGTTTCAACTACAATCCCGACTTCTCCGATCCCAGCTACGGATATTACAAAACGGCTGTTAGTAATGCGACCGTCCCTTATCCATATTCAAGCTTCAACTATTCAATTTTCCAGGATGGTTTCCCCTCGCCGGGAAAGCAGGCAGGCGTAGGGTTTAACCTGGATAATATCCTCCAGGCCAAATTAAAACCTAAAGCCACCGATACGTCCGGTAAACCGCGGCACATTGACTTGTTACAAGGCTTGTCAATTTCGACATTTTATAATTTTGCGCAGGATTCACTCAGGCTCAGCCCGGTCTCATTTTCCGGACACACAGGCATATTGAATCAAAAAGTGAATCTCACTTTCTTTGGCTCCTTTAATCCATATGTAACCCAGGTACTCGATTCTATTCAAAATGGACAGATACAGCACTTTACCCGGGAAATAAATCGATATACGATTCAGGATGGTAAACTTCCCCGGCTCACATCATTCAGTTTTTCAATGAGCGGCAGTTTAAATTCGACAACTTTTAACCCTCATCAGCCGGTTCAGCCCGGCAGTACACTGCAAACCATTGATCCGCAGCAGGCACAGCGCCTCGCGTTAATAAACAGCGACCCGAGTGCTTATATAGATTTTAACGTTCCGTGGAACCTGTCGTTCAATTATAGTTTCAGTTACAATAATAATATCATTAATTCCAACGTCACCCACACTATTATGCTTAGCGGGGATGTTACTATCGCTACAGGCTGGAAAGTTCAATACAATACCAATTACGACATTCGGGCCGCGCGATTGGCAGTAACTTCTTTTGGCATTTACCGCAACCTGCATTGCTGGGACCTGAACGTACAATGGGTGCCGTTTGGCTTGTATAAGTCATATAATGTCACGCTTAAAGTTAAAGCTGCCGTACTGCAGGATTTAAAATTGAGCAAAAGAAGCGATTACACGAGTAACCAGTCATTTCAATAAGATGCTTGCGGAAATAATTACTATTGGGGATGAAATACTTATCGGGCAGATTGTTGATACCAACTCGGCATGGATGGCCCGCGAGCTGAATAATATTGGTATCCGCGTAAAGCAAATCTCGTCGGTGTCCGATGAGCGGCAGCATATTTTAACGGCATTGGCTGAAGCGAGCAGCCGGGTCGATATTATTTTAATTACCGGTGGCCTTGGCCCAACAAAGGATGATATTACAAAGAAGACAATTGCCGACTACTTTGGTGTTGCCATGGTCGATAATAAAGAAGCACTGGCTAACGTTGTGAATATTTTTGCGAAATATAAGCGGCCGTTGCTGGAGGTAAACCGACTGCAGGCACAAGTGCCTGAAAATTGCGAGGTTATTCTAAATAAAAACGGCACAGCACCAGGCATGTGGTTTAATGTTGATGGGAAAATATACATTTCGATGCCCGGCGTGCCTCATGAAATGATGTACATGATGGAAGAGGATGTATTGCCAAAATTAAAATCGTCGTTAAAACTTCCGTTTATTATCCACAAAACCATTTTAACAGTGGGCGAGGGGGAGTCGTTCCTGGCTGAGCGTATTGCCGATATTGAAGATTCGCTCCCTCCATTTATCAAGCTGGCCTATTTACCAAAACCCGGGCAGGTTAGGCTGCGGTTGAGCGGGTATGGTGATGATAAAGACCTGGTATCGAATAAACTAAATGAATTTGCGGCTAAGATCGTCGGGCGCGTTGGCAAGGCGGTGGCTGCCGAAGAGGATATACCCATTGAAAAAGCCATACTCAATTTTATGGCAGCAAGGGGTTTGACCTTATCGGTTGCTGAAAGCTGTACCGGCGGGTATATATCGCAACATTTTACGCAACATCCGGGTTCGTCGAAAGTGTTTTTTGGCGGAGCAATTTCTTACTCATACGAACTGAAGGAGAGTATTTTAGGTGTAAAACCGGACACTCTTTTGAACTTTGGCGCTGTAAGCGAGGAAACGGCCACTGAGATGGTACAGGGCGCGTTGTCGAAATTTAAATCAGACTACGCCATTGCCGTAACCGGTATTGCCGGCCCGGATGGCGGAACTGCGGAAAAGCCCGTTGGGACAGTTTGGATTGCTGTGGCATCATTACAGAAATTAGTGGTCAGGAAATTCACATTTGGAAATAAGCGGCAGCAAAACATTGAAAGAAGTGCTACCGCGGCCCTGGGGTTATTAAATAATTTACTGCACGAACAAGAGAAATGAGAACAAAATGGGTAATTTTGACCGTCAATTATAAAATTACTTATGGCCCAATATAAACTTTTACTGCCAAAGATGGGGGAAAGCGTTGCTGAAGCAACTATAATCAAATGGACTAAAAAGCCAGGAGATCATATTGAGGTTGACGATACAATAATGGAAATTGCCACTGATAAGGTTGATTCGGAAGTTCCGTCGCCGGTATCGGGAAAATTGGTTGAACAGCTTTTTAAGGATAACGATGTAGCCCAGGTTGGGGCAGTTATTGCGATCATTGAAACGGGTGAGGCTGAAGAAGTAAAACAACAAGATACCCATGAAGCACCAGCCGGTTTTTCATCGGAACAAAACAATGTCCCGGAACTCGCCAGTGAGCAAAACGAACAAGTTCCTTTTATAGAAGAGCTTGAGCAGAAAAGTGCGCCTGCACCGGCAGACAAAACCTCCCAGCGGTTTTATTCGCCTTTGGTGAGAAACATAGCAGCGCAGGAAGGCATAAGCAATGCGGAACTGGATCAAATACAAGGAAGAGGAGCAGAGGGGCGGTTGACAAAGGACGACCTGTTAAACTATATACAAAGTAAGGGGCAACAAGGCCCGTTAACGCAAAATGGTACGCCGAATTCGGCAAAACCAGCTCCGATTAGCGAACCATTCGCGGATAGTCCTAAGGCTGAAGTCAAATCAGTTTCGGGTGGCGATGAGATCATTGAAATGGACAGGATGCGCCGTTTAATAGCCGACCATATGGTTATGAGCAAGCAAACCTCGGCGCACGTCACCTCATTTGTTGAGGCTGATGTAACCAACATGGTTTTATGGCGCGAAAAAATTAAAAACAGTTTTGAAAAGCGCGAAGGCGAAAAGATAACTTTTACCCCTCTTTTTATAGAGGCGGTTGTAAAAGCGATAAAAGATCTGCCAATGATCAATATTTCGGTTAGCGGCACCCAGATCATTAAAAAGAAAGATATCAATATCAGCATGGCAACCGCTCTGCCCAGCGGCAACCTTATTGTTCCGGTAATAAAAAAGGCCGATCAACTGAATCTTGTTGGCATTACCAAGGCAGTGAACGATCTGGCAAACCGGGCCAGGAACAATGCCCTTAAGCCGGACGATGTACAGGGGGGCACGTTTACTATAACAAACGTAGGCTCATTTGGCAATGTAATGGGAACCCCGATTATCAATCAGCCGCAGGTAGCCATTTTAGCGGTTGGCGCCATCAGGAAAAAACCCGCGGTAATTGAAACCCCGCAGGGTGATTATATTGGCATCCGTCACATGATGTTTTTGTCATTATCGTACGACCACCGTGTGGTGGACGGGGCATTAGGCGGAATGTTTGTGAAGAAGGTGGCTGATTATTTGGAGAATTGGGATCCGGCCAGAGAAATTTAAACCAGTTGCTAAGATTTGCGAGGAGGAACAGCCTGTCGCGAATTTATTCGGGAACGAAGCAAACTTGTCGCATGCAAGGCGTAAACAAGTGATAACTGCGCAACGCTATCGCTTATAAGACATGTATTAATTAACGACTTTTCGAAATAACTTATCGTCTTCAAACTTCCTTGTTAACATCTCATAAATGATCTTTAGCCAAATCAGCAGGCAGGGGAGCGCTTTTAATTTATAAGGCACCACATAATGCATTTTTATATACCGTGGGAACAGATCGGATGGCGAGAGGCTGGTTATTAAAAGCGCGAATACAAATAAAAATATTTCCAAAGGTGTAACCGGACGGTTGAGGTTTATAAACCAGATAGCAACGCCTGCAAAAGCAATGATATATGTCGGCGATTCAGACGAGCTGCTGAAAATGATTACAAAAATCAATGTTGATGCCAGCAACAGTAATTGATAGGCCAGCACATGATAATATTTTACCTGTAAATACCAGAGTGCAAAGAGCAGAATGCCCGGAATGATCACGGTAATATTTGACAGTTGGGGGTAGTTAAAAATATTCCTGATAAGCCCCATAACGGAGATATCCTGCATGCTGTGGCCAATGTTATTCAGGTTTTTTGTGATAAGGTCGCCATACCAATCGTGATAGGTTCGTAGGATATAAGACGACGAGGAAATCGCCATCGGCAATAAAAACAATACTATCGACCAAAACACTAATCCCCCAATAAATTTCAGCTTATCTTTAGAAAGGAAGAAAAAAGCCAGCCCAACAATGCCATACAATTTTATAAACGTCCCTAAAACGATCATCAGGGCGGCCCAGAAATCTTTTTTGTCGCGAATAAATATGAAACTTAGAATGATTAAGGCACCAATCAATGGGTTTATTTCCACATTGGATGAGGATGTCATGAGCTCGTGGGCGCATATCAATAAAATAATGAGGTAATGATCTTTTTTTAGGGGTAATGCCTTTATGGCTAAATATAAAACCCAGGCATTAAACATCACCCATAGAATTACACCTAAACCGTCGGGCAATAGGGCAAAAGGAGCCATCACCAATGCGAATACCGGGCCATAGTGGTACAGATCATTAAAGTGTTCAGGCTGCGGTCCAAATGTGGTGTACTGATGTATGACATTGATAAAGCCGTACTTATAAACAAAGTAGTTATTATGAATATGATTCACGATAACGCTTTTTACAACAGCAAATAAACTCAGGCCAAAGTACAGCGTTAATACAAAGGGTTTGTTGGTAATGAGCCTGGCGAGTTTCGACTTCAATAGTAATTGGCTTAAACCGCAAAGATAGTAAACCGTCTGAAAAAGGGATGCTGATAAACGCAAACTAAAAAGGCCCTTTGCAGGACCGTTTTAAAAAACTAAAAACAATCAAAAAAATAATATCAAAAAACTTCGGCGGCTTGTTTTACTTCCGCAGCCAGGGTAACCCCAGCAAGCTGATCTGCAAAAGCAACAAAAGCGTTATTATTGGCTATAAGCTGCTGGTTTTCGACCAGGTTTTGAAGGTTGATCTTCCCGATAACAAACTTGTAATTGCCGGAATAATACCGTTCGTGAATATGCGCGAAGTTTAAAGCTGTAACCAGGCCTTCATTCTCATACCTTAGGTATACATTGAGCTCAATATTGTTGGTAAAATTTAGCCCTTTGGACTCCTTGGCTTTCTTATATTCATATTGATAATCATATCGTAATGCGGCAATATCTGATAATACGGCCGATCCTGTCGGATGCCCGCCGGCGCCTTTACCGAAAAAGAATTGCTGATCGGCAAACGCGGCCTGTACAATTACCCCGTTGTATTCGTATTCAACATTGTATAAAAATTCATTTTCGTTTACAAACTTGGGCAATACGAATAAAGCCACATGGCGGTCGTCCAGCTCTTTGGCAATAGGTACCAGCTTGATCTTTAAATTTTTCTCGCGTGCATACTGGATGTCGCTGGCCGACAGGTTTTGTATCCCCAAGTTAAATACATCGTCCGGGTTTACAACCACGCCGTAAGCATGGGCCGCGGCAATAACCAGTTTATACTTGGCATCAAAACCGCCTACATCACTTGTGGGGTCGGTTTCTGCAAAACCAAGATCCTGCGCCTGGCGCAACGCGGTATCATAATCCATATTCTCATTAAACCCTTTTGACAGGATATAATTAGACGACCCGTTAAAAATCCCGCTTATGGAATGCAGCAGTTCGTTATCATAGTATTCTTCCAGGTTGCGAATGATCGGTATACTGCCGCAAACAGCGCCTTCATATAATAGCGAAGTGCCATGTTTATGCTGCAATTCAATTAACTCGTTTAAATGAAGCGCGATCATTTTTTTGCTGGATGATACCACATTTTTACCTGAACTTAATGCCCTTGACACAATTTCGAATGCGGCCTCGGTATCATTGATCAGCTCGACGATGGTATTGATCTCCGGGTTGTTCAGCAGTTCATCCTTATCGGTTGTAAACAAATGCGCAGGCAGCGAACGCTCTTTATGCGGATCTTTTATTGCGATCTTAATGATCTCGAGGTTGAGATGTTTTGTTTTGATGATATCATACAGGCCCTGACCAACAACGCCAAAGCCAAAAAGCCCAATATTTAATTTTTTACTCATTATGCGGTTCGTTGCAATTCAATAATTTTTCCTTTTACATCCGTCTTAAAAAAAGATGTAATAATATTTGTTAATGCTTGTGTTTCAATTAGAAAACCATCGTGGCCATAAAATGTGTCCAGTTCGGCAAAAGCCGATTTGGGTATATGCCTGAACAGGTACTGCTGCTCTTCAATTGGGAATAGCACATCTGACTTTATCCCAATTACCAGCGTGCGAGCCCTGATCAGGCTCAAAGCCTTTTCAATGCCATGCCTGCCTCGGCCCACATTGTGGGAATCCATGGTTTTTGACAAAAACCAGTAACTATAGGCATTAAACCGGTTGACCAGTTTTTCGCCCTGGTAGTTTTGGTAAGATGATGCACGAAAATCGTCGACAACGTTGTCCTTTTCTTCCTGCTGCGTAATAGAATACGTTTTATAACCGCGGTAGGAGAGCAGGGCAATACTGCGCGCTGCTTTTAAACCCTTTTTGCCACCATCAGGTGTATTGGCATAAAAAGTCCGGTCGGCGGTGATGGCTAAACGCTGGGATTCATTGAACGCGACACCCCACGGCGAATGGCGTGCGTTGGTAGCGATCAGGATGAGGTTCTTAATTCGTTCCGGCTCCATAATTCCCCACTCAATAGCCTGTTGTCCGCCCAGCGAACCGCCCAGCAATATTTCGATGTTTTGAATTTGCAGGTGGTCAGCCAGCAGCTGATGCGCTTTTACCATATCCCTTACTGTAATTTGTGGGAATGATAAATAATAAGGCTGCCCGGTTACCGGGTTTATGCTCAAAGGACTGCTGCTGCCATAAGCTGATCCAAGGATATTTGCGCAAACAATAAAATGCTCATCGGGATTAAAATAGTTGCTGGCACCAAATAAGCCCTTCCACCAGTCGAAAACATCCGAATTTGCGGTAAGGGCGTGGCATACCCACACTACGTTATCCCTGTTTTTGTTCAGGGTTCCGTAAGTGTTGTAGCCTATTTCCAGTTCCCGCAGCTGTTTGCCGGATTCGAGCTTAAATGGCTTTTTATATTTAAAAATTTCTGTGTTAGTCATTAGTCATTAGTCATTTGTGCGCGGTTGGTTCACTGTACCAGCTCTTCGGCTAATTGGTTTATTTTGGCAAATGCCTGTTGAAAATCGGCTTTAATATCATCGATATGTTCTATACCTACAGCTACGCGCAGCGAGTTTGGTAACACCCCTGCTGATAGTTGTTCTTCGTCTGAAAGCTGCTGGTGGGTAGTCGCTGACGGCTGTATGATAAGCGTTTTTGTATCGCCGAGGTTGGCAAGATGGCTAACCAATTTTAAGTTGTCTATAAATTGACCCGCATTTTCTTTATCTCCTTTAATTTGAAAAGATAAAACAGCGCCAAAACCATTTTTCAAATATTTTTTTGCAAGCGTATGGTGAGGTGAAGAAGCTAGCCCCGGATAGTTTACTTTTTCAACCAGGGGGTGATTTTCCAGCCATTTGGCCAGATCAAGCGCATTATCAACATGCCGCTGAACACGTAGCGAAAGTGTTTCAAGCCCCTGTATATTGAGCCATGAATTAAATGGCGCCTGCGACGGGCCGAAGTCCCTGAGGCCTTCAACGCGCGCACGGATAATAAATTGGATATTGCCAAACGGGCCGCCAATTCCAAATACATCGGCAAACACTAAACCGTGATAACCTTCGGAAGGTTCGGTAAACTGCGGGTATTTGCCATTGCCCCAGTTGTAATTGCCGCCATCTACAATTACACCGCCGATAGTTGTGCCGTGCCCGCCGATCCATTTGGTGGTGGATTCAACAACAATATGCGCGCCATGCTCAAGCGGACGGAATAGGTAACCGCCGGCGCCAAATGTATTATCGACAATCAGCGGCAGGTCGTGCTTTTTAGCAAGTGCCGCAACTTTATCGAAATCAGCAATATTAAAACCGGGGTTGCCGATAGTTTCAAGATAAATGGCTTTTGTTTTTTTATCAATTAACAGTTCAAGATTTTCGGCTGTATCATCTTTTGCAAAACGAACATCTATGCCCAAACGTTTAAAAGCGACTTTAAATTGGTTATAAGTACCGCCATACAGGAATGGGGAGGTTACGAAGTTATCACCCACCTGCAGTATGTTATTCAAAGCAAGAAACTGTGCAGCCTGGCCCGAACCGGTTGCCAGCGCGGCAACCCCACCCTCTAAAGCCGCAATACGTTTTTCAAATACATCCGTGGTCGGGTTCATGATACGGGTGTAGATGTTCCCGAATTCTTTTAGTGCGAACAGGTTTGCACCATGTTCGGCGTTTTTAAATACATACGAAGTGGTCTGATAAAGCGGCACGGCGCGTGAGCCGGTTGCGTCAATTTCATGCCCTGCATGCAATTGAAGTGTTTCGAATTTTAAATTGGCTGACATAATGGGAATATTTTAATGATTATTATTTTAATGGATTGGTCGCACAAAGCGATGAGACCCCGTTGCAGGTACACGTATTTTTCATGACACAGAAAAAATGAAACGTGTTAAAGCATCAACAACAGCGGCGCATATAGCTTTGGGTATAACTATAGCAATAAGCAGGCGTTACGCTTTTACGGGCTTTAAAAATGTTTTGAAGGATGTTGTAAATCAGACTTTTCATGGTTGTTAATTTATATTCCCCGGGGTTATTTGCCGGGACAGGAATTGGCACCTTCTCCCACTTAGGAGGGTTGCCAGCGGGTCATTGAGCCTGATCTCTCGCCGCTTCTTTATAAATCAAAACCTTTTGCAGAGGTAATGATCAATGGTATTGCTACCAAATTTTGTTTCAAAGATAAAGCGTTTAGGATGTAATTACCAAATTAAATTTTTCTTTTTAGGCGAAAGGTAAAAGACGAAGGGTAAAAGGTTTTGCCTTTCACCTTTTATCTTTCGCCTATTCTTGTCGCTATCCGCCCGTTACATTGGCGTAATTACCCCTAACAGATACCATTATTTAGCCATACGTTTGTATAAATCAATTAAACAAATCATGTCAGCAAAAACAGTATTATTAGCCCAGTATGATCTGCACAATGTGTTATTTAACAATGTGACAGCCGATATCAGCGACGCGGAGTCTAACAAACAGGTAGCCGACCCTATGAACAATGTTAAGTGGCTGGCCGGCCATTTACTATGGGCGCAAAGAAATTTAGCCCGTATCGGCGGTGCTGCCGTAACTATTCCCTGGGTTGATCATTTTTCAGCGGGCCCGGGCCAGACAGAAGAAGACCGGAATGCTCCAAAAAGCGAACTGCCTACCCTGGAGATGATCAGAAATAAATGGAATGAATTAGCTCCTGCAATACGTGCCGGGCTTGAAAATGTGCCCGAGGAAGCATTGAATAGTCCGGTGGATTTTCCGTTGCCGTTCTTTAAAACGGTAGCAGGGTTATGGGCATTTATTAACCACCACCAGGCTTACACCATTGGGCAGATCGGTATTTTGAGAAGGGGTTTAGGTAAGGAAGCAATGAAGTATAGTTAGAGAAGTTAGAGATTGGAGATTAGTTTTAGCACAAAAAAGAAACTGTATATGATTCTTTCTAACCTCCAACCTCTGATCACTAAGCCAGTGCCTGCGTCAAATCAGCTGTCAAATCATCAATATGCTCCAGGCCGACGGACACGCGCAGTAGATTGAATGGTGTTTTGGTATCAGGCCCTTCAACGGATGCGCGGTGTTCGATCAGGCTTTCAACACCACCGAGGCTGGTGGCCTGTGTAAACAGTTTAAGGCCGTTTATAACCCGTTTCGCCTCAGTTTCGCCGCCTTTTACGCAAAACGAAAGCATGCCGCCAAAGCTGAGCATTTGGCCTTTCGCGATTTCGTGTTGCGGATGCGAGGGCAGTCCGGGGTACATTACACTTTCAACTTTCGGGTGATTTTCCAAAAAATCAACCAGCAACTGCGCGTTGTGAATGTGCCCGCGCATGCGGTAAGGCAATGTTTTCATGCTCCGCACCAGCATATAGCAATCCATTGGCGAAGGTATTGCCCCGCCCATTTCCTGCACCTGGCGGATCTTTTGCCACCAATCGCTTTTTTCCTTTGTGATCAATGCGCCGCCCATTAAATCGCTGTGCCCGCCGAAATATTTAGTGCTGGAATGCATTACTAAATCGGCGCCCAGGGCAAGCGGCTGCTGGCACACCGGCGTGGCAAAGGTGTTATCGCACGCTACTTTTATGCCGTGCTTTTTGGCAATGGCCACCGCCATCTTTATATCTGTCACCTTCAGCAGCGGGTTCGATGGGGTTTCTATCCATATTAAGCCTGTCTCTCTTTTAATATGGGCTTGCAATACCTGGCTGTTATTTACATCTATAAAATCAAAGGTCAGTATACCTGCGAACAAATTTTTAAGCTGGTTGCGAAGTCCGTGGTACATATCGTCGGGCGCAATGATATGCGTTCCGGGCGGCAGCGATTGGAACACGGCCATCCCCGCAGCGTTGCCTGATGAAAATGCCGCTGCATCAGCCCCGCCTTCCAACTTTGCAAACACATTTTCGAGCATGGTACGGTTCGGGTTGCTGGACCGGCTGTAAATATGCCCGCCGGGATAAGTGCCGTCGGCGGCGCGCTCAAAGGTGGTTGACAGCACAATGGGTTGTATTACAGCTTTTGACGTTTCGTCAATGTGGTTGCCGGCGTGTATGGCAATGGTTTCGATTTTCATGCAATAAGTATTTGCACAAACTTAAAGTTTTTAGGATTGCAGAGACGCAATATTTTGCGTCTCTGCAAATCTTACATCCCCATTACCGTAACATTTCCTATTTTTGCACAAAGTCTTTTAATGGAAGCCGAAGAAAATTTATTGTTGTTGCAGCAGGATACTCATTTACCGGATGATTTAAAACGCATCGCCGGAAAGGTGCTTACCAACGAACGGGTTACGTTTGATGAGGGCGTTTTGCTGTATGAAAAGGCAGAATTAGGCTACCTGGGTGTTTTAGCTAATTATATCCGCGAAAAGCGCCATGGCAATAAAACGTATTTCAACCGTAATTTCCATATCGAGCCAACCAACCTATGCGTTTATGATTGTAAATTTTGCTCGTATTCGCGGCTGATCAAACAGCGCTCCGAAGGGTGGGAATACACCATGGACGAGATGTTGGACATTGTTAAAAAATACGACGGCGAGCCGGTTACCGAAGTTCACATCGTTGGCGGTGTATTGCCGCAGTACGATGTTGCCTTTTACAGTGAATTGTTCAGCAAAATCAGGGCACACCGGCCGGAACTCCATATCAAAGCGTTAACACCTGTGGAGTATCACTATATCTTTAAAAAAGCGAAAATTGACTACGCCACAGGCATGCGCCTGATGTTTGAGGCTGGGCTGGGGTCGATACCCGGCGGCGGGGCCGAGATATTTCACCCGGAAATAAGGGAGCAAATAGCCAAAGACAAATGTACGGGCGACCAATGGCTCGCCATACACGAAGAATGGCATAAACTTGGAGCCCGTTCGAACGCTACGATGCTTTACGGTCATATCGAAAAACATTGGCACCGGGTTGACCACATGGAGCGTTTGCGCCAGTTACAGGACAAAACGGGCGGTTTTCAAACGTTTATCCCATTAAAGTTCCGGAAAGAAAATAACCAGATGTCGCATGTCCCGGAGTCAACCGTTATCGAAGACCTTCGGAATTATGCCATAGCCAGGATATACCTGGATAATTTTGAACACATTAAGGCTTATTGGGCTATGATTAGCCGTACTACCGCACAGCTTTCGCTGAATTTTGGTGTAGATGATATTGACGGTACACTTGATGACACCACAAAAATTTATTCGATGGCAGGGGCAGAGGAACAGCATCCGGGCATGAGCACCAAGCAACTGGTAGAACTGATTAAGCACGTAGGCAGGCAACCGATTGAGCGGGATACCCTGTATAATATTATAACCGATTATACCAATTTTGAATTCCCGGACGAAGTTAAACCACAATTTTATAAACTGCCGGTGATAAATTAGTCATTATGTCATTGGTCATTCGTCATTGGTGTGCGGGGGGGATATAGAAATAGCAATCAATTGATCAATGACTAATGATAAAAATGACTGATGACCAAATGACCAATGACTAAAACATTATACATCACCCGCCACGGGCAAACCGATTTAAATAAACGCGGCATTATACAAGGCCGGGGTATGGATACCGATTTAAATGACGAAGGCCGCCGCCAGGCTGAACTGTTTTTTAAAGCATACCATTCGGTTTCCTTTGATAAAATTTATATTTCAAAGCTTAAGCGGACCCAGCAGAGCATTCAGCCCTTTATTGATTCAGGCATTCCTTATGAAAAATTGGCCGGTTTGGATGAATTGGGTTGGGGCATTCATGAAGGCCAGCCGGGTACACCCGAAAACAAAGCCGCTTTCCTGCAAATCATGCGCGACTGGCTGGACGGTAAGTTGGATGAAAAATTTGAGGGTGGTGAAAGCCCGAATGAAGTAAAAGCACGGCAATTGGAGGCTTTAAATGTTATTATGAGCCACCCAGAAGAGAAGACGGTGCTGATTTGCATGCATGGCCGGGCTTTGCGCCTGCTGTTGTGCCTATTAACCGGGAAACCACTTACCGAGATGGATAATTTTCCTCACCAAAACCTGGTTTTGTATAAAGTTACCTACGATGGCGGTAAGTACGAGATCGTTGACTTTAACAACGCCGCACATTTAAAAAACGCTTAATACGACTATTCTATTTTGAAAAAACCAGGCATATCAGCTGTAAGCTACACCAATACCAAACCTTTTATATACGGACTTCAGCATACTGACTTTGTACAAAAGATCAACCTCAGTTTGGACAATCCAACAGATTGCGCCCAAAAGCTGATCGATAATGAAGTTGACATCGGGCTAATACCCGTAGCTGCTACCCTGAATTTGAAGGAATGGTATATCGTTTCCGACTACTGCATTGGTGCTGTGGGCGCGGTTAACTCGGTATTTATTTTCAGTAATTGCGAAATTCACGATATAAAAACTTTACAGCCCGATCCGCAATCGCGCACATCCAATAATTTGGCAAAGGTTTTATTAAAGAACTTTTGGAAGACAGAAGGGCTGACAATTATTGACCATGCTGCTGATTATTCAGAATCCGCCGATCCAAATACCGCTTTTGTACAAATCGGCGACCGCACATTTGGGAAAAAACACAAATATCCATTTGTATATGATCTTGCGGAAGAATGGCAAAAATTTACCGGCCTGCCGTTTGTATTTGCCGCGTGGATAGCGAATAAGCCAATGCCGGATGCGTTTATCGCCGACTTTAACAAAGCGTTAAAATACGGACTTGACCATAGAGCCGAATTGTTGAAAGAGCTACCGGAAAGGGCCGATTTTGATTTAGCGGACTACCTGATGCATAAGCTGGATTTTGATTTAACGCCTGATAAACTGAAAGCTTTCCACTTGTTCCTGGATTATACCAGGTCACTTTAAAATTATTTTTTAGCGATTGTATCTGCAGGTTCATTGAGTTTGTAATACACACCCTTTGCATTTTTTAAGCTATCCATTTTTATAGTAGGCGCGGCCTTGATAATCTGTAGGTTGGTATATGTTTTTTTCCAATTGCCGGGATATTTTCTCGCAAAAAAAGTTGAGTCTGCATTGCCATAAAAAGTTATTATATTATTTTTTAATGGCGCGGTAAGATCAACAAGTTTTGTATCCTGTAATTTATCTATTAGGTCGCCGTAGGCTTGGTCCGTAAGGCCGTATTCGCCCATGACAGTTAATTTGCCTGTATCGTAGTCAACATTTGGCAAAGTTATCGATCCGTTGTATAACTGGCCCAATGCTGCATTGTATCTCACTAAAACCGTATCGAAGCTCCGGATAAACAACTTTTCCCCTTCAGGGCCAACCGGCTTAAATTTTAATGCTTTAAACGGCCCAATCTTAGGAACAATGCGCAGAAAAACCGATAACACATAGGCTTTAAAGCCAGGCTTCTGCCGCGATTCGCCAAATTCCTTATAATACGCTTTTTTACTCATATGGTAATGAAAGCTCCTGCTGGTAGCCGTTGGGTTTAGTTTTTTAATGTCGTTCTTTTTTAACACCCAGGCCGTACGGGTTATAGTAGGCAAAAGGCTTTTTACCGACCACCGGAAGGTTGATATGGCAAGACCCAGATCGCCGAACACCAAATTAATATCCTCTCCGTAAGTTTTCAGAAAAGCCCTTTCCAGTACCGGACGCGATACATCAAACCCGATAAAATCATGATAACCCTGCGTTGCGTAGTTGCCCCGGGCTATTTGTAAAACGTCAAAACCTATCTCAACCCGGCTGTGTGCGATATGATCTTCTTCATAGGTCACTACTGGCCCAAATTTTCTTGTTTCCGGGTAAACTAAGGGCACAGTACGATTTGTAGCCAATGAGTGGCCGTACTTATCGGCCATGTAATGACACAAGGAACCCAATGCAAAAGCATATTCATCGAGGTTTTCAGATTCGGAAATTAAATTTTCTACAAAGTCGCCGCTGCGTACATAATGTGCCAGGTTGGTAAAATATTCGCTGCCAAAAGGAAAATATCCCATATCTGGCATCAGGCAGCCGCCATAGGCGTATGCGTGTGCCATTTTTAAATCAGCGTCCGTCGCAGCCGGGTATTTGTGTTTAAGCAACGGCAGGATAGTTTTATCCCAGCTCGCATCAATCAATGCCTCGTGGGTAAGTACCGAATAAGCTTTAGTTGTTGAAGGACCGAGCAGCGAAAAGATAAGAAAGATAAACCAGAACCGTTTTAAAAAACCAACCATAATTTAAGTAAGAGTGAAAAGACTTTAATGAAAGGATTAATGGGCCAAAATGTTTTGAAAGCTGCTGATTATTATGCAATTGATAGAACAATATATTGAAACGCCGACTGCTGATTATAACCATATAATTAACAAAAGGGTAAAAGCCCTGCACTTTCACCCTTTGTTTTATTTTTAAAATTATTTAAGAATTGTCAGCAGCTTCATCTGCCGGCGTACTCACTACCTTATAAACTATATGGCCGCTTGTATCACGTGTTTCCTGGTAATAAATATCATCGGGAGATACATAAAACGTTTGCCCGTTCATCTTTATCTTCCGGGTACCTTCGGGTAATTCGTTGTAAATGTCGCCAATCTGCGGCGCCGGGCCATTTTGTCCGTTATCCATTTGTCCCTGCATTTGTCCCTGATCCTGCATTTGTCCCTGGTTTACCTGGCCGCCCTGGTTCAATTGACCATCCTTACCGGCAATGATATAGGCTATGCTGCCATCGTCTTTGGTGACCGGCTGGTAATAGATGCCATTCAACTCGTAATATTCTTCGCCATTGATTGTAATAGGCTGCGCACCTTGTGGCAATACAGTTATCTCGGCACCTAAAGGTGGTTCAACAACGGTATACTGATTGTTTTGCTGTTGGTAATAAAAACCATCGCTATAAAAATACTGCGCGTCGCCCCAATAAAATGGATAGTAACCGTATGGTAAATATCCTATGCTAAACCCGATTCGTGGCCAGTATAAACTGCCATAAAAGCCACCATGGTAGAAGTAACCGCCATGTCCACCCCAAAAACCACGTCCGCCCCAGTAGGAGGGCCCATAATAGCCACGGCTGTATCCGAAGCCGCCACGACCAAACCCACCGTTATAGCCGCGGGAATATCCGCCTGTGTAACCGCGGGGAACATACGCACGGCCTCCACCCGCGTAACTACGAGGTCCGGCATATGCGCGGGCACCGCCGTTGAAACTTGAGCCAACCCGTCCGCTAAATCCACGGGGATTATTAAAGCCCTGAGAGCCGCCTCTGTAACTCATGTTGCCACGTTGAGGTGCAACCATGCCGCGACTGCCGTTAAATCCACCGCCGAAATGGCTTCCGCCGTTAAAGGTACCGCCTGAGCGCCCGGAGAAGCCGCTACCACCAGAAAAACCGCCGCCGTGTCCGCCGCCTGAGAAACTGCCGCCGCCGTGTCCGCCGCCGGAAAAACCTCCGCCGCCGCTGTGTCCACCGCCGCCGCCACCACCACCGGTGCTGCCTCTATGCTGCGCATTAGCCGGAAAAGCCAAAAACAAACATAATAGTCCGCTTAAGCCTGTGAATGCAAAATATTTAAATGCTTTTTTCATAATTGATTATATAATTTCCTTTAACAGCCCTTGAGTGTTGTTATGTTATAGACCATACCAATCGTAAACGGTTTAATTTATTGTAAATTATTTCTTACGCTACAATAATCCGGACAAAAGGCATGCCGTAAGGAAATTGTCAACACCCTGCTTTAAAAATAAAGTTAATTTTTATCTTAGTCGCAGGCGGCAATTCGCCATATTTTAATATGATCAAAGACACCAATTCGTTAAACCAGGTAGCTGAATTTCACACTACCTTTAAACATCCCGTTGTTCAGCAGCCTGCAATCCCGTCAAAAGAAAGATGCGCCCTGCGCATATCATTGCTTGCCGAAGAATTAAAAGAACTGCAGCAAGCTGTAGATGATAACAACTTAGTTGAAGTTGCCGATGCATTGTGCGACCTGCAATATGTGCTCTCGGGCGCGATACTGGAATTTGGTCTGGGCGAAAAGTTTAAGGACCTGTTTGATGAAGTGCACCGCTCAAACATGAGCAAGGCCTGCAAATCTGTTGACGAAGCCATACAAACTATCGAACACTATAAAAATTCGGACAGTACCGAATCGTACCACAAGGAAATTGACGGGCTATATTTGGTTTATCGCCAGGCGGATAATAAAACGTTGAAATCCATCAATTATTCGCCCGCTAATTTGGGTGGGATATTGGAGAAGTAGAGATTAGAGATAAGTGATTGGAGGTTAGAGATTAGGTAGACCATTCTCGCTCTTCTTAAACTTATATCATACTAAATCCGAACCCGATAGCTATCGGGTCGTAAATCCGAATTCCGAAATCAGATCATACTCGTAAAAACGTTTTCTTTTGGTACAGGTAATATAGAAACAGCCACTTTATCAGCACGAAAGTGATGGCCATTACTACAGCATTATAAGGGTTTTCTGCGAGCTGGCCCAGCCATTGAAAAAAGCCACGGTTGGTGTAGCCCCAGCTTATAAAATGGCCAGAGAGATAAATGAGTATTGAATTCATGCCCACCACCTTGAAGAAGAATGCCCATTTTTTGTAGCCCAGCACGTCGATAATATAATAGAAAAGGGCCATCAACAATAAGCTAATACCGCCAACCTGCAGCACAAATGAGCTTGACCAAAGGTTTTTATTGATCGGGAAATCGAGGTTCCAAACCTGGGCCAGGATAATGAAAATTATTCCGGCTATCGCGAGGCGAAGTGCTTTTTTCCCTTGTGCCAATCCTGGCCGTTTTAATAAGCTCCCGGCTAAAATACCCAGTAAGCCGGTGCTGATCGCTGGGATGGTAGAGAACAAACCCTCCGGGTCGTGCATATTGATCTTTGTATAGGGATAGGGAACGTATAGGTGCCCGGGCAATATGGTACGATCAATATAAGAAGCGAAATTTCCCTGCGGCGATAGGTCGCCATGCGGAAAGCCGGGTGCTGAAGTAAATTTAAGCAGCAGGTAATACCCGATAATAAAAAAACAGAACCAGGCTATTTGCGCCCACTCTTTTGCGTATAAATAAATAATGTTGGCAAACATATAGGCAATACCGATGCGGCCCAGCACACTAGGGAAACGTATATCGGCAATAGGCTGAATTTTAAGCCCGTTATTTGCCACAATGCCTAAAAGCACCAATATAAAAGCCCGTTTAATAACCCGCCATAGCAACTGCTCGCGGCTTTTACCCTGCTCCAGCGCCCGGCCGATAGAGAAAGGCGCCGAAACGCCGGCCATGAACAGGAATAGCGGAAATATCATATCATACGCGTGAAAACCATTCCAGTCGGGGTGTGTAAATTGCAATGAAAGCGCCTTCCAGAAAGGGGAGTTTGTGGCATGGGCCATGCCGTGAAATATCTCTTCGGCGCCCATGATCCAGAACATGTCAAATCCCCTGAGGGCGTCTAGCGAATAAAGACGGGTAGGAGCGGCGTCGAAATCGTCTGCTCCCTGTGGTGCTTTTGCGGCTTTGGCCATGATAGTTTAGATAATCGGGTTATAATTTACCGGAAAGGTAATAGATTATAACAAATTATCAAAGCGGCAGGGGAAACGTGTGTGGTTGTCTAGTGCAGTGTCATCTTCGAATAACGTTGTGGGGGGAGACGCACAGCGCAACGGGCGATATTCATTGTTACCCTAACTTTTTACTGAGATATTCAGTTATCATATTATTATAAGTAATTCTCAAACTTTCAATTTTTAAGTTTGTCATATATAAATTACTACTACTTATTCGATAACTATAAATACTACCCCCTCTATTTATATAGGCATCTACCAAAGCCTTATTTTCTCTGTAATCTTTCCATTTTTCTATCATTTTGTCAAATAGTTCGTTATCAAAAGAATAAAAATTCCCTGTATTTGCCTCTTTGATCAGTTTTACTAAATCGTCTAACTCTTTTTCCTTTTCAAGGAATTTTTCATACGAGTAAATGTTTATTTCAGTCTGAGTTTCTGGTGAATTGGGATACAATAACTCTTCTATAAACCTATTAGTTTGGTTAAGGAATAATTCTGAAGCCTGTAGGCACTCTAATATTTCTTTGTTTTCTATGTGAAAATTATATGCAAATTCATGACAAAATATGTGTCGTAGTTCAAATATTCGCTTAATTGACTTATAAATGGAATCGGGGTCTTTTATGAAATCTTCAGAATTTTTCACAACGTCCTTATGTACGCTTTTAGCTTTAAATTTTGCTAATTCATTCAAAAAATCCTTGTTTATGATAACCGAGATATTAGAATTAATATCATTTAAATTATTGCAAGGCAAAACATGAGAGATGAATTCACCGATTGTTAGAGTCTTTGACTGGATTGCATTAACGATATCAAAGTCAAATTTAACGTCCTTAGACTGATTGAACTTGACAACATTATTTATATATGGGTTTCCGAAATCAATTAAATTTGAAATTACAGATTGAAAAAATGATTCAAAACATGCGACAATTGCTATTGGTATATATTTCAAAAATTCTTTATCTAATTCATTTTTTACAATGCTATTATAGTTGTTATGCAAGGTTTCAAGCCGAGCATTATATAGGTATACTGAATAGTCATTTGAACGATTTTTTAAAGTTTGTATTTCAACGAGAATATCTCTCTTCATATTCTTTGGTGTAATGGTACGCTAAAGTAACTATAAAATAAAAAAGCCTTCAAAATACTGAAGGCTTAATTTAGATATTAAATATTATTCCTGGAAGCTATTCGCCCCGTTTAAGTCCAAACTTCTCGATCTTGCTGTACAAATGGCTGCGCTGAATATCAATGTCATCCGCTGTTTTGGATACGTTCCAGTTGTTTTTTTCGAGCTTGAATTTGATGTATTCGCATTCAGCAAAGTCCTTATATTCCTGGAAATTGGCAAACTTATCGTAGTCGGTTTGGGCGGCTGCTTGTCCGTTAGTGATCACACCCGGTGAAGACGGGTTGGCGAATGCCTTTACGTCCCCATCGGTTATGGTTTTATCGCTCAGGATGATCAAACGTTCTACCATGTTCCTTAATTCGCGGATGTTACCTGTCCACGGCAGGGCCTTCATAGCTTCTATCGCCGCCTCGGATATTCTTTTTACCGGCATGCCATAGTCAGTGCATATTTCATCGAGGAAGCTTTGTGTCAGCAGCCCGATGTCATCTTTACGCTCGGACAGCGACGGTACGTGTATTAAAATTACACTGAGCCTGTGGTAAAGGTCCATCCGAAAGTTACCTGCTTCAATTTCTTTAAGTAAATCCTTATTGGTTGCCGCTACCACCCGCACATCAACTTCTATTTCTTTTTCGCCGCCAACGCGGGTTATTTTATTCTCCTGCAGGGCACGTAGTACTTTGGCTTGGGTTGAGGCGCTCATGTCGCCGATCTCATCCAGGAAAAGTGTGCCCCCGTTAGCCGATTCAAATTTACCTATACGCTGTTTTATCGCCGATGTAAAAGATCCTTTCTCGTGACCGAACAACTCGCTTTCAATCAACTCCGATGGAATTGCCGCGCAGTTTACCTCGATCAAAGGGGCATTCGACCGGTGCGATTTTTCATGCAGCCAGCGGGCTACCAGCTCCTTTCCGCTTCCGTTTGCGCCGGTAACCAATACGCGCGCTTCAGTTGGCGCCACACGGTCAATGGTTTCTTTTATTTTTAATATGGCTTGCGACTCTCCTAAAATTTCCCTGACCTTGGATACTTTACGTTTTAATACTTTCGCTTCGGTAACCAAACTTCCCCTGTCGAGGGCGTTTCGAACCGTAATAAGCAAACGGTTAAGATCGGGTGGTTTTGAAATAAAGTCAAAGGCGCCCTTTTTACTGGCCTCTACGGCAGTTTCTACCGTGCCGTGGCCGGATATCATAATAAAAGGAAGATCGGGCTTTACCGTAAGGCCTTCGGTGAGCACTTCCATGCCGTCCATGCGGTTCATTTTGATATCGCAAAGAACAAGATCGTAGTCGTTCTTCTGTATCAGTTCTAAACCTTCAATGCCATTGTCAACATCCTCAACCACAAAGTCCTCATACTCCAATATCTCGCGCAGGGTGCTGCGGATTGCCCGCTCATCATCAATTATTAAAATTTTTGCCATATAAAACTGTACTACTTGGTTTTTTGGTTGGTATGCGAATATATCAAATCGTATAGAAAAATAAACACTTTAAATTTCTAAACCTTAACAAATATTGATGCATAAAGATTTGTATATTTTGATATTTTTCATTAGTAGCTTATTATCATACTATTATGTATTTTACCTGAAGTATATCTGCTATACCTTTTGTAGTACTACGGTCCGCTACACTGCATGCAACATTAATTAAAAAACCCTTTCCGTTTTACAGGAAAGGGTGTATGTGCAGCAGCAAACCTGTAAGCCGGGTTCTGTATCCTGCCGGTGTTACCCGCAGGAGCTCTATCATTAATCTGGCCCTGCCATTGCTGACAGGTTCAATCAACCTACCCATCCTGACGACCCGATGAATCGGATACGGGAGCGAGCAGCTCCGCTTTCAGGACCTATTTGGTTTTTCAACTCCTGAGGTTTACCGCAATCCCGGTCACCCGGAAAAGCCGTGAGCTCTTACCTCACGTTTTCACCCTTACCCGTTGCCTAAAAGACTTGGGGCGGTTTATTTTCTGTGGCACTTGCTGTCGCCGGCTGCCGGCGCCTTCCCGTTAGGAAGCAGGATGCTCTGTGTTGCCCGGACTTTCCTCTCTCCCGACAGGATCGGGAAAGCGATAGAACGTTTTGCACTGTAAAGATAGGGTTTTTAGTTAGGAAAGTCCGGAAAGTCAGTAAAGTCGGTAAAGTCAGGAGGTCCAATGTTTCAGGTGTTCGCTTGTTCACAGCCATGTATCTGTTCGGGCATGTTCGGAGGTGTTCATGGCGTGTTCGCGGGTGTTCGGGCGTGTTCGCGCCAACAGAACTACTTAAACTCTACTGACTTTCCGGACTTTTCCGATTTTCCGGACTACTTACACCCCTTCAAATTTTCTTCCACCTGCTCACTTTTGACTATGCCCAATTTGTTTCCGAAAGAATTGGAAATATAGGATAGCACACTCGCCAGTTCAACAGGCGCCAGGTCGCTGGCCGGCATCTCACCTTCGAAATGCCGGGATAATATGACGATTTTTCCTTTCATCCCGTTCTTTATGTAACAGGCAAGGGCCGGCTTATTCGTTTTTATGTAGGTTGTATCATTCAACGGCGGGATAAGCGCCTGTAGACCCTCGCCGTGCGCCCCATGGCAATTTTGACAACGGGCCTGGTAAATTGCGCCGCCATTTGAATAATAACGCTGGAACTCTACCTCCGCGTCGGACTGGCATGAAACGAATATAACCGTCACCAATGACAGCAGAATAAATCCGATTGCGCTGGCAGCCCTTAACTTCATTGTACTTTAGTTTCGCCGGGTTCAGCTTTCAGCGTTTTTATGTCATCAATTAACCTGTTTACCTCTTTCGGGTCGGTACCTTCGTATGTGCCCCTAATCCTTTTTTGTTTATCGATCAGGATAAAATAGCCATCGTGAATGTACTCGCCGGCGGGGTTTTTCTCCTGCACCGAAACCAGGTAATTTTTGGCCAGCTGGTAGGTTTCGTTTTTCGTTCCCTGCAACAGCCACCAGGTATTACCGGCGATGCCGAGTTTGTCCGCATATTTTTTTAACACAGGCACGCTATCATGCTGCGGATCAATTGAATATGATATGATCTTAAAACCGGTTGTATCTTTAAAAGCGTTGTAAACATTCAGCATGTTGCGGTGCATCACCGGGCAAATGGACGGGCATGTGGTGAAAAAAAAATCGGCCACATAGATATTGCCATCCAGTCGTTTATCGGTTATACTGTCGCCGTATTGGTTGATATACTTAAATGCGGGGATGGTTTGGTAAACTGTGTCTGTTGTCGTTTTGCCATCTACAGTTTTTGTAACTGCCTGCTTTTTTCCCAGGATTGGTAATGTTTTATGATCACCGTTAAATTTACAGGCATTCCATAACAGGATGATAGCAATGGCCCCAATAAAATTCTTCATTTTGCTTTTATTTTTGAAAGGAATTTATCTGATTCACTGATCGATTTATTCAACTGCGAATCGATACTGGCTATTTGTTTTTTCTGGGCATACAGGTAGGCTATTGTTTCATCGTCGGATTTGCCTTTGTAGTCGGGATCAAACTTGTGCATCCAGGTTTCCATGGCGCTGTCAGCTAAAACCAGGTTTGTCCGTAACATCGTCGCGGTATCCCTGCCGGGCAGGTCGCTTTTTTGCAGCAGGGTATCCAGCATCATTTTATTTTTCATCAGCCGTTCGTCGGCGCTCATTACTTTGTTATGCACCTTGATCACCTCGTCCAGGGCCGAATCTTTTTGAGCCCTTTTATCGGAGCACCCCAAAAAGGTTATTCCTATAAAAATCGCGATGGCTGTTTTTTTCATTTTTAAACCGTTTAATTGGCAAATATTGTAAATAATGAACGGTAATGGCTATCGTAAATAAAAAATATAATCAGTTACCGGCAGTTTATCGGCCCCGCCTGCTAACAAATGCTGCCCGGCCTGTGCACGGTGATGTGTGCCGTGGTTAATTACATGCGCCAGTATGTCGCAAAGCTTATTTTCAAAACCGTCGCCCTTTAAGGTCTTATAACTAATTGCGTTGTCAAAGTCAACGGACGTAAGACTGCTTAAGTACTCGATCCAACCTTTGTGATTGTGATCGATGATATCCGCAAAAGTATCCGCAGGCCAGTCAGGCCATAAAACGCCGCCGGGCGCTGCCAGCCCTTTGCACCGGCCCAGCCATATTTGCTGTGCCGCCAAGGTGTGCGCCATTAGTTGCACCGGTTTGTTGGCACCGCCGGCTTTATTGATGGTTTCTAATATCAGCAAGTTGGCATACCTGTCGTAGTTAAAAAGACGGATAAAGTAATCTTTCATCCGGCAAAAATAATAAACTAATTAATCACTTAATTTATTGAAAATGTGCATTGTAATTGTTTACAATAACATAACTTTACGTATATCTTAAATATATAACAGATTGCGACATTAGCTTAGCATTTAACCAGGCTGCATTATGAAATTCATTAAAAATTTCCCGAAGCTTATGAAGGCATTTCGTGAGTGGATGATATTAAGAAGCATGCGCTCGTCTTTTATACACTAAGCGCATTAGTTTATAAATTTTTTCTTTTATCAAATTATAATGTACAATTTGGGCGTTCTGACAGCTCATCTTAATGGAACCCAATAACCAGGATACACCTTTCAATAAACAGCTTTTTGGCAATGATTTTACCTGGGGCGTTTCGGCCGCCGCTTTCCAAACCGAGGGCGCCTGCGCTGCAGATGGGGCAGGAGCGTCTATATGGGATGTTTTTTCAGCTAAAAAAGGGAAAATACTGAACGGAGACAAATCGGATATCGCCTGCGATTTTTATAACCGGTACCAAACTGATATCGACCTGGTCAAGCAGCTCAATATTCCCAATTTCAGGTTTTCAATAGCGTGGACAAGGATTTTACCAAACGGAACCGGCGAAATAAACCAGGCCGGTATCGACTATTATAACCGGGTTATCGATTATTGCCTTAAACAGGGTATTGAGCCCTGGGTCACCCTGTATCACTGGGATCTGCCACACGCGCTTGAAATCAAAGGTGGCTGGACGAACCGCGAAATTGTCGACTGGTTTACCGCATACGTGACATTGTGCGCTCAGCAGTTTGGCGACAGGGTTAAACATTGGATGGTGATGAACGAACCGGCCGTATTCACCGGCGCGGGATACTTTTTAGGTATACATGCACCGGGAAAAACAGGGCTTAAAAATTTTTTACCGGCTGTGCATCACGCTGTTTTGTGTATGGCGGCAGGAGCTAAGGTATTACGCCGCTTGTTACCGGACGCACAAATTGGCACCACGTTCTCCTGTTCGCATATCGAACCCTATTCTGACAGGCCGCGGGATATTGCCGCCGCAAAGCGGGTAGATACCTTTATTAACCGGTTATTTATTGAGCCGGTTTTAGGGCTAGGTTACCCGATAAATGATATACCAGCTTTAAAACGGATCGAAAAATATATTCAGCCCGGCGACGAAGATAACCTGGCGTTTGATTTTGATTTTATAGGTATCCAGAATTATACACGCGAAATTGTCAAATATTCATTTTTTACTCCATATGTAAGCGCATCCCTGGTAAAGGCTGAAGAAAGAAAGGTGCCGCTGACGGCAATGGGATGGGAGGTGTTCCCGCCGGCCATTTATCATATGATAAAAAAATTCAATGATTACCCGCAAATAAAAAAGATATACATAACCGAGAATGGTGGCGCTTTTCCTGATAACGTGGAAGATGACAAAATAAACGACACTGAGCGCATCACTTATCTGCAGTCTTATTTGCAGCAGGTATTAAGAGCAAAAAATGAAGGATGCAGGGTGTTTGGTTATTTTGTGTGGACGTTGACTGACAATTTTGAGTGGGCAGAGGGCTACCGCCCGCGTTTTGGACTGATCTACATTGATTTTAATACCCAACGACGCATTGTTAAGGAATCGGGTTATTGGTATGCGAATTTCCTGAGGCTAATTTAATAGCCGGGTGCAGCTAAGAATTAGTTTTTGGCAATTTTACAAAAAAAGTAGTGCCCTGTACGCCATCACTGTCGAACCATATCTCCCCATGGTGATCTTCAATAATTTGCTTACATATTGAAAGGCCCAAACCAAACGATTTTTCGCCGGCAGTACCGGGGCGTTTTGCCTCAGTAAACATATTAAAAACTTTATCTTTTACTTTAGCCGGGATACCAATACCGTTATCTTTTACGCGGATTTCTATTTCGTTTTTATGGTCTTCGATCTTTACATAAATAATTGTTTTTTCCGGGCTGAATTTTATGGCATTGCTGATCAAATTGCTCATAACGCGCCATATTTTTTCGCGGCTGATGAAAAGTTCCAGCGGTTTGTCTAAAAGCATAAGCTTAATTTGCTGATCTTTTTCTGCCGCTTTAAAACGCAGCAACTCAACGCTATGGCTCAATAATGAATTGATTTCAATATTTTCTTTTTTCGTCAGTTTTGTGCCGTCATTTGTTACTTCCAAAAGCTCATTGATCAATTCGAGGGAGTTAAGCGAAGTTTCCCGGATAAGATCGATCGTTTCTTTTTGGTCCTCGCTGCATTCATCTTCATCCATTAACTGCGTTAGTGATGCAATCCCGCCGATGGGGTTCCGAAGATCATGCGCCACCGCACGCAGAATGCGGTCCTTCTCCTGCCCGTTTGATTTGAGTTCGTCCAACGCCCTTTCGAGGTCAGTATTTTGCTGGTTGATCTGGTAGTTCAATCCTCCGAGAAGCCTGATGTTTTTCCGCGACTTTCGCCAGTTTAACAGCACCGTCGAAATTATGGCTAAAAACATCAATCCAAAAACCAGCGCGATCTTTAAATATAAATTCTGCACCCGGTTATCCTGTGTCAGTTTATTAAAAGCATAATCTTGTTCAATCCGTTTTATTTGTTCCCCTATATCCGCTTCTTTAAGCATTTTAACTCTGCTGGTAATAGAATCTTTTAAGGCGTCGTACCTGGTAAAGTAATTCAAAGCTTTTTGAGGCTGATTTTTTTGGTTGAAATATTTGGCCATCAGCAAATTCCAATCAGCATCCGCATCCTGGTTTTTAATACTGTCAAGTTGGCCATGTATAACGTTAAGCAAACTGATCATTGAATCAGGCTGGTTAAGCTGATAGTAAATATGGGCAAGCTTTAGCTCGGATAATTGGGCATCAAGGTTGTCATTCCCTTTTTTTAAATTAATATCGCTGCTTTGTTTGAGCAGTTTTTTAGCTAGTGTAAATTTGCTCTGTTTAATATACGCATTAGCCTCATTACCATATATCACGCCGCGGGCCACGTCCAGCGCGTCATTCCGAACCTTAAATTTACCGACGTTCAGGTTAATATAATTCAGCGCCTTTTTGAAATAGGCCAGGGCGCTATCGGGCTCGTTTATTTTGCTGTAACACAGTCCCGTATTGTTCAATAGCTCCTGCCTGCGGTAAAACGACCTGAAAGTCAGGTCGCATGAATTCGCTTCCTTCGAACTACTCTTAAAATTCTCTGCCGCCAGCCGGTAATGTTCCTGTTTGTACATGATCATTCCCATGTGGTAGCTATAATCGTTTAAGGCGCAGTCATTGGTATCCTTGCTTGCAATCAGTTTCCCCTGGTAAAAGTACCTGTAAGCTTCATTGTATCTGTTTTCTGCGAACAATATATCGCCTTTAAAAAAGAATGCTTCTCCATACCTGGTCACTTCTTTCGCCTTTATTTCCGGGGTGTTAAAAAGACTAATGATACTATCGGCGTATGGCATTGCGCTGATATTGTCCCTTTTTAGGTGGAAAAGATAATTGTAATTAAAAGCGTAATATTCAAACTTTTGGGAAAGCGATAGATCTTTGTATTGACCTGTAGCGGAATTAATATATCTGATCGCTTCAACATGTTTATTCGCGTCATAAAGGCGGTTTGCCGAATCCAAAACTTTATTATAGCTATTATTTGATTCGGGGATACCCGGTGATTTATTGCAGGAAGAAATGAGTAATAGGTTTGCAGCTGCAAGGATCAATATGGAACGCACTCCTTTCGGAGATGTTTTTCTGACAGTATACAACAAGCTTTTGGCTTTAAAAAAAACCATATTTAAATCCGGAGATAAATTTGTTTAAGTTACCAATAAAAAAGTAAAACTGCGGCTCTTAATCAATATCAAACCACTGCCTTAAAATGCAGTATTAATATAACGGGGATTATTTAAAAGCGTCCTCGCCTGTTATATCCAAACCGGTAATAAGCAAGTGAATGTCATGTGTACCCTCGTAGGTAACTACCGATTCCAGGTTCATCATATGCCGCATGATGGGGTATTCGCCGGTTATGCCCATTCCACCGAGTATTTGACGCGCTTCCCGGGCTATATTGATCGCTGTCTCAACGCTATTACGCTTCCCCATGGATATTTGGGCGGGGGTGGCCCGGTTCTCGTTTTTTAATGTGCCCAGCCGCCAAACCAATAGCTGTCCTTTTGTTATTTCGGTGATCATTTCTGCCAGCTTTTTTTGCTGCAGCTGAAATCCCGCGATAGGCCTGCCAAACTGGTTACGTTCTTTTGCATATCTTAAAGCGGTATCATAACAATCCATGGCCGCACCAAGGGCTCCCCAGGCGATACCGTACCGCGCCTGGTTAAGGCAGCCTAACGGCCCTTTTAACCCCGCAACGTTTGGAAGCAGGTTTTCTTTCGGGACCTTTACATTATCGAATACCAATTCGCCGGTGGCTGATGCCCTTAACGACCATTTGTTATGTGTTTCGGGTGTGGTAAAACCTTCCATGCCGCGTTCAACGATCAATCCCTTTATCTTACCGCTTTCATCTTTAGCCCAAACAATCGCAATATCGGCAAACGGTGAATTCGATATCCACATTTTCGCGCCGTTCAATATATAATGATCGCCTGCATCTTTAAAATTAGTCGTCATGCCGCCCGGATCCGACCCATGATCGGGTTCGGTCAGGCCAAAGCAACCCATTAATTCGCCCGTAGCCAGTTTGGGGAGGTATTTTTTCTTTTGCTCTTCCGAGCCGTAAGCATAAATTGGGTACATTACAAGCGAACCCTGCACGGATGCTGTGGACCTGATGCCCGAGTCACCACGCTCTATCTCCTGCATGATAATGCCATAGGCCATATAATCAAGCCCGGCGCCGCCGTATTCAACCGGGATGGTAGGGCCAAAGGCCCCGATCTCTGCCAATCCTTTGATCAGTTGCTTTGGAAACTCAGCCTTTTGAGCATATTCCTCAATGATCGGGCTCACCTCCTTTTTAACCCAGTCCCTTACCGTCGACCTGATCAATTTATATTCGTCAGTAAGTAGTTCGTCAAGTTGATAATAATCTGGGGATTCGAATAAGTCTTTTTTAGGCATGGCGTATAATTGATGCGCAAAGATAAGGGTTTGAATGTTTTGAATATCGGATTTCGGATGTTCGATTTTTCACTGTTGTTTGTTTTCAACGGTGTTCAAGAGGGCTTCGCCGTTTCGGATTTAGTTAATGTTTTTTCTTTAAATTCAACCATTATCAAACCTTGACTATTCTGCCAATTATATAAATCCGAAATTGAAATTTCGAAACGGCGAAGCCTTCTTGAGCGCCATGAAAAATAATTAACTGCGAAAAATCCGAAATCAAAAATTACTTTTGACCTATGAATACCACTATATCATTGCACGGCGCGGAATTTTTTGCTTACCACGGCTTTTACCCGGAGGAACAGATTTTGGGGAACAGGTTTATTGTAGATATTGAGGTAGATTATAATTTCGGCAACAAGGATGATGATGATATTAGCAACACGGTAGATTACGAGCAGCTTTACAACATAGCTAATGAGCAGATGAAACAAACCAGGAAGCTTATTGAAACCGTTGCAAATGCTATGGCGAACGAGATCAAGGCGCAATTCCCGCTGACTGATAAAGTAACAGTATCTATAAAGAAATTAAACCCGGCGCTTAGCGGTAAAGTGGATTATTCAAGGGTTGTAGTTAATATCTGAAAGTAAATGGCCTACAATAAAATCACCGAAGATATCCTTGCTTCCATCAAATCAATTGTTGGCGACGACTTTGTTATTACTAGCAAGGCTGATCTTGAAAAATATAGTCATGACGAAACCGAAGACCTGCATTATTACCCCGAAGTGGTGGTAAAACCAAAGTCGCCGGAGGAGGTTTCGGCGTTGATGCAGCTTTGTAACAAGCATTTGATACCTGTAACGCCGCGCGGGGCAGGCACCGGTTTAAGTGGTGGCGCTTTACCCGTAATGGGCGGTTTGCTTATCGCGATGGAGCGGTTTAATAAAGTGCTGTTAATCGATGAGCAAAACCTGCAGGCCATCGTCGAGCCCGGCGTTGTGACCGAAGAATTTATGGACCAGGTTGCGGCCAAAGGTTTTTTATACCCGGTTGACCCGGCCAGCAAAGGGAGCTGTTTTATTGGAGGTAACGTATCGCACGGCTCCGGTGGCCCCAGGGTAGTTAAATACGGAACCATACGGGAATATATTTTAAACCTGGAAGTTGTATTGCCTTCCGGCGAGATCATATGGACAGGAGCAAATACCTTAAAATACGCGGCTGGGTATAATTTAACCCAGTTAATGATCGGCTCTGAAGGCACCCTTGGTATCATCACCAAAATTGTGGTGAAACTTATTCCGCGGCCAACGCTGGATGCTTTGATGCTGGCCTCGTTCAGCTCAAACGAGGCGGCATGCGCTGCCGTGTCAGCTATCTTTAGGGCCGGGATTATCCCATCGGCTTTGGAGTTTATGGAACGGAGAGGAGTAGAGTGGGTGATCGAACATGACGGCATTGCCTTCGATTTGAAAGACGGCATTGAAGCCTTTTTATTGATCGAGGTGGATGGCACTAACCAGGATGTGATATTCACAGATTGTGAGAAGATAAACCAGGTTTTGGAGGCATTTGATTGTAAAGAAGTTTTATTTGCAGATACATCCGCTCAAAAAGAAGAGCTCTGGCGTATCCGCCGTACGATGGCAGTATCCGTTAAGTCAAACTCGGTTTATAAGGAGGAAGACACGGTTGTGCCGCGCGCGAGCCTGCCGCAGCTAATTAGAGGGATAAAGGAAATTGGCAGCAAATATGGTTTTGAATCTGTATGTTACGGCCACGCCGGCGATGGCAACTTGCATGTAAATATTATAAAAGGCAAAATGAGCGATGATGACTGGAACAGCCGGTTAAAGGATGGGATCAGCGAAATATTTGAACTAACCGTATCTTTAGGCGGCACCCTATCCGGCGAACATGGCATTGGCCTGGTGCAGAAAGATTTTATGCCGATAAAATATACCGAAATACATTTTGAACTGTGGCGCGGTATAAAACAGGTTTTTGACAAAAACGGAATATTAAACCCGGGGAAGATATTTTAAAAATAAAACCTGCATCTTATCAGCTGGTGCTTTTAATTATGCGGGGCAGCCGCTTAATTCGTATTCAGGATCAGTCCCGGCTCATCATACTCTATCATCTTTTGGCGTTCCCGCTGAGGGATGGCAACCGACTTATTTACCGAGTAATCGTAACTGATACAAACCGTCTTCCCGGTCGTACATATTTCTTCGCCGTCCGGTGTTGTTTTTACCAGCAGGTGCATCACATCAAAACTGCTGTTGCCGATGCGGCTTACCCGTAAATAGCAAAATATTTCGTCGTCGAGCGTAATAGGTTTCAGGTAATTTACTTCCGACCGCCCCACGATGACGCCATTTTCCTGTAAGTTCCACCCGATGATCTCGCGCCAATAGTTAAAGCGCGCCACCTCAAAATATGTTAAATAGATCGCGTTATTCACGTGCCCCACGGCATCAATATCCGAAAAGCGAATGGAGATAGTCGTTTTGAATTTATAATCTGTAAGTTTTTCAGCCATGAGATGCCATATTGTCTTTGCAAAACAACTTCAACGGACATACTGTCGGTATTGTTGCCCAATTTAAGTGTTGGTATAACACTTGTTCAATGATTGGCGAAGATAATTAAAAGAAAAACTTAGGAGGATAAAAAAATGACTTTAGTAAAATTTGCAAACGGACAAAAAAACCAGGCGGTTAATCCTTTTTTTAACGATGTATTTGAATCTATTTTAAATGATTCATTTTTAAGCGATAAGCTGGCAACCCGTGTTCCCGCTGTAAATATAGGCGAAACCGAAAATGAATTCCATGTGGAATTAGCTGTGCCGGGCTTAAAAAAGGATGACTTTAAGATCAGCCTGGATAAAAACGTATTAAGCGTTTCGGTTGAAAAGCAAGCTGAAAACGTTGAAGAAGGCAAAAAATACAGCAAACGTGAATACAGCTATAATTCATTCGTAAGGTCGTTTACCTTACCCGAAACCGTAGATTATGGTAAAATTGATGCTGAATATACCGATGGTATTTTAAAGCTGAATATTGCTAAAAAAGAAGAGGCTAAATTTCAATCAAGAGAGATAGCAGTTAAGTAAGTCGGAAGTCGGAAAAGTCCGGAAAGCCCGAAAGAAAGAGTTGAAATCAAATAAATCCGATCCCGATAGTTATCGGGACGAACATTCCGACATCGAAATAAGAGAGTTTTCATAATAAGTTGGTTTAGTTTTAAAAAGGCCGTTCCGAAAGGGGCGGCTTTTTTTAGATTTCGGATGTTCGATTCCGGAATCGCCTTGCTCTTTTATATTTAGGTATTAGTTTACCGAGGTTTTATAACGTAGAAGTATCCCAAATCCCAAATCCGAAATCGAACATCCGAAATCCGAAATCAACTCAGTCTCGCATATTAATATATTGCAGCGGCTGGCCGAAATCGTCGCTCCTGCATAAGCTGATAACCGCTTGCAGGTCGTCTATCTTTTTGCCCTGTACACGTACCTGGTCGTCCATGATGGACGCCTGCACTTTCAGGCCGCTGTCTTTTATTTTTTTGACGATCTTTTTGGCGGCTTCTTTATCGATACCCTCCTTTATTTTTATCTCCTTACGGATCATATTTCCTGACGCATATTGCTCTTTTCCAAAATCAAGTGCGTTTGGATCAAGGTGCTGTTTTACCATCCGCCCAATGATCGAATCCTGGATAGCTTTTAAGCGCATGTCGTTTTCAGTAACAACCGTTAACGTGTTTGTCTTTTTGTCCAGGTCGATTGTGCTGTTGGTACCGTGAAAATCGTAACGGTTTAATATTTCTTTTTTTGCAGTATTGATGGCGTTATCCAATGTTTGCCCGTCAATTTTGCTGACGATATCGAAGGTTGGCATAATGAGGTTTATTTTGTGAGGGTGTAAATTTACTAAATTAGTTTATAGTCCATAGGCCATGGTCCATAGCCGATAGTCTTTTGTGCAGTAATACTACCTATGGACCATGGACCATCGACTATGGACTGCCCCCCGCACAATTAAAACATATTAAAATCGCAATGAGTTAATATTAATTTAACAATTAAATCAGCAGATTTGTACAGCAGCCTGAAAAGCCTGCATTTTATATGGATATTAAGCGTGTTCCTTTAATTAACCGGGAAATTAGTTGGCTGTATTTTAATGACAGGGTTCTGCAGGAGGCGGCCGACCAATCGGTACCATTAATTGACCGGATAAAGTTTTTAGCCATCTTTTCATCAAACCTGGACGAGTTTTACCGGGTGAGGGTAGCCACATTGAGCCGCCTGGCCAACCTCAACGAAAAGGCCAAGGAAATTTTAGGGTATAATCCTAAAAAAGTATTGAACCAGATCAAAAATATCGTTGTTCGGCAGGAACGCAAATTCAACAACCTTTACGAAAACATTATAGTAAAGCAGCTTGCCGAAGAACGAATATTTATCCTTAACGATAAGCAGTTGAATGTAAGCCGTGGCGAATTCGTAAAAAACTATTTCAGGGAAACACTGCTGGCAACGCTGGTGCCTATTATGCTTGATGAAAGCCTGCCGCTGCCGGAATTGCGCGACAGGGCCATATACTTTTTTGTTAAGCTTACTAAAGGAAAAAAATCGCGCCTGGCGTTGATCGAGTTTCCGGACAGTCTTTCACGGTTTATCGTTTTGCCCGAAACCAATAACCTCAAATTCATTATTTTACTGGATGACGTTATACGCTACAGCCTTGAAGACATCTTTTTTATTTTTGAACACGATACAATTGAAGCCTACTCATTACAGCTAACCCGCGACGCGGAGCTCGACCTGGACAAAGAAGTAAGCGAAAAATTTATTGATTCGCTATCAAAAAGCCTGCAAAAACGGCGTAAGGGCAAACCAATGCGCCTGCTGTATGATTCGGAAATGCCGCTGGATATGTTAAAATACCTGGTGAATAAAATGGGCATTCATGGCGAAAGCCTTATCCCGGGCAACCGCTACCACAACTTTAAAGATTTTATCGATTTCCCGAATGTCGGCCGGCCGGAGCTGGAGTATGTAAAAAATACGCCATTGCCGGTTGGGGGCTTATCGTTCGGTAAAAGTTTAATGGGGATGATAGCCAAAAGGGATTTCCTGATCAGTACGCCGTATCAATCATATGATTATGTGATCCATTTTTTGCGCGAGGCTGCTATTGACCCGAAGGTTAAGGAAATAAGCATCACAGTCTATCGCCTGGCCGAAGATTCGAGGGTGATGCATGCGCTGATCAATGCAGCTAAAAACGGAAAAAAAGTGACTTGCCTGGTTGAACTACGGGCAAGGTTTGACGAACAAAACAATATTTCATGGAGCAGGAGGCTTGAAGAGGAGGGCGTGAATGTGATTTATGGAATGGAGGGCTATAAGGTACACTCTAAAATATGCCTGGTGATGCGAATGGAGAAAACCAAGCCGCAATATTACGGGTGCTTATCGACAGGAAACTTTAACGAACGGACTGCCAGGATATATGCCGATCACACACTGCTCACTGCCGACAAAAAAATTACCGACGATCTTAAGGTCATTTTTAAAGCATTAAACAAGAGCATCCTGCCAAAAGGCCTGAAAAACTTAATCGTATCGCCAATTGATTCGCGGCCTGCCATTTACAAGCTGATTGATTGTGAGATAAAAAATGCCAAAGCAGGTAAAAAGGCGTATATGATATTAAAAATGAACAGCCTTGCCGATGAGCAGTTGATAGCCAAACTATATACAGCCAATAATGCCGGCGTAAAGATACAGCTGATAGTAAGGGGCATGTGCTGTTTGATTGCGGGGGTTAAGGGTTACAGCGAACATATTGAAGTGATAAGTATTGTTGATAAGTACCTGGAGCATTCGCGCGTGCATATTTATTGCAACGGCGGCGATGAGTTGATCTACCTCACTTCGGCTGATTTTATGACCCGGAATATCGACACGCGTGTTGAAGTCGGGTTCCCGGTTTATAATGAACAATTAAAAAAGGAGATAAGAGATATTATTGATTTTCAGCTAAAGGATAATACTAAATCGCGCGAAATAAATAGCCATAACACCAATAAATATCACCGAACCAAATCTACCGTGCAGCATCGTGCGCAGGTCGATATTTACGATTATTTAAAACATAAAAACAATCCAAATTGAGATACGCCGCGATCGATATAGGTTCAAATGCTGTAAGGCTCCTTATAGCCGATATTATAGAAAATAACAAGTCAGTTTCGTTCAAAAAAAACACGCTGATACGTGTGCCGCTCCGCCTGGGCGACGACGCGTTTTTAGACCATCATCTTTCTGATAAAAAAGCGAGTGACCTGGTCAAAACAATGCAGGCCTTTCGCAACCTGATGGACGTGTATAAAGTAACCGATTATATGGCGTATGCCACCTCGGCCATGCGTGAAGCCAAAAACGGGCCTGAAATCGTTTCGCGAATAAAAGATGACGCGAATATCGATCTTGAGATCATCCACGGGCAAAAGGAAGCCAGGATAATTTACGGCAACCACGCCGAGCAGGGGATAGATAAAACCAAAAACTACCTGTATATAGATGTCGGCGGCGGCAGTACGGAGCTATCTTTATTTACCGCAGGGGAGTTGTGGGCCTCGCGCTCATTTAATATCGGCACCATACGTATGCTGGATAACCAGGATACAGACGAAAGCTGGAACGACATGAAGGAGTTTTTGCGCGAAAACACCAAACAATTCAAGATCATATCAGGCATTGGTACCGGTGGAAATATCAATAAGCTATATAAGCTGTCCGAGGAAAAAGGCAATGCGCCGTTAACCTTCGGCAAGCTCAAATCCCTTTATAACTATTTAAACTCCTTTTCGCTGAAGGATCGTATCAATGTGCTCGGCTTAAACCAGGATCGCGCTGACGTAATTATACCGGCTTGCGAGATATATATTACGGTAATGAAGTGCGCCAATATCAAAAATATATATGTGCCAACGGTTGGCCTGGTTGACGGGATTATTCAAAATTTGATCGAAAAAAACTATCCTTAAACTATATTAAATTTATTTTAACAATTATTTCAGAATTAAAAACTTTTATTATATTTGTGATGCCCTCTCAAAGGGCATGTTTTTCATAGGTAGATGTAGGGTCGAGTATTTATATTCGACCCTTTTTTATGCCTTCAACTTTAACCGCGCGGAATTGTTAATACCGATATGAAGAAGAAAATAGTTGTAGCAATTACCGGTGCCAGCGGTGCCATATATGCCAGGTTATTATTGGATAAGCTGCAAAAGCTTTACGAACAGATAAACGAAGTGGCCGTCGTGATGTCGGACAATGCCAAAGAGGTATGGAAATTTGAATTGGACAACGAAGATTATAATAATCTTCCCTATAAGTTTTATGCAAAGAATGATTTTATGGCGCCGTTCGCATCCGGATCGGCAAAGTTTGATACCATGGTCATTGTACCCTGTTCAATGGGAACGCTTGGCAGAATTGCCTCCGGCATCTCTGACGACTTGATTAGCCGTGCGGCCGATGTGATATTAAAAGAGCGCCGCAAATTGATCCTGGTAGCCCGTGATACGCCGTTTAATCTCATCCATATCCGCAATATGCAAACCGTTACCGAAGCGGGCGGTATCGTCTGTCCAGCTATCCCATCATACTACAGCAAACCCAAAACCATTGAAGAACTGGCCATGACAGTGGTTAACCGGGTGATCGACCTGATTGGGCTGGAGAACGAGAGTTACAGGTGGAACGGGTAGAGTGATTTCGAATTTATCCCACTTTACTAAATCCGAAATGCCAAATTCGAAATCCGAAATAAAAAAAATCTCTACCTTTGCGGCTTGATGAACAAAAAAGTCGCTTTTTATACTTTAGGCTGCAAGCTAAACTATTCGGAGACGTCAACCATAGGCCGCCTTTTTAATAAGGCAGGGTTCGATACGGTTGACTTCACCGATACGCCGGACGTGTATGTTATCAACACCTGTTCGGTTACCGAAAATGCAGATAAAAAGTGTAAGAAAGTAGTTAACGAAGCTTTAAAAATATCTCCGAATGCTTACATAACCATCGTTGGCTGTTATGCGCAGTTAAAACCGAAGGAGATCGCCGAAATACCCGGTGTCGATATGGTTTTGGGCGCTGCTGAAAAGTTTCAGATCGTTGATTACATCACCGATCTTACAAAGAATCCCAAAGCATTGGTTTATAACCAGCCGGTATCCGAAGCAAACCAGTTTGTCGCCGGATACTCTTTTGGCGACCGTACGCGCACTTTTTTGAAGGTGCAGGACGGTTGCGACTACTCCTGTACATTTTGCACCATACCGCTTGCCAGGGGCAATAGCCGGAGCGATACCATTGAACACGTTGTTGAGCAGGCAGAGGAAATTGCCTCATCCGGTGTAAAAGAGATCGTATTGACAGGCGTTAACCTGGGTGATTTTGGCATCAGGGAAGGCCAGCGGCACGATAAATTTTTTGACCTGGTTAAGGCCCTGGATAAAGTGGAGGGGATCAACCGCATACGTATATCATCTATTGAGCCCAATTTGTTATCGAACGAGATCATTGAATTTGTTGCCGGCTCAAAAAGATTTGTACCGCATTTTCATATACCGCTACAGTCTGGTTCCGACAAGATATTGGGGTTGATGCGCCGCCGCTACAAACGGGAGCTCTATACCAGCAGGGTGGCTAAAATCAAACAGGTAATGCCGGATTGCTGTATCGGCGTGGATGTGATCGTCGGTTTCCCGGGCGAAACAAGAGAGGATTTTATCGATACCTATAACTTTTTGAATGAACTGGATATTTCGTATCTGCACGTATTCACCTATTCCGAGCGCGAAAATACGCCGGCAAACGAAATGGGCGGTGTTGTACCCGGTTCGACAAGAGCAGAGCGAAGTAAAATGCTGCATATTCTGTCCGAAAAAAAACGAAGAGCATTTTATGAGAGTCAATTGAATAAAACAGAGGAAGTGTTATTTGAGGGCGATATTAAAGAAGGTTTTATGCATGGCTTTACCCGCAATTACGTAAAGGTCCGTACAAAATACGATCCCGTTTTGGTGAACGAGCTGAAGGCCGTTTATTTAACACAAATTTCACCGGATGGTGATGTGGAAATTACCGAGAGCAACGAAATATTAGTGCATTAAATCTTATCTTGGCTGCAAATTTCAACCAATGTTCCCAAACATAGCTTCACTTATCCAATACCTTACCGGCCTTAATATCGAGTTTTTTAAGCTCATTCAAACTTTTGGTTTTTTCGTAGCTATCGCATTTATATCGGCCTACTGGGCTTTTGCGCAGGAATTTAAGCGCAAGGAAAAGTTAGGCTATATCCATCCCTTTGAAAAAGAAATAACTGAAGGCGCCCCCGCTTCAACCATTGAACTGGCCGGCAATGGGCTGTTTGGCTTTGTGTTGGGCTATAAGATATTGGACGCCATATTTCATTATCACGAACTCCTCAACAGCCCGCAGGATTTTATTTTATCGTTGCGCGGCAACTGGATAGGCGGGATACTTGGCGCTGCCATATTCGCTTACTGGGCTTATTACGAAAGTAAAAAACAGGAGCTGCCAAAGCCTGTGACCAAACGCGCAACGGTTCATCCCTATGAGTTAATGGGCAGCATTTTATTGTGGGCAGCTGTATGTGGTTTTGCCGGGGCCAAATTATTTAACGCACTTGAGAACTGGGGCGATTTTTTAAAAGACCCTGTCGGCATGCTGATCGGTTTTAGCGGACTTACCTTTTACGGCGGCCTGATATGCGGCGGTGCGGCTGTATTATACATTGCATGGAAACATGGCATCAAGCCGCTGGATATGCTGGATATCGGCGGCCCGGGCATGATGCTGGCTTACGGCGTTGGCCGTATTGGCTGCCAGATGTCGGGCGACGGCGACTGGGGGATCAATAATCTCAATCCCAAGCCGGGCTGGCTCAGCTGGGCGCCTGATTGGATGTGGGCCTTCAGGTTTCCGCATAATGTGAATGACGAGGGCATTCCTATTCCCGGCTGCATCGGCAAATACTGCCACGAACTGGCGCTTCCCGTTTATCCTACGTCGTTTTACGAATCGGTTATTTGTATCCTGCTGTTTTTCTTTTTATGGAGCATACGCGACCGGATAAAAGTGCCGGGGGTAATGTTTGGTATTTACATGATACTAGCCGGTGTTGAGCGGTTTTTTATTGAGCTGATAAGGGTTAATACTAAATACAATGTTGCAGGTATCAGCTTTACGCAGGCCGAGTTAATTTCAATTTTTATGGTTTTGGGCGGTTTGATTTTAATTTTTATGCCTGGCAATAAAAGTAAAAAAGCAGCGTCAACAAAACATGGATAGTATAAAACTGGTCAACAAGCTATTAAAAAACGAGGTTGTAAGGTTTATATTTTCGGCAGGATCAGGGTTCTTGGTCGATATCAGTGTTTTTTACTTGTTTTATCACAACCTGCTTGTCCAAAAAACATACAATATTTTCTCGTTCACTGTCCGCAACTCTACAGCTTCATTAGCGATATCATTTTTCCTGGGTGTGGTCGTTAATTTTTCAATAACCCGTTACCTGGTATTTTTCGAATCCAAATCGTCATCTTCAAAACAGTTCTTCCGGTTTGTGACTGTAGCCATCATTGGTTTTTTTGCCAATCTTGGCGTGATAAAAATATTTATACAGTTATTTGATATGTACCCGCCGGTGGCACGGATATTGGCGGCGTTAAGCTTGTTCTTCGCCAGCTATTTTGTACATAAAGTTTTTTCATTCAGCTTAGCATTACGACATCATGGACCTACAACAACTGACGAGCAACGTATCCCAAATAGCGAAAGAAGCAGGGGAATTCATCAGGCAGCAACGGAAAATATTTAGCGCTGATAAAATTGAGATCAAAGGGCTGAATGACCTCGTATCATACGTTGACAAAACAGCCGAAGAACAAATTGTTGCCGCACTGAGCCAGGTATTACCTGAAGCTGGTTTCATCACCGAAGAAAAAACCATCAACAAAATAGGCGAACGCTATAATTGGATAATCGACCCGCTTGATGGTACTACAAACTTTATACACGGCCTGCCGGTATTTTCTGTAAGTATTGCTTTACAGGAGTATGATGAGCTTGTCTCTGGTGTGGTATATGAAGTTAACCAGGATGAATGCTTCTATGCCTGGAAAGGCTCACCCGCGTACTTGAACGGTTATGAAATTAAAGTAAGCGGCAACAAAACATTGGGTACAAGTTTGCTGGCTACCGGTTTCCCTTACTACGATTTTAATAAGCAGCAGGGCTATATCGAATTGTTTACCGAGCTAATGAAAAGCTGCCATGGCTTGCGCAGACTGGGTTCCGCGGCTGTTGATCTCGCTTACACTGCCTGCGGCCGGTTCGACGGTTACTACGAATACAATCTCAATCCATGGGATGTGGCAGCCGGAATTTTAATTGTGCGGCAGGCCGGGGGCGAAGTGGCGAATTTTAAAGGCGGCGAAGAATGCCTGAACTCGCGGGAGTTGCTAGCGACAAACGGGCTGATAACGAAGGAGATGCTAAGCGCCATCCAAAAATATTTTTAATAAGCACTAATTTTCACGAATTTATAGAACACAATTTCACGAATTTTAGTTGTAAATCTCTTCACAACTAAAATTCGTGAAATTCGCCTCAATTCGAGAAAATTAGTGCTTATTTATAGAGCTTCTGATACCACTTCCGTTACTTCCGGTACCATACGTTTCAACAGGTTTTCAATACCGGCTTTTAGGGTAACTGTTGATGATGGGCAGCCGCTGCATGAACCACGCAGCTCAACGGTTACTATACCGGCGTCGAATGATTTATAAGTAATGGCGCCGCCGTCCTGCTCAACAGCCGGGCGAACGTAGTCGTGCAATATTTGCTGTATTTTAACTTCCGTATCCGATCCTTCAAAGTCGCCTGCTTCCGGTTGTTCTTCGTCCTGTACCTTTAACTCTGATTCAACCGCGCCTTTTACAAACTCTTTTAGTATCGGTAACAGGTCATCCCAGTTATCATTATCAAACTTGGTTACCGTAACAAAATTGCTGGCAAAAAACACGCCGTTAACAAACGAAAACTTGAACAGTTCCTTAGCAAAGGGTGATTTTTCAGCACTTTCCTTCGTGGCGAAATCCGCACTGCCGTTGATCAGCAGCTTGTTCACAATGAACTTCATGGTTGCGGGGTTCGGTGTTGCTTCGGTATATACGTTGATGTTCATTTTATCTGCTTATTAAATATTCAATTAACAAAGTTAGCCAGCTTTTTGATTTATGTACGGGTATTAAATTGTTATGACCGGAGAATGATAAATGTGCAGATGTGCAAATGGAGAAGCTCACCAATATCAGCACATCTGAAATCTGCACATCTAAATCCCCGTATAATTCATCGGCGTTATGCGCTTAATCTCTTCTTTGATATGGTCATCTATCACCAATCCTTCAACAAATTCGGCAATGGTTTGCGCGTTTACATGCTGGTTGGTGCGGGTAAGTTCTTTTAATGCCTCGTAGGGATTTGGATAACCCTCGCGCCTTAGTATGGTTTGAATGGCCTCGGCCACTACCACCCAGTTCGCCTCGAGGCCGGCATTGATGGCGTCGGCATTCAATAATAACTTATTCAGGCCTTTTACGGTTGATTTTATCGCGATAAGCGTATGCGCTACCGGTACGCCAATGTTGCGCAGGACGGTTGAATCCGTCAGGTCGCGCTGCAGCCTGGAAACCGGCAGCTTGGCCGAAAAATGTTCAAATAAAGCATTGGCTATGCCCAGGTTGCCTTCTGAATTTTCAAAGTCGATCGGGTTTACCTTATGCGGCATCGCCGACGAACCTATTTCACCGGCTTTTATACTTTGCTTGAAATAGTTCATCGAAATGTACGCCCACATATCCCGGTTAAGGTCGATAAGTATGGTGTTGATCCGCTTTAACGCATCGCATTGCGCGGCAAAGTTATCGTAGTGTTCAATTTGGGTGGTGAACTGCGACCGGCTTAAGCCCAGCACGTTATTCACAAAATTATTCCCGAATTCCTTCCAGTTGATGTTTGAGTAGGCGATATGGTGCGCATTGAAGTTACCTGTTGCGCCGCCAAACTTTGCTGAATAGGGTATGGGCTGCAATAAATTAAGCTGGTTCTCCAGTCGTTCAACAAATACCTGTATTTCTTTCCCCAGCCGGCTTGGTGAAGCGGGTTGTCCATGGGTATGCGCCAGCATTGGCACCAATTCCCAATCCGCGGCATATTTTTTTAACAGGCTCAGCAATTCGTCAAATGCAGGATAGTAAACCTCGGTTAACGCAAGCTTAAAGGTATAAGGGATGGCCGTGTTGTTGATGTCCTGTGAGGTTAACCCAAAATGGATGAACTCCTTGTATTGCTGCAGGTTAAGCTTATCAAATTCCTGCTTTATAAAATACTCAACCGCTTTTACGTCGTGGTTGGTTGTTTTTTCAATTTGCTTTATACTTTCCGCATCGGCCTCGCTAAAATTTTTATAAATATCCCGTAACTTTCCTGTGACATTTTTATCAAAGCTTTGAAGTTGCGGCAAAGGATATTCGCACAAGGCGATAAAATATTCAATTTCAACAAACACCCGGTATTTGATCAATGCGTATTCCGAAAAATACGCGGCCAGCCGGGAAGTAGTATTGCGATAACGGCCATCGATCGGGGAAATTGCTGAAAGTGCGGTAAGCGTCATATAGCGTTTAAGTTTATGCAAAGGTAATAATTCGATGGGAGTTTTGGGCAGGCCGACGGAAGCATTCCATAACATGTGGGAGTGGCGTGAAATGCCCGTTATATTGGCGTAATTCCACACCTGGCGATACTGCCAGATACAGTAAATTTGCGCATGGGTAGGGATAGGGACATATAGAATTGAATCGATAATTCTGGTAAAGATCAGAATTAAAAAAACATTCGCCCGGTGTCCAATTTTGGAATTTTCATTAGTTATAGAAGATATTGGTAGTGAGGAAAGAACTTTGCAGGAAACTTTGAAATCTAAAAATGTTTCCATAGTTTTGCTTCCGATATAACAATGATTCATACAGACAGAATTATACAGGGCGCCGAGGAGCTTTTTTTAACAGCTGGTATAAAAAGCGTAACGATGGATGACATAGCCAAACATTTGGGCATGTCGAAAAAAACGATATACCAGTTTTTTAAAGATAAAAACGACCTGGTGATTGCTTTAGTTAAGAAGAAATTAAAGGATGATGAAGATCAAATGAGTATCATCATCAGCCAATCGGGGAATGTTATTGAAGAGATGATCAATATGATGAAATGTTCGGAAGAGATATTTTCAAGGATCAATCCGATCGTGATACACGATATGCAAAAATATCACCCCGATGCCTGGAAGCAGTTCCAGGATTTTAAGTCGGGCGTATTGATCAACACCCTGGAGCAGCTTTTAACAAAAGGTATAAAGCAAGGTTATATAAGGTCGGATATTGATGTAAAGATCATTGCCAGGATGCGTGTAAGCCAGGTTGAGCTGGGATTTAACACAGCCATATTCCCGGTTGCTGAATTTAGCACATGGAAAGTGCAATACCAGTTCCTGGAGCATTTTAATTACGGTATTTGTACACTAAAAGGATATAAATTATTGAACCAATATAAAAATATCCACGATGAATAATACTGCTGACATAGGGTTGTCAATACATAGCGGTACTTTGCTCCATAACTTAAACTATTTGTGTAAACAAAAAAACAAATCACAACAAAAACGAATGAAACACATTATTTTAACAGCGTTCTTAATTATCGCGGTGGCCTCAAAGGGCATTTCGCAGCAGGCGCCGCCCAATAACCAACTGTATAATTTCTCGGTAGCCGATTGTATCAATTACGCCTACAACCACCAGCACGATGTGATCAATGCGAATTTGGATGTCAAAAGCGCAGACTATCACGTGCGGGAAGTAATAGGCCAGGGCTTACCGCAGATCAGCGGAGCTGCGAGCTTTACGGATTATCTTAAAATTCCAACCACCTTGCTTCCGGGCGAGTTTTTTAACGCGCCAGGAACCTATGTTCCGGTTAAATTTGGTGTCAAATACCAGTCGAATCTGGCGTTGAACGGAAATCTCCCCCTGTTTGATCCCAACTATATTGTCGGGTTACAGGGTCGAAGGACGTATAAAGAGCTTTACGATCGGAGCTATACCCGCTCAAAAATCGACGTTAATGTAAACGTCACCAAAGCTTACTATCAAGTTTTAGTAAGTGTTGAGCAGCTTAAATTATTAGATGCCAACATTAACCAGCTAAAACAACAAATGGACGAAACTACCGCGCGTAACAAACAGGGCTTTGTTGAGAAGATTGATGTTGATCGCATAACCGTGCAATACAATTCCCTGGTTACAACACGGGACAACACAGTTCGTATGCTGGCGTTGAATTATGAGCTGCTGAAATTTCAAATGGGTATGCCGATTGAAAACGAGCTTACCCTCAAAGACAAGCTTGCAGACATACAACTGGATGTAAGCTCGGCTGATGCTGTAAATGATAGCACAGCTTATCGCAGCCGCATTGAGTATAATTTACTGGAAACCCAGAAAAAGCTGAATGAATTTGAACTGAAAAGTAAAAGAGGCCAGTTTTTACCGAAATTATCAGCAAATGGAAGTTATGCATCGTCATACCAAAATAACAGTTTTGGGAATTTATATACTTCGAATTTTCCGTCAAGCTATATAGGCCTTACACTGAGTGTTCCAATTTATACTGGCGGGCAGCACATAAACCAGGTTAAGCAGTCGGAAATAAACGTTTTAAAATCACAAAACGATTTAATTAATATGAGAAATACGGTGAGTTTGCAGGTCAGCCAGTCGCGTATTTCCTACATCAACGGGTTGCAAACGCTTAACGACCAGAAGAAAAACAGGGCGCTGGCATCAGAAGTGCTCCGGGTTTCTAAAATCAAATATGATCAGGGTGTAGGATCGAGCATCGAAGTAACCCAGGCCCAAACCGCCCTGCAGGATGCAGATAATTCATACATACAGGGTTTATATAACGCTTTGGTCAGCAAAGTTGACCTTGATAAAGCATACGGACGTATTAAATAAATTTAACCTTAACCACCAACATATAAGACATGAAAAAAATATTATACTTCTCAACGATACTGTTCCTGGCAGCTTGCAGTAACAACAACAAACCGAAGGATAAAGCCACGGAACTGGCCGACCTGCAAAAACAGCAGGTAGCTATAAACGCCAAAGTTTCAAAATTACAAGCCGAGATCGGGAAAAAGGACTCGGTAAAATCAACTGATGTGAGTACCTATACCGTTACTCCGTCGCGTTTTACCAATTACATTCAAATACAAGGCAAAATTGACGCCCAGGAGAATGTTATGGCCTACCCGCAATCGCCCGGTGTAATTACTGCTATTTATGTTAAGGCGGGCCAGCATGTGAGCAAGGGCCAGGTAATGGTGCAATTAGACAACAGTGTTTTAAACCAGAACATAGCCCAGGCCGAAACCCAGGTTAGTTTAAACCGCACTTTATTCCAGCGTCAAAAAAATCTGTGGGATCAGAAGATAGGGACCGAAGTGCAGTTTTTGCAGGCCCAAACCGCATTGCAAAGTTCGTTAAAACAGGTAGACGTATTGCGTCAGCAGGCAAACATGTATCGTATCACATCGCCTATTACCGGCACGGTTGACCAAATGGATTTGAAGTTGGGACAGGTAGCGCAACCGGGCGCTTCGGGGATTAGGGTTGTAAATGCAGATCTTTTAAAGATAAAAGCAGATGTCCCTGAATCATATGCAGGTAAAGTTCACCAGGGCGACAATGTTTTAGTTGTGGTTCCCGACGCAAACGACTCCGTGACGGCAAAGATAAATTTTGCCGCAAAGGTAATTGATGCAATATCCCGCAGTTTTGGCGTTGAGATCCGGCTGCCCAAACGCAGCAGTTTACGGCCTAATATGACTGCAGTTTTAAAAATAGCCGACTATTCAAAAGCTAATGCGTTAACTGTTCCGGTGAATGCGATCCAACGGTCGGAGGCCGGAGATTATGTTTTTGTGAACCAAAATGGTATTGCCAGGCGGAAAAATGTGAAAGTTGGAGCCACCTATGACGGCAAATCAGAGATACTATCGGGTTTAACGGCCGGTGATCAATTGGTGACGGAAGGTGCAAGTGATATCGAAGACGGCGATAAAATAAGAGTTGTTCAACCCGGTAATTAATCAAGTTTAATCGATCTGATATGAAAGATATTGAAAAAGAATTTAAGCCCTCAAGCTGGGCAATCGATAATAAAACTTCCGTTTATTTCCTGGTGTTTTTTATAGCTCTTTTAGGATTTTTTAGCTATAATAAATTGCCAAAAGAGAATTTTCCGGATATCGTTATTCCAAAGATTTTTATCACAACGGCATATGCGGGCCAATCGCCACAGAATATTGAAATGCTTGTAACAAGGCAAATCGAAAAACATTTAAAATCACTAAAGGGCTTAAAAAAGGTTTCTTCAAACACCCAGCCAAATGTTTCGATCATAACGGCCGAATTTAACACCGATGTAAAAGTTAAGGATGCGAAACAGGATGTGAAAGATGCCGTTGACCAGGCCACGCCTGATTTGCCACAGAATGATGCAAACTTAAAACAATCTACCATTTCAGATATTGATGTAGCTGATATCCCTATCCTGTATGTGAATGTTTCCGGCGATTATGACCTGAAAAAATTAAAGGAATATGCCGATAATTTAAAGGATGAAATAGAATCATATAAGGAGATATCGCTGGTTAAGGAAGTGGGGGCTTTAACCCCAAATATCCAGGTTAACGTAGATATGGATAAAATGGCCGCCGCCCAGGTGAGTTTTGGCGATATAATAACGGCGATCGGGAACGAAAATATCATTTCGACTGCAGGCGCTGTAAAGATTGATGGCGTACAGCGGGTTATTGATATCAAACAGGATTTTAAAAACGCCGGCCAGGTTGAAGCGATGGTAGTCCGTAATCCTTCGGGTAAGGCGGTATACCTGCGGGACATAGCTGAAATTAAAGACGGCTTTAAAGACCAGGAGAGTTATGCGCGCCTGTATGGTAAAAATGTGATCACGCTTGTGATAACAAAACGGGCAGGGGAAAATCTGATCGAAGCGTCTGATAAGATACAGGCCATGATCGCTCAAAAGGAAAAAACAGTTTTTCCTAAAGGCTTAATCATTAATGTAACCGGCGACCAATCCGAAAAAACAAGGGCAACCCTTCACGACCTTATCAATACCATTGTTATCGGTTTTATTCTCGTGACCGTTATCCTGATGTTTTTTATGGGGGTTAGCAACGCCATATTCGTGGCGTTATCAGTACCGCTGTCGTGTTTTATTGCGTTCCTGGTAATGCCTGTTATTGGTTTTACCTTGAATATGATCGTGCTGTTCTCATTCCTGCTGGCACTGGGTATTGTGGTGGACGATGCCATTGTGGTTATTGAAAACACGCACCGGATATTTGGCAATGGCAGAGTGCCCATCGCGAAAGCGGCAAAAATAGCTGCCGGTGAGGTATTTATGCCGGTGTTTTCAGGCACGATGACCACCTTAGCGCCGTTTGTTCCCTTAGCATTCTGGAATAGCATTATCGGTCATTTCATGTTCTTTTTACCGATTACCCTGATCATTACGTTGCTGGCTTCATTGCTGGTTGCTTATATCATCAACCCGGTATTCGCGGTTGATTTTATGAAACCGCATGTTGAAGGTGAGCATGATAATCCGAGGTTCGATCGCAAGGTTATGCGCACGCTGCTGTTTTATGGTATTGCAGCAATACTTGGCTATTTAATGAATAAGGGTATCGGCAACCTGGTAGTATTTGTCGCATTTTTATACTTGCTTAACCACTTTGTATTGCTGAGGGCTGTTGATAGATTTCAAAAGAAAGCCTGGCCCAAGTTTCAGTCGTGGTACGCAAAATGGCTTGAAAGAGCGGTTCGGCGCCCGGTAATGATACTGTTCAGTGTTATTGCATTGTTTATCGTCACTATTATGTTTATGAATGTGTTTCCGCCAAAGGTTGAATTTTTCCCTGCCGGCGATCCGAACTTCGTGAACGTTTATATCACGATGCCTGTGGGAACCGATCAGGACCGCACCAATGAGGTCACTAAAAAGCTGGAAAACCAGGTTTTTAATATAACAAAGCCCGACAAGGACATTATTTCGTCAATTGTATCAAATGTGTCGGTAAGCGTTACCGACCCTCAGGATGAAGACCAGGGTGTTTATTACAATAAGGGAAAAATTACGATCGCCTTTGTTGAGTACGGCCTTAGGCATGGAAAAGATACAAAAAAGATATTGCAAAGAGTCAGGGCTGCGGTCCAGGGTTTGCCGGGAGTGCAGGTAGCTGTAAACCAGGAGCAAAGCGGGCCACCAACCCAAAAGCCCATCAGTATTCAGATCAGCGGCGATAATATTGATACACTTGTTGGCACGGCATCAAAGTTAAAAAACCAGCTTGCTAAACAGGGAGTGCAGGGAATTGAAAATTTAAGCCCGGATATCCAGAGTAACAAACCGGAAATTGTGTTTGATATAGACAAAGAACGTGCAAATCGTGAAGGTGTAAACACATCGCAGATATCCCAAAACCTGTTTACGGCGATCTATGGATTCAAAGCCGCTGATTTTAGAAATACAAAAGAAGACAACTATGAAATAACAGTTCGCGCTAAAGACGACCAGCGCAACAGTATCGATGCCATCCGGAACATGAAAATGACCTACCGGGATATGGCCTCGGGTGGTGCAATACGCCAGGTGCCTATTTCGGCTTTCTCCGACATTAGGTACACCAACACCTACGCCAATATCAAGCGTAAGCAGGAGAAACGCGTGTTGACACTATCTTCTAACGTATTAACCGGCTTTAACACGAATGAAGTAAACGGCAATATCCAAAAAGTGGTTAATAATTTAAGACTGCCCCTCGGTGTCGCGATAAGGATGGGTGGCGAGCAGGAAGACCAGATAGAAGCTGCAACCTTTTTGGGTACGGCATTATTGGTTTCGTTCGCTATGATCCTCATTATTTTAATGCTGCAGTTTAACTCGTTCGGTAAAACGCTCATCATCATCAGTGAAATATTCTTTAGCATTATCGGTGTATTGCTGGGTGTGATGATCTTCAGGATGACCATGTCGATCGTCATGACGGGAGTAGGTATTATTGCCTTAGCGGGAGTTGTAGTTCGAAACGGTATCCTGCTGGTTGAATTTACCGACTTGCTCATAGCGCAGGGGGTGAGTTTACACGACGCAGTGGTCGAAGCGGCGCGCACAAGGATGACACCGGTATTATTGACCGCTACCGCTGCTATTTTGGGTCTTATCCCGCTTGCCGTCGGCTTTAATATTGATTTTGCAGGATTGTTTACTTCGTTTGAACCGCACATTTATTTTGGTGGCGATAACACCGCATTCTGGGGGCCTTTATCATGGACGATGATATTCGGATTGAGTTTTGCTACCGTTATCACGCTGATACTTGTGCCTTGTATGTACATCATTCGTTACAGGCTTAAAGAGCGGATAAAAGGAAAAAAGAACAAAGAGACAAAAGTTGAATTAGAACCAGCTACGGTTTAAGATAACTCGTACTAATACAAAGCCGCTCCGAACTATTGGGGCGGCTTTTTTAGTTTAGTCGGCCCGGCGTCTGCCATAAAACCGTTAAGTTTCCTCTAATCAGTTGTTTGGCGGATACTGTCACGTTTCCGTCAAAAGACCGGTATTAAGCCAAAACGAAAAGCATAATAGGTATATTTGGTACGATAATTTGTAAATGATCAACCCGTTATATAATCATTGAAAATACTTCTAATTTAGAGGTGATTGTTTTAGAGTGATTGAAACAGGCCCCGGTTAAACGGAGTCTGTTTTTTTTATCGGTACTAATGCCGTCTAATAAAAATCATAACAGCGTCTTGCGCCCTCAAATTTATGATAGGCTTGCCTGGATGGGAGAGTGGTTTCGTATCCTATGCTCCCTTCCGACGTGCCGCTTGTATTACTATAATTCAGGCCCGAAACAGGCACATCGTGGCTTACACCGAGGCGCACTTTCTCTCCGCCCTGCGGGGTAGTGAATATATCAAAGATCAGTGACAGCACCGCGGCGCTTGGCCCAAAACTGCCGCCACTGCGGTACCACAAACCCACATTTATGCTCTTGCGTTTATATTGGAAGCCAATACTTAACGATTCGGCTGTAGTTTGTTTGTAATACACTACCGACGGGATGATATACGATTTCTGTTGCTCGTCATCATTCGCGTCCGGGTTTAAATCCCAACGATAGCTTAAATGACCCGTAAAACGCATTGGCAAAATAGCGGGATTACCGGTAAACGATTCATTGGGCTTATTTACATGCTGTATCGCCGAACCTATATTAAACTGACCCACCGCCAGGTTGATCCCCGCGCCTGAATCAAAATAAAACTTGTTATTGAATAATGGCCGGTCGGCGGTGGTGACTGATCCCGGTATAAAACCCAGGCGTGGGTCTATCTGGTCGCCGAATACCAGTTTACTCCAGTCGATAACGCGGTTTGAAATACCGGCCTGCAGGCCAAAAGAAAGTACAAAGCCTTCCGAACCCACGCTGTAGGCATATGTCCCGGCAATATTATTAGTAGTGAGATAAGCCGTGCCTTCACTACTGCGGGTTAACAGGAGGCCTATGCCGCCCCCGAATTTCGGGATATTATAATCGATAGAGCCTGATATATAATTAAAGCTGCCAGGCACGGAGGTAAACTGGTTACGGTAAATAAAAGACATACGCAGGTCACCTTCGAACTGTCCCGTAAGGGCGGGATTGAGATAAACAGGCGAATTGAAAAATTGGGAATACATATGGTCTTGCGCAAAGCCACTTAAACAGGCACATAGAAGCCCTGCCATAAAAAAATAAACCCTGCACAATGCCTTCATTCAATTATCTTATCAAATGTATTACACCCGTTCGCCTTGGCAGCGATCCGCTATTATACGAATTGCCCTTCCATTCGGTACCATTTATAAAACTGGCTGATACCTGCCATATATATACGCCCTGTGGCGCGGCGACTCCTTTAAAGGTGCCATCCCAGCCGTCAACAGGTGCGCCCTTACTGTCAAGTTTGGTTGTCTCCCAAACAAGCTGAGAATAGTTGTTAAATATTTGCATATGCCATTGCCTGATACCCGAGCCCTTGGCCTTGAAAATACGCAATTCCTCTGATGTGCCGGCAGGTTCAAAGGCGTTTGGTAAGAATAGCTGGCCGGGTATGCCGTTTATCCGCACATGACGACTGATCGTGCTATCGCAGCCCTGCTGACTCACCACTGTTAAAGTAACTTTATATAAACCTGTGTCGGGATAAGTATGGGTAGGGTTTTGGCTGGCTGAGCTCTTCCCGTCACCGAAAGTCCATATCCACTTTACCGGCTTACTACCAGTAGACTGGTCGGTGAAAGAAAATGTATAGTTCGGTATAGTGGTCACACTATCCGGCCGTTCGGTAAACGCAACCTGCGGCGGGCTGCTAACCACAATAAAACCGATTTTTGTAACTGTAGTGCTACATCCTGTTCCCGGGTTGGTAGCCGTAAGCGTAACAGTGTAAGCCGGTTGATTATTATTATAAACATGTACCGGTGGGGTAAAGCCGGACGCCTGCGTATTATCGCCAAAATCCCATAAATAGGTCAATGAACTTGCAGGCGCCGTTGGTGTATCAGTTGTCAAGTTGATGAAATGAACGGAGATTTGCCTACAGCCATTTTTTACATCGGCATCGAATTGAGGCGCGGGAACGGGGTACACGTCAACCCTGGTTTTCGGCGACTCGGAATTACCGCAGTTGCTGGACCCAGTGATGGTAACAAAATAAGTTCCCACAGTATTAAAAGTGTATGGGTAATTAGCGGTACCGGCAGTTAAATGTGCAATAGGCTGGCTATTAATATCGTAAATAATATAAAAATAATTATCGCCACCTGATGAGTTATTCACAAAAGTCACAGCAAACGGCACACATCCTTGGTTAACATTGCCCTGGATAAACATTTGCGCGGTCACAGTCCCCGGCGAAACCGTGATAGGCACATGGGTGCTTTCGGCAGTATTATTACAAAAACCGGTGGCAACCATATATACCGTATATGTCTTTGATGAACCGGCAGCAGTTACAGGGTTAAACGTAACGGACGATTTATCCGTTTTGGTTATTTGCTGCACCAGGTTGTTTCCGTCGTACAGGTAAAAAACATAGCTGGTATTGTTACCCGGCGACTTGTTTGCTACGGTTATCGCAAATGGCGAACACCCGGTCAATTGAGCAGGTAAGATATTTGCGATAGGGTCTTTTGGCCTTACTGTTATAGTTGCTGTAAACGGAGGCCTTTGTACGCAGTTGTTAACGATGCTAAGCGACACGGTATAAACGGTGTCCTTTCCATCGTTTCGTTGGCTATAAGTATGCGAAGGGTTAACCGCGTTTGAAGGCGCCGAACCATCGCCAAAATTCCATAAAAAGGTCGTACCTGTCGTTGATGTTGATGTATTGGTAAAGTTGACGGTGTAGGTACCGCAGTTATCGCTTTTATCGGCAGTAAAGCTCGGCGTTACATCGTTTGCATCGTGTATTTGCATCGAACTGCTGGTGTTACCGCAAGGGACCTGTCCCTGTATGGTCCAAACAAACGTATAGTCGTTACCTGGAGTTAAGCCGGTAACCTGTGTTTGATTGCTGTTTGGCGATACGATAGTAGCAGCAGGCCCCGTAGTTTGTGTCCAGACGCCGGTAGACGGCGAAGGATTATTTCCCTGCAATGTTGCCGACGTTCCGCCGCAAAAAGTTTGATCGCTGCCTGCATTAGCCTGGATGGGCGGTTGGCTGATAGTTATTGTCGAAACTGTTGAGACCTGGGTTGGGCAGCTGCCGCTTTGTACAACCGCACGGTATTGCGTAGTTGTCGTTAAATTCAAATATTGTTGCGTAGTGCTTGTATTGGCAATAGGGGTCCAGGTTGTGCCGTTATCTGTCGATGATTCCCATCTTATAATATTACCAGCTTGGCCGGATAATGTAATATTTCCGCTGTTATTGCCACCGCAAAGGATTGCGCTGCCGCTCGTAGTGCCGCCGTTTGCGGGCGCGTCATCCCGGATAATTACCGAACTTGAATTTGTGGGGCATGGGGCCGTGGCGGTGATTGTCCAGGTGAACTGGTAAATATTACCGGGTATTAAACCCGATACCGTTGTGGTGGGGTTTGTGGCATCGGCAAAGGTAGCGCCTGCGGGGCCGGCCGTAACGGTCCATTGTCCGGTAAACGGCGCAGCGCTATTGCCTTGCAATGTATAAACCGTCTGATTACAAATTGCATCGTTTGGCCCGGCATTGGATTGTACGGGAGGCGCGTTTACCGTAATAGTAGTTACCGATGAATAATCAATGCTGCATATCCCGCTTTGCACTACCGCCCTGTATTGGGTGTTTTTGGTTAAATTAATATATTGGATCGTGGCCGACGTATTGATAATTTGTTGCCAGGTTGAACCATTATCAGTTGATGATTCCCATCTCAAAATCGTGCCAACTTGTCCCGATAGCGTTATATTGCCGCTATTACTGCCGGAACACACGGTAGCTGCCCCTGCTGTGGTACCGCCAACGGATTGAGCATCATCTTTTACAATAACAGTATTGCTGTTCGACTGGCAGCCGGGAACCGTTATTGTCCAGGTAAACGAATAAGTTGTTCCCGGAACAAGACCTGATGCAACAGCATTTGGTAGCGTCGCGTCCGAAAAGGTAATTCCTCCGGCGGGAACCACCGTCCATTTGCCGGCGCCGGCGGCAGGGGTATTGCCACTCAGGTTATAAGTGGTAATATTACATTTTTCATCGTTCGACCCTGCATTGGCCGCAGTTGGCAATGGCTGTACATTTATGGTTACCACGGTAGTAGGGCCGGGACAGGTACCGTTAATTGGCGTTATGGTGTATGTTACGCTCCCCGCGCTTGTGCCGGTATTATTTAAAACATCATTTATAATATTTGTTGCTGTAGCCGTACTCTGCTGGGTGTTACCGTTAATATTTCCTGTTATAGTGCTGGTCCAGGTATAAGTCGTGCCTGTAATACTCGGTGTAAGACTAATGCCCGCGGCGCTGCCACTACAGATGGTAGCGTTCGCCGGTGTCGCAGTAACTGTTGAGAGCGGCTTAACCGTAATATTTAAAGTAAACGGGTTGCCTGTACAACCGTTAGGATCTTTAGGTGTAATGGTATAGGTTACAACGGCATCGCCGGGCCCGTTGTTGGTAAGCACATCATTTATTGTAGCACCATTTCCTGGAGAGAAACCGGTGGCAGTACCGGATGTTAGGGCCGCTGTCCAGGTGAATGTACTGCCGGGCACGGTTGAGGTGATCGTATAATTAACCGGGCTGCCGGTACAAATTTGTTTTACTAGGGCGCTGGTGATATTGTTAACCGGGTAAATGTTTATGGTTATATTTTGCATTATATCGGCACACTGGCCTGCCAGCGATGTTTTTACGTCGATCATCACCGTTGCCTTCCCGGCGCTTACTTCGGCTGCGGTTGGCGTGTAAGTAGTCGTCGGTGAGGTAGAGGCAGAAAATGTCCCGGAGCCGGTCCATAGTAAACTATTATAGCTGCCAGTAATAGTTGCTGTTAAACTTGTCGAACTGCCGGGGCAGATGGTCGCCGGGTTGGCTGCAAGTGTCACTGTGGGTGCGCTCTGGAATGTAAGGTCTTGGGACCTGGTGAGTGTACCGCAGCTATTTGTTTCGGTTACACTTACCGTATAGGTAGCAAATGCTGTAAACTTTATTTGCGGGTACTGGCTATTGGCCGTAGTTCCATTTACAAAACTGTAGCCCGGATTTCCGGTAACGGTCCAGGTGTAAGTGGTTGCCGTTGTTTGGGCTGTGCCGCTTATGGTGGTTTGCGTTGGGCCGGGATTGGGGTTAAAGCTGTAAGTTAGATTGGTTCCGCATACTGATGTGTTTTGAGACATGCTGATCACAGGTGGCCCATCGATATTTATCGTATGCGCAACTGAAACTGCTGCACAACTTGCCGATGAAATAGTTAGTGTTACCTGGTAGACACCGGGTTGGGAAAATACAAATTGCGGCTGGTGACTGGCGTTGGTTGTTCCATTAGCAAATGTTACAGTGCCAGGCCCGCTAACTGTCCATAAATAGGGATTGGGATTACAACCCTGATCAATTACGGATTGGTCAGTAGCCGTTATTGGGTTTGAAAGACAGGCGGTAGCAGGTAAAGTAAAAGCAGGCTGAGGCGGATTTTGAATACATATGGTATCAGTTACAGGGCCGGAGGTACAGACGCCGGTACTGCCGCTTTGCAATGAAAGGGTGACGTAATGAAGACCGGGGGTAGTGAAGGTCCGGGAAAGCGATGTAGTTATGGGTACTCCGGCCAGTATTACTGTACCGTCAACCGTCCATATATACCGTGCATTTGGATTATTTGCGCAAGTGGTTGAACTATTACTTGGATCCTGGCCGGGAAAGGAGCCATTGCTAAATATTACCAGGTTATTAGTACATGCAGTTTTTGGCCCGTTTATGCTATTTACAGGCGCTTGAAGCACCTTAGCGTAGGTTGTGACTGGCGAAACTGCCCCCATGCAATAAGGACTTTGCGGTTGTATATCAACCTGAAATGAATTATTATGAGAATTAGCTACATGGTTGCATGAACCCGAGGTATAGGTATGCGAGATCATCCCGCCTGAATTCTTAATATCGCAAAAAGTAAAGACGGACGGTGGCGTGTTGTCTCCCCAGCTTACCTGGTAAGTTGTGCCGGGGAAATTATTCTGGATTCCGCTTGAAGTGGAAATATCCACGTTATAGGTTAACACCCCCCCATTGCTGCCGACAAGACATACAGTGCCGCTATTTGTTACCCCAAAACTATTATTTACAACATTATTCAGTAAAGTGTAGGCCTGCGTTCCGATACTACCCGAACTGGTCGCTGTTACAATAATGGTATAATTGGTTGTTTGGGCCGTAAATTGAGTGTTCGAGTTAGTAGTTAGCAAAACAGGCGTGCCCTGAATACTTTGGGACGATTCATTAAAAAATGTGGCAGTAGAGGAATGTGGGCTGGAGTTATCACTAAAATAAAATGGGATGCCCGATGCCCCGTTGCATGTGCCGTATACGTCAGGATAAGTTGCGCTTATTGGCGAACCTGTCAGCCCTGCTGTAACTACAGCACCCGGAGCTACGATAAAAACCGGTGACGGAGCACTGGTCACCACAGGGCTGGTTGATTTTATAACGACAGTATACGAACCGGCAGCGGTTCCTGCAGGTATTACTCCGTTTAAATATGTTGCATAAAATCCGGCGAACGTACCAATAGGCGTGTTGTTCACAATTGTTCCTGAAGCGTTCGCAAGATATAAATTGAATTTATTATCTTGTTGAATACAACCGCCGGAATTATTAATATTAAAAGGCACGGCTATAGTCGAACCCGGCGAGTAGGTGCCCCCAACAAAAGTATTTTGTATAGTTAAAGTTTGCCCTAAAACCGGTTTTACCGAAAATAAAGCCAGGATAATAACATAAAAAAGCCCTTTAGTAATTATTCTATACATTCAATACCCTAAAATTTTCTCAAAATATATTTTTAGCCAATAATTAGTACGTACAGAGGTGCCATATTGTAACACGTTTTTTATAAGAAAGTTGTAACCAATTAGCTGTTAATTCATTATGATGACAACCGGATCATCAAAATAGCCCAGCTCTTATCCAAAAAATAAATAAGCCACAAAAATAGCTGCAATAATACCGGCTAAATCGGCGATCAAACCGGCCGGAATTGCATAACGCGAGCGCTTGATCCCTACAGATCCGAAATACAATGCCACAATATAAAATGTGGTATCGGCCGAACCGTTAAAAATACAGCCTAACCGCCCGGCAAAACTGTCGGGTTTAAAGGTGGTCATCACGTTGATCATCATGGCTTTTGAACCCGATCCGCTGAGCGGTTTCATGTAAGCCACCGGCATCGCGTCAACAAAACGGGTATCTAAATTGAAATGCACGCAAACCCATCTTAAACCATCGTTCATGTAATCCAGGGCTCCGCATGACCGAAACACACTGATACCAACCAGCATAGCCACCAGGTAAGGGATAATTTTAACCGAAGTTTCAAAGCCCCTTTTTGCACCATCGATAAAAACCTCGAATACATTGATCTTCTTATACAAAGCACCGGCAATAAACACTACCGGTACCGTAAATAGCATCACGTTACTTGCAACCTTTGATATGAGGCCGATCTGATCCTTTGTCAAAAAAACAGTAAAGTACCAAACAAGCAAGGTTATGAATGCCGTTATCCCGCCCAGCCAGCCGATGATCACCGGGTCGAGCAGCTTTATCTTCTGTTTAACAGCTACTATGAGCATACCCGTTACGGTGGCCACATAGGTGGCGATAATGATGGGGATGAAAACGTCAGTCGGATCTTTTGCATGCAGGATGGCGCGTTGCGCGATTATAGTTACCGGTAATAGTTGCAAGCCCGATGTGAGCATTACCAGGTACATGATCTGCGCGTTGGAGGCTGTTTCCTTATCCTTATTCAGGTCCTGCAAACTATCCATCGCCTTCAAACCCAGGGGGGTTGCAGCATTATCCATCCCAAGCAAATTGGCTGAAAAGCTCATCAGGATATTACCTGTCGCCGGATGATTTTTTGGCACCCCGGGGAACAGGCGATTAAAAAACGGGCCGACGATGCGCGACAGGAAGTTGATAGCTCCGGCTTTTTCGCCGATATTCATGATACCGAGCCAAAGTGCCATGTTACCCACCAGCGGTAATGCGATATCCATTACCGACGATTTGGATGAACTGAACATGCCCGAAACCAGGTGCATGAATATTTCCGTATCGCCAAAAAATATAAGCCGTACAAGTGCTATTACAAACGCGATAAGAAAAAAAGCTACCCAGATATAATTAAGGACCATAAGACAGATTCAGGCTTTGAAGATAAAGTTTTTTGATAATTAATGTGTAATAGCCATCTTTAAATGATTTTAAATTTTATGTAAATGACAGACGCGATCAGTAACCTAATCGAAATAATTGAGTCGGTTGTCAATCGCAACCGGGAGCAGATAGATTGGGGTTTTAAACCCAGCCCTAATAAATGGTCGAAAAAAGAGATCGTCGGCCACCTGATCGATAGCGCGCAAATAAACCTGCAGCGTTTTGTTCGATGCACGTATGAAGATAAGTTTAAGCTGGTATACGCGCAGGAAGAGTGGGTGGCTGTCCAGCGTTACCAGGACGCGGATATTGCCGAATTACTGGCTTTATGGCGATTGTTAAACCGGCAGATAGTGCGGGTACTGAAAAGCTATCCGCCCGATAGAGTGGGCGCCCAATGTGATAACAGTAAAACCGGCGTAAGCCTGCACACCGTAGAGTGGCTCGCGCAGGACTACGTGGATCATATGAATCACCATTTAGGACAGATTTATTGAATGGAAATGGAAGGTATCCGACCAGCCGGTTATTCAGGCACACCATTAGCTAAAAAACTGGGAATAAAACCCGGGTTTCAAATCAGGTTGGTCAATGCCCCGGGCTATTATTTCGATCTGTTTACCGATTTACCGCCGGATATAAACATTGCCAACGAAGACGCGGCAAAAAAAGACCTTATTCATTTTTTCACAAAATCCGAAAAGGAGTTTACCACTATGCTTCCTGATCTAAAAAATCAAATCAAACCCAATGGCATGATATGGGTTTCGTGGCCAAAAAAAGCATCGAAAGTTTTGACGGATATTACCGAGGATACCATCAGGAATTATGCAATTAAGATGGGTCTCGTCGACATAAAAGTTTGCGCCGTTGATGAAATATGGTCGGGGTTAAAACTGGTTATACCGGTAAAAGAAAGAAACCCGTAATCATGATCTAAACAATTTGAAACAGTATCGTTTGTTTATTTCTTCTCAGATATTTCCAGCAATTGTTTTAGATATTCGTGCCAAACAGCCGGGTTTGAATGTGTCCCGTGGCCGGCTGTTTTATCCGTGATAGGCAGTAAAATATATCTGCCGTTTTTTACTTTTTTAATTTCCCGCTCCATAATACCCAACTCCGGCGGGTTTACTTCATCATCGGCCGAGTTTACAGCAAGTAAGGGCGCTGTTATTTTTGAGAGATATGGCGAAGGGTTATAAAATCTCGAGGCATCAAAAGCATAGATCACGTCATTGGCGTCCAGTACGGATCGATAATTTTCCGCTGTTCTTTCTAATGCCGCGTCAGCTTGAGCCCGTGTTGGCGATGAACGCTGCATTTGCAGCGGGCTGCTTCCCATAAATATAAGCGACGATATAGCCCCGGTAAGGCCAACCTTAGGCTGCGTTTTATATTCGCCACCGTTCCAGGCGGGGTCCATTTCTATCAGATCAATAGCCATTTGGCGCATCATCCGGTTACGGCCTGCTATCTCGACAGGCAGGCTGGCCAAAGGCATTAAGGCATCCATAAAATCGGGGTAGGTATATCCCCACACCCACGTGTGCATGGCACCCATTGAGGTGCCCATTACCAAACGCAAATGTGTAATGCCGAGGTGCTGCGTAACCAAAAGGTACTGCGCCTTCACCATGTCGTTATATGTGTATTTCGGAAATTTCATGTGCAGGCCGTCGCTTGGCTTGCTTGATTTTCCATGTCCAATGCCATCGGCAAAAACAATAAAATATTTTGAGGCATCCAGCAGCTGGCCGGGAGCAAACAGGTATCCGGCAAAACGATCGTTTAACAGGCTCCTGGAAGATCCTGTGGTACCATGCATGATGAGAACGGCGTTTTTGATATGCCCGTTTGCATCTTTTTGCGGGGTACCGACGGTTATACAATGCAGCCGGAGTTCTGCAAGTTTTTCGCCGCTTTCAAATACAAAGTCTTTGGCAATATAATCACTCTCGACGGGAGTAGGATATTTTGCCTGTGCGGTAATTTTCAAGGCAAAGAACACAAGAAGCGAAAGGGCGAGGACAGTCTTTTTTAACATGGCTTTTGATGGGTAACTTAATGGCTAAATATAGAAGTTTCTACTGGTAGGCCGTTATATGCCTGTCTGAGACAATTTGTATATCATAATCCTTTCTTAAAGGATCATACGGAACAGTATCGTTGATGGTGATATAGATGTTTCCCAGGTCTTTCACAGTGAACGATTGTACATCGGCTACCATCGCATCCTTATTGATATATTGCGCGATGGATTCGCGGATCATGTTGTACTGGTCGACTTCATTGGTTTCAATTTCAATAAATAATCTTTTGCCATCCGAACGTACACCAATGTTGTTGTGGGTACCGCCCCGGAGGGTTAGACTGTAGCTGCGATTTTTATTTTTGATATCTTTTTTTGCCAGGATATAACCTTTTGCCACAAAAAAGGTGTCGGCATGGTCGAGGTCGTTATGTAATAAATACTTTATGTCATCGTACGAGATGAGGCTTTTTTGGCCGAAGCAGAATGTTCCGAAAAGCGTGAACAAAACGGCAAATAATAAACACTTTATCATCAGTTTTAAATATTACAACTAAGTTACAGTATTATCTGCCCGGGATTAAATTTTCGCCGGCAAATGTCTTACCTTCGCAATGTTGTTACAATTAAAATGGCAAAAATAGAGCTTTCCCGTGTTAGTGGCGACTTCGGATTTGAAGCTACTGACGAACAAAACCACACTGTACGTATGGACAGTAGCCCAGAAAGCGGCGGTCAGAATTTCGGCGTGCGCCCGATGCAAATGCTGTTAATGGGGCTTGGCGGGTGTTCCGCAATCGACGTGCTTACTATCCTTAAAAAGCAGCGCCAGGATGTGAAGGATTACAAAATGATCATCAACGGTGATCGTGAAAAGGGTAAAGAGCCATCATTATGGCAGGATGTAGATGTCGAATTTCATTTATATGGAGATATTGATAAGGATAAAGCACTCAAAGCAGTAGAATTATCTCTCGATAAATATTGCTCGGTATCTGCCACGCTAAAAGAAGCCGGGGCAAAAATTGACTGGAAGGTTTTCGTTCACCCGGCATAGCCACAGGATAAATTTTGTTGTGTGTCTTCTTTATATTCCAATTCCCATGAATATGGGCCAGGTTGTCGGCCCGTTTAAAGTTTGAGCAGTCCTGCGCTATATTAATTCGTTATTTACCTAATAACTGTACTCTTTTAACCTCATTCCCATAAAAGGTATAATACTATGCCACACATGGAAAAGTTTAATTACCTATTCGAGCTTTATTGACTGAGACCTCACAGTCAGAGTGTAACACCTGGTTCAAAGTTAAATTTAGGTTTAATCATATCGGTTTTGACCTAAAACCTCCTGTTAATTATTATGTGGCACTACAATTGGCTATTGGGATACAACTTATACTAATGTCATACATATTATTAACCTTCATCAAATGAAATTAAATTTAAAAAGAACCTCCCTGCTGCTAACCGGAATTTTGGTAGGCGGTAAATTATTTGCCCAAACATCAGATTCGTCACATCTTTCAAAAGATTATGTGCAGCCATTTTCCGGCAACAATGCTTTTCGCACCTGGTCGATAGGTGTTAGCGCCGGCCTTTTAACGCCGAACACAGCTTTCGGGCCGAACAGCAAACTGGACTTTACTTCTCCTAACGGAGAATTAGGATACGGCGCCTATATTAAAAATCAAATAACGCCCACTTTCGGTATCCAGGCTGATTTTCTTGCCGGTAAGTTATCAGGCGATCATTCACAGCTTAATGCGGCCGGTGTTGTACCTTATCATAGCTTTAGTACTAAAATCCAATATTCGGGCAGTTTAAGTGCTAATGTTACGCTTGGAAATATAACATGGCACGCCAATAAAAGCGCCATTCAGCCTTATCTTACTTTAGGCGGAGGACTAATGCATTATACACCGGTACTAACATATACAAACGGAACGATCTCAAATGCAAAAACCGATAATGATGGCTCTATAAACGAGTTTTATGTCCCTTTAGGAGCAGGTGTGAAATTTAACATTTCTCCGGGTATAAATCTTGACCTTGGTTACCAGGTGAACTTCGTTTATTCTGATAATATTGACGGGTACGTTCAAGGTTCTACCAATGATAAATTTGCCTACGCCCATGCCGGCTTAGAATTCGCATTAGGTCGACGATCAAAACCACAGCTGGCTGTTCATAACCCCGTATCATCAATGCGTACAGAGTATTTATGGGAAAATCAAAAAACCAAAGAGCAATTGCAGGCTGAGATTGATGCCGAAAAAGCTAGAAACAACCAGTTAAGAAGTGACCTGAATACCACAAATGCCAACCTGGCTAAATTAACAACAGACAGCGATGGCGACGGTGTTCCTGATTTCTTTGATAAGTGTCCGAACACACCTGCCGGAACTAAAGTTGATGGTTCAGGCTGCCCGCTTCCGATTGCTAAACAGGTAGAAAATGTAAAGGTTTATGTAACCGAGGAGGATAGAAAAGTGGTTAAAGAGGCTATCAGAAATCTTGAATTTGATTTTGGTAAAGCTACTATCCGCGCACACTCATTTCCAAGTTTAGACCGGGTTGCACAATTACTGATAGACAAAAACTTTAGCTTGAAATTAGCCGGGCATACAGATAATGTAGGATCGGCAGACGCCAATATGAAGCTTTCAAAAGACCGGGCGGAATCTATCAAAGCCTACCTGGTAAGCAAAGGCGCTAACGCTTCGCGGATTGAGGCTACCGGTTATGGTAAAACACAGCCAATTGCAAGTAATAAAACTGCAAAGGGCCGCCAGATTAACCGTAGGGTTGAGTTTACTATATATTAGGCTTAAATAATTAAGCACTATGTAAAAACCGGGCCGGCGTCATATGCCGGTCCGGTTTTTGTTTGCCGGTGCTTTATCAAATGAGGAAACTGCCTAAAAAATAAATAATTCTACATTTTCGTCATCTTTCCGGTCCTTGTCGGTTTTGGCCCGTTTAACCGGAAATACTTCCCCGATAATCCTGTCCGCTTTTATTCCTTTACTTTTTAAATACCTGATCACTTCATTAACCCGGTTTTGTGAAAACGTTAAATCTGTTTTACCGGTGGTGGTCGGTTCTTCTGCGGTATGGCCGATAATAAAAATTTTCAATTTCGGATTGGCGTTCAATTGATCTATCTCTTTATTTATATCTTGTGGATTATTGATACTGGCTGAGGCGTTCGAAATGGAGACCCTTACACGAACATAAAAATGATATTGCCCGGTTTTAAATTCAACCCGCCGGTTTAATTTGCTTCCTTCCGGTGAGTTGTCGCCTACAGGATAAAGCGCACCAACAGTTCTTAAGTATATTGTCCATCCATATACGCCTGAGCTGATCAAATAATTTTTGACAGCCAGCGCCCTGTCGTTGGATAATTTCAAACTATGCTCATCATTGCCCTTGTCGGTAGAGGCATAACCATCCGATATCCCTGTTTTTTGTTTAATTTCATCGGCAGAGGCGTAACCGTCCAGGTAAACAGTTTTACCGGGATTTGCGTGTAAGTCGGCTGATGTCGCATCCAGTACCGGGTAGGATGAGGTTTTTAATACCGAACTATCAAATTCAAACAGGATATTTGAGTAGGCAACAGCCGGAGGGATGGCAGCAATTTCCTTCCTAACAGCATTAGGTTTTAGAAATACGACGGGACAGCCAGAACCATCCACTACTGAACCGGGAGGTGTGTTAGGGCATTTATCAAATTGATCGGCGACACCATCCCCATCAACGTCTTTTTTGACCGGATTAACCGCGGCTTCGATATTTTTTATACGACCGTTTAAGGTTTTAATATCCTTACGGACGGCTATATCGTAAAGTTCATTATATAGTAAGGCGGCCGCGTTTACCCAATCGAGGTTCGGTTTTGCGCTTGTGCCGAATGTATATTCCAACCCGCCGTAGCCGTAAGAATAATGGCTTTTATGGGGATAGGTTTGCAGGTCATTGAAGTTGTAATTGTCAAAAAAGTTCATGGTATATCCTGCATTAAATGCAAGCGCTTCAGAGAGCCGGAATTTGATTATTCCGCCAACAGGAAAAAACTGCCCTGCTACTATATGAATACTGCCGTTTTTATTCGTAAAAACCTTTGAAATACCGCTGGCATCGATATAACTGTGACTGTAAAAGGCCAAACCAGCCCCGGCTGACAGGTAAAAGTTAACAGCTTCTTTACGACGGATGAAATCAACACCACCAACATTTACCAATCCGCTTAAGGAACCAGAATAATACGTGGTTGAAAACCCCCGTGCGCTATACTTAATGCCGGTTGCAGAATTTGCGTTATTTCCTTCAACTTTACCTCCGTTAAAATCCATCTGCAAGCTAAAAGCATGAGCAAGTTTCTCTCGCAATGTTACACCAAATCCCAATGCCGGTTTCCAGTTCGACGTGGCGTTGGTGCCGCCTATAGCAATGAATGGTGATGTAATACCGGCATTTATACCTATACTGAAAGTGCTGTACTTTGTTTTACCGCTAAATACTTTAGTGCCCGTAAATTCCAAAGAGCTGTCGCGGGATGTATTAAGCATACTGGCCTTTACCGGCTGCGCTGTGGCGTAGAAGAAACTTCCGAAGTGTACACAAAGCACATAGATAAATGATTTCATGATAAGGCCGGCGCAATAAGTAAGAAAGCTTTTCGATGCTAAACCACTTGCTAATCTAACCCAAATATAATATTTGATTAACTATTAGACAAGTTATTGCAACGAACAGCTTTCCGTATTGTCTGTAATTATCTCATAATCAAAATTTAACGATGGAAAATCTGGTTGATTTCGGAAAAATAATCACGCAACAACCCGGCGCCGGCAAATTAACCGGCAATTAAGACGCAGTTTTGAAGGAGTAGTTAGTTGTCTTCAAAAAATTCCGATAGGGGCCCAAAATAGCTGTTATCCCAGCCTTCAGAAATATCGGCGAAATCCGAATCGGGAATATTGGTGTGCCGAAGTTCAACCGAAGTGGCGGTTTTATCGGGGTGAAGCTTGATCGTGACAACCGAAGGCTCGGGTTGCCCATCAAAATACCATTGCTGAACGATTTTCTTTCCTTCTTCAAATTCCAGGTTCTTCCCGACTATACTTCCGTCCCACATGGAAAATTCGGAACCTGGTTCGGTTGACATTATTGCTGTTTCGCCCGTCCACAGCTCAATGGTGAGTGGATTGGTTAACGCGATATAGATCTCTTCGGGCGTGGCAGGTATCCGGTAGTATTTTTTAAAGTCTTTCATAATTGTCAGAACCGTTGATTTATTTGATTAAAAGATTGCGCTGATTTAAACTATTTTTAGAAACCAGCGCAATCATAAAAATCATTAGAATCAGACACTCCCCAGTGGCAGCACAATCCGCCCGTAAATTTCGTTTAACACGTTAGCAATTCCGGCATAGATAGCAGAAGCGCCGCATAGAATGCCTTCATAGCCGGCGAATTTACCGATACTTCCGTTACCTGTTGCATGTTCGGCCGCTAGCAGAAAAAATAATATTGTTAAAGAAGCGAATACAAATTGCAGGGCACGGTTCAGCCTCAAGGTGCCAAAAAAGAGGCACAATGTAAATATGCCCCAAATACCGAGATAAGCCGCCATAGCGCTGTCAGAAGCGGCGGTGGCCCAACCTAATTTTGGTATAACGATCAAGCCAACCAGTGAAAGCCAGAAGAACCCATATGAAGTAAACGCGGTTAAACCGAACGTGTTATTCTTTTTGGCTTCGATTACCCCGGCAATTACCTGGGCCAGGCCCCCGTAAAAAATACCCATGGCGAGTATCATCGAATTCATAGGGAAAAAACCGGCATTATGAAGATTAAGTAAAACGGTGGTCATGCCAAAGGCACACAGGCCGAGCGGGGCAGGGTTGGCAATGCCGTCCTTTGCCGGAACAGGTGTTGTTGGGATCATTTGTTGTAGGTTTAATTGGTTTATTAACGCAATCTAATTCATTTTAAAATATTTAACAATTATTTTTACAAACCGGCCAACGGCTATTAAGTTAATCTGCTACTATGCAAAAATTAGTTCTGCTGCGCCACGGCGAAAGTGTATGGAACAAGGAAAACCGCTTTACAGGCTGGACTGATATAGATCTGTCTGACGAAGGCTTTCGGCAGGCGCATAGGGCTGGGATTTTATTAAAGAACCAGGGATATAGCTTTGACATCGCGTTTACGTCGCTGTTAAAGCGTTCAATAAAAACGCTGCATATTGTACTGGAGGAGCTTGACCATTTATGGATACCTGTACAAAAGTCATGGAGGCTCAACGAGCGTTTTTATGGGGCTTTGCAGGGGCTTAATAAAGCGGAAACTATTGCCTTGTATGGCGAAGCACAGGTACATACATGGCGTCGCGACCCGCATGAGCTTCCGCCGGCAATAACCAGGGACGATGACCGCTACCCCGGAAAAGACCCCCGCTACAAAGACCTCACCAAACGGGAGCTGCCGCTTACCGAAAATCTAAGTCAAACAATGGACAGGGTGTTACCCTTCTGGAATGAATTCATCGTGCCTGCCATCCGCAAAAACGAAAGAGTGATCGTATGCGCGCATGGCAACAGCTTGCGGGCGCTGATACAATACATTGATCATTTAACTGATGAAGAAGTTACGCAGCTGGATATCCCAACCGGCACTCCGCTGATCTACGAGCTGGACGATGGATTGGAAAGAATAAGGCACTATTATTTGGAGTGATTTCAGATTTCGGGTTTCGATGTTCGATCTTTCACTGTTGTTTGTTTTCAATAGTATTCAATAGGGCTTCGCCGTTTCGGATTTAGATAATGTTCAGGATGAGTGTATCCGGTGTATCGAGTATTCATCTCTCAAAAATTGGTACACCTGTTTATGGTGATTAGAGGTTGGTGATTAGTTGAAATATTAACCTAACCTCTATTCTCCAATCACCCTTCTTTCTTATACAATTCCCCGGCTTTCTCCGCCGATAGTTTAATGCCTTTTATCATGGCCGAGCTGAAGCCGTTGTGCTCCATCTCATTTAAACCGGCTATGGTACAGCCGCTTGGTGAGGTTACTTTGTCAATCTCCTGTTCGGGGTGGGAGGCAAGCTGCAATAATAAATCTGCGGCGCCTTTGGCGGTTTGCGCGGCCATTTTTAAAGCGTCGTGGGCATGAAAGCCGATTTCTGTTCCGCCTTGTGATGCCGCGCGGATAGACCGTAAAAAGAAAGCAATGCCGCATGCACAAAGCGCTGTTGCCGAAGTCATCAGTTCTTCGTTTATCTGTATGGTAACGCCAACCGTATCAAAAAGAGATCGTACAAAATTAATGTGTTTAGGTGTACTGTTGTCGGTGGCAATGCAGGTCATGGACTGGCCAATGGCAATTGCGGTATTCGGCATGGCGCGGATGATCTGCACGTTCAGATCAAGCTGTGTACGGATATCGCCGCAGCCAACACCCGAAACGACCGATATCAGCAATTGCTTTTCCGGTTTTATAGCAGGGCGTATCTCGTCTAATAATTTATTGAGTTGCTGAGGCAGCACCGCCAGTACTATAAAATCGGCTTTTCGAACCGCTTTAAGGTTATTATCTGTAATATGATAACCGGCTTCAGCTAGTGGTGTCAGGGCCGAAATATTTCTGCGGGTTAATGATATTTGCTGCGGTTTGCAGATGCCCGCTTTTGTAAGCCCCTTTGCAAGTGACAGTCCGATATTTCCGCTGCCTAATATGGCAATGTGCTGTTGTGAATTCATGAGTTTTGGCTTAAACGTGTTCCAAATGGTTTATTTTGTTGCAGGCTCCCCAGTTCTCCGGAGTGGCCGATGATCACGGCTTTAACGCCGCATGAAATAGCGGTGAAGGCATTGTCGAGCTTTGGAAGCATCCCGCTGTGGATGATTTGTTTTGTTTTTAACTCTTCATATCGTTGCGGATCGATCTCCCGTATAAGGGATTCTTCATCATTAATGTCCTGCAGCACGCCCTTTTTTTCGAAGCAGTAAATAAGAGTGGTATGATATAAATTGGCCAGTGCGACCGCCAGGGCGGATGCTATGGTATCAGCATTGGTATTTAATAGCTGTCCTTCGCCATCGTGGGTGAGTGCGCAAAAAACAGGCGTAAAACCTGCTTCCATTAAATGGCTGATACTTTCGGCTCTTACAGAGGTTTCATCTATATCGCCAACAAAACCATAATCGATGGTTTTTACCGGGCGTTTTTTGGTGCGGATAAAATCGCCGTCGGCACCAGTAAGCCCGATGGCGTTGTTGCCAAAGCGTTGCAGCTGCGCAACTATATTTTTATTGATGAGCCCACCGTAAACCATGGTAACTACGCGCAGTGTTTCGATATCGGTTATCCGCCTTCCGTCAACCACGCGCGCTTCTAAGCCAAGTGTTTCTGAAAGCTGGGTAGCTACTTTGCCGCCGCCATGCACCAGAATTTTATATCCGTTAAGCGCGGTAAAATCTTTCAGAAAATGATGAAGGTTTTCGGAGTTATCAATCACATTTCCACCTATTTTTATAATATATAGGTTTTTGTCATCCTGATTCGCCTCTGTCTTATTTAAAACTGAATGGATTCTGCCCATATTAACCCTAATTTTAACAAATTGGGGGGAAATTAAACCGAAATACCCCCATTGCCGTTAAAAATAATAAAAAATAGACTGCTTTACGATAGAATTTGCGAAAAATGACTCATTTTATAGAAATAATTTTAATAGCTGCGATTTTGCTTCCCTGATTTTTTCGAAACCAATGTGTGTCAAATTCCTGTAATATGCGCAACAACCGGCCGGTTGATGAAAAGATTGCGTATAATTGAAATTTATAATCGTATATGTTTACAGTAACATGCCAGGATGCCCGGGCGAGCTCAAGGCCGCGTATCGTGATAATTGGAGGTGGATTTGGCGGATTAAACCTGGCTAAAAAATTAAAAAATGCCCCGGTCGACGTCCTGATGCTCGACAAACATAATTACCATACTTTTCAGCCGTTGCTTTACCAGGTGGCGATTGGATCGCTCGCGGCTGACTCGATAGGCTTTCCCATCCGGCGGATATTCATTAAATATAACAACTTCAGCTTTAACCTGGCCGAAGTACAAAAAATTAACCCGGAAACGAACACTATATCTACCAATATCGGTACAATCCATTATGACTACCTGATTATAGCTACGGGCTCAAACACGAATTTTTTCGGAAATAAAGAGATCGAGCATTTTGCTATGCCGATGAAGAACATACCTGAGGCATTGAATATAAGAAGCTTGGTTATCCAAAACCTTGAGACTGCCCTGATGACCAGCGACCCGCGGGAGAAATTCGCACTAATGACATTTGTGGTAGTAGGAGGAGGGCCTACAGGAGTGGAACTATCGGGTGCACTAGCCGAAATGAGGCATTTGATATTAGCAAAGGATTACCACGGCCTAAGTAAATACGATATGCGGGTTTACCTGGTTGAAGGTAAAGACAGGCTGCTGGCAGCGATGTCGCCCCAGGCATCCGCGAAAGCGAAAGAATTTTTAACCGAAGCCGACGTAATTATTTACAACAGCGCACACGTTGAAAGCTATGATGGCTTTTATCTGAAAATTGATAACGGCAAAACACTTAAAACCCGCAATGTATTGTGGGCGGCCGGGGTAAGGGGCGAGGTTCCCGAAGGAATTCCACCGGAGGCAATAGCCAAAGGTAACCGAATTTATGTTGATGAGATAAACAGGGTAAAAGGCTATGAAAATATATTTGCGATAGGGGATGCGGCATTGATGGTAACTCCAGTAACGCCAAACGGGCACCCTGGCGTAGCGCCGGTGGCTATTCAACAGGGCCAGTTACTGGCTAAAAACCTGGTTCACTTAATAAAAAAAGAAACAACCGAACCATTTAAATACAGGGACAAAGGCGCATTAGCCACCATCGGACGGAACAAAGCCGTCGCGGATTTAGGCAAGATACATTTACAGGGATTTTTCGCGTGGGTATTATGGGGGGTAGTGCATATCATGTCGCTGGCGGGATTTGCCAACAAGGGCATCATATTTTTAAGCTGGGCTATCAATTATTTTGCAAAAAACAGTGATAACCGATTGGTTGTAAGGTATTTCAATACTGAAACGAGGGAAATAGATGCAGAGCCCAAATAAACCTACATTTTTAACGATTTCATATATTGCGCAATCTCCTTCTCGTTTGAATTCTGCGCTTTTGACAGATCATTTATAATATGCTCCCGTTCCGTTTCCGACCGGTTTTGACTTAGCTTCTTTTTAGCCTGCAGATCATCCACTACGATCTCAAACGCCACAATACCTTTCATCATCTTTTGCTTATAATCCTCGGGCAGGCTGTTCCATTGGTTCAGATACCCGGCATCATAATATTTGATCATTTCCTGCAGCACCACGGCTTTATTTTGTTCGCCGTCCAGTAAAGCGCATTTGCCATAAGCATGTACCGCCAGGTAGTTCCACGTTGGCACACTTTCAATTTTTTCGTAATGTTTGGGTGAGACATAAGCATGCGGCTCGGTGAATATTACCAGGGCGGTAGTGCCAATAATATCGGCCGATTGCGGGTTAGCCTTTGCAAAATGTGATGATAAGATAATTTTATCGTCCTTCTCCTTCACCAAAAACGGCAGGTGGGTAGCAACTGGTAATCCATCCTTTACCGATATTATAGTAGCGAAACTATAGCGCTGCATAAACGCCACAGCTTCCTGCTGATCCGGAAACTTATTAAACGATGGGATATACATATTGTAAGTTTAGTGAATAGTTGATTAAGTTGATTAGGTGAGCAGTTGAAATACAATGACAGTAACCATTCATTTAATCAAACCAATCAACCAATTTCCTCCAGCATCCTTTTCAATACCGCCTGCGCCGCCCAAACGCGGTTGCCGGCTTCATGCACAACAATTGAGCTTTCCCCGTCTAAAATCTCAGCTGATAACTCCAAATCCCTGCGGACCGGCAGGCAGTGCATGATTTTAGCATTGTTTGTAATTTTCAATCGTTCATTGGTCAGCATCCAATTTTCGTTACCCGGGAATATAGTGCCATAAGGTTCATAGGCCGACCAGTTTTTTACATAGATAAAATCAGCGCCGGCTAAAGCTTCGTCCTGGTTATGTGTTACTGTGGCGCCTTTGGTAAAATCAGTTGACAATTCATATCCTTTGGGATGCGTTATCGTAAAATCAACATCAGCCTTGCACATCCATTCAGCGAATGAGTTGGGTACGGCCTGCGGCAATGGTTTAATATGCGGTGCCCAGGTTAATACTACCTTCGGGCGTGGTCGGGTTTTTAACTCTTCAATGGTTACCAGGTCGGCCAGGCTTTGCAAGGGGTGACGTGTAGCCGATTCAAGGCTTACAATAGGCACACCGCAATACTCCACAAATTTGTTAAATACCGTTTCGTTATAATCTTCATCCCGGTCCTTTAACCCCGGAAAGGAGCGCACACCGATAATGTCGGCATACTGGCCCATAACAGCAGCGGCTTCGCGGATGTGTTCCACTGTGGTGCCGTTCATAATAACGCCGTCACGCAGTTCCAGCGCCCATCCTTCCTTATCGATATTCAGCACCATTACGTTCATGCCCAGGTTAAGGCCCGCTTTTTGGGTGCTCATACGGGTACGCAGGCTCGGGTTCAAAAAAATAAGCGCCAGGGTTTTGTTCTTCCCCAAATGCTGGAAAGCATACGGATTTTTCTTTAGCTGCAAGGCTTCGGCTACAATGCTTTTTACATCGGCGACATCATTGACGGAAGAGAATAGTTTCATAAGCCCTGCGGTATTACTGTTTGCTGTTTATTTAAAATTGATGAAAAAGTCTCTAAAAATCTGTCGGCATGTGCTTTGGTCAGGTTTAATGCAGGTAGCAGTCGTACAACATTCGGTTTTGCCTCACCGGTGAATATATGATGCGTAAACAACAATTCCTTGCGTACGTCTGCCAGTTCGGCCGGCAGCTCAATACCAATCATCAATCCACGGCCACGCACTTCCTTAACCTCTTTCAATTTTTTTAGCTCGCTGATCAGGTACCCGCCGACTTCAGCAGCATTTTGCATCAGGTTATCCTGTTCCATAATCTCAAGCACGGCTAATCCTGCAGCACACGCCAGGTGATTCCCACCAAAGGTAGTGCCGAGCATGCCGTAGGCGGGCAATATTTTTGGAGAAATGATAATGCCCCCGACCGGAAATCCGTTACCCATTCCTTTGGCCATGGTATAAATGTCGGCGTTAACGCCGGCAAAGTCGTGCGAAAAGAACTTCCCGGTACGACCGTATCCGCACTGAACGGAATCAGCTATAAATACCGCGTTATTTTGGTCGCATAACAAACGTATTTTCTGCAAAAAGCTTTCGGAAGCAACCTGTATTCCGCCAACGCCCTGTATGCCTTCGATGATTACAGAAGAAATATCTTTGTTATCGACAAAAGCCTGCGTTAAAGCCTGCTCGTCGCACCATGGCAAAAAGATCACATTATCGGTTTCATTAACCGGCGCGACTATTTTGGGATTATCAGTCACCGCGACAGCCAACGACGTACGGCCATGAAATGAGCCTTTAAAAGCGATCACTTTTTTCTTTCCATTATAAAACGATGCCAGTTTCAAAGCATTCTCATTCGCCTCGGCGCCCGAATTGCACAAGAACAGCTGGTAATCCTCTTTTCCGGAAATACGACCCAATTTATCAGCCAATTGCTTTTGTAAAGGAATTTCAATCGAGTTGGAGTAAAATCCTATCTGGTGCAACTGGTCTTCCAACCGTTTTACATAGTGGGGGTGGGTGTGCCCGATAGAAATAACTGCGTGGCCGCCATACAGATCGAGATACTCCGTGCCCTTATCATCATATACTAAACTGCCCCGTCCTTTAACGATGTTGATGGGATTGATGGGGTAAACGTCGAATAACTTCATTCTTTTGAGGTTAAAGGTGAAAGGCGAAGGGTAAAAGGGTTTCGTCGTCCACAGTTTAAAATTTATTTTATCGGGGGTAAGGATTGATCAGTTAGCCCAGCAAATTAACCTTTCGCCTTTAACCTTTATCCTTTCACTTCCACTTAAAATCCCGTTGCTTTTAATCGTAGTCCGGCGTTCTCATCGAGCCCGAACATCAGGTTCATATTCTGTACTGCCTGACCGGATGCGCCTTTAAGTAAGTTGTCTAAAATACTGATTATTAGTAACTTATTTCCGTGTTTTTTTATTTGCAAAAAGCATTTGTTGGTATTTACAACCTGTTTCAGATCAATGTCATGACTGGTTACATGTGTAAAGGGATGGCCTGCATAATATTGCTGGTAAAGCTTTAACGCTTCCGCCTCGGTTAAATCGCTATCGGTATAAATTGATGCGATTATGCCACGGGTAAAACCACCGCGGTATGGGATGAAATTAATCGCTTGAGCAAATCCCGGCTGCATTTGTTGCAGAGACTGACCGATCTCATTTAAATGCTGATGCTCAAATGCCTTATAAACCGAAAGGTTGTCATTGCGCCAGGTAAAATGCGTGGTAGCCGCCAGGCTTTGCCCGGCCCCGGTTGAACCTGTCGTAGCCGTGATATGTACCTCGCTGTTCAATAACTTTTTTTCAGCCAACGGCAATAATCCCAATTGCAAACAAGTCGCAAAACAACCCGGGTTAGCAATATTGTGTGCCTGCTTAATTGCGTCGCGGTTCAACTCAGGCAAGCCGTATATAAAATTTTTACTTTTGAATTTCGAATTTTGACTTAACCTAAAGTCCTGGCTCAAATCGATTACCTTAATGTGGTCGGGTATCGGGTTGGCCTCCAAAAACTTCTTTGCATCACCATGGCCGACACAAAGAAAAAGAACATCAATATTGTACGACAGTTCCGCTGCAAACTTTAAATCGGTATCGCCAAACAGGTCGGTGTGGACGTCGTACACATGTTTATTGGCGTTGCTGGTGCTATGAACAAAACCAATTTCAACATTGGGATGGTTGATCAGGATACGCAGCATTTCGCCACCGGTATATCCCGCGCCGCCGATTATGCCGGCCAATATCTTGTTGTTGTTTATATTCATCGCTTCAGCTCAAATAGGTTACGCTTATTCAGCAGTTGGGTTAACTTTGTGATAAATCATTACCTGGTTACCGAATATTTTCGAAAACCCTTTTACATCATCGCCGGTCCATGAATTATTCATTTCGCCGTACGTGCCGAATTTGTTCGACATCAGGTCGTGTTCAGATTCAATACCCACAACCTGAAAACGGTATGGGTGCAGCTGCACAAATACTTTTCCGCTTACCATTTTTTGTGTATCGGTTAAAAAAGCTTCTATATTGCGCATGATAGGGTCGTGAAACTGTCCTTCGTGCAGCCAGTTGCCGTAAAAGCCGGATAACTGGTCTTTCCACGATAGCTGCCATTTGGTCAGCACATGTTTTTCCAGTGTATGGTGCGCTTTAATAATGATCATCGGCGCCGCCGCTTCAAACCCAACACGGCCCTTGATGCCGATAATGGTATCGCCCACATGTATATCCCGGCCTATGCCGTAAGGCTGCGCAATGGCTTGTAAAGCTTGTATAGCTTTGGTCGGATGGTCGAAAGTTTTACCGTCGATACCAATCAATTCACCTTTTTCGAATACCAGCTCCAGGTTTTTGACTTCCGATTCGGTAACTTGAGTCGGCCATGCCTCTTCGGGCAAACCTAAGTTAGAGGTCAGCGTTTCTTTGCCGCCCACTGAAGTGCCCCAGATGCCTTTATTGATGGAATATTTTGCCTTTTCGAAATTCATTTCCACACCATGATCCTTTAGGTACTGAATTTCTGCTTCGCGGCTTAGTTTAAGATCGCGGATCGGCGTTATGATCTGCACATCCGGAACCAGTATGTTGAAGATCATATCAAACCGTACCTGGTCGTTACCGGCGCCGGTACTGCCGTGTGCAACAAATTCAGCGCCGATCTCTTTGGCGTAATTGGCAATAGCTGTTGCCTGGCTAACCCGCTCGGCGCTCACCGAAAGAGGATAAGTGTTATTTTTCAGCACATTGCCATATACCAGGAACCGCACACAGGTATTGTAAAAATTCTTGGTCTCGTCGACTACGTGGTGCGAAGTAACGCCCATCTTATAGGCGCGTTCTTCAACGCCCTTAAGCTCCTCGTCGCTAAAACCGCCGGTATTTACGATTACAGAATGAACCTCGTAACCGAGATCCTGTGTTAGGTATATGCAGCAGAATGATGTGTCGAGGCCGCCACTATATGCTAATACTACTTTCTTTTTCATTATATTTTGTTTGCGGTAGAGACACAATGCATTGCGTCTCTACAATGTGTTATTATTTTACCGTTTGTCTTTAACCTCATTCAATGGTCCTGGCCGATCGTTCTTTTGATGGCATTCTCAATTCTTTCAAGCAGGGTAGCCTTATGCGTTATTTTTTGAATTTTATCTTCCGATACCTTCTGTTTTTCTGCCGGGTCAAACAGCATAGCGGTGCACATGCAGTTTTTGCGGCCCTTGCTGGTAAGTATATCGAAATTGACACAGCTTTTGCAGCCGGCCCAAAAGTCTTCATCCTGTGTAAGCTCCGAATAGGTAACCGGTTCGTAGCCCAACTCTGAATTGATCTTCATTACAGCCAATCCGGTGGTAAGACCGAATATTTTAGCCTCGGGGTATTTGGTTCGTGACAGTTCAAATATCCTGTGTTTTATAGCCTTTGCCAAGCCTATTTTCCGGAATTTAGGGTCAACTACCAGGCCCGAGTTGGCCACAAAATCCCCATGACTCCAGGTTTCTATATAGCAAAAACCTGCCCACGTGCCGTCTTTATGTAAAGCGATAACCGCTTTGCCTTCCAGCATTTTATCGGCCACATACTCAGGCGAACGCTGGGCAATACCCGTCCCGCGTGCTTTGGCCGATTCAGCCATTTCATCACAAATCAGGGGTGCAAAATCAACATCACCGGCTGTTGCAACACGTATATCAAAATCTTGTAGGGTCATTGAAATAGAAAAATTACCATTAAATTACTGGCTAACGCCTTAATAAATCAGATGATCTTTTGTGGGGTAGAAACGCACATCGCGTCTTTACATCATTGGGTTATGGCAGGACAATTCAAACCCGGGGCATATAAGGCCTTCGTCGTGAAGGAGAAAACACAAAAACGGCTGAAAGCAAAGCAGCGGCAACAGGAGCAAAAAATGCTCTTATCGTGGGCTTGTTTGAGCTTTGTTGTTTCATTTTACTGGTTGCTTTTGTTATTTTTTAATCAGGGTGCAAATTTTTGCATTATTTTTTGCTTATGCAAGTAATTTCTGAATTAGTTTATTAGTTGACTAAGTGAATAGTTGACTGAGTATATTGGTAACCACTCACTTAATCAACCCAACCAACCCAATCAACCACTCACCGCTTTAACAACAATATCCCCAATAATCATATCCGCGTGTATCCTTGAGTTTTCAATAAACCATAAATGCGTATCGAGGCCACCGCAAACTACGCCGGCAAGGTATAGGCCGGGTAAATTGGTCTCCATTGTTTCTGGATTGTAATGCGGTATATATTTATCATTCGTCAGCTCGATGCCCAACTTTTTCAGGAACTCAAAATTTGGCCGGTAACCAGTCATGGCCATAACAAAATCATTTGGGATCGTAGTTATACCTCCTGGTGTTTCAATGTCCACTTCCCGCTCGCGTATTGCATTTAAATGTGAATTGAAATATACATTGATGCTACCTTCCTTTATACGGTTGAGTATATCGGGGCGCACCCAATATTTTACCCGCTGGCTTATCTCGCTTCCTCGGACAACAAGCGTAACTTCGGCGCCTTTGCGATAAGTTTCGAGCGCAACATCAATGGCGGAATTGCTGGAACCGACGACAACTACCTTTTGCATCGCATAAAAATGCGGATCCTTGTAGTAGTGCTGTACTTTGGGCAGGTCTTCGCCCGGGATGCCGAGCTTTACAGCGATATCATAAAATCCCGTTGACAAGATCACTTGTTTTGCCTGGTATGTGGCTTTACTTGTGGTAATGGTAAAAATATCATCTTCCTTGTGCACTCCGGTTACTTCTTCAAAGAGATTAATGGGCAAATGGTTGGAGGTAGCTACCCGGCGGTAATATTCAAGCGCTTCGGCACGGGTTGGTTTGTTGCTGATGGTGACAAAAGGTATCCCACCAATCTCCAGTTTCTCGGAAGTTGAGAAAAAAGTCATGGTAGAAGGATAGTTATACAGCGAGTTGACCAGGCAGCCCTTTTCAATAATAACAAAGCTCAAGCCGGCTTTTTTAGCTTCGAGGCCGCAAGCTATTCCAATGGGGCCGCCGCCGATGATAAGGATGTCAAGCATTTATAGTAAAAGATTTCCATCAAATATAACAGGAATTAGGAAACAGGAAGTGCAGATGGACCAATGAGGATGAATTATGATTAGCGCCTGACATCCGCTTTAGCGCCGTCGTTAACTCCCTGAACTGTGTTAAGGAGAAAAAAAAGAAAATAAAAAAGGGTAAGCTACTTTTATCGCGCCGCTCAACTCTCTACCCTTGCTGCGTTCCCACCCTGGGGGAGTTCAAGAGGAGCTGGCCGTAAAAGACTTACCCCGCCGCAAATATAGGAAAAGGTTTGTTTTTGGGTTAATAAATTGTTAAAAACGTTGGGACGCTATAGGGTTTAGACGTTGAAATGTTGTGTTACAGGCTGTTGGTGTGGTTTACTTTACGTCGCATTTCCTTTTTGGCGATAATTTTAACGACACTATTGATAAATTTATAAATTAGCCAATTATTACAGGGCTTCGCCCGTATAACCTACTTTAAACCATAGATCAAAAACCCGTGAGAAAAACTACCTGTTTCTTATTTATCCTCGTCATTTTTTCGGTGCGCACATTTTCCCAGGGGCATATTTTGATTTCCGGCGCGCCCGAATCTCAAAAGTTCTCAAGCGAAAGGCTGCGCAGGATTGATAACCTGGTTAAACAATACATCGACTCGGGCTGGATAAAAGGCGCCGACGCTTTTATCGCCCGTAACGGCGTGATCGTATACAATAAAGCCTTCGGCGCTGCCGACGCAGAACAGCATGTTCCCATGAAAACTGACGCTATTTTTCGTATCGCGTCACAAACAAAAGCCATTACCAGCGTGGGTGTGATGATGTTGTTCGAGGAGGGTAAATTTTTACTGGATGATCCCATCTCGAAATATATTCCCTCGTTTGCCTACCCAAGAGTATTGGATAAATTTAATGAAAAGGATACAACCTATACCACTGTTCCCGCAAAGCGGGAAGTGACTATACGCGATCTGCTGACCCATACTGCCGGTGTTGATTATGCGCAGATCGGGTCGGATAAAATGAAGGCCATTTATGCCAAAGCCGGTCTTCGTGCGGGCTTTGTCAGCGATAAACTACTGCTTGCGGATGCCATTAACAAGTTAGGCGCGCTTCCTTTGGTTCATCAGCCGGGCGAACGGTTTACCTATGGCTTAAACATCGATGTGCTGGGTTACCTCATCGAAAAAGTATCCGGCAAAAGCCTCGACCGGTTTTTAAGAGAACGATTATTTGTCCCGTTGGGAATGAATGATACCTATTTCTATGTGCCGGGGACAAAACAGGGCCGGTTGGTGCAGGTTTACTCGCCGGATAAACGCAATCATTTAGAAAAATGGAACGCCGGTACATTTCCGGGTGTATCGGCAGATTACCCCAAAGTTAACGGCACTTATTACTCCGGCGGTGCTGGGTTAAGCTCAACGACAAAGGATTATGCCGCCTTTTTACAAATGATACTAAATAACGGGGAATACAACGGACATCGCATATTGGCAAGGCATACCGTAGAGCTAATGAGCATGAACCAGATCGGCGACTTAAACCTAGATAGGGATAAGTTTGGCCTGGGCTTTATGGTAACCACCAGGTTAGGGCAGGCCAGGCTCGGACAAACGGAAGGCTCGCTGAGCTGGGGCGGTTTTTTTGGCACTACCTACTGGGCCGACCCGAAAGAACACCTTGTTTGCTTGTTTTTTGTACAGGAATGGCCGTTCCCGCATGGCGAGCTGAACGATAAATTCAGGGTGTTAGTGTATTCGGCGTTAAACGACTAGTTGGTTGGTGAGTGGTTGATTTGGTGAGTAGTTTTTATTTAACTCAATCAACACAATCTAACCCAATCAACAAATTAACTAATTTAAAAAACATGATAGATCGTCGTAAGTTTCTTCAAACCGCATCAGTCGCAAGTACCAGTTTCCTGCTGGCGCCGCATCTGGGTAAGGCTGCAGGATTTTTTAATGGGTCGCCGAACGAAAAAGTAGTTATCGGTATGATGGGTACCCATAGCCGGGGAGCATATCTTGCACAAAATTTTGCTAAAAACCCTAATGTGGAAATTGGCTATATCTGCGATGTTGACTCGCAGGTAGTTGACAAAACCGTTGCGGATATATACAAACGCACAGGTAAAAAGCCGCAGGGCATAACCGATATCCGCAAACTACTCGAGAAAAAGGACGTAGATGCTATTGTTATCGCCGCCCCCGACCATTGGCACGCCCCGGCAACAATAATGGCCTGCCAGGCCGGTAAACATGTATACGTTGAAAAACCATGCAGCCATAACCCGCACGAAGGCGAAATGGCTGTAACAGCTTCAAAAAAATATAATCGGCTGGTGCAAATGGGCAGCCAGCGCCGGTCATTCTCCAACGTACAGGGTATGGTGAAAGAATTGCACGATGGCGTTATCGGCCGCACTTATTACGCCAAAGGCTGGTACACCAATCACCGTCCTTCTATTGGCATCGGCAAACCCGTGGCCGTACCTGCCAATTTAGACTACGAGCTTTGGCAGGGCCCCGCGCCGCGTAAGCCATACCAGGACAACTTGATCCATTACAACTGGCATTGGTTCTGGAATTGGGGAACAGGCGAGGCATTAAATAACGGCACCCACGAGCTGGATGTTATCCGATGGGGGCTGGGCGTTGATTTTCCGAGCAAGGTAGTTTCAACCGGCGGCCGGTTTCATTTTAAGGACGATTGGCAAACACCCGACACGCAAAATATTCTCTATAATTTCCCGAACAATACTGCAGCCGAATGGGAGGGAAGGAGCTGCAACGGGTTTAACATAGAAGGCCTGGGCCGCGGTGTTATATTCTATGGCGATAAAGGTACCGTATTTTATGAGGGCGGTAACGGTTATAAGGTTTATGATGGCGACAATAAATTTGTAAAAGAAGTGAAGGACGACACCATTGTAGACGCTACAAACAAGATAAGCCCAACCGAAGCCCTGGACGGCATGCACATGAATAACTTTGTAGACTCGGTACGCGGTGTAACAAAACTGAACTGCCCGATTGAAACCGGGTTTAAATCAACCTTGTTGCCGCAATTGGGCAACATATCCTACCGCGTTGACCGTGTGCTGCATATCGACACCAGCAACGGCCATATTTTAAACGACCCCGAAGCGATGAAACTTTGGAGCAGAACATATGAAAAAGGGTGGGAAGTGAAAGTGTAGAACCTTAACCGTCTTTCCGGCTCGCCGGGAGAGGGGGTGGTCGAGCAAAGCGTCGTCCCGATAGCTATCGGGAGGGTGAGTCAACTCTGCGAGCGATAAGTAGAAATACACCCTCCGGAGGCAGGAAAAAAACTAATAAGAAAAAATATCTAAACTAATAAACCGAGAAAAACCACCATGAAAAAGCTACTGCAAACTTCAGCAACCATAACCATGCTTGCTATCTTCATCTTACCATTAACCATTCACGCCCAAAGCACACCCAGCCTGTTTGATGGCAAAACACTTAAAGGCTGGAAACGCCTGGCCGGTACGGCCGATTATAAAGTAGAAAACGGCGAAATAGTAGGTACAACCGTTTTGAATTCGGGGAATACCTTCCTGGTAACAGAAAGAGAATACGGCGATTTCATCCTGGAAATGGATACCAAAATTGAAAGCACATTGAGCAACTCCGGCGTACAAACCCGCAGCCATTACGACCCGGCCGGAAACAATGGAAAAGGTAAAGTTTATGGCAGGCAGTTTGAGATCGATCCTTCCGACAGGAAATGGTCGGGTGGTATTTATGACGAGGGCCGCAGGGACTGGCTGTACCCACTGGATTTGAACGCAAAAGCGAAAGATGCCTTTAAAGTGGGTGTTTATAACCACATCCGGATAGAATGTATCGGCAACGAAATGCGGACATGGATCAATGGCGTGGCTGTTGCGGATGTGGTTGATACGGTTGACAGTAAGGGTTTTATAGGTTTACAGGTGCATGCGGTAGCCAAACCGGAGCAGGCAGGCAAAAAGGTATATTTTAAAAATATCCGTATTCAAACGGCTAACCTGGTTCAAAAGCCATTTCCGAATGATATTTATACGGTAAACTACCAGGCTAACAAACTTTCGGCCCATGAGAAGTCTGCCGACTGGAAATTGTTATACGACGGGCATACTGCAACCGGCTGGCGCGGCGCCACGATGACAACGTTTCCCGCTAAAGGCTGGGATTACGCAAACGGCACCATGCACGTATTGCCTTCTGCAGGTAAGGAAGAATCAGGCGGCGGGGATATTGTCACAACCGATCTATACGGTTCATTTGATCTGTCTTTTGAATTTAAACTGACCCCGGGCGCAAATAGTGGTGTAAAATATTTTGTCACTCTGTCAGAAGTTACAAAAGGATCGGCAATAGGCATTGAATACCAGGTACTGGATGACGAACTTCATCCCGATGCCAAGCTGGGCCGCAATGGCGACCGCACGCTGGCATCCGTATACGACCTAATCCCCTCCAACAAGCCCAAGCGCTTTATCAGGCCTATTGGCGCATGGAATACCGGGAGGATAGTCGTTTATCCAAATAATCACGTTGAGCATTACCTGAATGGCGTTAAAGTGCTTGAATATGAAAGAGGTTCAAAGGAATTCCGCGATTTGGTGGCAATGAGCAAATACACCATCTGGAAAAACTTTGGTGAAGCAAAAGAAGGGCATCTTTTATTGCAGGATCACGGTAACGAAGTGTTTTTCAGGAGTATAAAGATAAAAACACTATAGTCAAACACGATTTTAGGATTTGAGGGATTTTTATGATTATTGTCAATTCATCATTTAAATCTTTCAAATCCAAAAAATCGTATTCAGATAAGCTCGTTCTTTTTCTGAAAGCTATAAAACAGGTAAAACAGGGAGGGCAGGATCAATAAGCTGCCGATCAATAACCCCAAACCCAGATCTTCAATGGTTTTAGCCGGGGCATGATTGGTAAGCAGGGACAGGTTTTGTCCGCCTTTAACCATGATCAGATTGGGAAAGTGGGTATATCCTACCGACAACAGGATCATAGTGACCTGGAACGCCGCAAACACGCGAATGATTTTCTTCTTTCCATTGTAAATAAATAGCCAGAGCGCCAGTAATGAAATGGCTGCGGATATCACAGCCGTAAGGCTTACCATGTTGCCGAATATCCAGTGCGCCAGGGCGATGTTCTCTATTTCGGCAGCTATAAACACTAGCCCACCAAAAATAACAACCAGCACATTCATAATACGGGCTTTCCGGACAAACCGCCTCCGTTCGTTATCATCCCCGGTTTCGCCAATAAGGTACACCGCAGCAAGGTAACCGCTTAGCGCGACGGTAAATAAACCCACCGTTACGGAAAACCAATTTAGCCAGCTATAAATATAAGCAGACATGAAAGATGTTGCCTGCAGATCGATTTGCCTTGATATGGCGCTTCCGGCAATAATGCCCAGGAACAATGGCGTGACAAAGCTGGAATAAACGAAAATCCGGTTATAGAAGCTCTGTGTTTTATCGTCCTTTACCGCATCGTAATTCCTGAAAGCGAAGGCAGTTCCGCGAGCGGTGATGCCAAGCAGCATAATAAGCAACGGGATATGCAGATAAGTACACATATTGCTGTAGATATCGGGAAAGCCAACGAATAATATCACAACAGTAATGATAAGCCACATGTGGTTTGCTTCCCAGATCGGGCCGATCGCATGGTACATGGTTTTGCGTGTACGGTCTTTATTACGATCTGAAGTAAAAAGTTCTATAATACCAGCTCCAAAATCCGCCCCGCCAAGCAGGAAATAAAGCACGATAGCCAGGAATAAAAAAGCGATTACGATATACAGCATAAGCCTTAATTTACTTTATCATATAATTGAGGCACCATTTTTATTTGCCTGCTTAACAAGAATATCACGGCAATACTTAATGTAAAGTAGATAACGGTAAACAGGTAAAATGAATACTGGATGCCCGGCATGGGGGTTACCGCCGCGCTGGTACGCATTACACCTTGTATGATCCATGGTTGCCGCCCAACTTCTGTTACCGTCCATCCGGCTTCCACAGCTATAAATCCCAACGGGGTTGCCAGGATGAACAGGTCCAGAAACCATTTTTTAGAAAGCCAACTCCGCTTTTTCCATAAGGCAACAAAATATAGTATCCCTATCAGCATCAAGGCCGATCCTATAACCACCATTAAATCAAAAGCCAAATGGGTAATTGTGATAGGCGGCTGATCTTTTACAGGAATTTTGTCCAGCCCGTTAACCGGGTCTTTAAAGTTATCGTTTACCAGGAAGCTTAACAAACCTGGTATTTCAATGCCATATTTAGCTTTTTTATTGGCCGTGTCGGCAACACCGCCCAAAACCAGCGGCGCATATTGTTGGGTGTGAAAATAAGCTTCCATGGCAGCAAGCTTGGCTGGCTGATGTTTAGCGGCGTTTTTGGCCGACAAGTCACCGCTGAAAGGCTGTATAATTGCCGCTACCGCGCCGAAAACCACGGCTATTTTAAATGCTTTGGTATGAAACTGGACATTTTTCTTCCGCGCGATCATCAGTGCATGGATGCCCGCAACAGCAAACCCGGTTGCCGCAAAAGCCGCGATCGTCATGTGCAATGATTCTGAAAACCATGAGCCATTAAACATGGCTTTGATGGGATCGATATTCAGGTATTGCCCGTTAATATAATCGAAACCGGACGGGTTATTCATCCATGAATTGGCGGACACTACCAGGATGCCTGATGCAATGCCGCTTACACCTACTATCATCCCGGTGCACCAATGAAACCAGTTATTGAATCTGTTCCATCCGTACAGGAAAAATCCGAGTGCTATGGCTTCTATAAAAAATGCGACACCCTCCAGCGAAAACGGCATCCCGAATATCGGGCCGGCGTGCTCCATGAATTTTGGCCATAATAAGCCCAGTTCAAAAGATAATATAGTGCCTGATACAGCCCCGGTGGCAAAAAATATCGCTACGCCCTTGCTCCAGGCCTGTGTCACGTTCTTATAAACGGGATCGCCGGTTTTTATCCATTTATAGTGTGATATAGCCATAAACACAGGCATAACCATACCGATACAGGAATACACGATATGAAAACCCAGCGATATGGCCATTTGCGACCGTGCAGCAATAAAATCATTCATAATTTTTATGCAAAAATGACTGCGTACAAATATACCTTTACGTTAATGAACAAATTGACATTCAAAACTATGACTGCTTAAATAGAATTATTCTAAAAAGCTGTAAAATATTTCTTACGTAATAAAATTATTATATATATTTACGATATTAATATAAACCTGTACCAACCCCCGGTTAATTGAAACGGCTATTTGCCATCGTATTATTGAGTGTTCACCTGTTTAGTATAGGGGGGTATACCTTATTGTTTCAATATTATATCCATCAGTCGGACGTCCAGATGGTGAAGCAGATATTCGACAATAAAATTGACGAGACCAAGCTGATGGAATTAAAAATACCGGTTCATTTTCCTACCATGACCGACTGGACTGAATATGCAGTGATCGAAGGCCAGATACAATTAAAGGATGCCTATTATAACTATATAAGACTTAAAATGACCCGGGATACCATGTATTTCATCTGTATTCCCAATACCGCTAAAACACGTCTTGTACAGGCGAATATTGTTACCGCCAAAGAGATTAGCGATGTGCCGCTCACTAAAAAAGGGCATGACGCCTCCGTTAAAAAGGTTAATACGCTTAGCGAATATAATTTGAAGACTTTTCAATATAATTATTCAGGGGTTGCAAAACTGCTTGCCTCTGAAAATACGCAATCCGGCTCGCTGAAACTTTGCAAGCCATACATTGATTCTCCGGGTAAACCACCCAATTTCATTAGTTAAACCGCTTTATAAACCATTTTGCTGTCTCACTTAGTGAGCTGCTTATTCAATTGGTTATAGCCGAAAGTATCGTTTGCAGTATCGCATTGATGTTTTCATTATAACGCGTTTGAAGGTTTGATGAAGTATCTCCATTGTTGATCAGGCTCGTGATCTTTTATATATCACATTACGGCTCATCATATCAACACCTACAGCTTTTTATTTACTTTTTATTTTCAAAGATGATGAAATCTTTACCATTGTTTTTATGCAAATACTGCCTGTTGGCTTGTTGCTGCCTGGCGTTTTCAGAGATGGCCAGAGCACAAACAGACGCAGATGCCTTAATGATACCCAAAAAATTCTATTGTGCCGGTGTTGTTTATACCAACAGCAGCTGGACAAATTATTGGGAGGGCACTTATAAGCGCGATAATGGCAACATAGGTAAACTATCTACCAATATATATACCCTTATAGGTAATTATGGCCTGACAAATAAGCTGGATATTTTGTTTTCAGCACCTTATGTTACTACTAACGCCTCTTCCGGGACCTTAGCCGGCCAGCATGGCTTACAGGATATAACGCTTACCTTAAAATGGCTTGCATACAAAAGCCAAATAGGAAAAGGAGTTATCAGCGTATATGCCATTGCCAGCGGATCGATACCATTGAGCAATTACGAGGCCGATTTTGAGCCTGTTTCAATTGGGTTACATAGCAGGTCGGTAGCTATCAGAGGCCTTGTCAATTACCAAACCGGAAGATTTTTTATTGCCGGGGCCGGCCAATATGTGCGACGGAACGACATTACCATTGACAGGAATTCGTATTACACCACACAGCTTATATATAGCAACCAGGTTGATATACCCAATGCCAATAATTTTATTATCAGCAGTGGTTACCGCAGCCTGAAATTTAATGCGGAGGCCATTTTTATGCAGAGTACCACTTTGGGCGGGTTTGATATCCGGAAAAATGATATGCCTTTTCCAAGCAACACCATGAACGTCACCACGGCCGGCGCGCTCTTCAAATACAGTTTCTCAGTTTCGGGCCTTGAACTTACCGGCGGAGGCAATTATGTATTACGGGGACGTAACGTTGGCCAGGCCACTACCTTATTTGGTGGTGTGCTTTACTTATTTGATTTTAATAAAAAAACGAAATAATACGACTATGAAAAAGCGAATACTTTATACAATGCCGCTGTTAGCAATGGCCGCATTAGTTTTTTTCGGGTCATGCAAAAAAGGAGTAATCGACCGCACAACGCTTTATCCGGCGCTTAACCCTGCAAATATTGACCTGGGTGCTGACACGTGGAAACCGGTTTTGATTACCAGTGCAAGCGCATTTAACGTAGCCGCCCCTGACGCGATCGCGTCACCGGCTTATATAGCAGACCTGAACGAGATAAAGGCCCTGCAAAGCAATTTAAGCAACAATCAGAAAGCGATCATTAAATACTGGAGTGCTGGCGCCGTATTGCGCTGGAACGAAATTTTGCGCGACCTGGTGGCTAAACATAATCTGCCGCCCTACCAAAATGCCGACGGAAGTTATCCCGCGCCAAATTCGGCTAACCCTTTTGCATATCCGCAGTTCCCTTTTTCCAACCCACCATACGCTGCCCGTGCTTATGCTTACGTGAGCGCTGCTCAGTATGATGCACTGGTTGCGGCTTATTATTTTAAAAAGCTGTATAACCGTGCTGCGCCGTATACAAATGACCCCGCGGTACAGGCACTGGTGCCAAAATCCGTATTGCCGTCGTACCCCAGTGAGGATGCTGTAGTGGCCGGAGCAACTGTGGAAATGATGAAACTGTTATTTCCCACCGAAATTGCGTTTATTGAACAAAAAGCAGCCGAAGAAATGCAATACCGCTTAATGGCTGGTGTAAATGTTCGTGGCGAACTAAATGCCGGGCAATCTCTCGGCACCCAGGTTGCCGACGTTTTCGCTGCCCGCGCACGCGCTGACCGTGCGGGAAAGGCAATTGGTACACCCGCACAATGGGCACTATTGTCTGCACACGCAACTACACGCGGCGATCAGGCATGGATAAGCCTTGATTCCCCACAACGCCCCCCGATGCTGCCTTTGTTTAATAAGGTGTTGCCGTTTTTATTTGATACGCTTACGGTAGTAAAATTGCGCCCCGGGCCACCAAATATGGCTGGTTCGGCTGCTTTCAACCAGGAAGTGGCCGAGGTGCTTTCGTACAGCAAAAATCCGACACGCGATCACCAGGCGATTGTTGAGTTTTGGGCAGACGGGGCAGGCACCTATACGCCGCCGGGGCATTGGAACGCCATTGCTGCGGATGAGTTTGTAAAACAAAATTACAGCGAAGTACGCTGGGCGCGTAACCTGGCCCTGCTGAATATGGCCGAGATGGATGCAGCGATCGTTTGCTGGGATACAAAATATTTCTATTACAACCAGCGACCGTCGCAGGCAAACGCGAATATTAAAACGTTAACCGGCATACCCAATTTTCCGTCATATTCTTCCGGACACTCCAACTTCAGCGGTGCTGCATCTACTGTATTAAGCTACCTGCTACCAGATAGAGGAACCAAATTTACTGACATGGCTAACCAGGCAGCGATGTCAAGGCTGTATGGTGCCATCCATTACCGCAGCGATTGTGAGGTGGGCCTGGTAACAGGCAATGCGGTAGGGCAGTATGCTATAAAAAGGGCACAAGCAGACGGAGCGGGAAATTGAACATGAAAATTATAGAATTAAAAACACAACAATTAAGTAAACTAACCAATACCATGAACACAACATTAAAAACCATTTTATCGATCAGCATTTTTATCCTAATAAGCCGGGCGAATACTTTCGCGCAGGGCTGCGTAGCCATCCGGAGCACCGGCGGTATTTGTGCCATGAATGAACATCCCGACAGCACCGCCGGATCATCCGGGTACTGGCTGTATAACAGTAACAACCGTTATTTTAAATCATTCAGGCATTTTGTGGGCAAGGCTGAACAGTACCAACGTTTCACGCTTCATAATAACGTGATCAATAAGGTATTTACCCAGGATAATTCTTTCACCCGGATATTTAATAACCGTTGGTCGGTAACCCTGGATGTGCCGTTTGCCGATAACAGCCGGTCGCAGGTAAACAGCGGTACCCGCTTTAGCACCCACTCATTTGGTATTGGCGATATCAGTATAACAGGCTTTTACTGGCTGTTTAATCCCGCCAAGGCAACAAAGGGCAATATCCAGGTCGGGCTTGGTGTAAAATTCCCGACAGGAGAATCCAACTACCAGGACTATTTCCTGAACGGCGCAACCGGGGCGAGGACGCTTGGGCCGGTTGATCAATCGATACAAGTGGGAGACGGCGGCACGGGTTTAGAATTAAATGTAAACGCTTACTATAATTTTACCCATAGTTTTGGATTTTATGGTAATTTCTTTTATCTCGCTAATCCACGGGACGTAAACCCGACCCTTCGTTCAGTAAATCCCGCGAGCGCCACAACAATAGCTGCCACCGGAGATGTTTTAAGTGTACCGGATCAATATCTCATCAGGTTTGGTGCAGGTTTGGCCGTTAAAAAATTTGATTTTTCGTTAGGCGTACGCGATGATTGTTTGCCGGTACACGATCTTGTTGGCGGCAGCGACGGATTCAGAAGGCCAGGCTACATTATCTCTGCCGAACCAGGTGTATCCTATCGCATAAAAAATATTTCGCTATACGCGTATGTCCCAATAGCTATTATCCGCGACCGTACGCAAAGCGTACCTGACATCAGGACTACCGCAATAACCCATACTTATACACAAGGCGATGCCGCTTTTGCTGACTATGTTGTCAATGTAGGGGTAACTGTAAAATTTTAAGAGACGTTGATTTTTCACGTTTTAATTTATTTTTTATTGACGTTCAAGAGGGCCCACGCCGTTTTTTGATTTGAGTTAAAAGCCGGGTTTGAGATACCCGGCTTTTTATTTTTATGTTTGTTTTATATTATAATCAAATGAACACTGCTGACCAAAATTTTATTGAAACCGGATTTACCCTGCCGCCGGCCCCTAAACCGCTGGGCGTTTATAAACCTTGTCTCATTGATGGTAAATACCTGTATGTCTCCGGGCATGGCACCGTACAGGATGATGGGAGTCTGATCATCGGCCGCATTGGTGAGACCATGACTGCTGAAGAAGGCAAGCTGGCCGCCCGGCAGGTGGGATTGGCGATATTATCGACAATAAAAACCCACCTGGGCAGCCTGGATAAGATCAAAAGAGTGATCAAAGTATTGGGAATGGTGAATTGCACACACGATTTTGAAAAACACCCGTTCATCATTAACGGCTGCAGCGAATTGTTTGCAAAAGTGTGGGGGGATGACAACGGGGTTGGTGTGCGCAGCGCCGTTGGCATGGGCTCGTTGCCGGGCAATATCCCGGTTGAAATAGAGGCCTTATTTGAGCTGTTTTGATGTTCACGGTCATAAACTAGAAGTAACATGACTCAGGACTTAAGACTCAAGACTCCGGACTTAGAACAATGGTTTCAAATTAACAATGTCGATGAATTAGACTCGCCTGCGTTGGTAGTCTATCCTGACAGGGTTAAAGCAAACATAAAGGCCGTAAAAGATATGATAGGCGATGTGTCGCGATTACGGCCGCACGCCAAAACCTATAAGAACAAAGAAGTAACCCGGTTAATGCTTGAAGCAGGTATCAGCAAATTTAAATGCGCCACCATCGCTGAAGCAGAAATGCTGGCTATGTGTGAAGCGCCCGACGTTTTGTTAGCCTACCAGCCTGCCGGGCCTAAACTGACCAGGTTTGTTAAACTGATTACATCTTGTCCAAATACCTGGTTCTCCTGCCTCGTTGACAACCGGGTTTCTGCTACCGAAATTTCAGCAGCCGCTGTAAAAAATAAAATTCAGATACTCATTTATATCGACCTGAACGTAGGGCAAGACCGGACAGGGATAACGCCGGGTGAAAAAGCTTTGCAACTTTATGCAGAGTGTAGCCGGTTGCCCGGGATAAAGCCGGTCGGGCTGCATGCTTATGACGGCCATCTTCATGATGCCGATATTGAGATACTTACAAAAAAATGCAACGCGGGATTTGAACCCGTAGCTAAATTGAGGGCCGAAATAGTAAAAAAAGGCTTCCCCGAACCGGTAATTATCGCGGGCGGCTCGCCTACATTCCCGGTCCATGCAAAACGAGGTAATGTGGAGTGCAGTCCCGGAACTTTTGTTTACTGGGACAGGGGTTACCAGATAATAGCGAAGGAGCAGCCATTTGTACCTGCCGCGCTGGTAGTTTCAAGGGTAATATCTCTTCCTTCCGAAACCAAAATATGTTTAGATCTGGGGCATAAATCGGTTGCCGCCGAAAATGAGCTGCATAAACGGGTTTATTTTTTAAATGCGCCCGAACTGGTCATGATCAGTCAAAGCGAGGAGCACCTGGTAGCGGACGCCGGCGAGGGGCATGCATACAAGGTTGGTGACGTGCTTTACGGCTTGCCCCATCACATTTGCCCGACTGTTGCTCTGTATGAGCGCGCCATCACCATCGAAAATAATCAAACAACCGGCGAGTGGAAAAATATTGCCAGGGATCGGAAAATAACTATTTGAGCTGAAAGTAAAAAGGCCAAAACAGAAAGCGGCTTTTTTTACAACTCATCTAACTTAATCCAACCTAATCAACCAATATATATGTTCACAATAGATGCCCATTTAGACCTCAGTATGAATGCCCTGGAATGGAACCGCGACCTGCGCAAACCAGTGGCGGAAATCAACCTGCGCGAACAGGGTTTAAACGATAAACCGGATCGTGGCAAGGCAGTTGTTTCATTGCCCGAATTACGGAAAGGTAATATTGGCCTAGTAGTTGGCACGCAGATAGCGCGTTATGTGGCTCCGGGGAACCTGCTGCCGGGCTGGCATTCGCCCGAACAGGCATGGGCGCAAACCCAGGGTCAGCTGGCGTGGTACAAAGCCATGGAAGAGGCGGGGGAGATGGTGCAGGTTAATAATTTGCAACAACTGGAAAAACATCTGACACTTTGGAATGACGGGACACCCAACGATAGAAAACCTGTTGGTTATATCTTAAGCCTTGAAGGCGCTGATTCAATAATTTCTATCGGCCATTTGGAACGCGCTTATACCTATGGTTTACGCGCTGTCGGCCCGGCACACTACGGCCCCGGCCGGTATGCCAATGGTACGGACGCAACCGGGGAAATGGGCCCGAATGGACATGAATTATTAAAGGAAATGGAGCGTTTGAATATCATTTTAGATGCCACCCATTTATGCGATGATGCCTTTTGGGATGCGCTGGACCATTTTAACGGGCATATATGGGCCAGCCATAACAATTGCAGGGCATTGGTTAACCACAACCGCCAATACAGCGATGAGCAAATAAGGGAACTGATAAGCCGCGGCGCCGTGATCGGCGCGCCATTGGATGCCTGGATGATGGTGCCGGGATGGGTGCGCGGGAAATCAAATCCGAAGGAAATGAATTGCAGTCTTGAGGTAATGATCGATCATGTGGATCATATTTGCCGGATTGCCGGTAATACCTTGCACGTGGGGATAGGGTCTGACCTGGACGGTGCCTTCGGGCGAGAACAATGCCCTTACGACCTGGAAACGATCGCGGGCCTTCAAACTATTCCCGGGCTTTTAAAAAAGCGGGGTTATTCCGACGCTGACGTTGCGAATTTTATGCATGGTAATTGGCTCCGGTTCTTAAAAAACGCCTGGGCTTAGTGGTGTCGCACTGCGACAGGTGCGACAGTGAAGTGGTTTATATCCATTTACCGTTATCCAAATCAATTTTCGGATTAAGAAATTGTAAATCTTTCATCAAATTTTTCAACTGGCAGTAAATATTTTACTTTTCACTTGCAAATGTGGTGGAGATTTTTCAAATTTGTTACGTCAATCGAAATTGCCATTGATTAGCATTAATTATATGGCAAATTCACGATCAGTAAGTATATATTAATAATTTAATAGACTAATTACTAATCGCCCCTTTTAAGCCCTTTCCCCCTTTTATTAATTTATAGTTAGCTGTAGTTCCCCCAAAAGTGGTATAAGTACCAAAGCCGGTCCCTCACCCTAAACTATTGAAAATTTAACATAAGCCGTTGGTCACTACCTGACCTGGGCTCAGGAATTTTTACCCTAAAACTTTTTTGGGCATTGTTCTGTTGTTAATATTCTGTTGTTGTAATTTATCAGGCTATGAGAAATATATTACTATTTATCGATGATTTGACAAAGGCTGAAAGCTTAGCTAAAAAGGCCTTAAAAGTTGCCCGGCAGTGCAGGGCAAACTTACAGTTGTGCAATGCAGTAAAAACCAGGGCGCAAAAAAGCCTCCTTGTTCATCATTACGACGATGAAGTAGTATTTGAAGAACCCGAAAGCGCCGACCTGAAGGAACTGGCGCTGAAGTTAAAAGGGATGCATCATCCGGAAGGCGCCTACCATCCGGCGATCAATTGCGTGGAGATGATCAATTTTAACCCGACGACTATCCGGGAAACGGTGATCCGCCACAATGTTTGGATGATGATACTGGGCGAGCAAAGCCTCGACCAGTTAAAAAACGCAGACACTTTTAACTTTGCTATTAAAATGATCAATAACATCAATTGTCCTGTTTTAGTAATGCCGGACAAGTTTGATATGAGCTTTTTTGACCGGGTAGCTTATATAACCGATCTGCGCTATTGCGATATTGGCGTGATCAGATTTTTAAAGATTTTAAACGCGCAATTATTTGTTACCCATATTTCGGCCCCGGGGCTTCCCGATTTGGAGGAGCGTTACGCGCAGGATATTTTATCTGAAGAAATATCAGTAAAGGCCAATTACCAGAAAATATTTTTACGGAACATAAAAAACAAAAATATTAAAGGCGCGATTGACTATGTTGTTGACACCGTTGAGATAAAGATGCTTGCGCTTGTTAACAAAAAGCACCAAACTATAGAGCGGCTGTATGATAATTACGCCGAGAAAACCCAGCTTTATCAAAAATTGCCGGCGTTGATATTTCCTTATTTGAACTGGTTTAACCACGCATCGTTCTATGAATAATACAGGTTGTTAGTAGTTTTTCTCATACAGGCCCTGCGAGTAAATCGCAGGGCTTTTTTTGCACCCGTGCGCAATTATAGCTTGGTCATTCTGAGCATAGCGAAGAATCTTCTTCACTAATAAGCCTCCCGCGTGTCTGTTTTAGAAGATTCTTCGCTATGCTCAGAATGACAAAAGAAAGGCGGTGGTTGAAACATCTCCATATCTATGCACAATTTAACCGCAAACTTTTGGTGAATAATCGCTAAGATTACGGAGATTTACGCAGCTTGTAAGTGCTAAAACCCAGGATAATCTCCAATATTTTACATGAATGCAGAACAAACGAGGTTAAAAGACCCCGCGTGGAAAAAGTGGGGACCATACGTTAGCGACCGCCAATGGGGAACGGTAAGGGAAGATTACAGCGCTAACGGCGACGCCTGGAATTACATCACCCACGATATGGCCCGCAGTAAAGCTTATCGCTGGGGCGAGGAGGGTATAGGTGGGATATGCGATAACCGGCAACTGTTGTGTTTTGCTGTTGCCCTATGGAACAAAAAAGATCCCATCCTGAAAGAACGATATTTTGGGTTAAGCAACCCGGAGGGGAACCACGGCGAAGATGTTAAGGAACTTTATTATTACCTGGACAACACACCTACGCATTCGTACCAAAAAATGCTGTATAAATATCCGCAGGCCGAATATCCTTATGCTTGGCTGGTTGATGAAAATAAAAAACGTACCCGAAACGACCCTGAATTTGAGCTAATTGATACCGGCCTGTTTAACCAGGATGAATATTTCGACGTGTTTATTGAATACGCCAAAAGCGCGCCGGATGATATGCTGATAAAAATTACCCTGCATAACCGCGGCGACCAGGATGCCGCGTTGAACGTTTTACCCACATTGTGGTTCCGTAACACGTGGGCATGGGGTTACGACGATTATAAACCGCAACTGTCGGCCGGATTACAAGGCACTATCGAAGCATATCATCAAGATATTGGCCGGCTTTCGCTGAATGCCGAGGGCACGACTCAATTGCTATTCTGCGATAACGAAACCAATACCAGGCGCTTCAGCAACAACGATGATGGAAAGCCCTTCCATAAAGATGGCATTAATGATTTTATTGTGCATGGTGCCGATACCATTAACCCAAAACAAACAGGTACAAAGGCGGCAGTCAATTATGATATCACCGTCCCGGCGAAACAAAGCGTTACGCTGCGGCTAAGATTGTCAGCCAACGCTGATAGCGGGTTTGGCGATTTCGATAAGTTATTTAATGCACGAGCTGCTGAAGCGACGAAGTTTTATAATAATATACAGCGCGGAAATGACAACGCCGACCGCTGCATGGTACAGCGCCAGGCCTTTGCGGGTATGTTGTGGAGCAAGCAGTTTTATTATTATAATGTTCATCAATGGCTGGCTGGCGATCCCGCTGTGCCCATACTGCCGCCGCAGCGACTAACCGGCCGCAACAGCAAATGGGAACATCTGAATACGCAGGATATTATTTCCATGCCCGATAAATGGGAGTATCCGTGGTTTGCATCGTGGGATTTGGCTTTCCATTGCCTGCCATTGGCAACGGTTGATATGGCTTTCGCGAAAAACCAGCTTATGCTGCTTATACGGGATTGGTATATGCACCCTAACGGGCAACTTCCGGCATACGAATGGGACTTTAGCAATGCCAACCCGCCGGTGCACGCCATGATTACCTGGAAAATATATCAACAAGATAAAACCGCCAATAACGGCAAAGGGGATACTTTTTTCCTGGAACGCATATTTCACAAGCTGATGCTCAACTTTACCTGGTGGGTAAACCGCAAGGATGACCTGGGCAACAATATTTTCGAAGGCGGATTTTTAGGGCTTGACAATATTGGGGTATTTGACAGGGACGCGAAACTCCCGATTGGTGAGCATCTCGAACAATCCGACGGCACCAGCTGGATGGCCACGTATTCGCTCAACCTGCTGCGTATTGCAGCGGAACTTGCTGTTACCGATAAGGCCTACAACGACATCGCCTCCAAATTTTTTGAGCACTTTATATACATAGCCGGCGCCATGTCGAACCTGGGACAGGACAATGAAGGGCTTTGGGATAATACGGACGGCTTTTTTTACGACCAGCTGCGCTTGCCTGATAATAGCACCCAAAAAATGCGGGTGCGCAGTATAGTTGGTTTAATTCCCTTGTTTGCCGCCGAAGTGTTGGATGAAAGCGACATAACTGATAATCCTATATTCAGCAATCGCATGAAATGGTTTGCCGAAAACCGGCCCGACCTGGCTTCGCTGGTGTCCCGCTGGGCGGAAACAAAAGGCCCCGGCAAGCATCTGGTAAGCCTGCTGCGTGGATACCGAATGAAATCATTGCTGCGGTATATGCTGGACGAAAATGAGTTTTTAAGCCCGTATGGCATTCGTTCGGTTTCAAAATATCATCTCGATAACCCATACCATGTGGCTGTCGACGGGATGGAGTTCAGCATCAAATATACGCGTGCTGAAAGCGACAGTGGTTTGTTTGGTGGCAATAGTAACTGGCGGGGGCCGATATGGATGCCCATCAATTTTTTACTGATTGAAAGCCTGCATAAATTTTACCTGTATTATGGCGACGAGTTTAAGGTTGAATGCCCAACCGGATCCGGCAATTTTATGACCCTGCAGCAGGTAGCCAATGAGCTATATAACCGGGTATCCAACCTGTTTTTACGCGACGGTGAGGGCAGAAGGGCCATCTTTGGCAACTACGATAAACTGCAAACAGATCCCAATTTTAAAGATTACGTACTGTTTTATGAATATTTTGATGGTGATAACGGCCGGGGCGTAGGCGCTTCACATCAAACGGGATGGACGGGATTGATTGCAAATTGTTTACATCAAGAGCCTTAGGACGAAGACTTACGAAGTTTTAAAAACTTCGTAAGTCTAATCATGGCCTTTCTGTTGCATGTATCACAAAAAACAACATGTAATTTTCTTATTGTGTTAAATTGACACAATAAAATTTCCTTTTCCCATTTTAATCATTTAGTTTTACTTAAACCACGTATACTAAATGATCAACATGAATTTTAACAGGCGCAAATTTTTGCAGAGTGCGGGTACGCTGGCACTGGGCAGCATGGCTTTTTCGGGCAAAGCGGGCTCACTTTTTAACCATATGGCCCAGCACCCGGTGGGCTTGCAGCTTTTCACTTTTTTCGGGATAATTGATGATGATGTAAAAGGCACGTTAACCAAAATATCCGGGGTTGGCTATAAAGAAATAGAATCTGCTTTCAGCAAAAAGGGCGGTTACTATGGCATGAAACCAAAAGAGTTTAAGGCCATGGTGAACGACCTGGGTATGTCGTGGAAATCGCATCACGTTATTGGTGCGCCGTTTAAAATGCCAAAGGGCTACAAAATGCCGGTCGGAGCTGATGGCAAACCTATGGTGATACCACCTATGCATAACCTGCGGGACAATATGCAGGAGATAGTAGATGAAGCTGCCGAAGGCGGTTTGAAATACCTCGTTTGCGCCAACGCACCAACCGGAACGCTGGAAGAAATTAAATCCACCGTTGAGATATTAAATAAAACCGGCGAAGCGGCAAAAAAAGCGGGCGTTCAGTTTGCCTATCATAACCACGATATGGAATTTCATGAAGTTGAAGGGAAAGTGCCCTATCATTTGCTATTGAGCGAAACCGACCCGCACAATGTAAAAATGGAGCTGGACCTGGCCTGGGCCATTAAAGGCGGGCAGGACCCTGTTGATCTGTTTGCACATCATCCCGGCCGTTTCCCGTTATGGCACGTAAAGGATTTGGATGCAAGTCATGTGAATATACTACCGGTGGGCAGCGGTACGATTGATTTTAAAAGAATATTTGCGCATAGATCGGCTGCGGGAATGCTGCATTTCTTTGTGGAACACGATATGCCGAAGGATGCTTACGCGAGCATTAAAAGCAGTTATGAGTATATAACCGGAACGTTAAAGGCGTGAGATATTTTTGTAGAGACGCCCCGATGGTTCGGAGCGTCTCTACGGTAAATTTTATAAAGAACCCAGCGCAGACGGCTTGATCGCTTTCCTGAAGCTTTTCAGGCCATTTTTTATCCACGTATACAGTGAGGAATACTCTACGTAATTTCTTATGGTATCGTCGTTGCGTATTGAGGTCGCCAAATCCCTGATGATGCTTCGTATTGGCGATGTTTTGCTTACTGTAGTAACGATCTCTTCAAGCTGGTCGGCATATACAACTGCCTCATATTCGTTATCGAAAAGTAAAACAGTATTCTTGTTTTTTCCTTTTGCCCTTGCTTTTACTCCTTTAGAGGGGATCGGCAGGTGATATTTGGTAAAGTCGGCAAAGGTTAGTGGAGACGGACCGATAGGGGGAATGTTGATACGTAACATGGCATTAATTTTAAGTATTAATTTTCTTCATTATAATTCACTACAAATTCATCATTTCGGATCGCCATGATCATATCGCCGATCGCCAGGTATTGTGGCGACGATTTATCATCTAATCCATTCGAAAGCATTTCCAATTGTTCGGCATAAGCTATGGCTTCCTCTTCATCCTCAAACTTCAACACCACATCGTCGTTAACCTCAGCATCAACCCCGTTCGGCGGCGCAGGTAATCCATACTTTTCAAAGGTTGAAAATGTAAGGCTTGAGCCGGATGACGGTACTGTTATGCGTAACATTTATTACTTTGTTATACCGTCAAATGCAACGGCAATATAAGAACATAATAAGAGCAAAGGTGTTTTTAATAAATATATTTTTTAAGCATGTCACAATGATTTGACATTCTTCTATTTTACATTACGTTACCGGCAAGCCATTTGATACAACAAGCCAATAATATTTTTTGGTTTGGCATCGCTTTGAAATAACGACTGTTTTGAGTATTTTAAGGGGCGATAAATAACCCATTATCCGGCATATGGTAAATGTACCAGCAGAACAATTAAAACGCGTGTTAAAACCGGTTCATTTATGGGCCATTGCAGTGGGTTTGGTTATTTCGGGCGAGTATTTTGGCTGGAATTTGGGCTGGGCGGTCTCGGGCACCGTTGGTTTTCTGATCGCTACCCTGGTGATTACGCTTATGTACGTCACGTTTATTTTTAGCTATACCGAATTAACAACGTCAATTCCGCACGCTGGCGGCGCCTTTGCATATGCCTACAGGGCTATGGGGCCATTCGGCGGCCTGGTAGCCGGGTATGCAACGCTTGTCGACTTCCTGTTTGCCACGCCGGCCATCGCTTTTGCGCTCGGCGCTTACCTGCATTTCTTGTATCCCGATATATCGGTATTGTATTCGGCGCTTTTTTTTAACGTGGTGTTTATCGGCATTAATGTTTTGGGTGTGAAAGAATCAGCAGCATTCTCCGTTTTAATTACCATACTGGCTGTTGCCGAATTACTGCTGTTTATGGGTGTAGTTTCCCCGCATTTTAAAATGAGCAATTTTTTAAGTCACCCCATGCCATTCGGGTGGACAGGCATCTTTGCAGCTTTACCCTACGCCGTTTGGTTTTACCTGGCTATTGAAGGTGTAGCCATGGTTGCCGAAGAGGTAAAGGAACCAAAACGCAATATTCCGAAAGGCTATATATCTGGCCTGGCTACGCTGGTGTTCTTAACGTTCGGCATAATGCTGTTTACCGGCGGTATTACCGACTGGCGCAAATTGAGCAATCTTGACTACCCACTGCCGGCAGCTATAAGCGTAATTTTAGGGAAAGCAAGCAGCCTTACAAAAATATTTGCCAGCATAGGGTTGTTTGGCCTTATTGCCTCATTTCATGGTATGATACTGGCGTCATCAAGGCAAGTATTTGCCATGGCCCGCAGCGGTTATTTGCCGCGTTCGCTATCAGCCGTTAGTCACAGGTTTAAAACGCCGCATTGGGCTATTGTTGCCGGTGGCGGCGTAAGCTTTATCGCGCTGTTTACCGGTACAACCAACCAGGTTATCGTATTGTCGGTAATGGGGGCCATATCGATGTATATCATGAGCATGATCAGTCTTTTTATCCTGCGGGTAAAGGAGCCAACCTTAGAACGGCCTTTTACCTCTCCGTTTTATCCGGCATTTCCCGCAATAGCTATTACCATCTCAACCATAACATTGATAGCCATGATCTATTATAATTTTATACTAAGCCTGATATTTTTCGCAGGCCTCGCTATAGCGGCTATCATATTTGTATCGACGGGGAAACATAAAGAAAAGCTTTTGGGTGATAATATGATTTCGCCGATTATTATAGAGTGATTTCACCGATTGATATACGATTACACTGTAGGAAAGTTCTTTCAATTGCCCAGTAAACGTATACTTCAATAATTAAACAATTTAACATTTGCCAAATCACTAATTCAATAAATCACTAACTCACTAACTGTCCCGCCCAGTGTACAAATTCACCATCCGCGATAAAGTTTACCGGTTTAACGACCTGAAAACATTGCTGGCCAAAGCCTCGCCTTATCGCAGCGGTGATGTGCTGGCCGGCATTTGCGCGGAGAGTTATGAGGAGCGGGTTGCCGCGCAGATCGCTTTGGCCGATGTGCCGTTAAAAACCTTTTTGACCGAGGCTGTTATTCCTTATGAAAGCGATGATGTTACCAGGTTAATCATTGATAGTCATAATGATACAGCATTTACATATATAAATAGTTTAACTGTCGGTGAATTTCGCGACTGGCTATTAAGTGATGAGGCAGACTGCGGTATATTAAAAACTATTGAAGCTGGCATCACTCCTGAAATGGCCGCCGCGGTGTCAAAGCTGATGCGTAACCAGGACCTTATTGCTGTCGCAAGAAAATGCGAAGTGGTTACACGTTTTCGGAATACGATCGGCTTAAAGGGGCATTTTTCTACACGTTTGCAGCCCAATCATCCAACGGACGACCCCAAAGGCATTGCGGCAAGCATTATCGAAGGCCTGCTATATGGCAGTGGGGATGCTGTTATCGGGATCAACCCGGCTACTGACAGTCCGTCGACTGTTTTAAATTTACTGACGCTGATCGATAACTTGCGCGGGCGGTTTGACATTCCCATACAATCATGTGTTTTAAGTCATATCACCACGACGCTGGAGCTGGCCAATAAGGGCGCACCGGTCGATCTTTGTTTTCAATCCATTGGCGGCACAGAAAAGGCCAATAAAAGCTTTGGTATCAGCCTGGATCTGCTTGAAGAAGCATACCAGGCGACCTTGTCGCTTAACCGCGGAACGGTCGGGAAAAATGTAATGTATTTCGAAACAGGCCAGGGCAGTGAGCTTTCGGCGAATGCGCATCACGGTGTCGATCAGCAAACCTGCGAGGTTAGGGCTTATGCGGTGGCCCGGAAGTTTAAACCGTTACTGGTAAATTCAGTCGTAGGTTTTATCGGCCCGGAATATTTGTATGACGGGAAGCAAATAACACGCGCAGCTTTGGAAGATCATTTCTGCGGGAAGTTACTCGGACTGCCAATGGGTGTTGATATTTGTTATACCAACCATGCCGAAGCCGACCAGGATGACATGGATAACCTGCTTACTTTATTAGGGGTAGCAGGCTGCAATTTTATTATGGGCATACCGGGTTCGGACGATATTATGCTGAATTATCAGTCTACTTCCTTTCACGACGCGTTATATTTGAGAAAAGTGTTAGGGTTAAGGCCGGCGCCTGAATTTGAACAATGGCTGGTGAAACAGGGTATTGTAGATGAAAAGGGCGGACTTTTACCCGTTAATTCGTCGCATAAATTAATTTCGGGCATTATAACTTAGGGTGAAATGGCAGAGAAGCTAATCAAAAATGATCCGTTAATTTCCCTAAAGGAATTCACCGCTGCGCGAATAGCGATAGGCCGGACGGGTACCAGTATTCCCTTAAAAGAATCCCTTGAATTTAAGCTGGCCCACGCGCATGCCCGCGACGCGGTATATTCCGAATTGGATATTGAAGGATTAACAAACAGTCTTCAGGCTTTTAATTTGCCCGTCTTATCACTTCATAGTCAGGCGGCAAACCGCCACAAATATTTAAAGCGCCCCGACCTGGGCCGGCAACTGGATGAAACATCCGCGGAGCTATTAAAAGATCACGGCACGGGTGCCGACATCGCCATTATTATTGCCGATGGCCTTTCGGCGACAGCGGTCAATGAAAATGCTTTCAGTTTGTTAAAGCTGTTGATGCCGATGTTTTCCAATGAAAAACTCCGGCTGGGCTCGTTGTGCCTGGTTAGGCAGGGAAGGGTAGCTATAGGCGATGAGATAGCAGTTGGCTTACGCGCTAAACTATCTATCGTACTGATCGGTGAGCGGCCCGGATTAAGTTCGGCAGATAGCATGGGCATGTATCTTACCTATAACCCCAGGCCGGGGTTGACGGATGAATCACGAAACTGCATATCCAATATCCGCCCGGAAGGCCTATCTTATCATCTCGCCGCCGGGAAAACTTTTTACCTGGTACAAGAAGCACTTAAAAGAAAATTATCCGGTGTCGCCCTAAAAGATAATGCCGGGTTGCTGGATTAGTTAATGCCGGCAGCTAACCTTTTCTATATAGGTTATTATCTGAAACAACGACTGATCTCAAATCTCATTACGCCAGTTTTCCAAGGGCTGCTTTGATCCGCTTCATGGCTTCAACCAGTTTATCTTCCGCCGCAGCGTAAGAGATACGGATTGATTTTTTATCGCCAAATGAATCACCGCCAACGGTAGCCACATGAGCCTCTTCAAGCAAGTAAATGCTCAGTTCGTCGGCATCGTTAATGGTATTGCCGTTATAGCTCTTCCCAAAAAACGACGTTACATCAGGGAAAAAGTAAAAAGCGCCTTCGGGTAGGTTTACTTTTACGCCTTCAATATCTTTCAATAAGCCGTACACCAGGTCGCGGCGTTTTTTAAAGGCGCTGCGCATTTCTAAAACACTTTCTAAACCGCCTTCGTAGGCTGCTACGCCTGCGCGCTGGGTGATGGAGCAGGTGCCGGATGTAATTTGTCCCTGCATTTTATCGCATGCTGCGGCAATGTCCTTATTTGATGCGGTATAGCCAATGCGCCAGCCGGTCATGGCAAAGGCTTTTGAGAAACCGTTGATGATCACTACGCGGTCTTTTATATAGTCGAACTGGGCGATAGATTCGTGCTTGTCAACAAAATTGATGTGCTCATAGATCTCATCCGAAAGGATATAAATATTAGGGTGCTTTTCAAAAACTTTTGCCAGGCCTTCCAGTTCAGCCTTGCTGTAAACGCTGCCTGTTGGATTACATGGCGACGAAAACATAAACAGCTTGGTTTTGGGCGTAATGGCTGCCTCCAGTTGTGCCGGCGTTATCTTAAAATCCTGCTCAACGGGGGCGTCAATAAACACACTTACGCCTTCGGCAAGCTTTACCACTTCAGAATAAGAAACCCAGTAGGGTGTAGGGATAATAACTTCTTCGCCCGGGTTTACAAGGCAAAGCACCGCATTGGCAATAGCCTGCTTGGCGCCGGTAGAAACAACGATCTGGCTGAAATCGTAATCCAGGTTATTTTCATTCTTTAACTTAGCAGCAACGGCCTTCCTTAATTCCGGGTAGCCGGATACGGGTGTGTAATAGGTGAAATTTTGGTCCATCGCCTGTTTGGCGGCTTCCTTTATATGTTCAGGCGTATGAAAATCAGGTTCGCCAAAACTAAGGCTGATCACATCAACCCCTTTGGCAGCAAGCTCACGGCCCATTTTGGCCATCTTAATAGTAGCGGATTCCGACAGGTTGTTGATCCTGTTACTTAGTGCAGTCATATCGTTTTTTATGTCGCGGCAAATATAGAAAATAAGCAGAAAGCTAAAAGCACAAAGATTAAAGCATTTTTTAAATGCATTGTCCAAAAAGCTTTCGGCTTTAAGCCTCAAAGGGTGCAATTCAATTTATCGCTCAACCTATGTCCGTGTTCCGGGTTTCAATGTACCAGGTGTGTTCACCTGTACCGGGTGGTACACTTGTATCAAGTGATAACTTTTTTCTGTACGCGACAATTTCAAAGTGTTCCGGATGTTCATCTCTCAAAAATTGGAACACTTGAAAAAAATAAATTCAGGTCTTGTTGAAAGTAGCAATTGATTTGGGCCAGCCTTAAGCTTTCTGCTTTAAATTCATAAATTTGCCCGCAAATAAAACGGCTTTGAAAGAACAAAAAAGGATCATACTGATAGCATTGGTCACAGGTATAATCCTAATGCTGGCAAAATTTGGGGCATATTTTTTAACAGGGTCCAACTTTGTGTTAACCGATGCTGCTGAAAGCATTGTGAATGTGCTGGCCAGTTCTTTTGCCTTCTTCAGCATTTCCCTTTCTGCGTTGCCACGGGACGAAAACCATCCTTACGGACATGGCAAAGTGGAATACTTTTCGGTTTTTATTGAAGGCTCATTGATCGGCATCGCGGCCATAATCATCATTGTAAAATCGGTTTACAGCATTATTAATCCCACCCAGATACACGATCTGCTAACAGGTGCTGCCATTATCGGGGCAACGGGCGCAGTGAATGGCGGTTTGGGTTACTATATGATCCGTAAGGGTAAATCGCTTCCATCTATTACGCTTGATGCCGATGGTCGCCACCTGGTTGCCGATATGGTAACCAGCATCGCTTTGGTGGCCGGCTTATTACTTATTGATTTTACAAAAATAAAATGGCTGGATAGCGGCTTGTCGATCGCGGTGGCTTTGTACATTTTATATAGCGGCGGCAAACTGGTGCGTAGGTCGGTTTCGGGCTTAATGGATGAGGCCGATTTTGATGTAGTTACCGAAGTGATAAAAGTTTTGGATGAAAAGCGGAATGTGGAATGGATCGATATCCACAATTTCAGGGCGCAAAAATATGGCAATGAACTGCATATTGACTGCCATTTAACCCTGCCCAATTACTTTGACCTAAACCGCGTGCATGAAGAAGTGACGCTGATAGGTAAACTGATCAATAACGAGGTTACGCAGACTGAATTATTTATCCATACCGACCCATGCATCCCGGAGTGCTGCCACTATTGCAGCATGCCCAATTGCCCGATACGGTCGGAGCCTAAAACCGAGCAGATAGCCTGGACAATGGATAAAATTATCCGCAACAAAAAACACTACGAATAATGTACCCTTTTAACGTGCGCGTTTACGGCCTGCTGATCAATGACCAAAATGAAGTTTTGATCAGCGACGAACAGGAGTATGGTATCCGGTTCACCAAATTCCCAGGCGGTGGCCTGGAGTTTGGCGAAGGCCTTATCGACGGCTTAAAGCGGGAGTTTATGGAGGAATGTAATGTTGAGGTAGATGTTACCGGGCATTTTTATACAACTGATTTTTTTGTGAAATCAGCGTTTAACGACTCGCAGGTCATCAGCATTTATTACAGGGTAAAAAATACTGCCGGACTCAATCTCAATATAAAAACGCTGGTGTTCGATTTTGATGGAGATGGCGATGTGTTGCAATCCTTCCGCTGGGTAAAAATAACTGATCTGCAGCCGGAAGATTTCCTGTTCCCGATAGACCAGCACGTTGTAAAACTTTTAAAAAATAGTCTATGAGCCTTGTTGAACGCGATTTAAAGGTGATATGGCACCCTTATACGCAAATGCAAACCGCCCTGCCGCCAGTGCCAATCGTACGCGGAGAAGGTGCCTGCCTGTATGATGAGAACGGAAAAAGATATATCGACGCAGTATCATCCTGGTGGGTAAATATTCATGGGCATGCACATCCTTACATCGCGCAAAAAGTATCGGAGCAGCTAAAAAAACTGGAGCATGTTATTTTCGCCGGCTTTACCCATGAAGGGGCTGTTGAATTAGCCGAAAGACTGCTCAAAATCTTACCAGCCAATCAGCAGAAAGCCTTTTATTCGGACGATGGTTCAACAGCAGTTGAGGTAGCGGTGAAAATGTGCCTGCAATACTGGCACAATAAGGGCGAGAAAAGAACAAAAATGTTGGCGTTTAAAAACGCTTATCATGGCGATACCTTCGGCGCGATGGCTGTAAGCGGCCGCAGTGCATTCACTGCTGCGTTTGATTCCCTTTTATTCGAGGTGGAGTTTATCGATCTGCCGGATGAAAGTAATATTCAAAGTCTCAAATCTCAAATCTCAAATCTCAAATCTAACCTTGCGTGTTTCATATTTGAGCCGCTGGTACAAGGGTCGGGCGGAATGTTGATGTATGAGGCAAAGTACCTGGACGAATTGATGGCGCATTGCCGGAAGGAAGGTATTTTAATGATCGCCGACGAAGTGTTTACTGGCTTTGGCCGTACCGGGAAGCCATTTGCCTGCGATCATGTAACGGAGCAGCCTGATATCATGTGCTTTTCAAAAGGACTTACAGGAGGCACTATGGCTTTGGGCCTGACCACCTGTACTCAACACATATACGATGCGTTTTTATCTGATGACCGGATGAAAACCCTCTTTCACGGCCATTCGTTTACGGCTAACCCGGTGGCCTGTTCGGCCGCCCTGGCTAGCCTGGACCTTTTTCTGGATAATTCGACGGCAGAAAATATCAAGCGGATCGAGACCGCGCACCGGAACTTTGCATTAAAAATAAAAGATCACCCCCAAATTAAAACCACCAGGCAAACAGGAACTATTTTAGCCATGGAATGGGAAACGGGTGTTAGCACCTCTTATTTTAGTTCGCTCCGGGATACATTGTATCAATATTTTTTGGCCGCCGGCATCATTTTACGCCCGCTTGGAAATATTATTTACATTTTACCGCCGTATTGCATTACCAATGAAGAACTGGCTTACATTTACAGCAAAATAGAGCAAGCTCTGGAAGAAATCTAAGATTACACCGATTTAGAAATTGATTACACAGATTTGAGGGCGATTACATCCATTTGCTGATCATTCGGTGTAATCGCCCTCAAATTGGTGAAATCAAAAAATAATAATATGGAACTGAATACCTTACTATCTGCTATTATAGCCAATAACGAAATACATGCACGCTGGTTAAATACATTGTCCTTAATGGAAAATACCGGCGCGCGCAAAATATCGGCGAGTGAAGACCCGCTTACGGTTACGTACATCATATTAAAACATGCTGCCGAGGAACATCGCCATGCTTTTTACCTGAAAAAACAGATAGAAAAAACAGGTGACGACTATTGTCCGACCTATGCTGCCGAATATCTAATCGCCCCGGCCTTTAGCCGTTATTATTTAAATCAACTGGACATTGATGTTTGCCGCTACCTGAAAAAAGACCTTGGCCTGGCAGGAAAAGAACTGCGCTTTGCTGCTTACCTGCTGGTAACTTATGCCATTGAGGTACGCGCCGATGAGCTATACCCGGTTTACCAGGACGCGCTTGATGCCGCGTCGAGCAAGATAAATGTAAAATCGATTATTTTAGAAGAAGAAGGTCATTTGGAAGAGATGCTTGTCCAACTGAAAAAGTTCTCACCTGATTGGGAAATGCACGCGGCAAAGGCCGTTGAATTCGAGGCCAGCTTATTTGCAAATTGGGTAGATGCGCTGGGCAGGGAATTAAAGCTTAATTGATTTCTGCAGTCAATAAAAAAAGTCCGTTTGGTCGCCACCAAACGGACTTTTAAGTTATTCAATTAATTTAATTAATTATCCGCCCGGGGTCAGATCGGCTAAGGTGCCTTTTTCAAAGTCTTTACCTATAGCAAACGTACCTGCGGGAGCCTTTTGATCAGACACGCCAGAAATAGTAATAACCGCCTCCTGGCCTTGCTGAAAGGCAGTAAATTGTATTGGGAAACCGCCTATTGTGCTATAATATGGCTGGTAGGCAGTTGGAGGAACGCTGATATCATTAGTTATCCATACGTCATAATTTTTACCTGTTTTAGTGTCCTTTGCAACTACCTTTTTGCAGTTAAAACCCGAGATCTGCTTTGTTTCGGTTGTAGGGGTGTAGGTAAAAGTTGGCAACGCAGCCACACCTTGTTCAATTTCGGCTGGGGTAGCAATGCCTGCTTTTTTTAACGAAGCCACCGGTACATCCAATACGACTGCTAAATAGTCACGTTTGGCATTACTTAACACCTTAATGTTTGCAGGGCCCATTGTTATAAGCGCTGCAGTTGAGTCGGGTGTAAAATATTGCTTAACATCAGCTGGTTGCCCGCGCATTTCCATAGAGTATGATACCATGCCGCTTTTATAGACCTTTTGCGCACTGGCACTGTAAGTGGTTGCTGCAAGCACTATGCCCAGGGCAACATTCAAAAATTTTCTATTCATAAATTGGGTTTTGTTAATACAAAGTAGGGTTTTTCGGGGTTAGTTGCAAATATTATTCATTTTCTGCTTTTAACGTTAATTAGATACCGAAATAAGCGAATTGTTACGTTTTAATATTTTATAATTTGTCTTTTTAACAGTAGCCTGGCTTTCAACCTGGTAAAGCAGCTTATCAGAATTGCTGCCGTCTATAACCAGCTTTTGATAATCGATATAATTATTAATTGTATTCAATCCTGCTACCGGATTTCCGGTAATGTACATATAGTCGGCTGTAAGTTTCTCTGAGGGCATACTATGGTACTGTGTGCCATCAAAAACAAATATTCTTGTATTCATAAACTGGATAAAATCGTTCTCTTTTGCCACCCACGGCGTTTTAATATTTTGACCCAAACTGATTATTTTTATATCGCCTACCTGGCAGCTATCCAGGTAGGGCTGTATAGAATATTGAAACGTTTTATCAGTGGTCTTGATATCGGTGAGCACGATCGCCTTATTGCCGTGCCTGAAAATTACCCCCGGGTGCTTTTTTAAATTTAGCCACGCAATTTGGTTCGATCGCGATAAACTGATGTTTTTTATACTCAAGCTTATACAGAGGAGTAGGGTACAGGCAATGCTTACTTTAAGGAGCCATGCTTTTTTATCATACAAAAAATAAAAAGCGCTGACGATGATCGCGTAAAGCAAAATATACTCGCCCGTAGTGAGCCATATTTTGCCGATGCTGGCATACGGGGTATGTTCGATAAAGGCCAATCCCTTATTCATCAATACAATAGATTTTTCCAGGGTGAGGGCCATGGTTTTTGAAATCACTGGTATCTGCGGCAGCAATAAAAAAACGACGCCCGAATACATAATAACCGCGGTTGGAATGATAATAAACAGGTTGCTGATCAAAAAATATACCGGGAACTGGTGAAAATAAAAAGCGCTTAAGGGAAATGTAATGACCTGCGCGGCTATCGATACAGAGCAAAGTGCCCAAAGTTTGTCGGCCCATTTGTTTTTAAATTGGAACCAGCCATATACTACAGGCTGCAACACGATCAGGCCAAACACCGCGAGGTACGACAATTGAAAACCCACATCAGTTATAAAAAACGGATCATATAACAAAAGTAGGAAAGCGGAAACGGCGAGAATATTTAGCGTATTGATATACCTGCTGAATGTTTTACCGATGATCACCATGCTGATCATAACCGCGGCGCGGCAAACGGCGGGCGAAAACCCTGAAAGCAATGAATAATACCAAATGAGCGTGATAATGATAATCGCCTTAACCAGTTTACCATATCTAAGTCGGTCTAAAAAGCCAAGCGCAAAAGCCAGCAAAATATAAATGATAGCCACATGCGCACCAGAAACCGAAAGCACATGCACCGTCCCTGTCTTGGAATAGGCCTGCAAAATATCGTTGCTCAGGTCAACTTTATAACCCAATATCAAGGTTGACGCTACCGCCACGGCGTTGGTATCGCGCATATTGTGTTTAAGCTTTTCAACCAGGCGCTGCCTTAATCGCAACGAATAATCAATGACCGGATTTCCTTTATTAGCGGCCAATAGCACAAACTGTTTCGGGAACAGAAACGCCTGGTACCATATATTTTGATTGGCGAGATATTTTTTATAGTTGAACTCCGCCGGGTTAAAAGGTGGGTCGACGGGGTTGTATTTTGCCGGTATCAGCAATTCATCGCCGTAGTAGAGTTTAGTTGCGCTGATGTCTTTTGTTACAATGAGCAATGTTCCGCTTGCTGCAGATTTCTTTCCATTATTGATGGCTTCAACGACATCTGCTGTGAAACGGACTAAACCATTTTTAACACCGGGCTCGTTGTTGATCTTTACTACAAAATACTGCGCCGGGGACTTTGAAAAGTGATCATGATGATTAAGCTCGTTATACCGGGTAACGCTTGCCAGTCCGAATAAAAACAGGATTAAAGTAATAAGCCCACCGCCCAGCCAACGGTATTTATGCAGATTTAGCTTGCGGTAATTTAAATTAAGCGCGATAAAAACAATGCTTAAAATAAAGAAAGCAATTATTAATCCGATTGAGTTTGCACCCGAAAATAAACCAAGTCCTAACCCAATGCCCAATAAAAACGGCAATAGCAATATAACAACCGGTATTTCGCCTCTGTGGTTTGCGATCATAAATAACAAATTGTCATTGCGAGCGACAGCGTTTTTTATTAGGCTAAAGATATACCTTCAATCGTAAATTACAACTGGTCGCGCACTTCGAGCAGGAATTTTTTGAGATTCTCGAGAGATTGAATAACACGGTGGCTGTCCTTACTTTCGGTAATGTTATTCTTCAGGTGTTCTTTGGCGCCGTTAAGCGTGTAGCCTTTATCCCTTATCAGGTGGAAAATAATTTTGAGGTTCTCCACATCTTCCGGCGTGAAGTAACGGTTGCCCTTTTTATTTTTTTTCGGAGCCAGTATGTCAAACTCCTTTTCGTAAAACCGGATCAGTGATTGATTTACATCAAAGAGTTTGGAAACCTCTCCCATGGTATAGTACATTTTGCTGATCTCACGTTCCTTGTACGGCATGCACAAATGTAGGTTTTGATTTCGGAATTCGGATGTTCGATTTCGGATTTTGATTTGATGCCTTATTCCTCCATCGGATTAATGGGAAATTTATGATTAAGGATTAGCGAAAAACGCCAAAACAGCCTGGTTAAACTCAGCCGCGTTATAGTAAGGCGCAAAGTGGCTGGCATTTTTAAAGATCATCAATTGAGAATTTGGGATATGTTCAGCGATCTGCCGGGTATGATTTTCAGTCACCACATCATTTTGCCCGGCCATAACCAACACCGGCGCTTTGATTTTTTTCAGATCATTGAAAGTAAAATGCGGTTCATTCAAAACGAGCTCATAAATTCTTCGCTGGTCGACGGATTGCTTATCGGTTTTATCTTTCAGATCATCAATTAGCTCATTCACGTCACGAAATACAACATCTTTCAGAGCATCCGGCGCCGGGAATATATTGGCGCCCATAACTGCCAACTTATTTACACATTCAGGGTATTTCATCGCCAAGATCAGCCCGGCAATGCCGCCGTCGCTCCAGCCTAAAATATTAACATTTTGAAGGTTTAACTCATCAAGCAGCGCCTTCATGTCGTCTGCAAATAATTCATAGGTCAGCGGGCCGTTGCTTTGATCGGTACTATTGCCATGTCCGCGCGTATCCACAGCTATTACTTTGTAATGATTTGCAAATTCGCCAACCTGGTTAATGAAGGCGCTGATCGATTGGTTGTTCCCATGCAGCAGCAACAATGGCTCGCCCGCGCCGTATATTTCGTAATAGATCAACGCGTCGTCCAGCTCGGCGGTTGAGCCTGTAACGTGGTTCTTTCCGTATGGGATAGTTGGGTTCATTGATTAATCTCGCAGAATATTAAGGACGTTAGGATATTTAAATATCCTTTAACGTAAGTTGCGCGAGTTGGTTTTATTTATTAATTGAAAGATTCCCAGTTAATAAATCCGGAATTGAAACGGCGTAGCCTTCTTAGCTCCTTTAACAACAATAAACAGCGAAAAAATTCGACATTCGAAATCCCCCAAATAATTACCTTTGCAAACATGACAGCTACCGAGATACGCCAGGCTTTCCTTGATTTTTTTGCTGCTAAGCGCCATGTTATTGTGCCTTCGGCCCCAATTGTGATCAAAAACGACCCAACCCTGATGTTCACCAACGCAGGGATGAACCAGTTTAAATCCATTTTTCTGGGCGAAGAAGCGGCGAAATTCCCGCGTGTGGCGGATACGCAGCGCTGCCTGCGGGTATCCGGCAAACATAACGACCTGGAAGAAGTGGGTATTGATACCTATCATCATACCATGTTTGAGATGCTGGGTAACTGGAGCTTTGGCGATTATTTCAAGAAGGAAGCCATTGCCTGGAGCTGGGAGTTGCTGACCGAAGTTTATAAAATTGATAAAGACCGCCTGTACGTCACCGTTTTTGGCGGAGACGAAAAAGAAGGCATACCAAAAGACCAGGAAGCATACGATTACTGGAAGCAATATGTTCCTGAGGACCGCATCCTGCTTGGCAATAAAAAAGACAACTTTTGGGAAATGGGCGAAACCGGCCCGTGTGGCCCGTGTTCGGAGATACATTATGATAACAGGCCGGAAGGTGAAAGGTTAAAGGTAAAAGGTTCTGATTTGGTTAATGCGGATGACCCGCAGGTTATTGAGATCTGGAACAATGTGTTCATGCAATTTAATCGGCTGAAGGATGGTTCATTACAGCCATTGCCTGCTAAGCATGTAGATACAGGGATGGGTTTGGAGCGTTTGGTGCGGGTAATACAGGAAAAAACATCGAATTATGATACGGATGTGTTTACACCCATTATCGAATTTATAGCCCAAAAATCAGGAAAGAAATATAATGCGGCAGCTGTACCTGGTGATGCCGATTGGAATACTGCTGTTGCCATGCGCGTATTGGCCGATCATATACGCGCCGTAAGTTTTACTATTGCGGATGGGCAACTGCCATCAAATAATAAAGCAGGGTATGTTATCCGCAGGATATTACGCAGGGCGGTGCGTTACCAGTACCAATATTTAGGTTTTAACGAACCGTTTTTAAATCAGTTAGTGCCTTTATTGGCAGAGCAGTTTAAAGGTGTGTTTAATGAATTGTATGATCAGAGGGATTTTGTGCAGAAGGTGATTTTGGAAGAGGAAGTTTCTTTTTTAAGAACATTGTCTTCAGGTATAAAAAAATTCCGTGAATCAACAACTGTGAATGAAAAAGTCATTTCAGGAAAAATCGCTTTCGAACTATCAGATACTTATGGTTTCCCTATTGATTTAACTGAGTTAATGGCTCGCGAAATTGGATTAAGTGTTGATGTCGAAGGCTACGAAGTCGCCCTTTCTCAACAAAAACTACGCTCAAAAGCCGCCACTGCGGTTGATACCGGCGAATGGATCGTATTCCGCAATGGCGATACGCGTTTTGAGGGTTATGATGAGTATATGATGGATGGCGTGGAGATACTGAAATACCGCAAAGTAAGCACCCAGGGCAAAGAACAATACCATGTGGTATTGGATAGGACGCCATTTTACCCGGAAGGCGGCGGACAGGTAGGCGATAAAGGTTTTCTCACCAGCGAATGGTACGACGAGCGTACAGGCCCCTTACAGCTTGAAGTTACTGACACCAGAAAAGAGAACGGCTTAATTATCCACTTAGTAACGCCGCAACCAACCTACACACCCGAAGGCGTAGAGCAGCCCGGCAAACTGCCCAATCCCATGCCAAGGCGCTACATGGCTTATATTAACCAGGGGCAACGCATATATACTAATGCCAACCACTCGGCAACGCATTTAATGAACGCCGCTTTAAGGGAAACACTAGGCGGTCATGTGAGCCAGAAAGGTTCGTTGGTTACACCGGAGTACCTGCGTTTCGATTTCTCGCATTTTAGCAAAGTAAGCGATAGCGATCTGGAGGTCGTTGAACGTATTGTTAACCAAAAGATACGCGAGTGTATTCCATTGAAAGAAGAACGCAGTGTATATTACCGCGATGCCATGGCGCGTGGCGTTACCGCGGTGTTCGGCGAAAAATATGGCGATTTTGTACGGGTGGTTACTTTTGACGAAAAATTCAGCCGGGAGCTTTGTGGTGGTACACACGTTAAAAATACAGGCGAGATCGGTTTTTTTAAAATTATATCCGAAAGCGCCGTTGCCGCGGGTGTTCGCCGTATAGAAGCTATCACAAGCGTTTATGCCGAGAACTATATTTCAGAGCAGTTCACCATTTTAAACAGCGTTAAGGGCTTGCTTAAAAACCCCGCAGACTTGTCCAAATCGGTAACTGATCTGTTAGAAGAAAATGCCCGTCTTAAAAAGGAACAGGGAAAAGTTTTAATGCAAAAGGCCTCAGGTTTAAAGGATGAACTGGCAAAAAAGGCAGTGTTAATAAACGGTGTAAATTTTATCGCCCAAAAAGTTGATTTACCCAATGCCGAAGCGATCAAAAACCTGGCATATAACCTGAAGGATATTGTGCCAAACCTGTTCCTGGTGCTCGGCGCTGAGATTGACGGCAAACCGGGCATTACGGTAATGATCACTGAAAACCTGGTAAAGGAAAAAAATCTGAATGCAGGAACAATAGTCCGTGAGCTGGCAAAAGAAATAAAAGGCGGCGGCGGCGGCCAGCCATTCTTCGCAACTGCCGGCGGAAGCGATGTAAGCGGGTTAAGTCGCGCACTCGAAAAAGCAAAAACGTTTATTCCCTAAACAGGAATAAACGTTAACCCCCGAATGTCATGCTGAATTTATTTCAGCACCTCTCGGGAAAAGTCTGCGCTATGCATTTACGCCGACCAAGCAAGTGTGAATGTCCGGTGGGGTGCCGATCCGCCGATTGGCGGACTTATAAATCTAAAATCGCAATTCGTAAATCTAAAATACCCCTAATCTCCATCCTGAACACCAAACAAATACGTTTCAACATTGCCGGTAGGCAAACTATTCGTTGCGCCGTGGCTTTGCTGCCACCAAAAGGGCAGGCGTGGTTTTTCCCGGTTGCCAATCTCGTTCATCGATTCGGCGTCGTACAAACGGCCATTCACCATTACGTATTTTATTTTTTCGCTGTTGCGGATATCTGCAAGCGGGTTGTCGTTTAACACGATAAGATCGGCCAGCTTGCCAGTTTCCAGCGAACCGATCTCTTTTTCCATTCCCAAATAAGAGGCCCCGTTTATCGTCGCACAGCGAATGGCCTGTAGCGGCGTCATACCGCCCTGGGCGAGCATCCACAACTCCCAATGCGCGCCAAGGCCCTGTAGTTGCCCGTGCGAGCCCAGATTGACCTTTGTACCGCCGTCTGCGATCTGTTTAACATATCTCGACACCTCAATATGTCCGTAGTCGCCGTATTCTGACGTCGTTCTGCGACGGGAACGTGCATCGACGATGGTGTGAGGCGTGAAGTCCAGCAGACGCTCATTTTTCCAGACTTCGGTGCGGTCGTACCAGTAATTCTCGCCGGATTGGACGCCGTATGCTACGATAAGTGTAGGCGTATAACCCGATTTGCTGTCGTTCCATAAAGCTTTTACATCTTTATAAACCGGCCAAACGGGAATGTTATGCTCGATGCCGGTATGGCCGTCGAGTATCATGTTCATATTGGTAAAAAAGGTCGATCCGCCTTCTGGTACCACTTCCATTTGCAGTTCGCGTGCGGCCTCAATCACTTCCTGTCGCTGTTCGCGGCGTGGCTGGTTATAACTTTTTACGGAGAATGCGCCTACCGCCTTTAGCCTGCGTAAGTGCGACCGTGCGTCATCCAAACTATTGATAACGGCTTTAAAATCGCCATCTGCACCATATAGAATTGTGCCTGTTGAGTACATCCTCGGGCCAACCATATTTCCTGCTTTTAACATTTCCGATTGGCTGAACACCATCTCGGTATTGCTTGAAGGGTCATGAGCGGTCGTTACACCGAAGGCCAGGTTAGCATAGTAACTCCAGTCCTGCTGCGGCGATATGCCATCCGGGCTGGGATGTAAATGGCCGTGCACGTCCACTATGCCCGGCATGATCGTTTTCCCGCCAAGGTCATAAATTTTTGCATCAGCCGGTACCGGCATATCCGACCTTCCAATCGCGGCAATTTTATTTTGATCGATAACAATAATTCCGTTTTCGATCACTTCATCGCCCTTCATGGTGATGATGCGGACGTTTTTGAAGGCAATCTTACCATCGGGGACATCGGTTTTTAATTTCAGGTCGATGTCGATGCCTGCAGTATCAATAGCCGGGGTTTTATCGGTACCGCCATCGGCAAACGGAAAAGCATTGCGAATATCCCGCATAAAATATTTAGGCCCCAGCGTCCACATTAATTTTTTGCTGTCTTTGCTCCAGTGCAGGTAAGTCCCGGCGTCGCGGGTGAGCTTATCCAACGGAATGGCTTTATTCGCCGCCGAAAGGTCCTGTGCGGCGCCGGTGCTTACCATCGGTGTGATATAGCAGTTAAACAATTCCGTAAACGCCATCCATTTGCCATCGGGGCTCGGATTAAACTGCGTAGTATATTTTGAGGTGTATAACGTTTGCTGGTTGGCACCAGTGGTATCCATCATCTTAAAGGCCTTTTTGTCGCCTTCGTGGCTCTGGTAATATATCTTCGCGTCGTTAGCGGAGAACTGCGGATAAATACCATTGTTGATGATGAGCTTAGGTGTACCTCCGTTTGCCGGGATGGTATAAATACCTGTATTGCCGCCATAGGCAAGGCCCGAAATCTCATTGCCGACGCCTTTCCTGTAGATGATCTTATCGCCCTTGTTCGAGAATTTAGGCGAGTAATAATATCCTTTCTCAGCGGTAAGTCGTGTTACCATGCAGGTAGTAAGGTCAATTTTGTTGATAGAAGCCTTCAGCTCGTCGCTCCAGTCGATATATACTATCGATTTTCCGTCAGGACTAAATGCCGGCTCATATTCAAAATCGTTTGTCGCGGTTATCCGGGTAGGCACGCCGTTTGGCAATGCTTTGATATAAATATATCCCGCAGCGTTAAAAGCCACAACTTTGCCATCAGGCGATGTGGTTAGCTGGCGGATCATCTTTGCCGTAAACTCTTCCTGGAAAACCTTTTGCGGGAAATGAAGCGCGTCGGTAACGCTTTGCTGTGAAGTAACCTCAAAAGGTATCTGAACGGCGTTCAACGAAGCTACATCAAGGTTCCATATCTTGCCTTTTGCATAAAAAATAATATTATTGCTGCCTGGCGTCCAGGCAAAATTTGGGTAGAGGCCGAAAATAGCCCAGGCCTCCTGCTGATCGTGCGAAAGGTCATCGTATATCGGCCATTCCTCGCCGGTATTTAAATTATGCAGGTACAACACCGATTTTAATCTTACCCGCTTTACAAATGCCATCAACTTGCCATCCGGCGATATCTGCGGACGGCAAGCACCGCCAGCGCCACCGGCTACTGTCTCAATCTCACCCGTCTGGCGGTTTAACCGCCGTATAGCGTATATACCTTTATAAGGGTCTTTGTTATATTCAAAGTTAGGCCCGGGGGTTACATCCTCACTCCAGTAAACGTAGTTTCCGTCGGGGGATACGACCGGCTCGCCGGCATCCTGCTGATCGTTTTTGCGTTTAGTTAGTTGTATGCCTTCGCCACCGGTTTTGTGATAAAGCCACATCTCGCCCGCGCCGAGTGAGCGGGTGCCGGTAAAATGTTTACGCGCCACCAAAAATTGGCCGTCAGGCGTCCACGAAGCATTGTTCAGTAGCCTGAAATTCTCTTTAGTTACCGCGTGTTTACCGCCGCCATCGCTATTCATTATCCAGATGTTGTCGCCGCCATCGCGGTCGCTGGTATAGGATATTTGCTTGCCATCCGGACTAAACCGCGGCTGCACCTCCCAGGCTTTGCCTCCTGAAAGCAACGTCGCTTTGCCACCTTTTACCGGTATGGTATAAATATCGCCAAGCAAATCGAACACGATCGTTTTGCCATCGGGGCTTACATCCAGGTTCATCCAGGTGCCTTCGTCGGTATTGATCGTTACTTTTTTTGCCGGGGTTGGTGGATTTTCAACGTTCCATTTTTGGGCCTGAAGGTTTGTTGCAAGGAAAAGAAATACAGTAGCAGCGAAGAATGATCTCATTATATAATCTTTATGCTGCGAATTTAGAAATATTATATGATTTCGGATTTCGGATGTTCGATTTCGGATTTATCTTTACAACCTATCGATATAACCATTTCTTTCGGCGATAATACATAGTCCCATGAATAAAAAAAATTTCAAACCGTTACTTATAGTTATTTCTGCAATTATTGGTGTTTTGATAATAGGGTGTATTGCATGGGGTATTATTGTCACATATGCCTTTGGAGGATTTGATAAAACATATAACATCGATGAGCTTGTAGCAAACTATAATAAAAAGAGCAAGGAGATTAAAGATGTTAGAGAATACTTCAATAGTATTATGCCGAAACACAAAAAGGTCGATATTGAATTTGAGGATATTGGGAAGATTTCACGATTAGAAATCGAATCTGCAGATACAGGTAAAAATGTAAATCTGGCTCCCGAATTTTTAGATTGGAATTTATCGTATCAAAAGGCCGATTCGATATTAACCGTTCTTGGATGGACGACTAATTCATTGAACATACTTAAGGAAAAACTGGATAATGCGAATTGTATTTCAATAGCAAGTGGCGAGCCCTGTAAAATTGGTTTTAAAAGAAGCGGTATGGGAATGTATTTTTTTAATGTTTTCGACAAGCCTATACCTGATAAACTAAGGGCCAGGTATAATGATAGTTGTACATATATCTATGTCAACAAAAAATTGATATTGGAATACGGTGGCGGCGCGGTCGGATCTCAATGTTTTTTTAACAAAAGAAGGTAACGTCTTTTTTCCCAGCGATAATGTTTTTGGCTTCCTTCCAGCTATAGATAGCGCTTTCTCTACTCAATCGTTTTTGCCTCCGTTCATCGAGGATTTTAATATCTTCAGCGGTAAATTCAAACCCTGTTTGATCCTGATCGTTTAATTCCTCTATTTGCATACTAACGTTTCGATCAATTTACTTACAAATTATTAATGTTCAATTTCGAATTTATCTTTACCATCTCTAACTGAATTCAAAATCCGAAATCGAACATCCGAAATCCGAAATCAAAATGACCCTCCAGCAGATCCTCAAACAATATTGGAACCATGATGACTTCCGGCCGATGCAGGAGGAGATCATCCAGTCTGTTTTGCTGGGGCGTGATACGCTGGCGTTACTGCCGACCGGGGGAGGAAAATCGGTTTGCTACCAGGTTCCGGCGTTGGCAAAGGAGGGGATATGTATTGTTATTTCACCGCTGATAGCGCTGATGAAAGACCAGGTCGAAAACCTTAAAGCTAAGGGTATTGAGGCTATTTCGATCGTATCTGGTATGGGCAAACGCGAAATTGACATAGCGCTTGATAACTGCATTTACGGGCCTATAAAATTCCTTTACCTCTCGCCCGAGCGCTTACTGTCGGAGTTGGTGCGTGAGCGGATCAAATACATGAACGTGAACCTGATCGCGGTTGATGAGGCGCACTGTATTTCGCAATGGGGGTATGATTTCAGGCCGCCGTACCTGCATATTGCCGATTTGCGCGAACTGCATCCCAATGTTCCGGTTTTAGCGCTTACCGCGACCGCGACTGCCGATGTAAGAGAGGATATTCAGCAAAAACTGCAATTTAAAAACGCCGCGGTTTACCAAAAGAGCTTTGAGCGTAAAAATATTAGTTATGTGGTGCAAAACGAAGAAAATAAGCTGCGCAAGCTGCTGGATATTGCCAAAGGTGTAAAGGGTAGCGGCATTGTGTACGTACGCAGCCGCAAGGAAACAGCCGACATCGCCAAGTTTTATAATGAAAATGGCATTAAGGCCGATTTTTACCATGCCGGGCTGGAAGCCGGCTTACGATCGCAAAAACAGGATAATTGGAAAACCAACCGCACACGTATCATTGTAGCCACCAACGCTTTCGGTATGGGGATAGACAAGCCCGACGTGCGTTTTGTGATCCACAAAGATATGCCCGAAAGCCTTGAAGCCTATTACCAGGAAGCGGGCAGGGGCGGGCGCGACGAGCATAAGGCCTATGCGGTTTTATTATTCAATCACTCCGACCGTTTGAAGCAAGAAAAGAAGTTTTCGCTAAGCTTTCCGTCGATTGAAGAAATCAAGCAGGTATATCATTACCTGGCGAATTATTATCAATTGGCGTTCGAGGCAGGCGAGGGGCTGAGTTTCGACCTTGACCTCGGCGACTTTTGTAGCCGCTTTAAGCTCGATCCGGTAAAAACCATAAACGCTTTAAAGTTTTTGGAACAGGACGAATACCTTTCGTTTAACGAGAGTGTTTTTTTACCATCGCGCTTCAGGTTCGAGGTGTTGAATGAAGCGCTTTATAATTTCCAGATACAAAACCCGGGCTGGGACCCGTTCATCAAAACCCTGCTGCGCTCTTACGGCGGAGCGTTTGAAAATTATGTACGCCTGCGTGAATTTGAGCTGGCCCGGCGTACGCACATGAACGTGCAGCAAGTCATCGACGGATTAAAACAATTGCAGGATTTTAACATCTTAAGCTACCAGCAGCAAACCGACCAGCCCCAGGTTACTTATTTAAAACCAAGGCAGCCGGCCAATGCCCTGTATATCAATAAAAAGGCGATCGACGAACGAAAAGCCACTTACCTGCGAAAAATGGAGGCCGTTTTTGCTTACGCGGAACACAAAAAATGCCGCAGCCAAATGCTGCTGGCTTATTTTGATGAACCCTACGCTGACAAATGCGGCGTTTGCGACGTATGCCTCGAAGAAAAACGAAAAAAGAACGCCTCCGAAATATTTGATGACATCACCAGCGAAGTTGTTCAATTATTAAGAGCATCATCCCTGGATATCGGCTCGCTCGTCACCTCAACCATGACCGGCACTGAGAAGGAAAAGATCGAGACTATCAGGCTGTTGCTGGATGCCGGAAAAATTAAGTTTGTGGGGGAGAAGCTGATGATTAGTGAATAGAGGTAGTTCCCACTGCTGCATCATGCAGCGGTGGGAACTACTTCCTTTTTTATTATGATTTGATGTGAAAAATGATCATGCTGTTGTTTTTGTTAGCAATCGCATTTTCCCTGTATTTTTTATAATAGTCTAACGTCATCAATTCAATTTGATAATGAAATTTGTCGTGTTTAACAGCTCTTTCAGTTAATCTGCTAAAAGAAATCATATTAAACTGGTCCGGATTATGTTCCTTTAATTCCGAATTTTTAATTCGTTTGCCGTCAATCCATACGCCATAGAGAGACGGGTTTTTCCATGATGCAAGCTCGGCCGGGCTCACGTGGGATCCTTCTGCCGGTGGCGGCGGATAAGCGAAAATTATCGCGCGATCTTTTTGTTGTGCGCGGCTCATTTGCTGATAGATTTGTTCCAGGCGTTCCTGATCGGGTTTGGTAATTGTTTTATTAGGCGGCAACCGTCTGGCAGCATATTTTTTTTCATACGAAATGTACTCTTTCATCAGCGCAGGAGATATGCCTTCTTTTGTACTCGGATACTCGTTTGCGCGCGGATTTGGCCAATCCATTGTACCAACTAACACTTTTTTATCACTCATTGCTGGTTTGGCAGGGTTATGTACCTGAATGGATCTTTTATTTGCAGGGTCTTGCTGCGCCTCGGTCTTGTTGCAGAAAAGCATAAAGGCTGCTCCTATTACGGGGACAAGCGCCAGCCTGGTAAGCCAGGCGGTTGTAGAGGATGTGGTTTTAGTCATCATGATCAATCGTTTTTTGGTTATGGAATAATTAAACTGGCTGGTTATTGGTAAGCTTTGCAGTTGCGCCGCTTTATTGAATAGTAAGCTTTGATATGCCGCAAGGTCCTCGTCTGTATTGAGCACTGCTGCGTCTGCTATAAATTCATGATTTACCTTGATGTCACTGCGGTATAAAAAGAAAAACGGGTTGAACCAAAAGAAGGCCTGCACTAGCTCAACCAGTATTATATCGACTGAATGCCACTGCCTGGCGTGGGCGAGTTCGTGATGCAATACGCCGGCTTCAACCAGTTGATGGTGATAATCCTCTTCATTGAGAAAAATGCTGTTTAAAAAGGTATGCGGCGTCAGGCATTCTTTAATAAGTACCAGCTGCGCCGATCTAAAACTTATTTTTTTATGCCGGGACAGGGTTAAATAAATTGAATATAGATTTCTGATCAGCCTAAAAATCAATAAAAAGGTAACAACGGCATAAATCAGCACACAAGTATATAGGCAATAGTCAATGGGTTCTGCAGAGGGCAGTTTCGATCTTATCGGAGTTGCGGAAACGAAATGGTTCTGTGTAACGATTTTCGTTTGAATAGGTACAATTGAAGGGAGCAGGGCAATATTATGCCGGACAACAATCAACGGGACTAACAATGAAAACATTATACCAGCCAACAGGTAGAATCTGTTAAAGTTATACATCGCTTTATTTTTTAGCAAGAGATGATACGCTACCAGCAGCAGGCCTGAACACAGCGTTGAATTTACCAGGTATGTTATCATTGCTTTTTCCTTTTAATTTCGTTATCTATGATTTTCTTGAGATCCTCCAGCTCTTTTGCCGTCAAATCGGTTTCGGTTGTAAAAAAAGAAGCAAACTGCATGGCCGAGCTGCCAAAAAAGTTTTTTATTAAACCATTTACGTGCCTCGAAAAATAGGCCGACTTTTTAACCAGCGGATGGTACTGGCGGCTGTTACCCATTAATTTATAACCAACAAAGCCCTTATTCTGCATGCGTTTTAACAGTGTAGCAATGGTAGTGGGCGCAGGTTTAGGTTCAGGATAGCTTTCAATTATATCCTTCATAAATATATGGCCGTGCTCCCAAATTAGGTCCATTAATTGCTCTTCTGTATCGGTTAACTTCATTTTTGTTCTATGAGTTGAGATTTAACTCTACAAATGTAGAACAAAAGAAATCATATTTCAAAATGTTAAAAAAAAATATTTCTATCGGGAGACAGATGACGAGATGATTTCTATATTTATCAACTTATTGATCTAATCCAATATGTCATTCCGGGCCTACTTAAACAATATCAAAACAAAAACCGGCAAGGGCCCAAAGGATTTCAGGGAACTTGCGGAGCAAAAAGGGTTTACGCAAGGTGGTGAACTTAAACCGGCCGTAAAAGCCGGCGATATCGTCAACTGGCTTAAATCTGATTTTGATCTGGGGCATGGCCATGCCATGGCGATTTATGCTTTACTAAAGGGTGTAAAAAACGAGGACAGTGAATAATATTATTCGCTAATTAAATATCGATACTCATCAATATGCTGCATTCCAACGCATATATCCTTGCTTTTTTAATTGGCGGTATCGCGTATCGACAGTGTGTTTATGCGTAACCAGGTGTGTTCAGGTGTATCCACCTGTACCGGGTGGTACACCTTTAACATTGTTTAAGTGTCTTAGAGGCGTCAAAGACAAATTCCGGGTTTATTATTAACTACCAGATGGAATTGATCAATAAAAATATTCCGATGCCTAAAAGAATAAAGTAAACGTATTTAAAAAATATCTCGCCATGAAGGCGGTGATTGATCATTCTGCCGATAAAAACTGCAGGTAATAATACCGGCAGGCTCAGCAAGTAATAATGAATGACGGCAGGAACAAGCAGCCCGGTGAGCCAGTAACCGATCATGCCTGCAATGCTGGCTACAAAAAAATACCCCTGTAAGGTGGCACGAAAATGCTGAGCAGACCATCGTCGTTTTGCCCCATATATAACTAATGGCGGGCCGTTTAAGCCGTATGCCCCTCCCAGGATGCCCGCAAATAAGCCACATCCAAAAAGCCAGGCGCGATTGTCGGTTTTCAATTCTGTCAGCTTTTTCCCGGTTAATAAATAGATGGAAAATGTTGCGATAATAACACCCAAAACAATTTTTATTATCTTTTCATCAACGTTACGGAGAAGCAAAATACCGAGCGGGATGCCTAAAAGTGTGTATAATATAAGCCCGCCGGCGCTGCGGAAATGAATTTTTTTCCAATCCTGCACAACCACAACGCCAGCTATAGTTATTGATACAAAAACCGATAACGGGACCGCAATATTGAGTGGCAGCCATAGCGCTAGCAAAGGGACCGCCACCAACGACTCCCCAAAACCGAAGGCTGAACGGAAAATTGTTGCAATAAATATAACGGCTAAAATGTCAATAGAGATGGTATTGATAAGCATTAAAATTGGGGGCCAGGAGAGGGCAAATATAGCCATTTTTTCAACCGGTATGTTTAACCCGGACCCAAAGCTATGGCATAATAAAACAAAGATATACGAGCAGCTGCTGCGGTAATTTATTTCTATCTTGCTTTCTGGTATCCATGTGCAGTCAAATATGACCCATTCCTTTCCCTATATCCTGATTTTTTTAATTGCCGGCATCGCCCTTATCGTGGTGCTGACCACCAAATTTAAAGTACCTGCATTTTTTGCCTTATTCTTCGCATGCCTGCTTGTGGGTTTGGGAATCGGGCTTCCGTTTGCAGGTGTGTTAACGATAGTAAAGGATGGATTTGGCAATATTTTAAAGTCGCTGGGATTGATCATTGTATTGGGAACGGCTTTGGGTTTATTACTTGAATATACCGGCAGCACCGCCGTGATGGCCGCCTTCCTGTTAAAAAAACTGGGCAATCGCCATGCGCCGCTGGCGATGAGCATTACCGGGTTTATAGCCGGGCTGCCTATATTTTGTGATTCGGGGTTTATTGTGTTGAGCGGGTTAAACAAGTCAATGGCCCGGCGAACAGGTATCCCAATAACGATCATGTCCGTCTCATTGGCGACCGGGCTGTATGCTATCCACTGTCTTGTGCCGCCGCATCCCGGCAGTTCCGCAGCCGCGGGAATTATCGGTGTCGATTTTGGGAAGCTGATTTTAGTCGGCATTGCAGTAGCGTTGCCGGCGATGATAGTGGGTAATTTATGGGCAAGGTACGCCGGGAAGGGAGCACCGGATAAACTCACTGAAGATGTGATTGCTGAGCATGAAAAAGATGAATCTCCATCACTAGCCCAGGCTTGCCTGCCGGTTATTGTTCCGATCGTTTTAATCGGGCTAAAATCTTTTCTTACAACAGGTACAACCGTTTCCGGCGGCGGATTGGCTATAATCACAATCGTCGGCGATCCGGTTATTGCTTTACTGATAGGCGTATTACTGGCTTTCAACGGTAAACGGTCGTGGAAAAAAAGTGAGACTGGCAAACTGTTACAGGATGCGACAGAAAAGGCCGGCGGGATATTGGTCATCATCGGTATGGGTGGCGCCTTTGGCGCTATTTTGACCGCTGCTAAAATTGGCGAGCATTTTAGCCAGTCGCTGGCATTGGGGAGCATGGGTATCTTTTTCCCGTTCTTAATGACCTCAGTATTGAAGACCGCCCAGGGTTCGTCGACCGTGGCGATTATTACAGCCGCGTCTATTGTACAGCCCTTATTGCCTGCCCTCGGATTGGATACAGAAACCGGAAAGCTGCTTTGCGTGCTGGCGATGGGCGCAGGCTCTATGATGATATCCCATGCCAATGACGCCTATTTTTGGGTGATCGCAAAATTCTCCGGGCTGGAAATGAAAACGATGCTGAAGGTTTATTCAGTGGCCACGATATGGATGGGCCTAACGACTATGGCAATGGTTTATATATTATCAAAGGTTTTATAATATGAATATTCTGATAGCTCCAAACGCATTTAAAAATAGCCTGAATGCCAGCGATGCCGCTTTTGCGATTCGACAGGGGCTGGCACTAAGCAATTTGGATTGCACGACAGCCTGTTTCCCGATAGCTGATGGGGGAGATGGTACAGGCAGTCTTATCATTGAAAAATGCGGCGGGAAAGTAATTGAGAAAGAAGTTCAGGACCCGTTGGGCAACAAAATAAAAGCGTCGTTTGGATTAATCGATAAGGGCCAAACCGCGGTAATTGAAATGGCCGATGCATCGGGACTCAGGCTGCTAAATAAAGGTGAGTTAGACCCTTTAAAGGCATCCTCGTACGGAACCGGGGAGTTGGTTAGGTTTGCGCTTGATACCGGGGTAAATAAAATCATTATCGCCATGGGCGGTTCTGCCACCGTTGATGGCGGCTGTGGGATATTGAATGCATTAGGCGTTTCTTTTTTGAATGCTTTCGGCGAGTCTTTACCGGCAAACCCGGAAGGACTTGCCGGAATGGTTGAAGTGGATGCTTCCGGGCTTGACAAAAGAATCCTAAGTTGCGAGATTGTCATCCTTTGTGATGTAGATAATGAGCTGCTCGGCCTGTGTGGCGCGGCGCATGTGTTCGGTCCGCAGAAAGGTGCTACGCCGGAAGCCGCCGAATTACTGGATGATTTTTTAAAGAATTTCGCAGCTATATCATCCCGGCAAACGGGGACCGATATGGCCGGCATTAAACATAGCGGGACAGCGGGCGGCGCGGCGGCTGGTTTGCATGCCTGGTTAAACGCCAAACTAGTGAACGGCATTGATTACTTTTTATCACTTACCGACTTTAACGAAGCATTGAAGAATTGCGACCTGCTGATAACCGGCGAGGGGAGTATCGACAAACAGACCTTACAGGGCAAAGGGCCGTTCGGTGTCGCCGTTAAGGCAAAAAATGCGAATGTGCCGGTAATCGGCGTTGCCGGCAAAATACCTTTAGGGCACGATGAAGAACTAAGTAAGTATTTTGACGTTTTGATGCCGATCAATAATGAGCCCGGCTATATAGCGACTGCCATGAAAAACACCCGGGAGAATTTGATACGGACAGGAAAAATGATTGGGGATTTAATAGCCCTGGATAACGGGGCTGGATGATAATTAAACTGCTACAACTAATATCTTATGAAAATATACCAGCAGCAGCTTCAACTAACCGCAAGGCGGCGAGGCTTTCATATTATTACATCTGATATTTTGCATGCGCTGCCGCAGATAAGTGAAATAAAAACCGGCATTTGCCAGGTGTTTATCCAGCACACATCGGCTTCACTTACGATCAATGAAAATGCCGCGCCCGACGTGAGGAAAGATTTTGAGATGTATTTTAATAAGGCAGTGCCGGAAAACGATCCCGATTACCAGCATGATGACGAAGGCCCCGACGATATGCCCGCGCACCTTAAGGCGGCACTGCTGGGCAGCTCGGTCACCATTCCTGTCCGCAATGGCAGGTTGGCGTTAGGCACCTGGCAGGGTATTTATTTGTGCGAACACCGCGATGAAGCAACAAAACGGAGTTTGGTGATCACAGCGTGGGGGGATTAGTCGTTAGTTGTTATGTTGGTTTCATAATTTTATATTTGGAATACCGATAACAGACCTTGTATGAAATCATTCCTGCTTACTCTTTCTTTAAGTTTTGCTTTTATAATGGCCAAAAGTCAGGCAAATAATGTTGGTGAAACAACAATAACGGAATGGCAGTACGGAAAGAACGGCGCCGTTTCTATTACTTATGACGACGGCTCGTATAACCAGTTCAAAGGGGCGTTGCCGGTTATGGAGCGCCTGCATTTGCCGGCTACCTTCTTTGTAATTACAGGCGGTATTCCGGGCTCAAAATATCATGGTCAATTTATCGGCCGGCCGGTTAAAACGATCATCGCCGAATCGGCTACGATACCTACAAATGCGCAGAACTTTTTGGAACGCTGTTCGGCTGCGGGTTATCTCGGTTACACCGGGACGATCACCTATCACACCAAAGCAGCCGGGATGTATGATTCAGGTCGAAAAGAACAGGCATACAAATTAATGGATGAGCTTTATGCAAAAGTGCGAAACGGAGATTTTAAACCCGGCTACCAGCCCTGCGACGAAGTTTTGCAGGAAAAGGGCTCGACATGGGAAGATTTCAGGCGCGACGCAGCCAAAGGTTATGAGTTTGCCAGTCATTCCATTACCCATGCCGGTATGCCGGGGTTAGATTCGGTAAATATTGTTTACGAGCTTGAAAAAAGTAAAGAGGATATAAGGACCCAGATGGGGGACCGGTATACCTTTTCGGCAGAGGTACCATACGGTTATGAGAATGAGCGGGTGATGAAAATAGCCTATAAAATTTATCCGGCCCTGCGCAACCGCATGCCGGAGCCCTGGCTAAAAGAAATTGATCGCCCCAGCAAAAAAACACCGGAAACAACCGACAAAGACTACGTGCAATGGCAGCGCGAATGCAATACCCGGGCGCCTCTGCCATTGATGAAGTCGTGGGTTGACACCACCATGGCGCGGAAAGACACCTGGCTGGTACTTGTTATTCACGGCGTTGACGGTTTGGGTTACGAAGCTCTGCCGCATACCCTGCTGGATGAGTATTTTCAATACATCAATAACCAGGAGGATAAGCTTTGGGTTGCCACCTTTGGCGATGTGACCAAATATATGCGGGAGAGGGAGCATGTGATTGTGAAAAGCAATAAAGTGAGAAGCGGAATTGATTTAAACCTCGGTAATCCGCTTGACAAAGAGATGTATACTGTTCCGCTAACCCTTAAAACGTACGTGCCGGAAAGCTGGAAACAAGTTTCTATAAACCAGGGAAGTAAATTACAAAAGGTTCGTACGGCAAAAGATGACAAAGGAACATATGTAGTTTACCAGGTAAATCCCAACATAAAAAGTGTTCATTTGGCAGGTCTGTGACCTGATTATTCGCAATAGCCATGGACTATGGACCATGGTCTATCGACTATTATAACCCAACCAAAAACGCCATTGTATCCACACCGTCAGCATAATCCCATAGCGCAGGCTGCTGGCTCATGCCAAAATCAACGAGTTGCGGTTTTACCTGTAACGGCGCGTTGCTAACGATGCACTGTATATTATCGCTTTCCCGGTCGAGCAGGTTTTGCACGGATTCAATATCTTCATAATACTCATAATACAGTACCGCTAGGGGAGAGGCCAGTCTTTCGTCTTCTTTCAGCAATAAAAATCCGTTGTCAAAATGCTTGTCGCTGTTAACCAGGTAGATCGATTTATTGTAATCGTAATTATTATTGTATTTATGGTGGTTGATGATAGACTGGTACGCTTCTATCGACTCAAAAAAGAAATTGAAGAGATATCCTTTTGGTACCAGCACCTTTGATACGTTGCGGCAGCCTAAGCCGTAATAATCAAATATATCGTGGCCTAGTTCGTGCAGTTGTTCTGCTGTTTCATTGCCAGTCAGAACGGCCACGCTGTTGCGGTTTTTGCGGATGATGTTCGGGACCTTGCCAAAATAATATTCAAAATATCGCGAGGTGTTGTTGCTGCCGGTGGCAATTATCGCATCAAAACCTTCCAGTCGTTCAACAAAGCTATATCGGCCTTTAAATTCTGGCTCAATATCGGCAAGCATTTCCAACACACGTTTGATCAACCTGGCATCCTGCGATGATGCTTTGATTAGTGCGTGATTGCCGGTTATCAGCACGCATAAAACGTCATGAAAGCCTACCAGCGGGATATTGCCGGCCAAAATAAGCCCGACTTTTTTTGACGTTCTGTTATAATCAACATCATAGCGGACTAACCAGGAAGCCAGGTCTTCGCGATTAAGCATTTTTCCGATGGCTTTCACCGCGTTTAATACGCTTTCGGGTGTAAACCAGGCATTGAACTGCCTTTCATCATTTATAACGGCCAATAGTTGTTCACCTGGATTGATTAGCTGCTTTCCAAGCTCTGAAATTGCCTCAATTGAGCGGGTTTTGGTAAAATTTGACATATATATGGTAGGGATCTAAACCCTTAAAGCCTTTTTTTGTTATCTTTGTGCGCCTTAAAAACAGGGCAAAGGTAATTCAGAATATAAGATATTAAGACAATATGGCGATTAAAATCACCGATGAATGTATAAACTGCGGAGCGTGCGAGCCTGAGTGCCCCAATAATGCTATTTATGACGCGGGCGCTGCATGGCGTTTTTCGGACGGTACCGGCCTTAAAGGACTAATTGATTTTGGCGACGGTAATACGCTGAACGCTGAAGAAACCCAGGCTGCTTTGTCAGACGATATATATTACATAGTACCCGACAAGTGTACAGAATGTGTTGGCTTTCACGACGAACCACAGTGCGCGGCTGTTTGCCCGGTAGACTGTTGTGTGGATGACGAAGATGTTCGTGAAACTAAAGAAGAATTGCTGGCCAAAAAAGAATGGCTGCATATGAACGAGTAAGTTTTTTTACTATATTTGATAAATGGAAAAGGTGTCCCGGTAGGTATTGGGATACTTTTTTTTTGCCAATAAAACCACACAACTTATTTAAACCGGAATATCGATTTTATGGAATACGGTATTTGTAATCTTGCCATTGTCCCGCTAAGGGCCGAAGCCAGCGACAAAAGCGAGCAGGTATCGCAGGTGTTGTTTGGTGAAGCCTTTGAAATTACAGAGTGGGCCGAAAACTGGGTGAAAATCATTACCGCGATTGATAATTATACCGGGTGGATCGGCAGGCTGCAATTCAGCATGCTAGGTCACCTGGATTATAAAAAATGTAAGCAAACGCCGCCGCCTTTAACGCTCCGTCCGGTTACACAGGCCTGGAAAATAGCCAATAATAGCATTTCGTATTTGCCCGCCGGAAGCTCGCTTGCATTTTTAGAAGGCACTACCTGTCATATTGGTGATGAGCGCTTTGAAATAATAGGAGAGATAGGCGAAACTGAAAATTTTGCTGTTACCGCGATGTCATTTCTAAATACGCCATATTTATGGGGCGGTCGCACACATTTCGGAATTGATTGCTCGGGATTTACGCAGGCCGTATTCAGGATGCAGGGCGTTAACCTGTTACGCGACACTGGTTTGCAGATTGAGCAGGGTTACAAAGTAAATTCTTTGCATGACACTAAATTAGGAGATCTGGCGTTTTTTGAGAACGCAGAAGGGCGGACCGTTCATGTCGGCATTATGCTCAGCAGCGAAAAGATAATCCACGCTTCCGGCAGAGTAAAAATTGATTCGATCGACGAAAAAGGTATTTACTCCGAGGAACTAAAACGTTATACACACAAACTCAGCGTGGTTAAGCGAATGTTGTGAGGGTAGAGCCGAGACGGAAGAGCCAAGAACCAAGACTTATAATTAAACGGGTAAACGAGCTGTCGTTTCTCGCATGCTGTAAAATAGATGGCAATTCCCAATCTTACTTCTTGCTTTTTGCTTCTAATAGTCTTGCTTCTATTACCCGTCAAACCGAACATCCCAAACAATAACCCGTTTATCATCACTAACAGATATAAGCTGATTGCCGTTCCAGGCAAGCTTGTTTACTGATAGCTGGTGACTCGCATATCCTTTTTCGCGGTTAATCGTTTTGTAGAGCTTAAAATCGCTGGTACTCCAAATTTTTATCGTTTTGTCCATACTCGCGGTAGCGAAATATGGCAACGAAGGATGAAAAACAATGCTATTTATCGCGAACAAATGAGCAGGAATGCTTTGCAGCAGTTCGTACGACCGGACGTCCCATATTTTCAATTGCGCGTCGCGCCCACCCGAAATTAAATATTCTCCTGAAGGCGCATACTGCAAAGAAAAAACCGGCATCGTATGTCCGGTTAATGTTTTGACCAGGCTGTAATCTTCCAGATCGTAAATTTTCACCTGGTTATTGCGAAGGCCAAAGGCAACGGTTTTTTCATTCGGCGAAACGCTAATGCAGCGCACGGTATCGGTGGAGACTTTAATGCTGTGCAGTAATTCCAGCGTTTCGAGGCTCACGATCGAAACTGAGCCATCTTCGGATGCTACCAATAGTTCCTTTTTGTGATTGACAGATTTGATATCGAAAACCGGTTTCTGATGGTTTTTAAATGAAGGCAGTAGCTGCTGTTTTAAAAAATCAAAAGCCTGTATCGTTCCGTCCCGTAACCCGGCAAATAACAAAGGATAACCAACCGGGCAATGTATGGCATATATTGACGCAGGTACCGGAAACATCACTTTTATGAAGGCGTAATTCTTCAAACTCCACTCAACCAGCCCTTTATCGTTACCGCCGGTAAATATAATGCCCGGCTTTTGCGAAAGCTCCACGGTAAATATGGGGTTGCCATGCCCGTTCAATTCAGCTATTTTTTCTACGGAGATCATTTTTAGTCGATAGTCCATGGACCATGGACCATAGTGTGTTTTAGTTAAGAATAAGTTATCAAATGAACAGAACCATCGCTAAATCCATGGTCCATGGACTATCGACTATGGTCTATCTATGCCTTTCCTCTAAATTCCTCGCGATCCTTTCGAGGGTTAACCCTTTTTCGCGAAGCAATACCAGCAGGTGGAATACCAGGTCGGAGGATTCGTTGATCAGATCGGTTTCGGTTTCGGTTAAAGCGGCTATCACGGTTTCAACGGCTTCTTCGCCAACCTTTTGCGCTATTTTATTCAAGCCCTTATTTCTGAGCTTGTTTACATACGACCCTTCCTGTGGATGCTCGTACCTAGATGCAATTATTTCCTCGAGCTGTAATATAAAGTTCTGATTATAACCGGTTTTAAAGCAGCTGCGCTCGCCTGTATGGCAGGTTGGGCCATCCGCTTTAACTTTTATCAGCAGGGTGTCGTTGTCACAGTCGATATGTATGGTGCTTACATGCAGGTAATTGCCGCTTGTTTCACCTTTTGTCCAGAGCCTGTTTTTTGAACGTGAAAAAAAGGTGACGTTGTTTTCTGTAACCGTTTTATCGTAAGCTTCCTGGTTCATATAACCGAGCATCAGTACTTCTAATGTTTGCTCGTCCTGTATGACAACCGGGACAAGGCCATCGGATTTATTAAAATCTATATCCATTATTATTAATTCGTATCCTGGCGGTAAAGGTTGGATAATTAGGCGACATATTCAATAATTAAGCAATTAAAAGGATAAATACGACAAAGCCGCGACAAGTTTTTTGCAGAAACTCATCAGCGGCTTTGTTGTTTAATTTTCCGCGAACGAAGATTATAGCTTCAAATCGCCCCAGCCCTCACGGTATGTTCGCCGGATGAATTGATTGGCAGGCTCGAAATTGGTCACCCGCATGTTCGCGCCATCCCATTTGAGATCGACATACCGGCCGCTGAATTTATTCCCCTCCATGTTGCCGTAAACAGGGTCATTCCGCTTTATTTTTTCCTGTATATCAAAGCTGCGCAGCAGCAGGTTGCCCAGCAGTACCGTTTCGGTTAATGGTCCGGCATACCCTTCAAACGGAGAATCGACTTCCATTTTGCCGTACCCGGCTATAGAAGCGTCGACCCACTGCCACCAATGACCATCCATGCCACCGTTAACGCGCGGATATTTTTGCGGAACATTCACATCCTTGTTCAGCGAAAGCGGTAGCAGTCGCGGATGACTGCCGCCCCAGCCGCATGAGACTTTTCCTTTGGTGCCGATAAAAAGAGTACATCCCTCAAAATCGTTTTCCCCCGGGAAATCACCCAGCGCCTCGTTCATATTTACATCGGGGTCGAGCTCGTTAAGGCGTTCAGGGGTAATACCGCCGTCCATCCAGTACAAATCGAGGTTCTTCCCGTTTTTTTGTTTGAATTTAAATTTGATCGAGCTGGAAACCGGCCCGCTTTCGGGAAAGATGCCTTCTTTAAAAATGCCCTGATAAACAGTGCTTGCGCTGCCCGACACATCTGTAGGATAACCCAGCTCCAGCAATTTAAACGGCGGCCCCATAATGTGGCAGCCCATATCGCCCAAGGCGCCTGTTCCAAACTCCCACCAGCCGCGCCAATTAAAGGGCACCAGGTTATCGATATAATCGAGTTTCCGGGCGGTTCCCAGCCAAAGATCCCATTTCAGTTCTTTTGGGATCGGTGGTTTTGCGGTTGGCCACGATATGCCCTGCGGCCAAACCGGCCGGTCGGTCCAGCAATATACTTTTTCGATATCGCCGATGAGCCCTGCCTCGAACCATTCGCGCATGGTTCGCATGCCATCGCATGATGCGCCCTGGTCGCCCATCTGGGTAACAACTTTATATTTTTTTGCCGCTTCGGTTAGTACCCGCGCTTCGTAAATATCATGGGTCAGCGGTTTTTGCAGGTATAAATGCTTTCGCATTTGCATGGCGCTGTGGCCAACCACTGCATGATTGTGGTCGGGGATGGCTACGGTAACTGCGTCGAAATTTTTATGCTCCTTTTCGAACATTTCGCGCCAGTCATAATAAAACTTCGCTTTCGGAAACTCCTTGCGGCGCGCAGCAGCGGGCCGCTCATCCACATCGCAAAGGAATGCGATTTCTGCATTCTTTTTAGGCGCAGTGGCAAAGTGATGGATATCATTTTCCGCTTCGCCCCCGGTACCTACAGCGGCTATATACAATTTATCGCTCGGCGCGGTAAAGCCTTTGCCGCCCAAAACAAACCGGGGCACAATATAAAATCCGGCTGTAGCCAAAGCGGTCTTTTTAATAAAATCGCTGCGGCTTATTGCTGTCTTAGCTGTTTTATCGTTGTTTTTCATAAGGCTGGTTATTTTTTGGCAAGCGGTTTAACGGCAACTTCTTTAAAGAAAACCACGTCATCATCACCGTGATTTTGTAAACCTATATAGCCTGAAATTGGCCTTGGGCCGCGATAAGGCTCGAAATCAAATTTCCGCTCCGGGGTAGGCTGCCCCTCGGTGTAATCGGTTACCTTTTGGCCATTCACCACAACAATGGTGCGCGGGCCGTCGAGGGTAATATCCATAACGTTCCATTCGGGGCCGGGCTTACCTGGCTTTGCCAGCGGTTTGGTTAACGAATATAAGGTGCCGGTTACGTGGTATTCATCTTCTTTTGACGTTTCCGGGTGATTGTCGATCTGTACCTCATAACCGTAAAACACCGGCATCCATGGTTCACGCGGCTCAATGGGAATTCGGATAAACACACCGGCGTTGCTGTTGAACTTTTGCATTTTATACACAATGCGGATGGTGCAATTGCTAAATTTTTCTTTGGTCCAGTATAAAAGGCCCATGCCGCCGTGACTGCCGGTTAATCCATTTTCAACATACCTGTTTCCGGGTCCGACCTGTTTCCAACCGCTAAGGTCCTTGCCATTAAACAGCTGTCGCCAGCCATTTGCCGAATCTTTATTGATGTCCTGGGCGTACGTTGCTGTGCATCCCAATAAAAGTAACAGGCTGGCACTCAGGCACAGGCCTTTCAGGATTGAATTTTTAGTCATGTTCAATTAGGTTAATGTATGGTTTATTTTACAGGCCGACATGCGTTTACATGAGGCGTGCACTGTTTATATTGGTTTCCGAAATTAGGAATATTTATTAAAACGGGCAAAATCAAATAACGATTTACCTGCAAAAATAAATCAGTAATTTTACCACCCGGATGACTGCTTCAGAAATTATAAAAACCCTTCAGCAAAAAAAATATAAGCCTGTATACCTGCTGCACGGCGACGAGCCTTATTATATCGACCTGATCGGCAATTACGTGGAACACCAGCTTTTACCCGATGCTGAAAAGGGTTTTAACCAGACTGTGCTTTACGGTAAGGATACCGATATTATGACAGTACTTGGTGCGGCCAAACGTTATCCTATGATGGCCGATTACCAGGTGGTGATCCTAAAAGAGGCCCAGGATATGAAATGGGGGAGTGACGATACCGACAAAAAGAACATTAACCCGCTGTTAAACTATCTCGAGAACCCGCTCGCCAGTACTATACTCGTTTTTTGCTATAAATATGGCAAGTTTGATAAGCGTAAAAAGACGTATAAAGCCATTGAAAAAAACGGGCTTATATTTGAATCTGCGCCGTTGTATGATAGCAAGGTGCCGGGGTGGATTGAAAGTTTTATAGCTGAGAAAGGATATAAAATAAACCAGCAGGCTTCATTGATGCTGGCCGAATATCTCGGCAATGATCTTTCAAAAATTGCCAATGAACTGGAAAAGCTGATGCTGAACGTAGCGGCAGGGCAGGAGATCACCTTAAAGCATATTCACGACAATATTGGCATCAGTAAAGAATATAATGTTTTTGAGCTACAGGCCGCTTTGGGGAAAAGGGATGCATTTAAAGCCAACCAGATCATAAATTATTTTGAGGCGAACCCCAAGGCCAACCCGATCGTATTGGTATTGGGCAACCTGAATACTTTCTTCAGCAAAGTGCTTACCTATCATTACGTACAGGACAAGTCGCAGCAAAACCTTGCCCGGCAATTGGGCGTGAATCCTTATTTTGTAAAGGATTACGAGCAGGCTGCGCGCAGCTATAATTATGGCAAAACTATGCAGATCATCAGCTACCTGCGCGAATATGATGTAAAAAGTAAAGGCGTAGATTCCACAACCGACCACGGCGGGCTAATGAAGGAACTGGTGTTTAAGATATTGCATTAAAGTTAACAAATGATAAGTTCCATAATTCTCAATTCAATAATTACCTGCCCGGCTTGCGATTTTGCAAAAGCGGAAACAATGCCCGAAGATTCGTGCTTATTTTTTTATGAATGTGAGAGCTGTAAAACCATTCTTAAGCCACAAGCCGGCGATTGCTGCGTTTTTTGCAGTTACGGCTCAGTAAAATGCCCGCCTGCTCAGGCGGGCACATCGTGTTGCACAAATAACCCCAGGTAGCCGTATTCCCTAATACGGGCTATTGTCCCTGTCTATTTTATTGCTGTTTCCCTGTTTATCTGGATAATTAACACTTGCTCATGGGGTAAATATTAATTAACTAATTTGTAATATTTAAATTTTCAATTATATTTGGATCACTTAAATCTTAAAACATGAAAAAATTAGTATTGCTATTTTCAATGGCCGCGCTGTGCACATTGACCTTTAATTCCTGTAAAAAAAGTACCGTCGCTGCAAAAACATCCGCAAGCGCATCGTTAAAGTTCAACGGCACACCTTTTGCTTTTACCGCTATGACAGCATCTTACAGTAAAAGTAACGATGTAATTCAAATTGTTGGCCGGGGCAATAGTTCATCGAATATTTATTTGATAGTAACAGGTGGCGTAAAGGTGGGTACGTTCGATATTGCGACCGGGGCTGCAAGCGCGACTTTTTCTGCCAGCGCAAGCTTACAGGATAGCTATATGGGAGCGACAGGGACTGTTACGATAACCTCATTTACCAGTAATACTGTAGCCGGTACATTCCAATTTTCAGGTGATAACCAGGCAGGTGCTACCGGCGTGGTTACCGAAGGGAAGTTTCAGTGCAGTTACACCAACCAATAAAAGTAAAGCCGTACAAAGCTCAGCGCTTTGTACGGCTAAATTAACTTAGCTCTTTTCGGCGAATTTATCAATGCCAACCCTTATGCGGTCGTCGGGCATGCCGTCCATTTCAAACAAGAGGGTAACTTTACCTTCTTTGCCTTCGATGGTAATGGTTACGTTCTTTTCTTCGCCCTGGTCGTTACTTACGGATGCTTTTATAACGGTTTTTCCGTCTTTAAAGGGAACCTTCCAATCGCAGGTTTGAGATTTGATGGTACCAGTTATTTTGTGTTCATCATTTACCGATACGTTTATGGCTGTTTTGCTTAGTTCGATCTTCGCTGTTTCATCATCAGTACGCTGAACAACGCCATCGGCATTCATATGCTCGGTTTTGGACGAGGTGAGTACAAGGTTTTTTTCGCATTGGGCGAAACTCATGGTGCATCCAGCTACCAGGAGGGAGAAAATAAGTGTTATTGTTTTCATTTTAAATTAGTTGAGGTTTTATATTAATTAAGATTTTAAGATTTGCCTGCTAACAGATTTTTTATCCCCTCACACATCCGTTTTATGCGTAAATAGGAGGCATGCGGGTTTCTTCTTTTGTCGAGCACTACCTTTAATTCGCCGGGGGATTCTTTTATGTAGAATTCGGTATTATCATTTAACCGGGTGGTTATATCTATCCGCTGGGTCGTTATCTCAAAGTTTGTTGGCTCAACATTTTTATTGATATAATTCAAAACTCTCGGTGTGGCATTCGGGTCAAACGAGGCGGTAAACCTGTAGGTATCTTCAGCATCGTTTACCGCAATAGCGATGTTGCCCGTGTTGTTTCCCATTTTTGTATAAAGCAGAAAAATACTTAAAGATACGAGGCAGAAGGCGGTTAAGTAAAAGCTTGTTTTCATGTTAGGATCGTTTTAGTGTAAGCCTGAATTTATTTGTAGGAGACAGTTTCTTGTCATTCCTTTTATCAAAGATATATGTTTCATATAGTATTATGCAATACATAGTTCTATAAAAATACAATATATTGGTAACTAATTGATTATCAGGCATAATATTTTGTCAAAAGAGACGGGTAGGCCAGTTAAATTGTTATTACTGGATTGGACGACATGAATGCGAAGGATGTTACAATAGGAAATTGGGTTTTTCGCGGGCTAATTACCTGAGTTTGAAACGATATTCCCGGATTGCTTCTTTGAGTTCGTCGTAATTACTGTACTCATATTCGTTGAATGAGATATATTTACCGGTGGTAAGTTCAATCTCCAACCAAAGATAGCTTCGCGGCGCACGTATATTACCACGATTGATGTTTCTGCGATAACTGCTTACATGCACAATGTCGGCATAATGGATTATTACTTGTCGCCCTGTTAATATGTAATCAATAACAATCCCGTCATAGGTGGCTGTGATTTTTCGTAACAACTGTACAGCGAAGTATAAGTAAACGCCCATTAAAATAACTGAAATTATAACGAAGATAATTGATTGACCCTGGTAATCAGTGCTGAAACTTGCTATGCAGTTTGCAATAGCAATTGTGTTCACCAAAATGGCTAACAGCGTAATTACAAGGGCCTTGAACCGAAATGAATTTGTGAATTTGGAGGTAATCGGATAATCCATGGATATATCAAAAAGTTAAATATATAATATTTTACTTTTTGATATAGGTACGGCAAAAAAAAGCCCCGTTTTACCGGGGCTTGAAATATTAGTTTAATTTAATTAATGTGCCGGTTCCGGTTTCCCGATCAGCGACATAAATTGGTCGAGTTTTGGCGCGATGATGATTTGGGTGCGCCTGTTTTTTGATTTACCCGCTGGGGTGCCGTTGTCGGCAACGGGATTATATTCACCACGTCCGCCGGCTGTTAAACGTTTCGGATCCACGTTATAACTGTTTTGCAGGGCCTGCACTACCGAGGATGCCCTAAGCGCGCTCAGGTCCCAGTTGTTACGGATATTTACCTGCGCAATAGGCACGTTGTCGGTATTGCCTTCAATCAACACATCGTAATCGGGGTAGTCATTAATGATCTTAGCTATTTTGGCTAACGTTTTCCCGGCTCTGTCCGAAATTTGGTAACTGCCCGATTTGTAAAGCATGTTATCCGATAAAGAAATAAAAACAACCCCCTTTAACACTTTCACATCCACATCCCTCATTTCGTCGGCGCTCAATGAGCGTGTCAGATTAGTGGTCAATATCTGGTTAAGCGAATCGCTCTTGTTTTTAAGGTTAACAAGGTGCTGAATGTATTTATCCGAGGCATTTATCTGGTCGGCCAGTTTTGCAATATTTACATTCCCCTGGTTGCTGCCTGATAAACATTTATTCAGCGCATCCTGCAAGGCGGCCGCGTTTGATTTTGCCTGGGCTATTTGATCCTGCAGGCTTTGTGCCTGCGCACGCGACCCGGACAGTTCTTGCTGGGTAACCTGCCAGCTTTGTTTAAGGTTGCGGTTGGTGTCGATCGACCTGTCGTAACGGGATTGCAGCTCAGCATATTTTTTATTGCTGACGCAACCCTGGGTTACTGCTGCGGCTAACACTATTAACGGTAACAGAAATTTAATTTTCATGACTTTATTTGTTATCAGGTGATCATAATTCATTTTATGATCACCATTAGCTTAAATAACAAACCAAAGCCGTTTAAGTTTAAGATATTTCGTTTTATGCCGCATGGAGGAGAAGGATGTAGTTGAATATCAGACTAGTGAAGACAGTTAAGGGACAAAAAAGACGCCGGACAACTTACCCGGCGTTTCCGTTATATTACATTCACTTGTATTAAAACCTATTACCGTTGCTTATAGCGCCTGTCAACAGAACCATCTTTGTTTAAATGGTTTCTCCTGTTTTCTTTGTAGCGCATATCCGGTGTCCCATCTTTTTTAACGTGTATCGATGTAGAAGTACTTACGTTTGAAGCTGTACGATGTTCAGCGGTGCTCATCCGCGATGGTGCGTTGTCGCGTGTGGTTGCAGTTTGATTTTCGCTGTACCGCCTGTCTGGCGTACCATCAGCTTTGGTATGAGTGCTTTGAACAGTTCTGCTTGCTTCAGTTGTCCGGTTTTCTTTATAACGTTTGTCCGGGGAGCCGTTGTTTCTTACATGGGACGCTTGCATGGTCACCTTTGCATTATCGTTATAGCGCCTATCGGGTGTGCCATCTGTTTTAACATGAACTGATGTTGAAGTTTGTACACTCGCTTTTGATTTTCTGGTTGTTGCAGTCTGGGCTGTGGCAAGCGTCGTGCTGATACCCAACAAGGCTACAGTAAGCCATTTTGATATATTTTTCATATTAGTAGATTGGTTATATCTATTTAACTAATTTAAAGTTAAATTGTTTAATAATTAATTAAATATATTAAAATATGGGATGCTTTGGAGAATCGAACCGGCTGCAAGAAATTGTCGCTGATATAGCAAGAGCCGGAAAGGCACATATTGTTCCTTCCGGCTCCTCATTAGTCTGTTTTTGTAGTTAAATTTTATGGTTGCCCTGTACCTCCGGCTGCGCCGTAAATCTGTCCGTTGGCAAAGCTGGCATCGTTAGCCGCGAGCTGTACATAAATGGAGGCTAGTTCTGCAGGCTGGCCCGGCCTGCCAAATGGCGTTTGTCCGCCGAATTTTACCAGCTTCTCCTGGGTTGCGCCACCGCTAACCTGTAAAGGCGTCCAGATAGGCCCGGGCGCTACGCCATTCACACGGATGCCTTTTGGCCCGAGTTGTTTGGCGAGCGACTTAACATAGTTCATGGTGGCTGCTTTGGTTTGCGCATAGTCATACAGGTCGGGTGAGGGGTCATAAGCCTGCTCGGATGTAGTACCGATGATTGACGATCCCGGCTGTAAGTGGGGGAGAGCGGCTTTGATGATCCAGAATGGCGCGTAAATGTTGGCCTTCATCGTCCAGTCGAACTCCTCATTTGGTATATCCAGGATTGACTGATAAGCCTGCTGCCTGCCGGCGTTATTCACTACAATATCGAGGCCGCCCAAGCGCTGCGCTGCTTCATCAACGAGGTGCCGACAAAATGCTTCGTCGCGCAAATCTCCGGGAATAGCTATTGCTCTGCGCCCTTCGGCTTTGATAAGCTCAATTACCTCCCGCGCATCTGGTTCTTCAGTGGGGAAATAGTTTATGGCTACATCGGCTCCTTCGCGCGCATAGGCAATAGCTGCTGCGCGCCCCATGCCCGAATCTCCGCCGGTTATCAATGCTTTGCGGCCCGTTAAACGGCCTGAACCCTTATAGCTTTGTTCGCCGTGGTCAGGACGCGGGTCCATTTTACCCGCCAATCCCGGCCATGGCTGGGACTGTGATTTGAATGGCGGCTTGGGATATTTTGTAGTTGGATTTTCCAATTTTCCGGCGGGCGGTATTTGGTTATTTATTTCGTCATTCATGATGGATGTTCCTTTCAGTCTTTGATTAATAACCCACCGGTTTACGATTGGTTTTTAAATGATCAAATTGAATGAAATATTTTTTTTTTAAAAAGACTGAAATCCGCGCAGCGCTGGAAATGATAATCGTGCCTTCTAAGTCTAAATACAAAGCTTTTTTATACGTTTGCCGTGATGAAACATGTATTGGACAATCCCGCCTGGAACGCTTTAATTTCGGGTAATAAGGATCTTGCTTTTGGAAACGGCCCGGTGAGATATTTTGATAAGGAAGTTTCGCCCTTCGCGGGATTTGAAGAAAATACCGGCGAAAATTTTCAGTTGCTCTATGAACAGCTTCCGCATAACGGACCGGTATTACTTTTAACACCCGACGAAACAGAAGTTTCTCCGCAATGGAAAGTATTGCAGGTTATAAAAGGATTACAGATGGTTTGTGATGTTTTTAAAGAGCAGGATAACGTGTCGGCCGAACTGGTTCCATTAACGCACGAATATGCGCCCGAGATGGTTGCCCTGGCCAAATTAACCAACCCCGGGCCGTTCGCTGCCGAGACCATCCGGTTCGGGCATTATATGGGTATTTTCGAGAACGGCAAGCTGGCGGCTATGGCCGGGCAGCGCATGCATGCCTTTGCATATGCCGAGGTAAGTGCTGTGTGTACACATCCGGATTACGTTGGAAAGGGTTATGCGCGGCAATTATTGGTTCATCATATCAATCGCGTTAAAAAAGCGTCAGAAACTCCTTTTTTACATGTCCGGCATGATAACGAGCGCGCCATAGAAGTGTATAAACGGCTGGGGTTTTATACTCGCCGCGAAGTTTATTTTTATGTGATGTTAAAAGCCGGGTAACGTTATCTCACGAATACTCGCCAGGTGATGATCATCATGCTCGGCAACGAAGTACGCCAGGTCGACAACGCGCATAGGCGTTTTCAGGCGCGGATGCAGCGACGAGTTTAGTAGTTGCTCGTCTGTAAGATGGCGCAGGCGGTTTACAAACAGCTCTCTTTGCTCCCTGAACTGGTGCAGCAGCTTTTGTGTTTCCGTTGCGTTGTGGTTGGCAGTATGTGTGCGTTGGTTGGTGAGATCGGCAACTGTTAATTCGGGCAGGCCATTGCCAGGTCATCGAACCTGGCCAGCCATAGCGGCTCCATATCTGATAAATGCCCTATTTCTTCCTTTACCGACCATTTGTTATTTGGCTTTACCGTTAAAACGGCATCGTTCAGCCTGGCGGCTATTTCTTCAACCCGGGCAGGCGTGCCGCTTAACCGCTCGATAATTGCAGGCAGGGTGCCGTTATCCTCAATTAGCGGAAATTTTCTATTGAACCATTCGGTCTTTTGCATGGAACAGTGTCGTTTCTCACAAATTTAAAATGTTTTGTATTAGCCGCAGCCTGTTATTTCCAAAAAACAGGCCGCTTATTTGTGCCCCTCAGCGTGCAATCCACGCATTCGCGCGACGAGCCCGTGTGGCCAATTACTTTCCCATTAAGCGGATTAAAAAGCACAGCAATGGGAATTTGCTGCGCGTAATATTTCCCCTTTTTATTATAGTTGAAATATTCGTCCTCTTCGTTTACCGCGACAGCGCTTCCGCGCGGCACAGTATACAAATACACGGAATCGAGCTTGCAATCGCTATATACGAAGTTTGGCAGCCAGGCGGCTGGTATTTGCTGGTTGGTAATAAATATTCTTTTACTTGTGGTAGTGCCGGCGCTTATATACCCGATAACCGGTTCAGACGGGCTGGTAACCGAATGAATATTCCCTGTATTTTGTGATGGCTGAGCATCAAATATGCTACCCAGTTGCTCAGTGTTTTTTTTCAGGTTCACATAAAAATTATAAGCATCACTGGTTAAGGCATACTGCTTCACTAATATGCTGTATGCACTAGTTGAGGGCGCATACTGGTTTACAATTATGCTTTGGCTGCCATCTAATTTTGGTGATGTTGATTCAACAAAGGTCACGGGCAAATTGCTGATCACGTCCTTTGTTAAATTAGCCGACGAGGCTAAAACGATGACGTTTGAAGTGTCGCTTTGCCAGCACTGATAAACCTGATTGTTAACAAGGTCTCGTTCGGTAACCGTGTCGCCATTTGATTGATAAAACGAATAGTAATGTGAATGAATTACCCATGTTTCCTGGTATTCCCAGCGGTAATAATGCGTGCTGTTTTGCGGATCGTGTGTGCCGGTGAATATTTGAATGCCGTTGCTCCGGATGCCATAACTGACGGTATCAACAGCAGGCGAGTTTAATACTGGAACAAAATCAGACAGGTATTCTCTATTATCAGCTGTTTTTATTCTTAAACGATACTTTAAGGTATTGTCGAGATTTAAGCCGGGTGATCCATATTTTCCCTGGCCTATGGCAGCTAAAGGGTAGTTACCGCCCTTGTTACTTTCAACCGTAAGCAAAGCGTTGAGCACCGGGTTAACAGTAGTCTTGTTCGATATATTAACTGTTTTGCTCAATTTAATGATGGTTGAATCTGAACCGCTATTAATGATACCCTCAACCACCAGGTAGCTTGCAGGGGCAGTGATAGCAGGGATCAAATATGGTTTTCGGCAAGCGGCTAATACTACTAATGCGGCGCACCAATAAATGCCCGGGGTAAATTTTCTCACTAACGGTTTTTAATTTAGGTTTTTCAAAGCTAATAAATTAATGCAATTGTACGGGGCAATTGAAAAGCATTAGCGCGTTATCTATCATTCTCCGGAAAAATCCTTATCGTTTTCATATACCTTCCGCGATAGTAAGTGTTTAAAGGCGTTTCGGTGACACCATAGGCTTTGCCGGAGGTGGAATGCAGGAATACCAATGCCTTTCCGGAGTTGGCGACAACGATGCCCATGTGGCCTACCACCCGAATGGTGCTGTCGGTGCCGGTGAACAGTATCAAATCACCAGGGCGGGCGTCTTTAACGTCGACGGGGTGGTGAACATTCGTAAAATCAACCGACATCCTCGGAACGAGTATCCCGAAATGATTAAATACATAGGTAATAAAGCCGGAGCAATCGAAACCCCGTTTTCGATCGATTGAGCCATATTTATAGGGGATGCCTTCAAGCGAACAGGCGAAAGCAAGCAATTCTGACGGGGTTATTTTGCCGGTGTTAATGTCGGTTATCAACTCGGTATTAACCGGCGTTGCCGGAGAAGTTGTTGAATTTGAATTGCTCCCCCGCCCTTTACAGGAGAGGATGATGATAACCAGGCTATAAAACAGGCAATTGGACCGCATACCCTGTACTACGTAAAAATGCCTTCATTGTTCGGCGGGCGGCGATATAAAGCTGCGTTATTTTGGGCGCCGGCTTTTTAACACCCAGTATACACCTTTAACGTTTGCCCGCCATTTGGGCAACAGGAAGACAAGCGTTATTTCTTCTATCAGGTCGATTATTGTTAATGCTGCCGTGAAATAAAACAGTATATAAACAGGCTGAGGTAGAAAGAAGAACAGCAGTATAAATGCGCCCTGCAGCACCGCGGCCATTTTGGCCGTATAGATATGAAAGCCGCTTATTTTGCCGTATCGCATCAGCGAAAGCACGATTTCGGCGACATACATTACTGACATGATCACGATCAAGACCAGCTCCTGTTTGATAAAGGCAGGGTTTGAAATGATAACGCCAACAATGGCGACACCGATAGTAAGATCGTCGGCAACAGAATCAAGCGTGGCGCCAAGCTTGCTGATGGCGTTAAATTTCCGGGCCAGGTACCCGTCGACCGCGTCGGTCAAAAAGCTAATAACAAGCAGCCATTTAAACAGGTCGAGCCGGTGGTTGAAAATCAAAATAAGCAATACCGGAACCGCTATCAGCCGGTAAAGTGTAAGGAGGTTTACTACATAATAGCTTGGCTTATGCATGTGCGGATAAAATTACGATATTGATTACACTATTTGATAAGGTGAACGATGTTCTTTGAATAATGTTTTTCCAGCCACAGGCGGGGGATACATTGCGCCAAGCGGGATGATATTTTGAATATTCGAAAATAATTTGTTAATTTTAATTGAATGAATGCACATCAGGCTAGTTTGATGTACTTTATGGTTTTTCAACTTAGATCATATTATTTAAAATAAAAGATATGCGGTTTACAGTGTTCATTTGTCTGCTGAGTCTTGGACTTAGCAGCGCCGATATTAAAAAGGGGGCAACCCAAACCGGAAAATTAAACGGCACCTGGGTTCCATATCAGCAGGAAATGGGCGGGAAATCATTTCCAAAAAAGATTTTTGAAAGGGAGAAACTTATCATTAACGACAGCACCTATACCGTTATCGCCGAAAGCGTAGACAAAGGGATCGTAAAATACGACGATGGTAAAATGGATATTTACGGCAGGGAAGGGGTAAATAAAGGGAAACATTTTACCGCCATTTATAAATATGAAAATGATGGGTTGACTATTTGTTACAACTTAATAGGCAATGGTTACCCGGATGCATTTGAAACCATGGGTAAACCGGCGCTTTTTCTTTCAGCGTTCAAACGGGAGAAATAATATAGCCGGACAGAATCATCGGCTATGTGACTACCTGAGCCGCCGGATCATCTGCAAATATGATTTTCCGCCTGTGTTTAACACCCCAGTTCTTCATCGCTTCCAGCACTTCTACAAATGTTAATCCGTATTCGGTTACGGCATACTCAACACTTACAGGCCTTGTTTGGAGTACCGTACGGCTTATTAGTTGGTTTAGCTCAAGATCCTGCAGTTCGCGGGAAAGCATACGAGGCGTGATACCAATCTCTCTCGACAGCTCTTTAAACCTAAATGACTTGGTATAAAGCGTAGCCAGTATAGGCAGTTTCCATTTTCCATGAATTATTTCTAAAGTGTCCTGAACCGCGCGGCGGCTCTGTGAACAGGATTGAGTTGAGTATTCGATCATTGCTATACGTTTTTATACCGGTATACTTTATGTAACTGATGACAAAAGTATAGCTAATCGGGTTAATTTTGAAAAATACTTTAAATAATTACATTTATGAACACTTTTTTATGGGTGCTGCAAGGCTTGTTAGCAGCGGTTTTTATCGTTCCGGGAGTTATAAAAACGTTTATATCTAAAGCCGGCTTAGTTGAAAAAAAAGCGATCACTGCAGACGAGTCTGCAGCGCCGTACAGGTTTATTGGTATAATGGAGGTATTGGGTGTTTTTGGTGTTATTCTTCCATGGCTGCTTAGCATTTACCCGGTGTTAACCCCGTTGGCCGCGGCAGGGTTTGCTATAGTAATGGTGGGTGCATTTGTGGTTCACTTCAGTAAAAAGGATTATAAGATATTACCGGCGCTGGTAATTATTTTCTTGGTAGCTGTGATTGTTGCCTGGCAGCGTTTTTAACAATCCGGCCAATATTCACTCAATCTTCACAGATTTGTGACATTTGGATGTATGTAATTAGAAGCCCGATGATTTAACTTCGCCATTTGGATCAATAAAAGCCATTGCTTACTTTAAATTATTTAACAGTAAGCACCCCTAAAGCCCAGACATCATAGTGAAGTATACCCACAGCCGTAAAAAATTTCATGTATTCAAGCTGTTACTAATGTTATTATGTCTGCAAGGGTTTGCTTACGGGCAGGTACAGGGTCCGGTTGATTCATTGAAGGCAAAAGTTCAAAAAGCTGCGAATGATCTCAACAACCAACTCGACTTTGGTGATTTGATACGCGATATTTTCCATTCAAAAAAAATGCCTGGCGCACCGCATAAAAGCTCGGGCATTACCATTGTGCCTAACATTGCCGCAAATCCTACTATCGGCGAACAGCTTGGGATTAAGGCGGTAGCAGGGAGAAGGTTAGGGGACGATCCCAACACGTTGCTTTCGGTTGGCGCTACGTCGGCTTCTATCACCACCAAGGGCATTATTTATTTTTACGTTAACCATAATATATTCACCCCCGGCAATAAATGGAATTTGCAGGGCAATATCGTTGTATCAAAGACCGTTACGCCCGACTACGGGCTTGGCATAAGCCAGCCCATAACAGGCGGAACCGATGCCGACAAAGTGCTGGCGGATCCTACACATAAAGTTTACTCTGTCCATTCGTTATATTTTAATTTCAGGGAAAAAGTTTATAAAGAGGTAGCGAAAAATCTTTTCATCGGGGCCGGGGCGTCGTTTGAGATCAGGCGCAGGATTCAGCAAACTGACACGGTTGATAATGCGACGCCCATCAGCGTCTATAACATCAAGCATGGATTTCCGGAAGATCATTACCAGGCTAACGGACTTTTGTTTAATGTGCAGTACACCTCGCGCGATAATCCGAACCGCGCGTATACAGGAATCTATTTTGATGCAGGCATCCGGGCCAACCAAACATGGATTGGCAGCACAAAAAATTCAGTACAATTTACAACCGATTTTAGGAAGTATTTCAGCTTATCAGACATCAACCCCGAAGCGGTACTGGCATTCTGGAACTGGGGGTCGTACCTTGTAAGTGGCACCATTCCCTACCTCGAACTGCCTGGCACCGCCAGGGACGGGTCGTTCAGAAGTGGGAGAGGGTACACCTCGCAATATTTTAAAGGCACGCAATTTAACGATACCGAAGCCGAGTTTCGGTTCCCAATATTGGCAAATAAATTTATCAGTGGTGTAGCCTTTGTGAGCATGCAATCTGCCAATGATGAGCACGGCACCAAATTATTCCAGGTGTTTCAGCCGGGTGGGGGCGCAGGCCTGCGCGTGCTGTTCAACAAAACTACACGCACCAACCTGGCGCTTGATTATGCCTATGGTAAGTTTGGCAACAAAGGGTTCTTCCTGAATTTGAATGAAGCGTTTTGAGTAGTAAAAGCTGCAGGAAATCAATTTGGCAGACTAGTAGTTAATCGGGGACGCTATATGTTACACCGTACTGTTTCAAGTAATCTTCAAGCGGCGTCAATCCTATTTTTGCGCGACGGGTATTTACATTATGTTCATCTATTATCGGGGGGACATACCACGATGTTCCGTTTCTTTTGACAATGCTCCCGTAAATCTGGCTTTTTGATTCAATTAATGCGACTTTATCAGCAAGAGCCGCGTAGTCAGCCGGAGCCGCGTTTCCTTTTATAAATGCCTGCCAAAGTACGGCGACGAATTGTTTTTCCGTTTTAAAATCAGAGTTTAAAATCATATTAAACATTTGTTTATTTGCTTCAATAGCGATTATATCCGCGCCTGGCCATCCATAGGTATTAATTATGGATTTCAGTCGCAAAAGATTCAGAGAGTCCGGTTTTTTTGCTAAAATTCTTTCTTCGCGAATTACCTGCGAGTTGGCTCCAAAAACGACGATCAGGCTATCTATTCTGTTTTGTCGACGAATATTTTCTAAGCGAATATTATTCAACTCCCATGCTACCGCCTTCCCGTAATTATTTCTTACTTCATTTTTATTGTCAATAATTGAAACCAATAACGGTTGCCAGCGCTTGTCTTTATGAACTTTACTAAAATTAGAGTCGATTGACAAAGCGTTGTAATCAGTTAAATTATCTTTGATTACAATTCTATTAAGATATAAAAAGGTGTTTGACAGATGTTTAATATGTGCATTCGCTGATGCAGCATTGTAAAAATGATAAACGTTACCATACGATAAACCTCCTTTGCCATTTTTAACGTCAAAAGCTAAATTGTACAGAAAAGAAGCATTTTTATAATCTTTGCTAAAATAGAAAGAGTCGGCCCTTGCAATCAAATCGCTCTTATCAACACTTTGCGCTAAGCATTTATAAAAAAGACCGTTCAAAAAGAAGATCGAAAATATTAAATACTTAATCTTTTTTTTGCGGAAGCTCATCAAAATGTTCATTGACTCTATTTAGGTTATGAAAAGTAGTAGCGTATGTTCCTAACGATATTTGCACCGACTTCTTATATTGGCAGTGATAAAATCCTAACCATCAAAAATGGAAAAACTAAAAACATCCGGCTATGCACCCGTAAACGGGCTGAATATGTACTATGAAATATATGGCGATGGTAATATACCGCTGGTGCTGATACATGGCGGCGGTTCAACTATTGAAACGTCTTTCAGTACACTGATACCATTGCTTTCAGGTTGTGGCAAACTGTTAGCCGTTGAGCTGCAGGCACATGGCCGCACAAGCGACAGGGACGCGCCCGAGTCGTTTGCGCATGACGCAGATGACGTGGCAGGGCTGCTTCATTATCTCAAAATTGATAAGGCGAATTTTTTAGGTTTCAGCAACGGCGGCAGCACTGCTATGCAAATTGCTATACGGCATCCGGGCATCGTTAACAAAATAGTTGTTATTTCGGGGGCTTATAAAAGGGACGGATTTATTCCCGGCTTTTTCGAGGGGTTCGCAGGCGCCACCCTGGATAGTATGCCGGCGCCGCTGCAAGCAGCCTTTTTAAAAGTGACGCCCGATAAGAGCCGCTTGCAGGGGATGTTTGATAAAGATGTAGAACGAATGGCAACTTTTAAAGACTGGCCCGATGATGATCTGCGTTCGATAAAAGCGCCTGCCCTGATAATGGCAGCCGACCATGACGTAGTTACGCCCGCGCATATGATAGAGATCACACGCCTGATACCGGAGTCGCGGCTGGCGATACTGCCCGGCACACATGGCTCAATCATCGGCGAGGCTGGTTCGGAGAAAGAAGGCGGCAAGCTGCCTGCTATAACCGCGGCACTGGTTGAAGCGTTTTTGAACGAATAAACCTTCCATTAACCGCGTGGTTTAGTAGGCTTTAAATTGCGGATGATTTACAATTTGTGCCGCTATAGCCTGCAGATCCTGGCCGGTTAAGGCGCCTGCGCCGTCAAATTCAAACTGATTTGCGTTGTGCACGGTGATAATGCCCAGCGACCCGTCATCAGGTAAATCCACCGACCGGGATTGTTCATAATCAAGCCAGTCTTTTGCCTTATCCACAGCGTATATTTTAAAGGTATTCGCTTTTTTCTGTGGTTCAAATTTTAGCCATCGCTGGCTTTGGCCTACCGGTAGTTCAAAAGATTTCATTAGAAAGAGGGTTTATAGGTTAAACAAGGGTTCATCCAGCGCGTACTGCTGTGTTACCGACCCGCCGTTGCACTTAACACGCCATCCTTAACCATCTGCTTATAAATTGCACTTACGTAGCCCTTAAGAAAGCTGTCAATGTTTGTTGGGTTATAGGTTTTGGATTGGGCGGCCCATATTAACTGCTCCGTTCTGGCGTTGTACAAGTTGGTTTCCAGGTAATAAACCTTATCCTGGTCATAATATCCGGGTGCATAAATAGAGGGATACCAATTATTGTAGTAATTCCAAAAGCTATTGTAATACCCATATCTCAAACCCGGGTTCCAGTAACCGCCGCCGGTTGGCACATAATGCGTTTCGGTCTCCTTACGTAGCAACGCTACGGTCAATATCCCGTCGGCATTCATTTGTTGTATCTTGCCGAGCACGAGTTCTTTTTTTTGCCCTGTTTGTGTGCTGAAATCTGGCGGGAAAACATCTATGCTTTTCACGACCGTAAACCCTTTTTGCTCCAGTTGCTGCTGCAAACCATTTTCAACGGCTTGCTTGGCCGCGATGTCTTTGGTGATAGAGGCGATAAAAATTTTGTGATAATCGTTAGCGGTGGCGTTACTCTTTCTCCATGAGCTTGTTATCAGCGTTGGAGTACTGCATGATGCGAAAAGAATAACAGGCAACAAGAGTGTTGCAATTTTTTTTAAAGTTTTCATATCGATCAAATTTGATACAGTTACTCCTGAGTAACAGGGCAGAATAGCAACGGTTTCAACTAGTTCCAAATAAATGTTTCTTTGAGTTATCGGAGGAGAAGAATAAATGACAATCGAAAAAAGATTTTTTGAGTGATTATATTTAGCTTCGATACTTCATAAATATAACGTGGAGGATCCTAGGCACTTACCGGCATTTTCTATCATCAGGTCCGCACACGCTTTGATACTGTTTGATCATTTTATAGCTGAATTACAAAAGATCGGCCTTGTTAGTATTCATCCGCACAAAACGATGATCAGTATTGCCAATGCGCACAAGCCGGTAGCTTATATTACTCAGGCAGGCAAAAATTTTATTCATGTGGTGTTTCCTTTTAAACAGCGGTATGATGACAATCTTTGCTTTCAGCGCATACAGGAGGTGTCCGGCAGACATACCATATATCATCATTTCAGGATGTTGAACAAGGAAGATATAAACGATGAGGTACGAAAGTTTATGCGGATAGCATATGCCGGGTCTCGGGTTGGCGGGAACAAAACGAATAAAGGAGGGGAGTCTAAAACATAACCCGCATCATCACAATTCGACGCCTTCAATTAAAATTATCTTTTCTACCGAATTGTTTTTCATTTCGATGAAGTCCAGGCGCTTCGGATCGTTTTTATACCCTTCAAAATCGGCTTTGCTGCCAAAGGTTACTAAATGGATCTCGTAGGGCAATTCTCGACTGCTTTCAACAAAAGCACTTTTACCGGGCCGTATGCGATAAACAAGGGTGCCGTTATGTCCCTTTAACAGGGGTAATACTTTTTCCTCGAAAGCATGGAATTCCTGCCCGCATCCCGGCTTTATAAAAATAAGTTGCGTATAATAGATCATTTGGTTTGTGATAGCTCAGATAATTACAACGAGCTAATATAGTAGTGAACCGGCAACAATAATTTTTTTTTTGAAAAATATTTGCGTAACTCAGAAGTTACTCATAAGTTTGCGTAACTTAAAAGTTACTTATTATGGCAAAAGTTATTAAACACCAATTTTTCTTCCCTCATCCACCTGAAGCGGTTTGGGATTACCTAACGAAACCTGAACTGATGCAGCTATGGCTCATGAAAAATGATTTTCAGCCCATCACAGGGTTCGACTTTCAATTTCGTACAAACCCTATTCCAAGCCTCGATTTCGACGGGATCGTCTATTGCAAAGTATTAGAGGTTGTTCCCTTTAAAAAGCTTTCTTATTCGTGGAAAAGCGGCCCTGGTGGTGGCAAGATCACGCTCGATTCTGTAGTTGTATGGAAATTACAGCCAACAGATAAAGGCACGGAGCTTTTTTTAGAGCATAGCGGTTTCGCGAAAAAGGAAAACCTAAGCTTTTACAACGGTTTGGCAGATGGCTGGGTTAAAAATATACAAAAGATGGCCAATCATTTAAATGCTGCACAACATGGCAATACCAACGCTTGACGCATTCCAGGTAATCGGCGACCCCAGCAGGCGGAAGATGCTGATGCTGCTTTCCGCAGATAGCATGACCATCAGCAGCCTGGCAGATAATTTCGATATGAGCCGCCCCGCCGTTTCAAAGCATGTCAAAATATTGTACACCGCTGGGTTTATTTCTATCCGGGATATTGGACGGGAACGCTATTGTACGCTTAAAAAGGATGGTTTTGAAGAACTGCAAGGCTGGATATCCTACTTCGACGAGTTCTGGACATCCAAACTGAAAAAGTTAGAAACATTACTAAATAACAAATTGGTTAACTAAAAATAAAGAAAATGACAACATCAGATTTTACTACCACCTTACTGGTAAACCAAACACCGAAAGAAGCATTTAATGCTATCAATAATGTTCGCGGATGGTGGTCGGAAGAAATTGAAGGCGGTACCAACAAACTCAATGATGAGTTTAAATATCATTTCGAAGACATACATTCCTGCAAAATGAAATTGATAGAAGTTATTCCTGACAAAAAAGTGGTATGGCTTGTTATGGAAAACTATTTTAAATTCACGCAGGACAAAAGTGAATGGATCGGCACAAAAATCAGTTTTGAGATATCTGAAAAAGATAACAAAACGCAAATCTGCTTCACTCACTATGGTTTAGTTCCCGAATATGAATGCTTCGAAATCTGCAGGGACGCATGGACCAGTTATATACAAAATAGCCTGGGCAGCCTGATCAGTACAGGTAAAGGGCAACCGAACGGCAAAGACAAACCGCAAACTAAAAACGAAGAGAAATTACTGGCAGACCAGAAGTAATCGTGACAAGATTTTAACATCCTTAAAAAAGCAATATGAATAATACAGATTTTACCACTACACTTTTAGTAGACCTAACTCCGAAAGAGGCATTCAATGTCATCAATAATGTTCGCGGATGGTGGACAGAAATTTTGGATGGCAACTCGCAAAAATTGGATGATGAATTCACAGTTCGTTTTGGCGACGTCCATATGTCAAAGCAAAAATTGATTGAAGTTATTCCGGACAAAAAAGTGGTATGGCTGGTCACGGACAGCAAACTCAATTTTGTTGATAACACACAGGAATGGACGAACACAAAAATCAGTTTTGAAATAGCTGGACAGGGCGGCCAAACGCAAATTAAATTTACTCACTTTGGTTTAGTTCCGGAGGTTGAATGTTACAACGGCTGTTCAACTGGATGGACATATTACATCGGAAGTTTGTACAAATTATTAACTGAAGGCAAAGGAACACCTGAGTTGAAATAACGTTACTGCAAAATTGCAGACAGGTTACAATCCGCGTAAATAAAAAAGCTTCAAGCCTTTCAACCTGGGCTTTTAAGCTTTCGAAGCGGAGGGAAAATGCAATTGTGTTTGTTGTTTTCAAAATTGCATTTCACAAACAAAAGTTTAAAACATAGTGCTCACTTTTGTAAAAAATAATTTATTATGACATCTGTAAAAGCCTATGCTGCACAAAGTGCAGATAAACCACTTGCTCCATTTTCAATCGATCGCCGTGAACCGGGGGCGGATGATGTAGAGATCAAAATATTATATTGTGGCGTATGCCATTCGGATATTCATACCGCCCGTAACGAATGGGGTGGTAGTACAGTTTATCCGGTGGTACCAGGTCATGAGATCGTTGGTAAAGTAACCCGCGTTGGTGGGAATGTAACCCGCTTCAAAGAAGGGGATACTGTTGGTGTTGGCTGCTTTGTAGATTCATGTATGCATTGCGCCAACTGTGAGCGCGATTTAGAGCAATATTGCCTTAACGGAAATACGCAAACCTATAACTCATTAAGCCAGGATAAAAAATCAATCACATATGGTGGTTACGCCAGCCATATTGTGGTTACACAACACTTTGTTTTATCGGTTTCGGATAAATTACCGCTTGAAAAAGTTGCACCGCTATTATGTGCAGGTATTACCACCTATTCTCCATTACGCCGCTGGGGAGTTAAAGCCGGCGATAAATTAGCCGTTGTAGGTTTAGGCGGATTGGGCCACATGGCAGTTAAATTAGCTGCATCAATGGGCGCGGAAGTTACTATGTTAAGCCGCTCAAAAAGCAAAGAAAAAGATGCAGCCGAACTTGGCGCTCACCACTTTAAGCTGACTACCGATAAAGAGACGATGAACGGGCTTGCCAGCAGTTTTGATTTTATTATAGACACCGTATCCGCAGCTCATGATTACAATGAGTATTTGAATTTACTTAAAACCGATGGGGTAATGGTATTGCTTGGAGCTCCGCCTGAGCCAACACCTGTTGCCGCTTTCCCGTTCATCCTGGGACGCCGCAGCCTGGTTGGATCATTGGTTGGTGGTGTTAAAGAAACCCAGGAAATGCTGGATTATTGCGCCGAGCGCAATATTACTTCAGATGTAGAGGTAATTAATATCAACCAAATAAACGAAGCTTATGAACGCACCCTTGCCGGTGATGTACATTATCGTTTTGTGATTGATATGGCTACCTTGTAATTAAGCTAAGAAACATATACTAAGGCCACAGAAATGTGGCCTTAGTATATGTTTAATGAATATTCAGCAGGGTAAACAGTTAATTCCGCTTTTCCTTTCTTGCAGCTAAACGCCAATGCCGTTTGCGTTTGTAGAATAATAGCACGGCCACGGTAATTAATACGATAGCAACTATCAGTACTACAATAAGGCTGTTTTTCTGGGAGAGTTCCCCTTGTAAGGCTTCTTTATACTGGAGGTATATACTTTTTTTTTGTTTTGTACAGAGTCGGCTCTTTTGGCTTGTACCGAGTCCTGTGCGGCTACTTTTGCCATTAGCTTCGTGTTTTCTTCCTTCCGGATGCTGTCAACCAGCGAATCGCGTTTTTTTAAGATAAGCGCCTCTTTGGGATAATTTTTCATACGGCTGTATAGCAGTGCGAAATTTTTTAATACTTCCACCTGGGTCTTGGGCAGATGGTTGGTAACGGAAAGCTGGTTGGCTTCGTTCAAATCCCGCATAGCAAGGTTATAATCCTTGATGTTGCTTTTTATAGCGGATAAGGTGATTAACGAAGTAATAACATTCGGTATGTCTTTTTTTATCCGCGAAAGCGTGTTTGACTGCAGGATAAACCACTTAGCCTGGGGAAATTTTTTTTGCGCGAAATAAACTTTGGCCAGGTTATCAAAACATATACGCAAGCCTACGGTATCGTTGTATGCTGAATAGCGGTGTAGTGCCCGCATGGTATAATTTAACGCTTCAGTTTGATAGCTTAAACGAAGCCTTTTATTCGAGATCGTATCATAATCCATATACCTGGCCGCAATTTCAGTATAGATGGGCCCGCTTAGCAATTCGTATTTATTGAGTTTTACCTGCTGTTTCAGGCTATCCAGGCTCATAAATTTCAACCGCTGTTTAAGGCTGTCCATCAGATGCACATATTGTGGCAATCGCAAGCTATCCAGGTGCGCTACATACACCGCCGTTTTAACGCTATCATCGTATTTAAGCTTTTTCATCAGGTTAATACTTTCGACGAGTGCGGCGGCATCCAGGGCACGCAAACTGTCGGCCTGATGAACAAGAACCGATAAATTTATACTTTCAGGAAAACGCATACCCACCTGTGACATCAAATTATTCTTATGAAATACGGGAAGTGCAGACGTTAAACTATCGTTATGGTTAATGGCCTTTATGCTATCTGGCGCATGCTCAGTCGCTGATACTTTGGAAGTATCTGCTTTATAAGCAAAAGCATGTAAGGTTATACAAGCTAATAAAACAACTAACAATGTTGTGGCTTTATTCATAAGCTATTCAGGTCAAGGGCTTCAAATATGCTATAATACGTTCAAACAATGTGCCTTGTAACATGCTTTGAGAAAGATTTTGATGGATATGTGCAATTTATTGCCCTGGCAGGCGGTTCTTAGCCGTTTTTGATGTGTTGATTTTTATTAACATCTGTTAATAAAAGATGTTAATAATCCAAAAAAGTGGATTTTCTGTCCTTTATTTATGAATGGATTCCGGTTCTACTGAATAATTTGTTCGAATTTTTCAAGGAATTCGCTGAACCATTTTGCCCTTGTAAGCAGGTTAAAGGCCACGATGCCAACCACTGCACAAGCCACACCAGCCACCACATCCAGTACATAATGGTGACCGGCGTAAACCGCGGTAAACCATATCCCCAGCATAACCAAAGCAAAAAACAAGTTGATTATGCCCAGGCGGTTTTTTAACCCATAGTAAAATACGATCACGGGGTAAGATGAATGTAAAGAAGGTATTGCCGCGAACACGTTCGAACTTTTGGCATAAATTGATTTAAACACTGCTTCATGAAAAAACTGGTCAAATTTGGCCAACCCTGCGCTGTTACCCGGTGTAGCGGCATGGAAAGCAAAGCCATGATATGCCACGTACCAGGGCGGGGCGGCAGGATAGACGTAGTAAATCACAAATCCCAGCAGGTTAACCAAAACAAAGGTGAGTGAGAAGTGCAGGAACTGCTTCCGGCTCTTAAAAAATAAAAATGCTGCAAACGCGAGCGGAACGGGTATCCAGCACAAGTAAAAAATGCCGCCGGCTACATCTAAAAAAGTAGTCCCGTTTAACCGCCAGTATTCATTCTGTGTTAACAGCAACCCGTTAAAATGAATGCCGAATAATCCCTTTTCCATGTTATACAAGTCGGCGATATGAACGGTGTTGTAATTGTAGTTGGGAAACGCCTTCATATAATCGAAGATGATCCAGTACACAATAAATATGGAAAAGCCGGTGATAAATTTCCGGGTAACCGGGGAAAGAAAAAAAAGCGAATTGAAGATGAACACCAATACAAGCTGATCGGGTTTGTAACCAACCAGCCACCGCGAGAGCAGCAAATAAGCCAGCGATATAACGGAAACGACGATTACTGATCGTACATTGATCTTTATCCCATCTGCAACAGCATGGCTCATGCTATTTTTTTAAGAAATCGGAGCGGAATATCTTATCCCAAAGCGGCGAGCTTACACCATAACCCTTACCAGGATCCTGATAATGATGCAGCATGTGGTGCTGTTTTATTTTTTTCCAGATATTGCCCTTGAAATTAAAATGATGTATGGCGTAATGCGATATATCATAAAAAAGGTAACCCAGGATAAAACCGGGAAAAAATCCGAAAATATAGTGTACAGGTAAAATGGCGTTAAATAAAAAATAAAAACCGGTAGCAAGGGGAATACTAACCGATGGCGGCAAAACCAGTCGCATCGCATCACTGGGATAATCATGATGAACGCCGTGAAATATAAAGTGCAGGCGAAGAGCCCAATCCTTACCTTCGGGCATATAATGAAATATAAAGCGGTGCATGATGTATTCCACAAATGTCCATACAAACAAGCCCGCGATAAATAATTCAAAGAAGGTTAAAAACCCCAGGCCATATTGAAAAAAAGCCTTATAAATACAAAATCCTATAACCGGAACAAAAATAAAAAGTGGTACAGTAAAGTGCACTTTCGACAAGCCCTCAAGCAAATCGTTTTTAAACATTCTCACAGACTCCTGTGAATTGGAAACATAGTTTTTTTTCATAGCCACTCAGGGTTTAAAATGTTTTAAAATTTCTCTGCCTGTTTATCACACCCAATTTTAAGAAAGATTTGGTACAGTTTAAGCGTTTTTATTTAATTGTTACGAAGATATGATTTTTCTGCCGTACGGGGAGGCAAGAAGCAAGATTTAAAGAAGCAAGATTTAAAGATGCAAGAATCAGGATCGATGGCAAAACAATAAAAAAAATCTTGCTTCTTGAAATCTTGCTTCTGCTTCTATTGTCCCAAAAGTGATTTTTTAGCGTCCACCAGCCTGTTAAAAGCGGTGATGTTGGTTAAAACAGCAATGATAGCGAGCGGGATAGTAAAAATAGACATCGGTTCAAAAACGTGAAATTTTATACCGGGGATAAAGAGTTTATAATCGCCGCCGATGTATAACGAGGTTAGCCCGCAAATAACAGCGCACAGGCCTATGGATACAACCCGCTCCGGCCGTTGCATTAAGCCACCCTTACATTCAATTCCCAGGCCCTCGGCCCGCGCCCTAACGTAGCTTACCATCATTGAGCCGATCAAAGCAATAAAGGCAAACATTGAACTAATAAAATAATGATGGCCAACCAGGTAATAGCATATCCCAAAAAACATGATCAATTCGCTATACCGGTCAAGCACCGAATCGTACAGCGCGCCAAAGGTCGACTTCATATTTCCCAATCGTGCCACCTGCCCGTCGAGCATATCAAACAGCCCGGCAAATAAGATCAGGCCGCCGGCCCAACCCACATACTTCAGGTCGCCGCGGTTGCCTTCTTCGGCCCCCAAAATAAATATTACTGCAACGCCTAAGTTTAATACGAATCCGATAGAGGTAACCGCATTGGGGGTAAGACCGAGTTTTATCAGCACCTTAACAACAGGGTCAATAACCTTATAAATACCTGATTGCAGATTTGTACGGATAGATGTTTGCTGTGCCATTGAATATTTACGCCCCGCTTAGAAATAAAATTGAAACAATGTACGGATTCCCCATTTAGCTACGTCCGGGTGATCTAAATATGTGAACCGTCTTACCAGGTCAACACGTACAAATTTAAAAATGTTTTCGATACCTACGCTACCTTCAACATATGGAGTGCGGCCTAACGCGTAAGTAATAGGCTGCCCGGTTGTTGTTACGGGCAGCTGGTATAAAGAAGGGTGCAGCACCGGATTATTATTATCGCTCAAACCACCGTAAATGGCCTTAACGGAAGCTACTTCGCGCCACTTTAATTTTTTAAACAGCGGAATTTTATTAAAAAAAAATCCATTAAAATGCTGGTCGATGTTTAAACTCTCATAACGGTCGCTTACAAACTCTAAAAAGTTCATCAGGTTATAAGAATAAATGTCGTACGCATAGGTTTGGTTGGCATGAAATATATTTAGCAGCGGATAGGGCACCTGGCCAAATGTACGCCCGGCTTCAAAGGTTACATCAGCCCACCCTAACTGTGATAAATACATTCTTTTATCAACCCGGGCATGCAGTTTTTGGAAACTATACTGACCGCCCAAAATATTTTTCAAACCGGCGTCATAGTCCAATGAAAAAACCGGGTATTTGCCGGGTATAGCTGCCCTGGAATCTTTCCCCTGGTAAAATTCTTCGTGCGGGGCGTATCGCAAACCCGCTGTAAATTCAGCTGTAGTAAGACCGTTTATATTATGATTAATGCCATTGTTATCAGCATTTATAAAATATAATGAACCTGCCGGCGCCTGGGTTAACCGGTTTAACCCAAAACTATATGAAAAATGATTCTCATACTCATGTACATAATCCAGCCTGTAGCTGTTATCGTAAAGGTACTTATCATTTGTACCTCGTTTAAATGAAAGGAAAAAATTGGCTTCATCAACATATTGCAAGCTTGAGCCCGGAATTTTTGTATCACTTTGCACGCTTGCCCTAATGTAATTTTGCGGAAATTGGTAAATCGATTTGTCGTTTAAGGAGTAGGTGGCGCTTAATAAATATTTAAAGCGCTGGTCCTTAAAACCATATGCTCCATAAGTTTCAAAGTAGTATCTTTTGCTTAGTTCAGGGGTAGTACGGCCGCCAAGTCTTACTTTAGACCCTTCAACCGGGTTAAAACTGTAAAAGGTGTTTGCCGGCCCTACCTCAAATGTGTTAAAGTTTTTATAGCCGGTAATTAAAAATGTGGCAATGTCCAGCGTTCGCTTGAATGATGGCATATTCCTTAGGCTGTCAATGTTTTTATATGCTTTTGTTTCGGCTATGGTAAGCGTATCCAACCGGTTTTTGACCCAAAACTGGGCATTTCTGTTTTTTGATTCATCAGAAACCACTTCCCCGGGGCCGGCATACGTGGTATCCGGATGAGGTTTGTTTACAATATAATTTTTATAAGTAATTGTCCGTATCCCGTATAAGCTACTATTTTTGTTTGTTGTAAGTCCAAAGTCTGCTAACGTGGTGCTTTTACCCAGGTGATAGCGCCCATCTGGATTTTGTTCAAACTCCTGGTTAACCTGCATGGAGTTAACAAAATTCAGATTGATGTGCTTATTGATGGTGAGTTCTGCTTTTTGTACAGCATAGTTACCATCTAGCGTGATATAAATTTTTCCTTCAAACAGCATATCGGCAGTATTGCGCGGAGTAAAGCTCAATTCAACCAGTTTTTTGTTATTCACGATTATTGTATCGGTTATAAAAAACTTGTAAAAAGTGGGAGCCGAGTTGGCTATCGGACTTAAAAAGTTGTTGGTCATCAGGAAGATTGAATTGCTATAAATATCAACCTTATTGTACAGGTGCCTTAAATTTCGCGATAGCCCTTCATTATCTACAGCACCGCCAACATTAACCGCCTTTTGCCCAAGGGTTATTGTTTTTTCCTTTTCGGGGTTTTTACGATAATAATATTGAGAGAGCGTTTCGCCTACATAAACAGGGAGCAGGGATTTACCCGGGAGAGTTGTGCTGTCGCGGTTATTCAATAGGAATTTATATTTCCGGAAAAACTTTTTGTCTGATAACGCCGGAGAAACATTAATTAACGAAAACTGCATTTTATCGTATTCTTCGTACTCTATGTACGGATAACTTTCGGGGCGATTTTTCTCTTTATTCTGGATAACCATTTTGATTAATTCAACAGCAGGGTTATCCTTATTGCGGTACTTTGGCTTTTTACCCGACTTAACCACAACCTCATTTAGTTGGGTCGATTCAGGGACTAGCCGGATGTCTAATATTTGTTCTTTGCCGGGTGTAATCGTTATGTTGGCATCTTTATAACCGAGAAAAGATGCTTTTATACGGCTGTAAGGCTGAATGGAGGTCAATACGAATTTGCCGTCATCATCCGTGTTTACGCTTATCGTACTACCCGCAAATGACACCACCACCAAAGGTAAAGGCTGCTTATTACGAGCATCAGTTATGGTACCGCTAACCGTGGTAGTTTGGGCAAATAATAATGAAGTGACGAATAAAAAAAATGTTAAAAAAAGTAACTTCTTGTCGAAACAGCTAAAATTCATGAAGTAGGTGCAATGCTATACTAAATCTCAATTGCGCAGGTATAGATTTAACTGTTTTAAAACAAGTTAAACCCTACAACGGCTGAAAGAAGAATATTAGTATAGACACCGGCGAGGACATCATCCATCATTATTCCCCAACCGCCGGGCAATAACTCCATTTTACGAATGAAAAGAGGTTTTACGATATCAAAAAAACGAAAAAGGATAAGCGCGTATAACAAATATTTTACACTCACCGGCAAAAAAAGCAGGCTTATGCACATGCCGGCAACCTCATCAATTACTACCCGTGCGGGGTCCTTACCCCAAATTTGTTCAACAACAGTTGACGACCATACGCCAATAAATGTAATGAGGAGAGTAATAGTTAGCGAAATCCAAACCGGGGAATATCCGCCATGCCACGCCAGGTACCAGCAAACACAACAGGCAATGGCGGCAACCGTACCGGCGCCCTTGCCGATATAGCCTATGCCCAGGCTGGTTGATATGAGTTTGTGGAATAACATGTTTATATTTCGGATTTTCAATTTCAGATTTAGTTTATTCGGATTAGTTTATTGGTATAATTTGCGATAACTATCCGATTCAATATTCCGCATTCTGACTTCTGCATTCAAATAAATCCGAAATCGAAAATCCGAAATCCGACATTACAAAACATCCACCAGCTCCTGGTAATAATCCAAACCCAGGTGGGTAATCAGGTCTTCGCCCATTAAGTGGCGCAGGGTGTTTTGAAGCTTTATCAGCTGTTTAAAAATATCATTTTCGGGATGTAAGCCGGGTGCGGTTTGCGGCGATTTTAAATAGAATGATAGCCACTCTTGTATCCCGCTCATGCCGGCTCGTTTTGCCAGGTCGCTGAATAAGGCAAGGTCTAAAGCAATCGGAGCCGCTAAAATAGAGTCGCGGCAAAGGAAATTAATTTTGATCTGCATTTTATAGCCAAGCCAGCCAAAAATATCAATGTTGTCCCAACTTTCCTTATTGTCGCCATGCGGGGGATAGTAGTCGATCCGTATTTTATGGTATAGGTCGCCATATAGTTCTGGGTTGACATCGGGCCGCAAAATATCTTCTAAAACACCTAGCTTTGAAACTTCCTTGGTTTTAAAGTTGTCGGGATCGTCTAACACCAAACCGTCGCGGTTTCCCAGTATATTGGTTGAAAACCATCCTTTAACGCCAAGCGAACGTGCGGCTAAACCTGGCGCAAGTATCGTTTTCATTAATGTTTGGCCAGTTTTAAAGTCTTTACCTGCAATCGGCGTATTGGTTAACTTTGCCAGCTCGATCATCGCGGGGATGTCAACCGTTAGGTTAGGCGCCCCGTTTGAAAACGGAATTCCCAATTTTAATGCGGCGTAGGCGTAAATCATGCTTGGCGAGATACGCTTGTCATCGTCTATTAAAGCCTGCTCAAATTTTTCAAGACTTTCATGTATTTCCGAAGCTTCGTAATATATTTCGGTAGATCCGCACCATATCAGTACAATGCGATTGCAATTATTTCTTTCCTTGAAGGTGGTAATGTCATTCATCACGGCAAGCGCCAGTTCATACCGGGTGCCGGTTTTAATATTAGTAGCTACCAGGTTCTTCGCATAGTTCTTATCAAAAGCCGCCTTCATCGGCACTACTTTTTCAAGTTCGGGCTTAATTGCATTCAGCAGGCCCGGTTCAAGTACTTTTGCCTTCATGGCCGCTTCATAAACGTTATCCGAGTACACATCCCAGCCGCCGAAAACAATATCGTTTAAATCAGCCAGGGGTACAAAATCTTTAACTTTTGGATAGCGGTTCTCGGTCCTTTTTCCTAATCGGATACTCCCCATCTGTGTAAGCGAACCTATGGGTTGCGATATTCCTTTTTTTACGGCTTCCACTCCTGCAATCAGGGTTGTGGCTACTGCGCCCAATCCCGGAATTAATATTCCAAGCTTTCCTTCGGCCGGCTCAATGTTGGTTTTCATCAATTGTGGTTTATAATGTTGTATATTTTTATAGTTAAATCCATTTATTTAACCGGTACCAATTAAGTGTTTCGATTAAACCCGATTGCAGGTTATACCCGGGAGAAAAGCCTAAATCAGCTTTAGCTTCCCCAATAGAACAATACCAATTAACAGCAATTAGCTCGCTTAGTTTTTCAATATTCAGGATGGCGGGCCGATTACTCAAATAACAGTATTTTTGGGACAGGTATGCTATAAATTTTACAAAGTTTACAGGCAGATGAAATTTAAGCGTTTTTTGGTTTAAGATTGCCTTGGTAAGATTTCCCAATTGGTAACGATCATAAAAATTGCCATCAGATAAATTGTAGGTTTTGTGATTGCCAGCATATAGCGCTTTAATGGCGGCCTTAGCCAGATCGGCAACGTATATAAAGCTAAATTGCTGTTCAACCCGGCCAATATAAGGCTCAATCCCTTTTGATACCTGTTTAAAAAAAATGAGTATGCCACGGTCGCGCGGGCCATAGACACCCGTTGGTCTCAATATGGTGTAATTTAATTCGGGAAATGCTTTTAAATTTACCTCGCCCAGCAACTTGCTCCTGCCGTATGCGGTGATAGGGCGGGGGGGAATGCCTTCGGTTATAATTCCTTCCAGGGTATTTAATGGGCCAACAGCAGCGAGGCTGCTGATTAATACAAATTTTTTCAGCTGGATGCCGCTTTCCTGGACGGCTAATGCAAGATTACGTGTGTACCCCGCGTTGACGTCGTTATATTCCTGTTCCGAACGCGCTGCGGTAATGCCCGCAGCATGGATGATATAATCGTATTGTTTTTCCAGGATATCCCTTTTCAGGGAAGCTACCTCGTTGAAGTCGGGGTAGGTATATTGGATATCGAAACTATTCAGGTGATCCGTCTTGCTGCTTTTTCTAACAGCGGCAAATACTTCCAGGTTGTTTTTTAAAGCTTCTTCAATTAAATGGTACCCTATAAATCCGCTTGCACCGGTTATCAGCACCTTCTCTTTCATAACGCTTTTTCGTACATGCGGTATTTTTTGTAGGGATCGCCTTTGATTGCTTTAATGGCGTTGTTTATAAGGTCGTTATTCTCAAGTGTCCAGCCGGCTTCGGCATGTGTAAAGCCTTTTCGTTTATATTCCCTGATAATAGTGCCGTACAAACAAGCTTCAATACCCATTTTGCGGTAACCGTCAATTACGCCCAGCGCATATATACGGATACTTTTTATTTTGCTTTTATTCAGCAGTATTTGAAATATCCCGGTAGGAAGTAATCTTCCTCTTTTAACTTTGATCAGCACCTCGTTAAAATTAGGCAGCGCCAGACCGAATGCAACAACTTTGCCTCCCTGTTCGGCAACTAAAGCAAAATCAGGGTCGAGTATTAATTTAAGATCTTTTGCAAGGTGCTCGAACTCCTCGTCATTTAAGGGTACAAAACCTGTATTTTGATCCCAGGCTGAATTATAAACCTCGCGGAGCTTAGCTGTTTCCTCCTTAAAGTTTTTTAAGCTTACTTTCCGTATAATAATATTATTGCGTTTTAAACGCTCCTGAAGCGCATCTAAAAGCCTGACAGATTTATCATCATAATTTTGGCCGTCCCAATGCCAGGCTATCAAGTCAACCTGTTTCTTAAACCCGGCATTTTCAATAAGTGCCGAATAATAAGGATAGTTGTAGGTATTCATTAACACCGGCGGACTATCGAAACCTTCAATTAATAACCCGCAGGTTTCGTTGGTTGAAAAGTTAACGGGCCCGATGAGTTTTTGGTCGGCGCCTTTTTCTTTCAGCCATTTGGCTGCAGTTTCAAAAAGCACATCTGCTGTCTCCTGGTCGTTTATAGAGTCAAAAAAACCAAAAAAGCCATCGTTAACTTTATTAAAGCTATTGTGATTATTGTTTAATATGGCAGCAATACGCCCAACAATTTTACCATCGTTATAAGCTAAAAATGGCTGCAGCGACGAGTGTTTATGAAAAGGATGCGTTGTCAGCAGATCCTTTTGGGCAATAAACAGCTCAGGTACATAGTTCGGATCGTCCTTGTACAGGTCATGCGGAAAATCTATGAATGAAGCCAGTTCTCTTTTTGAATAAACCGGTTTTATTTCTATCATATTTTTTCTTTGATGGATGTTACGCCTACCTCTTTAAATGCTTTTGCAATTTTTTCAACGGCCTCATCAATCTGCCCGAAAGTGTGAGTGGCCATTAGTGAAAAACGCAGCAGCGAGGAGTCTGAAGGGACAGCAGGCGAAACAACGGGGTTCACAAATATTCCTTCGTTTTGAAGAAACTTTGTAACAAGGAAAGTTTTATGGTTATCACGAACATAAATCGGAAGGATCGGGCTTTCGGTAGGGCCCAGGTCAAAGCCTTCTTCCAGCAATAGCTTCATGGCATAATTTGTATTATCCCAAAGCTTGGTTATACGTTCAGGTTCTGATTCTATAATATCGAGCGCTGCAATAACGCTTGCAACTGACCCCGGCGTCATACTTGCGCTGAACATTAAGGCACGCGCGCGGTGCTTCAAATAATCAATAGTGGCCGCATCGCTGGCTATAAATCCACCCAAGGATGCCAGTGATTTACTGAAGGTACCCATAATCAGGTCAACTTCGTCAGTAAGACCAAAATGCGAAGCAGTACCCGCGCCGTTATGGCCTATCACACCCAGGCTATGGGCGTCGTCTACCATAATATTTGCGCCGTATTGTTCGGCTACCTGTACAATTTCCGGAAGTTTAACAATATCGCCTTCCATGCTGAATATACCATCAACAGCTATCACCTTTACAGCTTCTTCTGGTAAGATGCTCAGCTTGCGCTGAAGGTCTTCCATATCGTTGTGGGTGTATTTAATAACTTTTGAAAAGGATAGGCGGCTTCCGTCAATCAGGGATGCGTGATCATATTCGTCTAATATCAGGTAGTCGTTACGGCCGGTTACGCACGAAAGTACGCCCAGGTTAACCTGGAAACCGGTACTAAATAAAACAGCAGCTTCTTTCCCTACATATTGGGCGAGCCTGTTTTCTAATTCAATATGTATATCAAGTGTTCCGTTCAAAAATCTTGACCCTGCGCAGCCGGTACCGTACTTATCGATCGCTTTCTTTGATGCTTCCTTTATCTTAGGATGATTTGTTAATCCAAGGTAAGAATTGGAACCAAACATTAATACACGCTTATTGTCGATAATCACCTCGGTATCCTGCCCAGACTCAATAGGCCTGAAATATGGATATAGTCCCATTTCCCGGATAGCATTTGCATCCTGGAACTGAGCTATTTTATCATGTAGTTTTTTAACCATGTATTAACCCTGCTTAAATTTTTTGTAAAAATACCATGAATTCGCTAAAAACGCATTATTTAGGTGTAATTTTTTTGAATTACTTGAAAAGCGAACCAGTTCTCAACCGGCAAATTAATTAAATTTTTTATTTATTTAGTGACACAAAATTGTATTTTTTTCAGAAACGCCTAAAAAACAGCTTAAATAATGTTGTTTTATGTTTGCCGCGTAAAATTTCATATTTATATTTTATGTGATTATAAAATGTAAGATATTCGCACTCTCTCTTATAAATAGGGGTGAAGGCTTTTACCTACCAACGCCAGAATATATATTTGTAAGCAATACGAATATTCTGTCGCATGAAAAGAAAATTTACCTGCCTACTGCTTTTTATTTTAATATTTAGTTTATCCACAGTTGTTTTTGCGCAAGCAAGCCGTGATACTGTTGTAACGTTAAAACAATGCATCGGTTTTGCATTGCGCAATCAACCGGCAGTGAGGCAGGCTTCACTCGATCAGCAAATCAACGAAAAGGATATACGTATCAGCCTTGCGGGATGGCTGCCGCAATTAAATTCAACCGGGCAATACCAGTATTATTTTAAAGGGAGCCCGTATGTGTCCACAGGCGGCGCTGCAATACCTGCCAGCGCAAATATTGACAATTTTTCTACCCTTGGGCTACAGGCCAGCCAGGTGATATATAATAACGATGTGCTGCAGGCGGCAAAGGCGGCCAGGTATTCACGTCAGTACTATAAGGACAATTCCTTTAGCAGCCAGATAAATGTTGTTGCTGATGTAAGCAAGGCTTTTTTTGATGTGCTGCTTTCACAAAGGCAGCTCGATATTTTAAATGAAGATATTATCAGACTGCAGCGGAGTTTGAAAGATGCCTATAGCAGGTACCAGGCAGGCGTATCAGACAAAACCGATTATAAACAAGCCACTATATCTTTAAATAATTCTTTGTCATCGCGCAAGCAAACTGCCGAGGCTATCAATAGTAAGATCGCCTACCTGGAACAGATAATGGGCATTAACCGAGACCATAATTTGGTACTTGCCTATGATTCAACCAGATTTGAAAAGGAAATATATATTGATACAAATCAGAAACTGGATGTAAACAACCGTATAGAGTATAGGTTGCTTGCGACACAAAAAAATCTCAGAGATTTGAGTGTAAATTATTACAGGTGGGGATTTTTGCCATCGGTATCAGCATTCGGTAACTATAACCTGGTTTATGCAAGCGATAAGTTCTCGAATCTTTACAGCAGAACTTATCCAAACGCTTATGCCGGGCTTTCGCTTTCATTACCTATTTTCCAGGGGACTAAGCGGCTGCAGAATTTAAGCAGGGCCAGGCTCGAGGTCGACCGCGTCAACCTCGATATTGAAAATTCAGCTAACACCATCAATACGGAATACGTTCAGGCGCTGGCGAGTTATAAAAGCAATTATACCAGCTGGGTGCTGATTAAACAAAATGTTGACCTGGCGAAGGATGTATATAAAGTAGTAAGCCTGCAATACCGGGAGGGCATAAAAACTTATTTGGATGTTATCGTGTCGCAATCCGACCTGCGGACAGCCGAACTCAACTATTATAATTCATTATTCCAGTTATTATCCAGCAAAATAGATTTAGAGAAATCGCTGGGTATTCTTGGCGTACAATAAAACGAATATGAAGACTAGAAATATACTTTGGCTGTCGCCGTTCATCGGGCTAATATGGTCGTCGTGCCACCAGCAAACCAAGCAAAACACGGTACTGCCGCCAACACCTGTAAACATCACTGAGGCTAAAGTTGCAGAAGCCGTTTATTACGATAAATACCAGGGAACTGTAATCGCATTGAACACTGTTGAATTGCGCAGTGAAGTCACCGGTTTTATAACAGGTATATTTTTTAAAGAAGGCGAGATAGTGCCCAAAGGCAAACCGCTTTATGAGATCGACCGGCGTAAGTACCAGGCTGCTTATAGCCAGGCGACGGCTAACCTTGCAAGCGCAAATGCCAACCTGGTAAAGGCACAAAAGGATGTTGACCGGTATAATATGTTGCTAAAAAACGATGCTGTGGCCCGCCAGACTGTCGACCAGGCTGTAGCTGCTTATGAAACCAGCAAAAGCCAGGTGGCTGTTGCCAAAGCGGGGGTATTATCGGCTAAAACTGATCTTTCTTATTCCATTATCACTGCGCCGTTTACCGGACGGATCGGTATTTCGCAGGTTAAACTTGGTGCGCAGATTACGCCTGGTTCAACGTTATTAAACACTATTTCGAGCGAGCACCCGATAGGTGTGGATGTGGTCATCAATGAAAATGACATCGATCGTTTTTATAAGCTGCAAAAAAGCAGCACCGACTCAACCTTCAAATTGCAGCTGTCCGACGGGAGCGAATACCATAAGCCGGGCAGGGTTTTGGCTATCGACCGCGGCGTGGCCAGTCAAACAGGGACGGTTAAAGTAAGGATACAGTTTCCGAACGATGACGATATGCTTAAAGACGGAATGAGCTGTGTATTGAATGTGCTGAACAATGATTCGGGCAATCGCATCCAGATCCCTTTCAAAGCGATAACCGAGCAAATGGGCGAGTTCTTTGTTTTTACCGCGCAGGATACCATCGCAAAACAACGTAAAGTAACACTTGGCCCAAGGGTAGGGACAAATATTGTTATTATGAAAGGATTACAAGCCGGAGATAAGGTAATTACCGATGGCTTCCAGCGTTTACGCGATGGCGGCAAAATAACGCTTGGCAATCCCGGGGGAGCCGGTGCTCCAGGTGATAAAGTTTCAGGCACTTCTAAACAACCTGGCACGGCAAAATAATACAGTAAAACCACAACAGAATGATTGCAGAGACCTTTATACGCCGACCCGTTACCGCTATTGTTATCTCGGTGGTGATTGTGGTGGTTGGTATTTTAGCCATGACCTCGTTGCCTATCGGGCAATACCCGGAAATTACACCGCCCACAGTTAATATATCCGGCGTTTATACCGGGGCCGACGCACTTACCGTTGAGCAAACCGTTGCCACACCAGTTGAAGTGCAGGTGAACGGTACACCGGGAATGACCTACCTGCAAAGCAACAGCACCAGCAACGGCCAAATGAGCATGACTGTGAATTTCGACGTGGGAACGGATATAAATATTGCCGCGCTCGATGTGCAAAACCGCGTGGGCATTGCCACGCCAACCCTGCCGCAAGAAGTACAGCGTTTGGGCTTAACCGTACGTAAACGTAACCCGAGCATATTGATGCTGGTGGCCATATATGCCCCAAAAGGCACACACAACGTAACCTTCCTAGATAATTACACTAACGTTTTTGTTCGCGATGCTTTGTTAAGATCAAAAGGGGTGGGTGATGTGTTTACCCGTGCAGATGATTTTAGTATGCGCATCTGGCTTAAGCCGGATAAGCTGGCAGCGCTGGGAATGACCGCTGCCGATGTGACGGCGGCGTTGCAGGAACAAAATGCGCAGGTGGCGGCCGGCTCCGTCGGCTCAACGCCGCAGGAAAAAACGCAGGCGTTTGAATATACCGTACTGGTAAAGGGACGTTTATCCGAGCCGTCGGAGTTTGGAAACGTAGTTGTAAAAACCTTGCCGAAAACCGGCGTGGTTGTCCATTTGAAAGATGTAGCCCGTGTAGAACTGGGCAAATTTAACTATGCGGGTAATTCGTTCGTCGACGGCAAAAGAGCTTCCTACCTGCTGATCTACCAGGCACCAAACAGCAACGCGCTTCAAACTGCTGATAACGTTTATGCCACAATGGAACAGCTTAAAAAAAGCTTTCCTGCCGATATTGATTACGTGGTTCCGTTTGAGTCGATAACAGTGGTTAAAGTTTCTGTCCACGAGGTAGTGATCACCTTGCTTATTGCGCTCACGCTGGTAATTGTAGTGGTTTTCCTGTTTCTCCAAAGCTGGCGCACTACCCTTATTCCTGTTCTTGCAATCCCGGTATCCATTATAGGGACCTTTATATTTTTTATCCCACTAAATTTCACCATAAATACATTAACGCTATTCGGTTTTGTGCTGGCGATTGGTATTGTGGTGGATGACGCCATTGTGGTGGTTGAGGCAGTGCAGCATTATATCGACGAACAGGGCATGTCGCCTAAGGAGGCTACTATTCACGCCATGCGTGATATTTCCGCGCCGGTAATTGCCATAGCGCTCATCCTGGCAGCGGTGTTTGTTCCGGTAGGTTTTATACCGGGCATTGTAGGGCGGCTTTACCAGCAGTTTGCCATCACGATAGCCATATCCGTATTAATATCAGCATTCGTAGCCTTATCGTTAACACCGGCGCTATGCTCGCTTATACTTAAACCACATAAGCTGGACAAACAGTCAAAGGGCCTGGACAAGTTCTTTTTCCTGTTTAACAATTGGTTTGAGCGGGTTACTGGCAAATACCGTAATGGGGTACACCGCGGTATAAAAAATTCAAAATTCGTCATTGTTATACTGGTTTGCATTATTGTGGGTGCTATACTATTATTTAAAACCAAGCCAACCGGGTTTATCCCGACAGAAGATGACGGGCGTATATTTGTGACCTATGATTTACCCGAGGCTTCGTCAACCCAGCGTACGGTCGAGGTGTTGCACCAGATGATGCGTTCGCTGGATAGTATTCCCGAAATATATCATTACGCTGCGCTCGGCGGATTAAATGCGGTGAGTTTTGCCAGTAAATCAAACAGCGCGACCATTTTTTGCCAGCTTAGGCCGTGGGATCAGAGGGAGAAGAAATCACAGCAAATATTTGCAGTAATCGCGCGGATACAAAAGAAACTGGCCAGGTACAAAGAAGCGAACGTTGTGGTAATTGCTCCGCCGGCCATACCCGGTTTGGGCAGTTCTGCGGGTTTTACATTTATTCTTGAGGAAAAAGAGGCCGGCGGCGACATCAAAAACTTCGAAAAAGTTCTGCAAAGCTTTATTGCTGCGGCAAACAAGCGCCCCGAGATCGGCAAGGCGTTTTCCTTTTTTACAGCGCATACACCGGCCTATCAGCTAACCATTGACAGGGAAAAGGCTAAAAAGCTTGGCGTTTCTATATCTGACATCAATTCGGCCTTGCAAACATATATGGGGAGCGCTTTTATAAACGACTTTACCATATACGGGCGAAACTTTCACGTACTGGCACAGGCCGATACAAACTACCGCACTAATATTCAGGATATCGGGCAATACTTTGTGCGCAACCAAGCCGGCACAATGGTGCCGTTAAGTACGCTGACGTCCTACAAAGTAGTTGAGAACGCGCCTTTGATATCACATTTTAACTTATTCCGGTCGGCCGAGATCGACGGCAGTTCTGCACCCGGCTATAGCAGCGGCGATGCGATCAAAGCTTTACAGGAAGTGGCTGCACAAACACTGCCGCAAGGGTTTGGCTACGAATTTGCCGGTCTTAGCCGTGAGGAAATTATATCAGGTTCAAAAACGGTATACATATTTATGCTCTCTATCGGCTTTGTATTTCTATTTCTGGCAGCATTATACGAAAGCTGGTCGGTGCCGTTTTCGGTGATCCTAGCTGTGCCGCTTGGCGCTTTCGGCGCGATATTGTTCTTAACATTCAACCCGGGACTTGACGATAATATTTATGCCCAGATCGGTTTAATTACCCTGATAGGCCTGGCAGCGAAGAACGCCATATTAATTGTTGAATTTGCCAAAGAGCGTGTGGACAGGGGAATGGAGCTTGAAAAAGCAACCCTCGAAGCGGTGAGGCTACGTTTACGGCCGATCATCATGACTTCCATGGCATTTATACTGGGCGTATTGCCGCTGGTATTCGCGTCGGGCGCCGGTGCGCAGGCCCGGCAAACTATAGGATGGACCGTGTTTGGCGGGATGCTGGCAGCTACTTCGCTGGCGGTGTTTATTGTACCGGTTTTATTCTATTCTATTACCCGTTTTGCTTATGGAAAAATAAAGCTGGCCGAACTGGAAAAAAATTATAAACCCGACCTGGACCACGACACGCAAGCATAACGGCGGCTTTTTTGCCTCTTATATCATGCAAAATTCAGCTCAAATAGTATTCTAACTGTTTGAGCAGGATTTTTTTTGAAGAAAACTTTCACCGACTTTTTAAATCATTTTACCCTTACGGTCTATCCCAAAACTACGATGATTATCAGCCGTTAAGCAATTAACAATTGTTAAAAAAGTTGAAAATTAAACATGGCTTTCTGTTCTTCGTTGCCGTCCGAATACAAAAACTGGCACAAATGGCAAAGTATTTGTGAACTTTTAATTAATCTATTTAATTATAAATTTACAAAAACAACAATTTATGAAAAAGTCATCAAAATTAATAACAGTAGCATTAAGCGCGGCAGCATTGTTGTTTGCCGGCGGTGTAAAGGCCCAGACAACCAAAACAGCCGACGACAGTAAACTACGGTTGGGTATTGGCGTTGAGGCGGGTGTTCCTACAGATAATGCTCACAATGTTTCAGATTTTGAGTTAGGCGGAACTGCACGTTTACAATATGATCTGGATAAAAGCCTTGCTTTAACCCTTACATCGGGGTATTACAATATGTTTGGCAAGGACATACCCGGTACCACTGTTAAATATCAAAGCCTTGGCATCGTGCCATTAAAAGCAGGTATTAAAGCATTTTTTGCCTCCGACCTTTATTTTGGCGCCGAAGTGGGTGCCGGATTTGAAACCAACAGCGGCGGCAGTACCAAATTTATAGCATCGCCGGCGTTAGGTTATGCTAACAGAACCTGGGACGTAGCCGTACGGTACGAAAATTTCTCGGGTCAGAATAATAATTATGGACTTGTAGGCTTGCGTTTAGCTTATGCCTTTGGATTGTAATTAATGATTAGAGGTTGGAGATTAGGAGTTATCGAAACGAAAAACTAATCTCCAACCTCTCCAATCTCACTTCCTCTTCTCCTCAATATACCCGTCAAACGATATCGGGTCGCGGTTGGTGCTGGTAACGTTCAGCGATGCATAGCCGCTTGATGTGATACTTAACCGTAACGACTGCACATCGCGCATATCAGTAATGGTGCGGTCTTTAGGTATAATAACGACATCCCAGCTACCTTTTTTGTTTGTTTTAGCCTTATAATCAAAGTGGGTTGTTTTGAATTTGATACCACCTTCGGTGGGGTCAGTGGGGGCCACATATGCACGGCCAAAATAAGGGAGGTAGGCCGTTATCGTATCTTTTAAAATCACCAGATCATAACCATAGTCGAGCGATTTACCGCCGCCACGCTGCGGATTAACATAATTTGCCTGGAAAACAAAACTCATATTGTTGACCATGTTTTTTATAGCCTGGGCTTTTGCAGCCTGTTTAGGTGTTTGTGCACCGGCCTTAAACAAGCAAGACACAACCATGGTTAATACCAGTAGGGATTTGAATAACGTTTTCATAATTAGTGTTTTGGTAATTGTATAACGGAAAATATTTAAACAATATATAATTACATAAGTTTATTTAAATAAAAAAGCCGCCCTTTTTGAAGACGGCTTTGCGCGATTATCTTTACGTGTTATATCAGGTTAACACTGCGGTTAACGAACTCGGTCAATTCAGCGCCTGTTAGCAAGCCTTGTGATAGCAATGCCAAGTCAAAGGCCTGTTTTGAAAGCTGGGCCTGTACATCTTCGTTCTCTTCCTGTAAAATACGGCTGATCAGTTTATGATTACCGTTTACAATTACTTTATAATTATCGGGCATACTGCCGTAAAAGCTCATTCCGCCGCCCATGGCCGCCATTTCCTTCATTCGGCGCATAAACTCGTCCATCGTTACGGTAACCGGCAACTCATCGGGGTTTAGGCTTTCCAGTTCCACTTTATAAGCCGGTTTGTTAATGGCTTTATCAAAAATAGCTTTTACTTTGGTTGATTGCTCTTCCGTCAATACATGCTCCGGTGCATCTTCTTTTTTGATAAGCTTGTCAGCAACATCGGCGTCTACACGTTTAAATGACGTTTTTTCGAGCTTTTGCTCCATATGGCCTATAAAATGATTATCGATAGGTGAGTTCATCACCAGGATATCATAGCCTTTTTTATTGGCTGACTGGATAAACGCATCCTGTTTAGCAGGATCGTTGGTGTAGATATAAACTAACTGGCCGTCCTTATCGGTTTGTTCAGGCGCAACTTTGTCCTTATACTCCGGTAATGTAAAGTTGTCCTTAGTGGTATTGGTTAGCAGCACAAAGTCTTTTGCTTTATCATAAAACTTCTCGTCGCTTATAATGCCATATTTTACAAATAAACCAATGTCACCCCATTTTTCTTCGTAGGCTTTACGGTCTTTTTTGAAAAGCTCTGCCAATTTATCAGCAACCTTTTTGCTGATATAGCTGTTGATCTTTTTAACGTTGCTATCGGCTTGTAAAAAGCTGCGTGATACGTTCAGCGGAATATCCGGTGAATCAATTACGCCGTGCAACAGCATCAAAAACTCGGGTACGATGTCTTTCACCTCGTCGGTAATAAATACCTGGCGCGAGAAAAGCTTGATCTTATTGCGCTGTACTTCGAAGTCATTTTTCAGCTTAGGGAAATATAAGACCCCGGTTAAATTAAACGGGTAATCAACATTCAAATGGATCCAGAACAGCGGGTCTTCCGAGAAAGGATAGAGCTGTTTGTAAAAATCAAGGTAATCCTCATCTTTCAATTCCGACGGGGCTTTTGTCCAGATCGGGTTGGTATCATTAATAATATTATCCTTTTCAACCGATTTATACGTTGGCTTGCCTTCATCATCAACACCGTCTTCTTCTTCCTGTGTGGTGGTACCGAATTTGATCGGCACAGGTAAAAACTTACAGTATTTATCTAAAATCTCCTGTAAGCGGTTTTTATTTAAAAACTCTTTTGATTCCTTATTGACGTGCAGGGTTATTTCAGTCCCTCTTTCAACAAGATCGCCTTCGCTTATCTCAAACTCAGTACTGCCATCGCAAATCCAGCGGGCAGACTCGGCGCCTTCCTGGTACGACAGGGATTGTATCTCCACTTTATCGGCTACCATAAACGCCGAATAAAAGCCTAAACCAAAGCGGCCAATAATTTCATTGGCGTCCTTTGCTTCCTTAAACTTCTCCATAAACTCGGTAGCGCCCGAGAATGCGATCTGGTTGATATACTTCTTAATTTCTTCGGCGGTCATACCCAGGCCGTTGTCAGAAATGGTGATCGTTTTTTTCTTTTCGTCAAAAGCTACTTCAACACGCAAGTCGCCAAGCTCGCCGGTGTATTGTCCCGAAAGGGCAAGGCGTTTAATTTTTTGCGTAGCATCAACCGCGTTGGATACCAGTTCCCGTAAAAATATCTCGTTATCAGAGTAGAGGAATTTTTTAATGATCGGAAAAATGTTTTCGGTATGGATCGAAATGGTGCCTTTCTCTTGCATGGTACGTTATATTTTTTGAATTAATGTTTTAGTAATACCAGCCTTTATCAATGGTTGTTCCAAAGAGCGCGTGGTGGACAAATTGGCAGAGACAATTCAATTTTTTTTTGTCATCCTATGTCTGCAATGGCATGCAAACACAGGATGACAAGGACTAACATTACAATAGGGCAAGGAAAGTATTAAAGACCTGCGTCAATCCTTCAACAGCTGCATCGTCTGTGATATTCCCATCTCCATCCATTTTTGATCGGATAAACGAAATAAGGATACTAGTTTCCTTAGTCACTTTCGCGTTTAACGCCCCTAAAATTAACAGGAGGGCGGCATGTGCGTTTTCTCCGCCGGTTGAAGCTGTGATTAATGCTAGCGGCTTTTCAGATAATGAGCCGCTTGAAACTGTCCAGTCGAGCGCGTTTTTTAATGTTCCGGGTACGCCAAATGCATATTCAGGCGTACAAATGATCACGCCGTCAGCATCAGCGATCAGCTTGCGGAACGCTTTCACCGCAGTCGGCGGGTTATCATTCTCCAAACCGGGATCAAAGTGGGGGATTTGCGCTAATCCATCGTAAATGGAATAATTTGTACCTACAGGCGTTATTTTGTCCAGGTAATTCAGTATTGCATGGTTCGATGAACCGGCCCGTAAGCTGCCCGAAATTGCTATGATGTTTTTTGCGGATAACGATTGCACATTACAATATTAAAGGTTAAGTCCGATCTCAATGTAGCTTCAAATAAATATGATAGTAAACTGACCTGCCAGTTGCCATTTATTTAACAATTGACTTGATTTATCATCCGCACATCTGCACATTTGCATATCTGCACATTAAAACCATGATCCACAAAAAAACACGAACCTATATACCAGCCGACCTTGAAATTAAATGGGAAAACCTGGAACCGCTTTACCAGGAACTTTTAGACCGCCCGGTAAATTCAGTTCAGGACCTGGAGCAATGGCTGCGCGACCGCAGTGAGCTTGAGGCCGCCCTGGAAGAGGATTTTGCCTGGCGGTATATCCGCATGACCTGCGATACGACCAGCGAAGAACTATTACAAAGCTTCCAGTATTTTGCGACTGAGATTGAACCAAAGGTGGCGCCATACAGCAATGAACTGAATAAAAAGCTCGTTAGCAGCCCGTATGTTGATGCGCTCGATACTAAAAAATACTTTGTATACCTGCGCGGAGTGAAGAAGTCCCTTGAACTGTTCAGGGAAGAAAATATCCCTTTGCTAACGGAAATACAGATTGAGCAGCAAAAATACCAATCGATAACCGGCTCAATGTCGGTACATATCGGCGATAAGGAATATACTTTAGAGCAGGCTTCCGTTTTTCTGAAAGATACCGACCGCGCCAAAAGGCAGGAGGTTTGGGAAAAAATAACCGTGCGCCGCTTGCAGGATAAAGAACAACTCAATCAGCTTTTCGACCAGCTGCGGGTGTTACGGCATAAGGTAGCCACAAACGCCGGGTTCGAAAACTTCAGGGATTACATGTTCCAGGCATTGGGCCGATTTGATTATACACCGAAGGATTGCTACGCTTTCCACGAAGCTATCGAAAAGGAGATTGTGCCGATACTTCGTCATGAGGCTGAAAAGCGCAAACAAGCATTAAAATTGAATAGTTTAAAGCCCTGGGATATGGACGTTGATCCTTCGGGCAAACCGGCCTTAAAACCCTTTAAAAGCGGGGAGGAGCTGGTCGAAAAATCCATTCAGTGTTTCAGCAATATCAACCGTTATTTAGGTGAACGGCTGGAGATCATGAAGGATAACAGCCTTTTTGATGTGGAAAGCCGGAAGGGGAAGGCCCCGGGGGGGTATAACTATCCTTTATCAGAAACCGGCGCACCGTTTATTTTTATGAATTCGGCCAATACTTTCCGCGATCTTACTACCATGGTCCACGAAGGCGGCCACGCAGTGCATACCTTTTTAACCGCCGACCTCGAACTGAATGATTTTAAACATTGCCCGTCGGAAGTGGCTGAATTGGCGTCTATGTCGATGGAACTCATTTCCATGGATAACTGGAATGTTTATTTTGACAGCGAGGAGGACCTGAAACGCGCCAAACGCGACCAGTTATTTGACGTGTTAAAAACGCTGCCCTGGGTAGCCGTTGTCGACCAGTTTCAGCATTGGATATACACCAACCCCGACCATACAGATGCCGAACGAACGGAGGCCTGGAAACAAATATACGAGCCATTCGGTGCAGGATTTGTTGATTGGAGCGAACACTCGAACGCTGAAGCCAATTTATGGCAAAAGCAGCTGCATATTTTCGAGGTGCCGTTCTATTATATTGAATATGGCATGGCCCAGCTAGGTGCAATAGCCGTATGGAAAAACTACAAGGAAAATCCTGAAAAAGGTCTGCAGCAATATCTGGATGCCTTAAAACTCGGTTATACCAAAACCATTAAGGAAATCTATGAAACTGCCGGTATCAAATTTGATTTCAGCGCCGGTTATGTAAAAGAGTTGGCCGAATTTGTGAAAGGGGAGATGGAGAAGTTGTGAATAAGAGAAAATAGCGTCTATGGAAAAGCTAGGATGCGCCATTTAACAGCTCCTATTTCAGCGTTACATTGTTAAGATATGCTTCAGGATAAGTAATGCAAATCGCCAGCGTGATATTTGATAGCGTGTCAGTGCTATTTCGTGTTCTCACGGACATGTAGGTAAATGATCTACCTATCGCCTGTTGTAAAATCGGGTTAAAGGTTACTATTACATTATTATATACTGAGCCGCTTGCCGGGTTGGTCCAGGTGAAAGAAAGCGGGTCCCTATTATCTAATTGAACGGCAACTTCTGTTGAATGGAAGTCTATACCGCAAGTGGCAGCCAAAACAGTACCGGTGTGCAGCGAGGGACTAGTCGATTTTAGACACCCAGCATTTATGGCGGCTGTGAGTATCATGAACAGCAAATACTTGATTTTCATAAAATTAGTTTGGCTGTACATTATAATATGGTTAAATAAAGTTAATCATCTTTACGTTATTTATAACCAACGATAAAAAAATAACTCAGAACATCTATTGGTAAAACTTATTATCACTTTATAGGTTAAACTACTTATGAAAAAGATATTCTTAAGTTTAACCATCATATTATTCTCCATTTCTGCGTTTAGCCAGCTGATCAAACCAGTTAAAATCGACAGCCTCGTTACCGTTTCATTACCGCCCGGTTACCAGCATAAAGACACCTTAAGCCAGCAGGTTTTTACGGGAAACGGATTGTATGGCTATATGGAGGTCATCAGGGCCGTCAATCCAAAAAATACAGCGCCTTTAAAGAAAGAAAAAGATCTGAATAAAGTATTAAAGGACTATGTAAAAGGCATCCAGGGCGAATCAGGCGGTGGCAGCGCGCAAAATGTGCGCGATACAACCATTGGTACATTAAAGGCCAAAATATTTACGCTTAAAACCGATGATGGCAGTGGCAATATCCTGTTCCGGAATTTTATACTTGTTTATACCACCGAAGCCACCTATACTTTCGAATACGGTTACCAGGATAACCGGAAGGATTTGATAAGGGATGAGTACAGAAGTTTTGTTAACTCAATCAGGTTGTCGCCCGAACTTCAGCGCAATGACCAGTATTTGTCAAACTCAAAGGCCATGTCGTTGAACAAACAAATAGCCATATACTGCGGGGCCGCTTTAGTAATTATTATAGTAATTATTTTGATCGTTAGGGGACGGCGGGCAAAAAAAAGAAGGAAACATTGATAGTTGCATAGCCAATTTCGACTAAAGACTCGGGACTTAAGACTTAAGACTCAATAACCCCCTGTTCCATTTCGGTGTGTTGATGAATTTCCTACTGTCTATCCACCATATCCAAAGTATCGCTACGGAAACCCCTAAAACCGAGCCGGCGATCACATCCTCGAAAAAGTGTTCGCTCAGGTACATGCGCGAAAAACCCACCATTACGCCATAAAATAACAGCAGGATGGCCCAGTTTTTATTTTTAAGCAGGTAAGTAAACAAAACACCCGTTGCAAATGCAGTTAGTGTGTGCCCGGATGGGAAACTGTTATGACTTAAAATTTCTATCCCTTTAACAAAATGCAGCTTACTCACCTGGTCTTTAAAATATAATTTAGGGCGCGGCGCATCAAAAATAAATTTGGCCAACTGAACAGCCAGCGAAGTGATCACAAAGGTTGTTGCCGTTAAAAAAGCGATACGATAATTATATAAAGTAAAAAAGGCGGCGAGTATCACAATGGCCCAGCCATTGCCCAGGTCGGTAATGTATGGCTCTATGTTATCGAGGAGATCAGTATGCCGGGTATTGACTGCAAAATAAATCTCGTCTTTGGTAAAAACCAGTTTGATAACCAGGCAGATCGCTAACAGGATGATGTACAGTATAAAGAATACCCTTATCTGCTGCAAAACCCCTTTAATGCCTATATTCATTTGCGCAAAATAAGCATATACTTATCGAATCCAAAAAAATGGTTATGTTTGAAATGGCAGTGAAACCATTAAAATAGATGTCGAACAATTTATTCCGTAGAAAATCAATCGAGAAAATATTAGCCGATGCCGAAAAAGGTCAGGGCGACCACGGGGGCTTAGGCCCGAGGCTTAGCAGGGCATTAAAAGTAAAGGACCTTACATTTTTAGGTATAGCGGCTGTAATAGGCACCGGGGTATTCACAGCTATCGGTTCGGCCAGTTTTCATGGTGGCCCGGCAGTAATATTGCTTTTTACTTTTACAGCCATAGCGTGCGGGTTTGCCGCTTATTGCTATGCTGAATTTGCTTCTGCGGTACCCGTGTCTGGTAGCGCTTATACCTATTCGTACATCGCTTTCGGCGAGATATTCGCGTGGATAATAGGGTGGGACCTGTTAATGGAATATGCTATAGGAAATATTGCCGTGGCTATATCCTGGAGCCAGTATTTTGTCCGTGTCCTGGCAGGTTTTAATATACACGTGCCCGATTGGATGACGATGGATTATATGTCGGCCCATGCCGGTTTTAACGACGCCACTAAACAATTGGCAGGGGGCAAAGCGCTGGCCGGTTTAGATGAGAGCTTACGAAATGCCTATAATGCCTGGGCACACGCGCCGGGGTTAGGAGATTTTAGAATTGTTATGAATGTTCCGGCGCTGCTTATCGTAGTTCTCATTACATATATCGTTTACATCGGCATCAAAGAATCTAAAAAGACGAATAATATACTGGTAATAACAAAACTGGGTATTATTTTGGTGGTAATAGTTGCCGGTGCGTTTTATGTTAACCCGGGTAACTGGCATCCGTTTATGCCTAACGGTTTTGGCGGGGTAATGAAGGGTGTTTCCGCGGTGTTTTTTGCTTATATCGGCTTCGACGCTATATCAACCACGGCCGAGGAATGCGAAAATCCACAGCGTGACCTGCCGCGTGCCATGTTCAATACGTTGATCATCTGCACGGTTCTGTATATTATTCTTGTTTTGGTATTGACCGGTATGACCAACTTTACCAAACTCAATGTTGCCGACCCATTGGCCTTCGTTTTCCAGGATCAGCATTCAAAAATAACCAATTGGATATCAGGCATAATTTCGGTAAGTGCAATTGTAGTTATCGCTTCTGTTTTATTGGTTTACCAACTGGGCCAGCCCCGTATATGGATGAGCATGAGTCGGGACGGGCTGCTTCCTAAAGTATTTTCGCGCATACATCCAAAATATCATACACCTTCATTTTCAACCATTGTTACCGGGTTTGTGGTGGCAGTACCCGCTTTATTTCTTAATCTCGACGTAGTGCTGGCATTAACGAGCATCGGAACACTCTTCGCTTTCGTATTGGTTTGCGGCGGTGTGCTTATGCTGAATAGCCAGCCGCAGAATAAACTTTATTCAAAATTTAAAGTGCCTTACCTGAACGGCAAGTATATTGTGCCGGCATTATTTATTGCCTGCATGGGCTCGGTTTTGTACTGGGCTCCTGAATATTTTAAACAGCTAATGAATACCGATGGGGTGCCGATGATCATATTCTTTATCGTCGCCGCCATCGTGATGGTGCTTACCTTTATACGTAATTATTCCCTTATACCGGTTCTCGGCTTACTAAGCTGTTTTTACCTAATGGCACAGGAAAGCTTTACCAACTGGGCAAGGTTTGTTATTTGGCTGGTGATTGGGTTGGTGATCTATTTCACCTACGGCTATAAGAATAGTGTTATAGCGAAGGAGCGGAGATCCGCCAAATCCGCTAACCAGTAGAAATTAGAATGCTGTAAAGTTTTAACGTTGGATTGCGGTAAGCGAACACACTTGAATAGTCAAATTATTGCAGCCATATAACAATTTCTACAGTTGCATTGCAAATGACAATCCAGGCGTTCCCTCTTGATAAGTTGGCATGATCATCGTAGTTCTTCCTTTTTTATCCGTATGTGTTACTTGATTTCGTATCCAGGGGTAAACCAGGTACGCCAGCTTGGTTGAGAACACACCAAAACCCGCGCCGGCTACTACATCGCTAAACCAGTGGTCGCGGTTGTACATCCTGAAAACACCGGTAGTTACGGCAAAAGTATAGCCGATCACCGTATAAACTGGTGACTTGTCGGAAAACTCCTGGGCCAAAAATTCTGCTCCCATAAATGCTATACCGGTATGTCCTGATGGAAAAGATAGATAATCTGCATGGTTAGGCCGCAAACGGTGAGTGGCTTTTTTCGTAATACCTTCTGAAACGCCTAAAATTCCGGCCGATAATCCAAGAAGGGCAGTTCGGTCAATAAACCTGTTTTTACCTTCAACCCCAATAAGGTTTAACCCATAAACCATAACGATAGGTGCAAATTGAAAATAGCTTTCGGTGGTGGTATGAAAATTCGCGCCGGTTCTTTTTACGTCGCCATAAATATAATAATCGAGCCTCCTTAACGGATTAATAAAAAATGTAGACGCACCATATACGATGGCCGCGCCCGGTATAACCAGCGAATAAGGCTTACTGTGCAATTTCTTAACCGTGTCAGGGGCGGTTAAAAGGTCTTTTTTTATTGTATCACCAAGCTTCTTTTTTGTTGTGTCCGTGATTTTTTGGGCATTAGCCTCTAAAGAAATAAGGCAGGCCAGGGCAAATAATAATTTCTTAAATGACATATAGATATTTTTTTACTCTTAACAATAAATTAATACTTAGGTTTCATCCGTTGGATAAAATATCTCAGCCAGCGGTTAATAACCTCAAGTTTTAAATATATTTAAAACTTGGAGAAATACTGTGTCAGGTTTATTAGTTAGTTAACACGCTGTATTTCAACTGTCTCTGGAGTAGTCAGCATCAGCGGCACTTTTTCGACCGTAACAAAGCTTAAATCGAGGCCAAAACCGCGCTCTTCTGATAAGCTTACCCGCTTCAAATAAACATAGAAAGCCATGATAAAACTTTCGTAAAAAGAAAGATTATGGGAGCGTGAAAGTACTTTTTCGATCACTACAAACCTGAAATCGCCAACAATTTTATGCCTGTTCAATGACTTGTAGGTACTGGTAATATCTACTTCGCCTTTTTTAACCAGGTCCTCAACTACACGCCGAAACAGCAGGTTTATCTGCTGCTCAACCCTGAAGCCAAGCTTAAAGTCGATCCGAATGAGTTTATTGGGTACCAGAAAGTCGACTTCATATTCCTTTTTATAAGGCTCATCCACTACATCAACATGCACAAGCCAGTACACATCGGCACGTTTAGGCTGTTTCTGCAGGATAGAGTAGATAATTTTAGATTCGATCTCCGAATTAAAATTCGCGCTGGTTAAATACACCAGCTGCGATGCATACTTAGGAACGGTTTCATCGTCGCTCAATTCTTTAATAATATTAAAGTAGTCATCGATCTCGATAAACTTCACATATCTATTCCGGATTTTCCGGGCGCTATGCCATGTCCACATAATGGAAAACAATATAAACCCAACTGACAAGGTAAACCAACCGCCATGGATAAATTTCACCAGGTTACCGGTCAGGAATGAAAGCTCAATTAACAGGTAAACCGCAAGGAAAATAGTAATGATATAAGTTGGCACCTTTTTGCGCCGTAAAAAGTTTGACACCAGGATGGTAGTCATTAGCATGGCAACAGTTATACTTAATCCGTAGGCGGCCTGCATGTGGTCGGAGTCCCCAAACAACAGTACAACACCTACACAACCGCCGCATAACAGCCAGTTGGCGCTCGGTACATACAATTGACCTTTTTGCTCTGTGGGATAATTTATCCTCACTTTTGGCCACAAGTTCAAACGTACAGCTTCGGCAATCAGCGTAAATGAACCCGAGATAAGCGCCTGGCTGGCAATTATGGCTGCAACCGTTGCAATACCAATACCATATAGGAGAAACCATTGCGGCATGATCTCATAAAAGGGATTATGCAAATCTAAGTTGATTGGTTTCCCCTTTTGCTGCAATAACCATACGGCCTGCCCGAGATAATTTAGAATCAAACAGGTTTTTACATATATCCAGCTTATCTGAATATTGCTGCGCCCGCAATGGCCCAGATCGGAATATAATGCCTCGGCTCCTGTTGTACATAAAAACACAGCGCCCAATATAATAAACGCGTTAGGGTTAGTACTCAATAAATGATAAGCGTAATAGGGGTTTAGTGCTTTTATCACCATCGGCATTTCCACAATAAAGCTAACGCCCAGTACGCCCATCATGGTGAACCATAGAAACATAATCGGGCCGAAAGCTTTACCCACCAGGGATGTTCCGAATTGCTGGATGATGAAAAGGCCGATGATAATAGATATAACAATAGGGACAGTATGCAAGTGGGGATAGTAGGATCGCAGCCCCTCAATTGCGGCCGAAACAGATATCGGTGGTGTAATAATGCCGTCAGCCAACAGGGCGCAACCCCCAATCACCGCGGGAATAATTAACCACGCTGCCCGGCGTCTTACTAATGAGAATAATGAAAATATGCCACCCTCACCCTTATTATCGGCCCGTAATGTGATCACAACATACTTAAGGGTAGTTTGCAGGGTGAGCGTCCAGAAAATAAGGGACACGCCGCCTAATATCAATGATTCTGTAATTTGCTGTGAGCCAACGATGGCTTTAAACACATATAGGGGTGAAGTACCAATGTCACCGTAAATAATTCCTAAACTGATAAGCAGTCCGGGGACTGTTAATTTTTGAAGGTCTTTATGATTTGACACGTTGTTTTTTAAGAAGTCCAAAAGTATTAAAAATTACGATTAACAACTTAAATATTCATTAATCGTATAACAGCAAGAAAATCAAACAACAAGTAAAACTTTCTTTTGTTAAATTTTGTTAAAAATGTATTATAAACGGGTGATATTTAAATTGATGACAGCTTTATTTATACTTTTGTAAGTATTATCGCTTATGAAGCAAAAGTTTACTTGTACCTATTCATGGTTAATAACAGTACTTGCCTTTGCAATATGCATGAGTTATGCCCCGCCGGGATCCGCTGCTAAACCCGATACAACATATTTACATATCCTTAAATCCAAAACTGCAAAAAACTCTTTTAAAAACGGATTGCACCTGGTATTGCCACCATTGAAGCCTGCGTATATCTCGACCACCAAAGTGAACGTAGCAAGGCCTGATGACAGGTTGTTAATCAATGTGGAGGTATATCCTAATCCCGTAACCGATCAGATCAACTTAAAATATGAGTTGTCCCGTAACGCTACGGTAACGATAAAAATAATGGACGTTTTGGGCAACGATATCATTACCCTGTTTTCCCAAAGAATTGAACCAGGCGAGAAAAACTTCAGCTACGCACTCAATAGTAAGCTTACCCGCGGATTTTATTTTGTAAGGGTAGTAGCCGGCACAGAATCGGTAATTAAGAGGATATCGGTTTTGTAATATCGGTTGTTCGATTTTTCACAGTTGTTTGTTTTTAGTTATGTTCAGGAAGGTTTCCCTGTTTCGGATTATTCGACTACACCTCTCAGATTGTAAATTCAGCGCAATCATTTAATCAAGAAAATCAGCGGCTCAGACAATTTTCCTATTTTAGGCCCTATGAAAATAATTGCCATAGGCCGCAACTATGCCGAGCACGCCAAAGAACTAAATAACCCTGTTCCCGGTTTACCGGTGATATTTATGAAGCCCGACACCGCGCTTTTAAAAGACAATAAGCCTTTTTATCATCCCGCCTTTTCCGAAGATATACACCACGAAATTGAAATTGTATTGAAGATAAGCAAAGAGGGTAAACACATTAATGAAAAATTCGCACCTGATTATTTTGATGAAATTGCCTTAGGTGTTGATTTTACCGCACGGGATATACAACAGCGGCACAAAGAAAAAGGCCTGCCGTGGGAATTGGCCAAGGCCTTTGATAATTCGGCGCCAGTAAGTGCGTTTTTACCAAAGTCGCGGTTTGCCGACTTGCACAACCTGAATTTCAGGCTGGATATCAATCAGCAGACCCGCCAACAAGGCAATACACAGAATATGCTGTTTTCATTTGAGTATATCATCGCTTTTGTTTCTCAATATATCACGCTTAAAAAGGGCGACCTTATTTTTACCGGTACGCCGCAGGGCGTGAGCAAAGTAAATGTGGGCGACCGCCTGCAGGGTTACATTGAAGATCAACAATTGCTTGACTTTTACGTTAAGTAGGCATGGTAAAAAGGTTTTTTATTTTGTTAACCCTGATTTTTAGCTTTTACTGCAACGTTTTTTCACAAACCATAGTCCAAAGCCGGGCCTATCCAAAAGGCTACTTCCGCTATCCGCTTGATATTTTACCAGTAACCGCCGGGACATTTGGCGAACTAAGGCCAAACCATTTTCATGCCGGGCTTGATTTTAAAACTAACCAGCGCACGGGCTACCCGGTACACGCTGTGTTTGACGGCTACGTTTCACGGCTGCTGGTCCAATTCGGCGGATTTGGAAATGCCATATATATCACCCATCCCAACGGCTATACCTCGGTTTATGGCCACATTGAACGCTTTGCGCCGGAAATGGCGAAACTGGTGCACAGTGAGCAATACAAGCAGCAGAAGTTCGAGATTGATATTAAATTGCCGCTTACGCAACTGCCGGTATGCAAGGATGACGTGATAGCGTGGTCCGGTAACGCGGGGGCTTCGGCCGGCCCGCATCTGCATTTCGAGTTACGCGATTCAGCAACAGAAGAAACTATTAACCCCCAGCTATTTGGCTTAACTATCCCCGACAGGGTGCCACCTTCTATCACGTCAATAAGTATCTACCATCTCAACGGGAACCCTTTCAGCGAGAAAACGCCCCGCCAGTTTTTAGCCGTTACCGGGAGAGGCGGCACTTATCATTTAAAAAATCCGGGCGTTATTAACCTAAGCGGAGCTATCGGCTTTGGCATAGCAGCAACGGATATGAATAGCACATCGGCCAACCACAACGGCGTATATTCAGTTGAGCTAAAGCTTGATGGCAAAACGGTTTATACATTTGCCGTTGAACGATTTGCTTTTGACCAGACGCATGCCGTTAACGCCTACCTTGATTATCCTGAATTTGTCGCCACACACCGGCACATTCAAAAATGTTTTATATTACCGGGAAGTAAGATATCGGTGTACCCGCAATCCGTTAATCGTGGTATAATAAACTTTAACGACGATGGACTGCACCAGGTTGAGTATATTATTAAAGACGTTGCGGGCAATGTCTCGTCGTTAAATCTTAAAGTCAGATCGGCCCCGGCAAGAGTTTCGGCCACGGTTGTTAAGGCAGCCGGGACTGCATTTCATTATAACCAAAAGAATGAGTTTAGCAATGCGAAAGTCACGGTGAGTATAGCGCCCGGAAACCTATACGACGATCTTGATTTTACTTATTCAACGTTACCTAAAAAGCCTGGTACATTTTCGGCGATACACCGTATCCATAACAGGTTTACACCGATACATGATAGCTACGACCTTTGGATAAAACCCGACAGTACCATTGGGAGATATGCGGATAAAGCTGTGATAGTAAGCACAACAGGTATATGTGACGGTGGCATCTATCAGGATGGATACATTAAAACAACTGCAAGGTCGTTCGGTGATTTTTATATTAAGCTTGATACGGTACCGCCCCGTATCGTTCCAATAAATATCCGTAATGGCGTAAATATGTCAAAGGCGCGTGCAATATTTTTAAAAATAAGCGATGGCTTATCCGGTATTAATACTTATAACGGCAAAATAGACGGCAAATGGGTATTAATGGAGTGGGACTATAAAACCAGGATATTAAGTTACACCTTTAATAACGATATTGCAGCCGGTAAACATATATTTGAATTAAACGTTAGCGATAATAAAAATAACAATTCGAATTATACAGCCGAATTTTACAGATAGTTATGTCAACATTAAAAGAAGGCGATAAAGCCCCCGATTTCACTGCTAAGGATCAAAACGGCAAAACAGTTTCGTTATCTGATTTTAAGGGTATGAACGTGATCCTGTATTTTTACCCGAAGGATGATACGCCGGGCTGCACTGCTGAGGCGTGCAGTTTCAGGGATAATTATCAGTCGCTAATAGCGAAGGGGTTTGAAATAATCGGCGTTAGTACCGACGACGAAAAATCGCACAAAAAATTTGAAAGTAAGTATAGCCTGCCATTTACCTTAATTGCCGATACCGATAAAACCATAGTTGAAGCGTATGGCGTTTGGGTTGAGAAAAATATGTATGGTAAAAAATATATGGGTACAGCACGAAAAACATTCATCATAAAGGCCGACGGGACAATTAATAAGATAATAGATAAAGTTGATTCGCAAAACTCGTCGCAGCAGATAATAGACCTTTTAAAATAATCCGCCGAAGTACCGGTTTTCCCGGATAATTGATATAATTGCTACCGAAAACAAAAAAAGCAGATAGCTATTTAAGCAGTAAACATTAATACATGCCAATAGAGGTTGACGACGCAGAGATTTTAAGCAAGTTCCAGGACGAAAGAACCCGGAATGAGGCATTTAATTTATTGCTTAAAAAGTACCAGCAAAAAATTTACTGGCATGTACGCCGCATGGTTATTGACCACGACGATGCCGACGACCTTGTGCAGGATGTATTTATAAAGGTTTGGAAAAACCTGGGCGGTTTCCGCAACGATGCGCAATTGTATACCTGGATGTACCGCATTGCCACTAATGAATGTATTACCTTCCTTAATAAGAAAAAGCAGCGAAATAATATTTCGCTTGATGATGAAGCTTACGATTTATCTGAAACTTTAGCTGATTCAAGCTATTTTAACGGTGACCAGGCGCAGCGAAAGCTACAGGAGGCGTTAATCACCCTACCCGAAAAGCAGCGATTGGTATTTAACATGAAGTACTTTGACGACATGAAATACGAAGAGATATCGCAGGTGGTTGGAACAAGTGTAGGCGCATTAAAAGCTTCTTTTCACTTGGCCGTAAAAAAAATTGAAGCATACTTACTATCGAAAGATTAATTTAAATTAAATTTAAACCTTTTGGCAATTATATCATCTATAGTTAAGATATGAAGAGCGATAAAGAAAATAGAGATTGGCTGAATGATTACACAGCGCTTAAACAGATTAGTCCTGCTAATCCGTTTGCCGTGCCTGCGGGTTATTTTGATGACCTGGGAGATCGTATTGTATCTTACAAAAATTTAACTGAATTAAAAGATGGGATAGGTACGGGAGGTTTTACTGTTCCGGAGAATTATTTTGACGAACTGACCGGTAATATACAACGCAGGATTGCCATTGATGGGGCGATAAATACTAATAATACAGGGTTTTCGGTCCCGGAGGGCTATTTTGATGAACTTGAGCTTAATATTAAAAGCAGAATATTTGTTGAGCAGGCTGTAGGCGTTGCTGAAGAACACTTCGCAGTTCCGGCTGGTTATTTTGACGAGCTATCTAAAAATATTTTAGATAAAACCGTTAATGTAAGTGCAACCAATAGAAGGGGCGTTATCAGGAAGATGTTTGCTACAACAGCAATTAAATACGCTACGGCTGCCTGTTTTGCTTTGATAATAGGAGGTGGTATACTAATAATGCAGTTAACCAACCCGGCTAATGTGCATAAAAATTCATTTTTGCATAAGCAGTTGTCAAATGTTTCCATTGATGAGATCAAAAGTTACCTGAAGTTAAACGTTGATGCGGGCGAAACGCAGCAAACGGTTGTTACGGAAGGCACCCCTGTTAATAATGACAATTTAAAAAAAGCGTTACAGGATTATGCAGATAGTGTTCAATAATATACGATGATGAATAAGTTTATCAGGCCTATTTTTTGTATATTATTTATACTTGTTTTTGGAAGTTATAGCTTTGGCCAGTTGCCCCTACGCGCACCGGCCCAGGGTAACTATTCAACAAACCGGGCAACCACTCGCCCTATCAGTAAAGTTGAACAGGTAAAGGAAAGCTTCATCGGTAAACAGTTAAAACTGACTGCTAACGAATCACGTGCCTTCTGGCCCATTTACCGGCAATATATCCAGGAACTTACAGCAGTGCGGATACTGAAACGTATGAATAATTCGGATAAGTCAGTAGACGGAACAGAACAGATCAGGAAGGACCTTGAATACGAAAGCCAGATCGTCAACATAAAAAAAAACTATAGCCGCCAGTTTTTAAGGGTGTTACCCGCCGATAAGGTTAGCGAGCTTTATAAAAGCGAGCGTGCGTTTAATGACGAAATGCTGAATATATTAAACGAGCGCAGCGTGCGCGCGGGAGACTAATTAAGTCTTTATCGGAACCTAAGTCCTTAATGTAATTTCTTCACTAAAGAAAATTCCAGGCTTAAGACTCAGAACTCAGGACTTTTGACTTATTTTTGTGCATGCCCACCCTTCGCCAGTTATTTTTAGCCAATAACGCCCAAACCACTAATTTTCCGCTTTTACTTGAATTTGAGCGTGCCGAAGGTATCTACATGTATAACAGCGAGGGAAAAGCCTATGTTGATTTAATATCAGGCATTGGTGTAAGTAACCTGGGACATAGTAATCCCTATGTTATAAATGCCATAAAACAACAGCTGGATAAATACATGCACCTAATGGTGTATGGCGAGTATGTGCAAACCCCGCAGGTACGCTTTGCCGAAAAACTTGTTTCAATTTTACCACCAATTTTACAATCGGTTTATTTTACTAATTCGGGTGCCGAAGCAGTTGAAGGCGCATTGAAACTGGCTAAGCGGTACACAGGCAGGCAGCGTATTGTTGCATTTGAAAATTCTTATCATGGCAGCACACACGGTGCGCTGAGTATAATGGGTAATGAAGAGTTTAAACAGGCCTACCGGCCATTGTTGCCAGGTGTTGATTTTATCCGCTACAATAATACCGCCGACCTTGATCTTATCGACAATCAAACAGCTTGTGTTATTATTGAAACCGTACAAGGCGAGGCCGGCGTGCGGGTTCCGGATGCAGAGTATATGCAGGCGTTGCGCGCCCGCTGTGATGAAACCGGTACTTTATTGATCCTGGATGAAATACAGGCAGCCTTCGGACGGACGGGTAAATTATTTGCCTTTGAGCATTTTGGAATTGTACCCGATATACTTTTACTGGCTAAGGCACTGGGTGGGGGCATGCCTGTGGGGGCCTTTATATCATCGGGCGATATTATGTCGTCACTCAAGGAAAACCCGATCCTGGGGCATATTACCACCTTCGGCGGTCACCCGGTATGCTGTGCGTCAGGGTTGGCAGCCCTGGAAGTATTGCTAAATGAAAACCTTATCAATACTGTCGCCGAAAAGGAAACATTATTTAGAAGTATCCTCGTTCACCCTGCTATAAGAGAAATACGCGGAGCAGGGTTAATGCTTGCCGTTGAATTTGAAAGTTTCGAACACAATAAAAAAATAATAGACCGCTGTATTGACCAGGGTGTAATTACCGACTGGTTTTTACATTGCAGCAATGCTATGCGGATAGCGCCACCACTCATTATAACCCCCGATGAAATTAAAAAGGCCTGTTCGGTTATTATGGAAGCCATTGAGCATTGTTCTTAAATATTAACCGTAAATTAAGTACGGTTTCTCATCATATCTCGTTCTTGTTATCCTGTTTTATTTTCATGGCATGGTTTATGCCAGTTGGGAGTGATTGGAGTAAACAGTATGGTTTAGCATAAAAGTGCATATTATTTTATCGAAACCGTATTTTTTCCTGGTAAGCTTCTAAACAAAATAGCAATACCTGTGTTATTAATTCAACAACTTATCAACTCAGAATAATATATGTGCCGGTAACTGTAGAACTAATAACCAGCTGTCTGCCCTCTGCAGATTGTCTTTAAGAACGCGAAACCCCTGGGTGCATTAAATATTAATTAACAGTACGATAACCTTGCGTAATATCCCGGCGCGTGGAACTATACAAAAAAGGGAGAATATTTTTAAATGAGAATAGCATATATATCAACGTATCCTCCCCGTGAATGTGGCATCGCTACATTCAATCATAATTTAATGAATGCCATTACCGCTAACTTCCCCGAAAGAGGCACGCTGCTGCAGGGCGGTTTCGTGGTTGCTTTGAACGATTCGGAAAACATACAGGAATATGAGTATCCGGAGGAGGTGAAATATGTTATTCGCCAGAATCACCAAAAAGATTATATACGGGCCGCCAATTATATCAATACAAGCAATGCTGATGTTTGTATCCTGGAACATGAGTTCGGCATATACGGCGGCGAAAGCGGTATATATATTCTGCCATTACTTAATCGTTTGGAAAAACCTTTGATCTCCATTTTACATACCATATTGAAAGATCCCAGCTACGTTCAGCGCATTATTATCCGTGAGATTGCCGAGCAGTCGGCGAAATTGATTGTAATGAGCCAGCGGGCAGTGGATTTTCTAACTACGATATATGATATACCCGCCGAAAAAATACAAATAATTGAACATGGCGTGCCCGATGTTGATGCGCCGGCAGATAATCCGGTTAAAAATTTAACCCCGTTTAAAAATCACCGGGTATTGCTAACGTTTGGATTGATCAGCCGCAATAAGGGTTTGGAAACAGTTATACGGGCTCTTCCGAAAGTTGTCGAAAATCACCCGGATGTGATGTATGTGATATTGGGAAATACCCATCCCGGCGTAATAAAGAATTCCGGCGAGGAATACCGGGATCATTTGAAAACTTTAGCGACGCAATTGAATGTATCGAAAAATTTGAGTTTTATCAACAAGTTTGTTCCTGAAGATGAACTGGTTGATTACCTGTCGGCTGCCGATATTTATGTTACGCCTTATTTGAATGAGGCCCAGATTACCAGCGGAACGCTGTCATATGCTGTAGGAGCAGGGGCTGCGGTGGTTTCCACACCATACTGGCATGCAACGGAGCTGCTGGCTGATAATCGCGGCCGGCTGTTTGAATTTAAGAACGCTGATGCACTGGCAGAGATAATAAATGAATTGCTTGACCAGGAACGGGTTTTGACCGAGTTAAAACAAAACGCCTATGACTACGGCTTGCATTTACGCTGGCCTGTTGTTGGCGCCGAATTTATAAAGGTCGCATTGGAAGCTTGTTCAACGCATTTCTTTAGTGAAAAGATACTGAAAGATAGCATCGTTGATCCTGAAATAATGCCAAAATTCAGTTTAACACATATTTTGCGTCTAACTGACGATACAGGTATTGTGCAGCATGCAAAATATGGTATTCCAAACCTGAAAGAAGGTTACTGCCTCGATGATAATGCACGGGCATTAATTATGGCATTAATGGCCTATCAACGCAATAAAAGCAAGGAGGCGTTCGAGCTTTTGCCGGTGTACCTCAGCTTTATCCACTACATGCAAACCGAAGAAGGTAACTTCCGTAACTTCTTAAGTTTTAACCGCCAATATCTTGACGAAGTAGGCTCAGAAGATTCATTCGGACGGACTATTTGGGCGCTGGGTTATCTGATCGGCTGTGCGGCAAGTAATTCGTACAGGGAGTTTGCGACCGAGCTATTCCACAAATCGTTTTCCCATTTCAAAGCACTAAAGCATTTACGGGGAATGGCAAATACTATCATCGGTATCAGCCTATATTTAAAGGTTGTACCCGGCGATGAAGGAATGGTTAATGAACTGATAAGACTTACCCAACCGCTGATCGACGCATATGAGCAAAACAAATCAGACGGATGGGATTGGTTTGAAGAGAAGATGACCTATGATAATGCGATACTGCCTTTAGCGTTGTTGCACTCATGCGAAATTACAGGCAATGAAACGGCAAAAGAGGTTGCTTTAAAAACGATAGCATTTTTAGATGAGCTTACTTTATCTAAAGGTTATTTGAGCCCTGTGGGTAATGATGGTTGGTATTATAAGGGGGGTAGGTTCCCTACATACGACCAGCAGGCTATTGAAACGATGGCCATGGTGCTGATGCATTTCCAGGCCTATCAAACCTTTCACAAGCCCGAACATATTGAGAAAATGTTTTTAAGCTATAAATGGTTTCTTGGCGAAAACACGCTGCGCGCACCTTTGTATGACCATGAAACCAAAGGCTGTTGTGATGGTTTGCTGCCAACCGGCATTAACCGCAACCAGGGCGCAGAAAGTACTTTGGCCTACCTGATATCCCATTTAACAGCCCTGAAGGCATTTGAGCTGGAATATGAATACAACAAAGTAGGGCAGAACGTCGAATTGTGTTAAATTACACCATAGTTTAACTGCAAATATTTAATGAAAGTAGCTGTTTTGGCACCTGTTGCCTGGCGGACGCCGCCCCGGCATTACGGGCCCTGGGAACAGGTGGCCTCAAATATAACCGAAGGTTTAATACAAAAAGGAATTGACGTGACCTTGTTTGCCACCGGCGATTCTATAACTGCCGGGAACCTTGAGTCGATATGTGAAAGCGGGTATGAGGAAGACTGCAATCAGGACGCGAAAGTACTGGAGTGCCTGCACATCAGTAATCTGATGGAAAAAGCGTCGCAGTTTGATATTATCCACAACAATTTTGATTTTTTGCCGCTCACCTATTCCGCGTTAATAAAAACGCCGGTGATTACCACTATACATGGGTTTTCATCGCCTAAGATCATCCCGATATATAAAAAGTATAATTCAGCCGGGCATTATGTTTCCATCAGCAATGCCGACCGCAGCCCGGAGTTGAACTACCTGGCAACAGTTTATAACGGATTAAATATTAAAGATTTTGAGTTCACACAAACGCCCGACGAGTATCTTTTATACTTCGGCAGGATACATCCTGATAAGGGCGCGGCGGATGCGATAGAGATTGCTAAGAAAAGCGGCCGGAAATTATTTATTGCCGGTTTGGTGCAGGATGCCAATTATTTCAGAGAAAAGATAGAGTCCCAATTAAGTGAACAGATCGAATATTTAGGTAATGCCGAACCTCACCAACGAAAATCATTACTCGGAAAGGCTTTTGCTTTATTGCACCCGATCAGTTTTAACGAACCTTTCGGGATGAGCGTGGCCGAGGCTATGCTATGCGGCACACCTGTAATAGCCTACAACAAGGGCGCTATGCCCGAATTAATAAAAAGCGGCGAAACCGGATTTTTAGTAAACAATGTGAATGAAGCAGTTGATGCTGTTGACCAGCTTAAACATATAAACCGCCGGGATTGCCACAATTGGGCAGCCGCGCAATTTTCGTCCGAAAAAATGGTTGACGAGTATCTGGGGCTTTACAAACAAATATTACGGCGTTAAGCCTGGCTTTGGCTGATTTTCGCATCTTCCAAAAGTTTAGTGATCAATTCTTCGAGGTCAACTTCGGCGAATGCCGTTGACGAATCTGATACGCCGTACGGAATGATCAGTTTACCATTATGGATAAGTGCGCCGCACGAATAAAGCACGTTTGGTACATAACCTTCGCGTTCATCACTGTTTGGAATCAGCAATGGCTCAAGTAAGCGGCCTATTTCAATTGTGGGGTCATCCAGCTTCATTAAACTTGCTCCCAGTACATACCTCCGCATCGGGCCCACCCCATGAGTGATAATGATCCAGCCATGCTCGGTTTCAATAGGGGAGCCGCAGTTGCCAATCTGTATAAATTCCCACGCGAACTTGGGCTTTTGTAATAGGATGGGTTTTTCCCAGATATTTATTTTATCCGAGTACATGATATAATTGTTGCAGCCGTCGATGCGGGAAAGCATGGCGAATTTGCCGTTTATTTTACGGGGGAATAAAGCCAGGTTTTTGTTTTGTGCGCCGGCTCCATACAATGGCATTATTTTAAAATTGTAAAAATCATTGGTTTGCAGCAGTTTCGGCATGATCAGCGAGCCGTCATAAGCGGTATACGTTGCATAATAGATACTGCTGTCATCATCATCTTTGAAATGTACAAACCGTGCGTCTTCAATACCTTTACGCTCGTATTCTGATATCGGGAATATTACCCGGTCGGATATATCGGTATCCAGCGAGAACATGATCTCGTAATATGAATCAGCCAGCCACAATATTTTATCGTACTCCAGCTTTTTCATATCGCTCTCCTGGAGTTTTTGCGAATCCATTATGATTCGGTGCAGGTTCGCATATTCAAAATGGTGATCAAGCTTGTCCTCCAGCTCTTTTAATACATCAATGTTTATCTGGGTGATTGCGGCTCTTTCAAAGAATAGTTTTTTATTGTAAACCGCGTTTCTCACCACTTCAGCTTCATCTATGTAGCTTCCCGCAGGTAAAACGGTAATATTATTTGACTGATCGAGCAGTGCACGTCTGAAGGTGATGGAAGAAATGTGCCCTTCGCCAACAGCCCGGAAGCTGATGATCACCCGCCGCTGGCCTTCGTGAAGCTCGGATTGATCCGGGTCTTCAACAATGGAAGGGTTAAAAAAAGCAGCCGACTCGATTGAATATTCATGTGTGAAATACGAACCGAGAAGCAGTTTGCGATAAACTGTTAGTGTCTCAAAATCAATATCAAGTTCGGTAAAAAGCGGCTGTAATTTGCTGCAATTGCGGTTTAATACTCGGGTAATATTTCGATGTCGTCTTGAATACTCCTGCAAAAGCGGCGAAATAATAGCAAACGCAACTTCTTCGCTAATGCTCATTACCCTTTCAATAACCTCTTTGGCGCGATCACTCCCGTTGAAAAAAAATCTTGCAATAACACGTTTGGGATCTGGATTGATTCTTACAGGCTTACGTTCGATGGAAAGTCTCATTCAAAAATATTTATATTGTAACAACAACATTTATAAATTGATTGCGGCAATTTTTTTAAAATTGGTAACTATGTTGTTATCGCTTGCAATGTAACAACCAATTCAACACAATGCAACTTCAACATGATATCGGCATTAACATATACCAATATCATACCATTTTATTTCTTTTGATCAGGTAAGACTTCAGGATGTTGTTATATCCCTCGTCAATATAGGCATCCACCAGGTCGATGTGGTATTGGGCACATTTTAGCTCCAGTTCGTGGCGAAATTGCGCAAGGGAAGCGCGGTATGCATCCCTTATTTTATTGGGATGAACTTTAATATGTTCGCCGCTTTCCATGTCGATAAAATGGTGCGGGCGGTTGTCAAAATCAAAATCTAGCTCTTTTTGCTTATCGCTTACATTGAAGATGACCACCTCATGCTTATTGAATTTTAAATGCTGAATAGCAGCGAACAAAGCCTGCAGTTTCTCAGGGTTCAAACTATTCTCAAGCATATCGCTAAACAGAATGATCATCGACCGTTGGTGAATTTGCCCGGCAACTTGATGCAAAACCTGCGTTATATCGGTAGTGGTGTGCGTTTTGGGATGATTATATGCTTTTTCGAGCTGGGCATACAAATAAAACAAATGCATGCCGGTGCTTTTTACGGGGCTTATCCAATCCACTTTATCCGAAAAAAGGCACAAGCCAAATGCATCACGCTGTTTTTTAAACAGATTCATTAGCGATGCTATCGCGTATACCGAAAACTGGAGCTTGTTTATTCCCTTTTCGGGGAAATTCATGGACGAGGAGGTATCCAGCAGCAGGTAACAGCGCAGGTTGGTCTCTTCCTCAAATTGTTTTACAAAGAGCTTATCGGTACGGGCCAATAATTTCCAGTCGATATTTTTTACTGACTCGCCATTGTTATATAGCCGGTGTTCGGCAAATTCAACAGAAAAGCCATGAAAAGGGCTTTGATGCAGCCCGGTTATAAACCCTTCAACAACCTGGCGGGCTAAAAGCTCCAGGTTGGCCAATTGGCGTATTTCCTGATTTTCGGTTAATTGGGGCATATTGAGTTATGATTACACCGATTTTATTATTGATTGCACCGATCGGACGTCATGTTTCACCAATTGGGTTATATAATTACACCGATTCCCAAATTAATAACTAATCCGGAGAATCGGTGCAATCTGATTATGCTGGTGTAGCGTAATGTGGCCGGTTTAATGCTTAGGCCGTAGCCTGGTAGCCGGGCAGTTGTTTAAGCAATTTATCTGTTAATACAGATTTTGGAACGGCGCCGATTTGTTTATCAACGATTTCGCCGTCTTTGAAGAACAACAAAGCAGGGATATTCCGGATACCGAATTTCATAGATATACCCGGGTTGTTATCGACGTTTACTTTGCCAACAACAGCTTTGCCGTCATATTCTTTTGCAATTTCTTCTACTACCGGGCCAACCATTCTACATGGTCCGCACCACTCAGCCCAAAAATCAACCAGGACAGGTTTATCAGATTTCAGGACCAGTTCTTCAAAGTTTGCATCAGTTATTTCTAAAGCCATGATATTATTTTTTAATTTTTAATGGTACAAATATATACTAATCAAATTGCTTGCCGCAAATGGTTACATGACAATATGACAATTAAATTATCCCCAATCTGCTGTTATTAACACTGTGATACTCTATTGACAAATAACGCCCTTAACTAAATTTCGTTTGTTGAAATAGCCATTGATTGCAGTTGCGTTTCCTACTTATCAAATCTAACTACTACATTTGGGGCATGAGTATTTTTGTTGAATCGCTAACCAAAGTGTATGGATCACAAAAGGCTATCGACAATATTTCATTCAGTGCTGAGCCCGGTGTTTTAGGGTTTTTAGGCCCCAATGGCGCCGGAAAATCCACAACAATGAAAATCCTCACGTGTTTTATCCCACAAACAGGAGGGAAGGCCTCGGTATGTGGGTTTGATGTGGAAAAGCAGCCACTTGAAGTTAAACGCACCATAGGGTACTTACCCGAGAGCAACCCGCTTTACCTGGATATGTATGTAAAGGAGTCGCTTGCATTTATTGCAGGCATACATAGTATGGACGCGCCGCAAACGCGCATTGCCGATATTATTGAACAAACCGGCCTTGGGCCCGAGCAGCATAAAAAAATCGGCCAGCTGTCGAAAGGTTACCGCCAGCGTGTCGGCCTTGCCCAGGCGATCTTACATGATCCCGAAGTGCTGATACTTGATGAACCTACATCAGGCCTCGACCCAAACCAGTTGATCGGCATCCGCCAGCTCATTCTCGACCTGGGTAAAACCAAAACGGTCATTCTATCCACACACATTATGCAGGAAGTTGAAGCCGTTTGCAGCCAGGTTATCATCATCAATAAAGGTAAAATTGTAGCAAATGATACACTGGAAGGGCTTCGCGGAAAGAATAAGACAACAAGCCTGGAGAATATATTTATCAAGCTAACAAACGAATAAGCACGTGCTCACTATCCTCAAAAAAGAAATCACTTCATACCTCAGCTCGCTTGTGGCGTATGTTACAATCGGTGTGTTTTTACTGGTGTTAGGCCTGTTTTTATGGGTGTTCCCGGCATCAAGCGTCATCGACTATGGGTATGCAAGCCTCGATAGTCTTTTCAGCACGGCCCCGTATCTTTTCATGTTCCTGATACCGGCTATAACTATGCGCTCGCTGGCCGAGGAACGCAAAGAGGGCACGTTTGAGCTACTGGCTACGCGCCCGTTAACCGACTGGCAAATTGTACTGGGGAAATATTTCGCCTGTATCGTACTGGTGTTTTTTGCACTGGTGCCTACATTGGTTTATTATTACTCGGTTTATGTGTTGGGTAACCCGCAGGGAAATATCGATACCGGTGGTGTTATCGGCTCATATATAGGGTTGTTTTTATTGGGAGCGGCGTTTTGTGCCATAGGATTATTTACATCATCAGTAAGCAAAAACCAGGTCATCGCCTTTACCATCGCTGTGTTTCTTTGTTTCTTCTTTTACAGTGGGTTCGATTCACTTAGCCAGTTGTTATCCCTTCAAAATTTAACGTTAGAGAATTTAGGTATTACCTTACATTACCAATCTGTAAGCCGGGGGGTACTTGATACCCGTGACCTGGCTTATTTCGTCGTACTAGCCGGATTGTTCATTTGCCTTACACTATTAGTGCTGCTTAAACAACGGCAAAAAAGCCTGAATGATAAAACCCTGCTTGGCATATTAAGCGCTTTGGTGTTAATAACTATTATTTCCGATTTTACCTTTACCCGTTTCGACTTTACCAGGGAGAAGCGTTATACCATATCGCCGGTAAGCCGGGATATTCTGAATAACCTGAAAAAACCGATAAGGGTTACTGTTTATTTGCAGGGCGATAATTTCCCCGGCGGCATGAAACGGCTGCAGCGGGCAACCCGCGATATGTTAAGTGACCTGCAGGCGTACAGTCACGATGAGCTGCAGTTTAATTTTTTAGACCTGCTATCCGCGATCAAAAAACTGCCCGATGCTGAGCAAAAGGCCGCATACGATTCATTGCAAGCCAGAGGCATTATCGGGCAGCCTTATAGTGTGAAGACAGATAACGGCGTAACCCAAATGCTGATATTCCCCGAGGCGCTTGTGCAATACGAGGGGAGGGAGATCGCCGTTAATTTATTTCAAACCCGGATAGGCCTTTCCGACGATGAGGTTTATAATAATTCGATACAAAATCTCGAATATGCTTTTTCGTCGGCGATCAAAAAAATCACGAGCGGAGGGAAGCCTATTGTCGCGTTTACAGAGGGCCACCACGAATTAACAGACCTTCAATTGAATGATGCAATGAAATCATTATCAGATGGTTATACCATTGGTCGTATTAACCTGAAAACTGTACCGTTTGATGTATTAACGAAAGTAAAGCTGCTGGTTATTCCGAAACCTGATACCGCCTTTACAGAATCCGAAAAGTTTAAGATCGACCAATATGTTATGCGTGGCGGCCGCGTGCTGTGGGTCATTGACCAGGTGAGCGCCGAACTTGACAGCCTGCGCGGGCACGGCGGCGAGCAGATGGCTTTCGCTAAACAACTGGAACTGGATGACCAGCTATTTGTTTACGGCGTGCGTATCAATTACGACCTGATAGCCGATATCAGCTGCGCGCAAATTCCGGTTAGCACCGGTAATATGGGCGGGCAGCCGCAGATCCAATTATTACCCTGGCTGTATTATCCCATATTTATGCCGCTGTCGAAACACCCGGTCATGAAAAACCTTGACGGAATACGCAGCGAATTTGCCAGTACCATTGATACGCTTGGCGTTAAAAATGTAAAGAAGACCATTTTGCTCAGTTCGTCGCCCTTTAATAAGAAACTAAATGCGCCTCATATCTTATCGTTACAGGCGCTTGAGCAGGAACCTAAACCGAAGGATTTTCAAAGCACGCCAAAAACTGTGGCTGTATTGCTGGAAGGGCAGTTCCCGTCTGATTTCCGTAACCGTGCATTGCCAGAAGGGTTGAAAGAGAATATACCCATACTACTGCAGAGCAAACCCACCAAAATGATCGTGATCAGCGATGGCGATATATTTAAAAACCAGGTAGGGGCAGATGGCTCGCCATACCCGCTGGGGTACGACCACTATATGCGGCAGAATTTCGGTAATAAGAACTTGCTTTTGAATATTGCTGACTATATGACCGATGACTCGGGACTGATTACACTGCGTACAAAAGAAGTAAAGCTGCGCCTGCTCGACCGTGCCCGCATACGAACCGAAAAATTGTACTGGCAAGTGTTAAATAATGTACTTCCGCTCGCTTTTTTATTAACATTTGCGATTTTTCAACATTATATCCGCAAGCGGAAGTATGCACATTAAATTTTATACTTTTGAGTGATTAATTATAACTATATGAGATTTATTGTTTCTACATCAACATTACTCAGGCAATTACAGGCTGTTAGCGGGGCATTGAGCAATAGCACCGTATTGCCTATTTTAGAGAACTTTTTGTTCGAGATAAAAGATGGAAACTTAACCATTTCGGCAACCGACCTGCAAACCAGCATGACCACTTCTTTAACTGTTGAAGCTAAAGAAAATGGCCGCATCGCAATACCTTCGCGCATTTTACTGGAAACTTTAAAATCTTTACCCGAACAACCGGTAAATTTCTCGGTTGATGATAAAACCTTTGCCATTGAAATAAACGCCGGCGACGGTAAATACAAACTCAACGGCGAAAACGGCGAAGATTTCCCAAAAATTCCCGTGGTTGAAAATGCTTCGTCTGTTAACCTGCCTGCATCGGTTTTGGCCGAGGCGATCAATAAAACAATCTTTGCGGTAAGCAACGACGAGTTGCGCCCCGCCATGACGGGCGTTTACTGCCAGCTAACCACAACGGCGTTAACGTTCGTAGCCACCGACGCCCATAAACTGGTACGGTACCGCCGCACGGATGCTAAGGCCGCCGGTACCACTTCATTTATCCTACCGAAGAAAGCCTTAACGCTGCTTAAATCATCATTACCGACTGATGACGTCAATGTTTCTGTTGAATACAATAGTACCAGCGCGTTCTTCAAGTTTGGCAACATTAACCTGGTTTGCCGTTTGATCGACGAGCGTTACCCGGATTACGAAGCCGTTATCCCCCTAAATAACCCCAATAAATTAAGTATCGACCGTGTGGCCTTTTTAGGCTCGCTAAGCCGCGTTGCCATTTACGCCAATAAAACAACCCACCAGGTAAGGCTTAAGATCAACGGCAGCGAGTTACATATATCATCAGAAGATATTGACTTCGCCAACGAAGCGCACGAGCGTTTAAGCTGCCAGTACGAAGGCGAGGATATGGAAATTGGCTTTAATGCACGTTTTTTAATCGAGATGCTCAAAAACTTAAGCTGCGAGGAAGTATCGCTCGAAATGTCGACCCCGAACCGGGCCGGCCTGTTGCTGCCCCAGGGCGGCGATGAAAACGAGGATGTGCTGATGCTGGTAATGCCGGTAATGCTGAATAGCTACGCGTAAGCCATTATTCATGCGCGTCATTGCGAGGAACGAAGCAATCCCTACACCTGCAAATCAACAACCTTGAGTTTGTGCGGAGCAATAGTTCGTTAGCATTTTCTTCCCACTTGCATCGTCTCCCTGATCTGTATAGTTTAGAGATTGCTTCGTTCCTCGCAATGACGCGTCGTGGTGAAGAGCCATCAAAAAAGGCTCACCTGCTCACCATAATGTGCATGCGTAACCGGCGCTACCTCCGGTGTATTTACATGTTTTAAATAATAGCTATCAGGGTCACCATTAAACGGTACCTCTTTAAAAACTTTCCAGTTCCTGTCGTGCCCGATGGTTTCCCTTTGCAGGATAGTCAGCCTGTCGACCAGGAACGATTCATTCCAGTCACGGTTGCGGAAATGGGGCCACAGCTGTTTAAAATGCTGTCCGGTTACTGACCGGGCATTAGTAATATGCGGCTCAAATTTTTTCAGCTTTAAGCTTCTCCGAACGTCTTTAAACCAGTCATCGGTGGCAGGAGTTGCATTCAACCTGGCATAAATGGTGGCGTTATCGCCGCTGGTAAACACGCCGAAGCCATTTATTTGCAGCGTTATGGGCGGTATAAGGCTAAACTCCTTTTCCAGTTTGGTTGTAACCGGATCGATCCAGAAAGGCTTTTTCCGGGGAAAGGGCTGAACGGTGATATGCGCTTTGGAATGCAGGCTTTCAAACCCGCCGACTATCCCTGCGCAAAATCGCTTCATGCTGCTGATCTTATCAATGATGCCGTCAGAAGGGGAGAGTATAAATAAATAGTCGCTATAGCCTTTCATATCGTGTTGATTTGATAAATCAAAATTGCTAATATTTTTAGTAAATACAAATCTTTTTATACATTTGTTGCATGGCCGCGCAGCGCAATATTGTACATATCGACCTGGATTCGTTTTTTGTTTCGGTTGAGCGCAAGTTTAACCCGGAGCTGATAGGCAAGCCGGTTATCATCGGCGGCTCGGCTACAAGGGGCGTGGTGGCATCGTGCAGCTACGAGGCGCGCAAGTTTGGCGTGCATTCGGCCATGCCTACGGCGCAGGCGCTAAAGCTTTGCCCGCAGGCTATTGTGGTGCGGGGCAGCTACCATTTATATTCGGAGGCCTCGCGCGAGGTGACGGAGATCATCCACCAGTCGGTGCCGCTGTATCAAAAAACATCGGTCGACGAGTTTTATATCGACTATACGGGCATGGACCGCTTTCATAACTGTTACCAGTATGCTACGGAGTTAAGACAAAAGATCATCCGGGATACAGGGCTGCCTATTTCGTTTGGCATGTCGTCGTGCAAAACGGTTTCAAAAATGGCTACCAACCAGGCCAAGCCCAATGGGCAGCTGCTGGTGCCGTTTGGGAAAGAGAAGGAGTTTTTGGCGCCGCTTAACATCAGTAAAATTCCCGGCCTGGGCGAAAGCACGGCCAAAAAGCTTTACCAGTACGGCATCGAAAAGATAGGCGACCTGCAAAAAGCCGACATCCGGTTTTTAGAGGCTGTTTTCGGCAAAGCAGGCCGGTTCCTGTGGGAAAAGGCCAACGGCATCGACGAGGGCATCATTGTACCGCACTCCGACCGTAAATCCATATCCACCGAACATACCTTTAACAACAATATAGCTGATAAAAATTCGATTGAAACGATCCTGGTATCCATGACTGAGGAGTTGGCCTCGAAACTGCGCAAGGAAAACAAACTGGCTTCGTGCCTGGCTATAAAGGTGCGCTATGCCAACTTTGAGACACATACCCAGCAGGAGAAAATAGCCCTCACCGCCGCCGAGCATATACTGATACCCGGCATAAAAAACCTGTTAAAAAAGGCTTGGAACCAGCACCGCGCCATACGGCTGATAGGCGTGCGGCTAAGCAACCTTTGCAGCGGCAGCTACCAGATAAACCTGTTTGAGGACAACGAGGAGCGCATAAAACTTTACCAGGCCATGGATAAAATAAACTTTAAGTTCGGCGAGAAAACTGTTTGCCGCGCCGCAGGCATGGAGATCGGCACAAGGAATTTTAATCCTTTTATGCGGGGGTGAAAAAACCTTTTGTCATTGCGAGGAGGAACGACGAAGCAATCTCGTCGTCGTGCATTGCGTTATGCATTGGCGTCGTGCATTAGCGACGAGATTGCCGCGCTATCGCTTGCAATGACAAACTGTTTATTTACCCACCGCTGCCAGCACATGTTTAACCAACCCATCCATGGCTTTTTGGTCTATCCAGCGGGCTACAACCACCAGGTTGTTTTCCGGGTCGCAGTAGATCATGTTGGTGCCGTTACCGATATGTACCCATGCTTTTTCGGGGGCGGAGGGGAGCAGCTTTTTGTTGGTATTTAAAAACCAGTTCATATAGCCATAACCTGTATTGGCCGTGGTTGGCGTTAAAGCCTTATCGACCCATTGGCGGCTGATGATTTGTTTTCCGTTCCAGTTGCCGTGGTGCATGGTTAGCAGGCCAAAGCGCGCCAGGTCGTAGGCGTTCATGAAAATGCCGCCGCCCCAATGGCCGCCGCCGCTTACGGATTGAACGATCTGCCCATCTAATACGATCCACGAGTTTTTATAGCCGAACCAACGCCAGGTCGTTGAAGCGCCAATGGGGTCCATGATATTTTCCTTTAACACCGCCGGCAAAGGTTTGCGCCACACGCAGGTAGCAGCCAAAGCAAGGGCGTTTACGCGTACGTCATTATATTTCCACGTGGTACCGGGTTCGTTGCGTTTACGGAGCTTATATTGCGTTATATCGCCTTGCGGGCGGTCGGCCCAATCGGGTTTACCCCAAAGGGTTCCATCCCAGTCGCTGGTTTGGCGCAGCATTACTTCCCAGGTAAGTCTTTTGTTATGCGCTGATGCGAAAGGGTAAATGATCTCGTTATTGCCGACTGCATCAGGCTTATAAACTTCAATCGGTGGGAGATAACGGGAAACAGTATCAGCAGTGCTTTTGATCATACCGCGATCGACTGCTATGCCTATTACGGATGACAGGAAACTTTTTGTAACGCTGTTGACGATATCCATGCGATTGGGATCGCCCCATTGGGCAACGATATAGCCTTTGTAGATGATAATACCTGCGGGATCGCCGCGCTCAGTGACCGGGCCAAGTATGCTGTTAAATGGCTCTTTGCCAAAGCTCTGAAATTGCGAGATCTCGCCATCGCGCGAAGCATTTACCTCATGGCTGATGGCAAACCGGATGGCATTTTGTAAAGAACTATCTCTAAGCCCCAAAGCCTGCGGCGATTGGTGCTGCCATGCATTATATGGTGGGAAATAATCGGCGGTTTCACTTGTTTTCTGGCAATAGGTAATATGAGTTGCCAGTACCAGGGTAACTAGCAGGAGTAGTCTTTTCATAGCGCAAAATAGAGAAAATTTTTGAACGAGTTACCCGACTTTTTCACCGTGCGCGCTGTTTTATTATCTGTCGGACCTGTCGCACCTAAAAACGGACGGACGGTTACCCTGAAGCAAAAAGGATGTCACACTGAGGTGCTCGAAGTGTGCGCGTAAAGGCCTTTGCCCACTATGGTTCGACGGGGTTCACCATGACACCTTAGTTTTGTTCGAGAACAAATAAGTCGTGAGTAATTTCTCGAAGCGTGCGTAAAGGCCCTTGCCCGCCAATGGTTCGAGTGCCTCCACGACATACGCGTTATAGGTTTATAACATCCTCCTCATCAGCAGATCAATCTGCCGATCATCGCCCAATAAAAATTCGTGACTGCTGAATACTTCGAAACCATGATGCTGATAAAAGCCGATGGCTTTATAATTATGCTCCCAAACGCCCAGCCATACGTAATCGAGTTGCCTGTTTATAGCGGTGTCGACCGCAAACTTTAAAAGCTGGCGGCCAATATGCTTCCCGTGATGCTCACCGGAAACGTATATCCGTTCTACCTCCAAAGCCTTTTCATCCCGGAACTCGGTTTGTGCATCAGCGAAATTGAGCTTAAGATAGCCTGCAACCTGTCCATTGAGCATGGCAAAATAAAATTCGGAATTAGGGTTGGATAACTCTTCCTGCATTTTTTGAGGCGTAAATGCAACCAAAGCATAGGCTTCGATATTGGCAGGTTCGTTTAAATGGGCAAAGAAATCGTAAAAAGTTTTTTTGCTGAAGTCGAGCAATAATCCGGCTTCATCCAATTCAACCTTTCTGAGAGTAACCATATAATTTGAAAATTAGTGCAAGAATAACAATCTTCAAATTCTAAAATCAAAAAATCTTCAATTAATTTAGTCAAATTGTTCCTGCAAGCGTATCAACCTGTCAATCATTAAATTAAGCTTTTCCTCTTCGTTTTTAAACATACGGGGCTTTACGTACAGCGTAATAAACAGGAACCAAATGACGGTTGAACCGTAGGTAATGAGCTTAAAATACAGGGGCGCCCTTTCCAGAACCTCGATAAAATACAGCGCAAGGCCGGTACTGATGAGCAACATGAAAACATAGTAAAACCAGCCCACCACTTTACTCCGGTTCCTTTGGTATTCTTTTAGGGTATCCAGGTATTCGGCAGGGTTTTGGGTCAGGTCGTGCTTATTGAGAATATGATAATGCCTTATAATGAGTGAAAGATACATGAGCATGGTGATCAAAATGATCAATATGCCCGTTGTGGTTGCCGGAGAGCGGAAAGCGAAAAAGAACGTAATAATAAACGCGCAGGCTATCAACGCTATCATTGCCACAATACCCCAATATAGTTTAGTGGTTATGCCGCGTATCCCCTTCTTTACCTGCTTCAGCGCTTCATCCACCGAAAGCTTGTCGGGTTTTGGCTGTCCCTGCCAAACCGACATCAAGTGCTCAAACTCTTTCATAGTGGTTGTATAATTCTGTTAGCTTTTGTTTAATGCGATGTATTTTCACTCTCAAATTCCCCTCTGATATACCCGAAACTTCAGCAATTTCGGGGTATGGCACTTCATCAAGTACCAGCGTAATAATAATTCTTTCCGATTCTTCCAGTTTTGATATGCATTTATAGAGCAAGGCTACCTGCTCATTTTTTTCCGATAGTTCTTCCTTTTTATTTTCGGATATAAATGGCGTCAGCTCATCCTTGGCCTGCCGCTTTTCGGATCGCAGGTAGGTTAAACACGTATTTACAGCAATGCGGTAAATCCAGGTGGATATCATCGCCTGGTTGCGGAATTTATCGAGGTTTTGCCAAACTTTTAAAAAGGTTTCCTGTAAAAGGTCGCTCGCAGCATCGTCATCACCAGTATAACCATAGCATAAATGGTAGATCTTTTTTGAATTGGCTTCATAAATTTTCTTAAAAGCTGCTTCTTTATCTGCCACTATCAGTTAATTTTATTTGTTAGACGTTTAAACACCCCGGATGTTACAGCAAATCGTTTCTGTATAACCAGGGCAGTTTCTTTTCGGCTTCCGCATGTAATGTATTATAGTCCTGTGTGTAATCAAATTGCAAGTCCTCGTGCAGTTTAGCTATCAGGCCGCGTATTTTTTCGAGCTGGCGAGTCAGTATCAGACGTAATGGCTTATAGGATAACCGCCTGTCGGTATAGTGCAGGTAATTATAGCAAAAGTTTATAAGCAATTCGATCTCCGCTTGTTTTGAGCCGATAAACTTGTTGTATTTGGCTATCAGCCTTAATATTTTACGCATGTATTTGGCCGCCAGGTAACTTTGCGACGGCAGCTGGCTAAACATAAAGCCGACTTCGCCTTTTACCTTTTCAATAAAGGCTTGTTCGTTATCAGCGTCGAACAATAAATAAGCGGCCAGTTCCTTGTTTTCTTTTTTATAGCGCACCAGGCGTAGGAATAAATCTGCTACTTGTTCCTGCGACAAGTGCTGAATTTCTTTCTTTATGTCCTGTACGCCATAGGTTGGGATGCTCATCGGATCGAATATGATGGCAAATTACTAAAATTCGGATGATTTACGTGGCGCAGAGTTAACTCACCCGGTCATCGCTTCGCTCGACCACCCTCTCTTCCGCAAGCGGAAAAGAGGGGAGGGAAAAAGAAATATTATATTTATTGAATTACTGTCTTTATGGTTTACCATAGAGAGGTCGACCAGCGTAGCGCAGTCAGGGTGAGTTTATATGCAATGCAAGGAAGGCGGTTTACGTGGTGGAGAGTTAACTCACCTCCAAAGGACTCCTTTGGACCAGACTTTGACTCGCTAGGTCACCCTATTGCAAGCCATAGAAAGGATGGGGAATCCTTTTCATTTAAGTTTAATTGTTGCCGTCACAATTATTACTTGCTAATAGTAGCATTAATTAATATTATTGTATAACCAATTATTCACCTTCCGCTCAATCATTTCATTATGTTAGCAGATACTACCAACATTAACGGTAAGGCTAAGGCCAATAATACGTACGATGCTATTGTTATCGGCTCGGGGATCAGCGGTGGATGGGCCGCTAAGGAATTAACCGAACGTGGCTTAAAAACCATCATGCTGGAGCGCGGCCGCAATTTCGAGCATTTAAAAGACTATAAATCCGCGGCGAAAAACCCATGGGAATTTGAGCACCGCGGAAGTCCGACACAAGCACAGCGAAAAGTACGGCCGGTTATTTCACGCGGCTGGGGCGCTACAGAACCTATCATGGATTATTGGACCAACGAACAGGATGCGCCATACACCGAAATCAAACCTTTTAACTGGTGGCGATCCTATCAACTGGGCGGCCGCTCTATTTTATGGGGCCGGCAGAGTTACCGCTGGAGCGATTTTGATTTTGAGGCGAATTTAAAAGATGGCTGGGCGATTGACTGGCCAATACGGTATAAAGACCTGGCGCCATGGTACGACCATGTGGAAAAATTTGCTGGTGTGAATGGTTCAAAAGAGGGTCTGCCACAGTTGCCGGATGGTCATTTTTTGAAGCCTATGGATATGAATTGTGTGGAGAAGGATGTAGCTGATCGTATTAAAAAGCATTATAACAATACAAGGCATATGATCATCGGGCGGAGCGCAAATCTAACCGAGGCTATTCCGGGCAGAACAAGGTGCCAGTTCAGGAACCGTTGCTGGGAAGGCTGCCCTTTCGGGGGATATTTTAGCACACAATCATCAACACTACCTGCCGCAGTGGCTACGGGAAATTTAACCGTAAGGCCGTTCTCTATCGTTACAAGGATATTGTATGATAAGAATACCCAAAAAGCTACCGGTGTTGAAATTTTGGATGCCGAAACGCATCAGACCTATGAATACCATGCAAAAATTGTATTTGTAAATGCTTCAGCCTTAAACAGCGCCTGGGTATTAATGAACTCCGCAACTGATATATGGCCTGGCGGGCTGGGCAGCAGCAGCGGCGAGCTGGGGCATAATATTATGGATCATCACTATAATCTGGGTGCATCCGGCACCGTTGAGGGTTTTGAGGATAAATATTACTTCGGCAGAAGGCCGAATGGCATTTACGTGGTACGTTTTGCCAATCTTTTTGGCGACAAACGCGATTATATGCGGGGTTTTGGTTACCAGGGCGGAGCAAGTAGGGAAGGATGGAGCAGAAGTGTGGCCGAACTAAATGTTGGTGCCGCTTTTAAGGAGGCGGTTACCGAACCGGGCCAATGGGCCATAGGCATCGGTGGCTTTGGCGAATTGCTGCCTTATCACGAAAACAAGATAACGCTTGATCCTCACAGAAAGGATAAGTGGGGGTTGCCGATTTTGGCGATGGACGCAGAGATAAAAGACAATGAGAAAAAGATGCGTGTGGATATTGTGAAAGAGGCAAAGGCTATGCTGGAAAGCGCAGGCGTTAAAAATATAACGTCGTGGGACCGCGGGCATAATGTTGGCGATGGCATACACGAAATGGGAACCGCGCGTATGGGCCATGATCCGAAAACATCTGTACTGAATGCGCATAACCAGGTATGGGATGCTAAAAATGTTTTTGTGACGGATGGGGCGGCAATGGTATCATCAGCCTGCCAAAACCCGTCGTTAACGTATATGGCGCTTACAGCAAGGGCGGCTAATTTTGCTGTGGATGAGTTGAAGAAGGGGAATTTGGGTTGATTAGGTTGACTAAGTGAGCGGTGAGTGGTTTCCGAAATTGATACTTAATATTCACTTATGTCATCAAGCAATCTATCTTAGAACAAAAGAATAACACAATCAACAATTCACATAATCAACCAATAAAAAATTATGAAAAATAAAATCCTGATTATAAGCATATTAGCCTTTATTAGCTTAAGTGCTATTGCGAAGCAAAAAAGGGTATTGATATTTAGCAAAACAGCCGGATATCATCACAATTCCATCGCCGTTGGGGTTCCTGCTATCATCAAACTAGGCCATGAAAATAATTTTGATGTGGATACCACGACTAATTCAGAAAAATTCACCTATGATAACCTGAAGCAGTATGCCGCTGTTATTTTTTTAAGTACAACCGGCGATGTTTTGAATGATAGTCAGCAAGCTGAATTTGAAAAATATATCCGCTCGGGCGGAGGATTTGTAGGCGTTCACGCGGCTACGGATACCGAGTATGGCTGGCCGTGGTATGGTAACCTGGTAGGCGCTTATTTTAAGAGCCACCCGGCGCAGCAATTTGCCGTTTTGCATGTTATTGACCGCAACTTTATCGCCACCAAACATTTACCAGCCGACTGGCGCCGGTTTGACGAATGGTATAACTTTAAATGGATAGCACCTGGACTGCACGTGCTGATGAAAATAGATGAAAAAACCTACACCGGCGGTGCAAACGGCGACGACCATCCCATGAGCTGGTACCACGAATACGACGGAGGCCGTGCGTTTTACACCGAGTTGGGCCATACAGATGAATCATACGCTGATCCACTTTATTTAAACCATCTGTTAGGCGGGATAAAATATGCGATGGGGGTGAATTGAATTAAATTGAATTCGGTTGTTAGGGTTGTAGAGATTGTAAAAGGTTTAAATTATTACAATCTTTATAACGTTTACAACCCTTTCAACTTTTACAACATTACATGAGGATTTGGATATTAATATTTGTGGGCGGCGGGATTGGCAGCTTATGCCGTTATCTGGTTAGCCGGTGGATAAATAACACCGTAGTTTCGACTTTTCCTTACGGGACATTTTTAGTTAATGTTACAGGCTGTTTTTTGATCGGATTTTTTGTGTTTTACTTTACTGATGCCCGTTTTGGCGTAACGTCGCTTCAATGGCGATTATTCCTTGTAACCGGAATTTGCGGCGGTTTTACTACTTTTTCGGCTTTTTCTTACGAAAATGTACAGTTGTTTGAATCCAACCAGGTCTTCACTTTCCTTGCTTACACATTTGGAAGCGTAGTTTTAGGGCTTTTGGCAACTTTTGGGGGTGTGTTAATTGCAAGGGCAATTTAGCATTGTATTAGTTTACTTTAAGAATCAGACTTTGAGTCGTATGTGCGCTAAAATAACCTAAGGCCGCGGGTTTAATATTCGTCGGCGGGTTCGACGGCGCAACGCCTCCGCCAAACCCGTTACCCTCTCGCATTAGCGTAAACCAGTAGGTATAAATTGTTTTATCCACGCATTGCATCTCGACCGTTACCGTATTACCCGGAATGATATCTATATCATTTTGAAAAAGGTCGAGGTTGACATATCGTCCGTCGCTAAAATCGTCATTAAATGCGAAAATACGCTTCACTTCCACGCCGTTTACGGTCAATATAAAACGATACTGGTTGGGCGTGCCGGCCGGATCCTGGAAATGAACAGTTATTTGCCGGCGGTTATTTTTCTTATCAAAAGCATCCACTTTCTCGGTTATGGAATCAAGCTTTACTGCCCGTGGCATTTGGGAACTGGCAGTATAAACAGACCCATTAGTCGCAATATTCATTTTATAGGTTCTGCCGGCCGTACCGGCCATGGAATTTATAGAATAGATTCCGGCAGGCCCCTCTACAAAGGGGAATATTTTACCGGTTGTGTCGCTAACACTCACGGTTGCACCGGTAACGGTGGGATAGGTGTTAGTGGCCGTAAAAGCTACGTTCCGGCTTAGCTTAATGAACTGGGCGCCGCGCTTATTGGTCACATTGCCTTCAATTACCAGTTTGCCTGTATCGTTACCCAGTTTCAGATCGACCACTTTTGTACAGGCTGTCGCCAAAGCCAAATTCATCACGATTACAAAGTATTTAAAATCGGTTGTTTTCATTGGTTAAAATTTAAAATTCCAGGTAACCGAAGGTATGCGTGTGGCAAAAATACTGGTTTCTACAGCTTCGGTTGTATTCGGAACCGTTTTACTGTCGCGGAATGTGATAATATAAGGGTCGCGATAAGCATACACATTGTATATGCCGAACGTCCAGCTTGAATGATATTTCTTATGCTGCTTTCCCTCGAGGGTAGCGCCCAGATCCAGCCGGTTTGATGAAGGAAGGCGATAGCCGTTACGCTGAGAATAAGAAAAGGTGGTTAAACCGCCGATATTGTACTTGCCGGTAGGATATGTTACCGCGTTGCCTGTTCCGTAAACAAACACACTCGAGAACGACCACCGCTTGTTTAACTGGTATATCCCAACGACCGATAAGTCGTGTGTGCGATCCTGCCTGGCAGGATAGTAATTGCCATTGTTGATGGCCGGGAACTTTAGTTCTGTCCGCGAAAGCGTATAACCTATCCAGCCATTAAAATGGCCATATTTTTTCTTTAGAAACAGCTCCACGCCATATGCCCTTCCCGTGCCATAGGTTAGGAGTGACTCTACGTCGGCATTGCCGATCAGTTGTGCCCCGTCTTTATAATCTATCTGGTTTTGCAGCCACTTATAATAAATTTCCGCAGAGAATTCATAGGTATTATCCTTAAAATTTTTAAACCAGCCTGCCGATACCTGGTCGGCTATTTCGGGTTTAATATTATTGCTGCTCATCACATACAGGTCAGTCGGCGTGGCGCTGGTAGAATTATTTAACAGGTGTATATTCTGCGTATTGCGGTTGTATGATGCCTTAATGGATGTTTCGTCGTTAAGCTGATAGCCTGCTGAAAAACGCGGTTCAAGGTTAAGATAATTTTTCACGCTTGCGCCGGATGCATAAGTAGTTGACGTAATCGTATTGCCCGCCGCGTCATACGTCTTAAACGTGCCGGGACCTAACAGAAACAACCCGCTTAACCTAAGGCCGTAAAGAAATGTTAATTTATTACCTGCCTTCCATTCGTCACTTACATATACTGCATTTTCAAAGCCGTACCTTTTTTCGATACTCTTATTGTTAAAGCTCGACGTTGACGAAGTGGTAATGTCGCCAGGTGCTATTGTATGGTGCAGGACATTCAATCCAAATTTTAGAGTATGGTTGCTCCCGGCTGAATATTGCAGGTCCTCTTTTAAATTAAAATCGGTGATTTGCGACGTCGCCTTAAAGATATTATCTGTTTGAAAGCTTTGCACGGCGTAGTTGTAATTGCTAAATACCAGGGAGGTATTTGAAAACAACCGGTTATTAAAGATGTGATTAAACCGGACGGTCCCTGTCGAGTTGCCCCAGTCGGTTCCAAAAGTGTTTTTTAAAGCCAAAACATCTTTGCCAAAATAACCCGAAAGATAAATAGCATTCTTATTGTCGAAATGGTAATTAGCCTTGGCGTTGATATCATAAAAATAAATAGAGCTACCCTTAATGGTTGAATCAGACGAGGCTTTCAGGAAAAAATCGATGTAAGTGCGACGGGCGCTAACCATAAACGAGCCCTTGTCCTGCACGATAGGCCCTTCTACCTTTATCCGCGATGAGATCAGCCCGATGCCGCCCTCAGCTGTATAATTTTTGTTGTTGCCTTCGTTCATTTTGATATCAAGGACGGATGACAGACGGCCGCCATATTCGGCCGGCATGCCGCCTTTATATAAGCTAACATCTTTAATCGCGTCAGAATTGAAAGTGGAAAAGAACCCAAAAAAATGCGAGGCATTGTATACCGTGGCTTCGTCGAGCAGGATAAGATTTTGATCGGACGCGCCGCCACGCACATAAAAGCCGGTATTAGCTTCACCAGCCGATTTTACCCCGGGCAATAAAGAAAGGGTTTTAAGAATATCCTTCTCACCAAAAACCACAGGCACCTGGTTGATCTGCGCCATATTTAACTTTTCAACACCCATTTGCGGCGAAACGATATTGTCATTGTTTGGCCGGTTCCCGTTTATGACGACTTCGCTTAGTTCGGCTTTGGATGTAAGGGAGATGTTTATTTCCTGGTTTTTTGTAAGCGAAACCTGCTGACTGATGGTTTCATAACCGATATACATGAACAATAAAGTATACTCCCCTTTAGGAGCTGACAGTGAATAAAAGCCATAACTATTGGTTGCCGTACCGTTTTGAGGCAACTCCTTTATTCGAACCGTAGCGCCAATCATCTGCTCGCCGGTAGCCTTGTCCTTAATTATACCACTGATCGTATATTTTTTTTGCCCAAAAGCTGAAAACACCGCGAAGAATAGAAAAATGAGTAAAAGTGTCCTGGGCATCTAATCTAATTTCGCGTAAAAGTATTCTTAATTTACCATTTTGGCAGATTCTTTAGAACGGTTATTTAAAAGTAATATTTTGGGTGGGAGAGAAGCAAGAAATCATGAACAGGAACAAGTTACGCCACATCCCTGTAGCGTTCGCTTTTCAATGTGCACGAACACCCCGAACTGGCGCGAACACACCCCGAACACTGCGAACACGCCATGAACACGCCAACCAATAGCTTGACGTACCTGCTAGTCATTACAGTTAAAATAACACGCGCCTGCTTATTTTTCCTCCGGCAAAAACGCCATTTTTATAATCCTTTACAAATTGACTGTAGTATCGTTTTACTTTTTGGGCATATTTTAGTGCATAGCTTAAAACATCTTCCTGCCAATCGCTTGAATTGCCGAAAGCCGAGAGATCATCAATAATGGATGACCCTTGTATTCCCCCGCTGCGCAATTGGGCCGATGCTGTTAATGCAGCCATATCATCAATAACCTGGTAAATGTCCCGGTAATCGTCTTTGAATAGTTTAAACTTAATGGTATCCTTAACCGGCTGCAACTCCTGTATAACGTATGACTCACCCCGAAAAACCGTAGTGCTCAACAATGATGACGAAACATTTTGCATGCGTTTTTGAATAGCGATGATCCGTTCGGCCTCCGTTTCCCATTGTAATTGCCGCACAGGGGTGTAAGGCAAAACAGAAGAGGGGACCGCCTGCTTCATATCTACCAAAAGGTACTTATTTTTGGTATTGGTGCTTTTGAGTAGGAACAGGTAACGTTTAAGTCCTAAGCTGCCTGTGCCTGCTATCCGGAAAACCGCTCCTTTTACTTTATAATTATAAGGCCCGTCGCTGCTGGTGGCTATCCAGCCGTTTATGTGGCCGACTAGTTCGCGCTTCAGATTTTTATCCAGTTTAAAGTGTCTTTCGTCTTCAGTTGACAGGATGATCCGTCTTTTCTTGCTGATGGTTCGTTTTCTTAATATATCCTTTTGGGTACGCTTGTCGACCGCAGTGAGAAAATCGCAGACAATCCCTTTAGCCGTGCGGGGTTCTATGCTAATGGCCTTACCTTTTGAAAGTGTGCAGCAATACGTCTTTAAAAAAAGCTTCGCCATATTCAAAGCTTTTTCAGGTTCGATCCGGAGTGCTTCAAAGGCAATGAAGATACTGGTGACCATCCGGCTTATTTCGTAGGCGGCAGGAGCGAGCAGGCCTTCGTCAAAATCGTTCAGGTCAAAATAAACCAGTTTGTTATCCCCTTTATAACTTCCGTAATTCTCAAGATGCAGGTCGCCACATATCCATGCCAATGGCGAAAGCGGCAGCGAGTTGGCAGCAGCCAGGTCTTCATAAAATAAATGGCAGGTTCCCCGGTAAAACCGAAAGGCATTTTCGGTCATCGCTTCATATTTGAGCTTTACCGTATCGGGCAGTAAATGCGCATTAAAAGCTTTTAATCGCTCGGAGAGTTTTGGCATAAATAAATATTAAATTTTATAAGTGCTGCGGTAATCAATCCGCATAAAAAATAACTAAATCGGTGAAATTGTTTTAAAGCATTGTGGCATCTTAATTGATATATTTAATTATTAATTAATAAAACCATTTCAATAATTAAATTATTTGGTGGCAACATCCGCATACGGCATTGATAACGTTCTTATAACGGTGTAGAGCAAGTGAAGCGCAATGAAAAAGGTCTTTAAAATATGGATATCAATACTTACTTTATTAGTTATATTTAGCTATAAGGCAAAAGATACGCTTCCCCGACAAAAAGCTCCCGTACCCGAATTCAGGGTTATAGCTTATATGCAGCTTGACGACCTCGAAAACGACGATCAACCTGCGTTTGATTTCGGTACAATAACACATCTCAATATTGCTTTTATTAATCCCGACAGCAACGGGGATTTCCCCGAGATACCTGGTATTGACGGTCTGATCGAAGCCGCCCACAAAAAACATATAAAGGTAATGGCCTCAACAGGCGGCGGTCCCTCGCCTGAATATTATTGCGACCTGTTGATGGGCGAACGGCGGGATGAACTTATCAGGAAAATGGTGCGGTATGTTGTAGACAAACAATTTGACGGGATTGATGTAGATATCGAAGAGGAGAGCCTTGATGAAAATTACGAGGCATTTGTAACCGGCCTGTCCGCTGCGCTTAAATCAAATGGCAAAATGCTTACCGCCGCTGTCGCTACAGCTTACGAATCGAATTATACGGATAAAGCGCTGGCGTGTATGGACTTTTTAAACATCATGTCATACGATAAAACCGGGCCGTGGCAGCCGGCCATTGCCGGGCCGCACTCGCCATACGAAATGGCCATTGCCGACCTGGATTACTGGACAAATATCCGCGGGATACCAAAAGAAAAACTAAACCTGGGCATACCATTTTATGGATACGGCTTTGGCCCGCACGCGCCGGCCGCTATGAGCTTTAAAGAAATTACCGGCAAATATCCCGGTTCGGAGCTTAACGACCAGGTGGCAATTTCAGATCAGGATACGATATATTATAACGGCATACCAACCATTCAAAACAAGACCCGACTGGCATTGCAATATGCAGGCGGCATTATGATATGGCAATTGATGCAGGACGCCGATGGAAACAACTCGCTTTTGCAAAATATTAATACCGTTATCCAATCAGTCATTTTTAGCGACATGCAGCCAATCCCGTTAAATTGAATTAAATATTTTCCGTCACTAATTTCATTTTGGTTAAAGCGGTCTTTGCAACAGTTAAGGCACTGTGCCTATAATATTCTTTATTAAATAACTCCGTAGAGAGCACCAGGGGTTGGTCGTGCCTGCGCAAGATGTGTAAAATCTTTTTTATCGGGGCTATTCCATCACCCGGGTATATCCTGTCGGCATCGGTGATCACTTCATGCGAAATACCGGCCGGGTAATCGTTCATGTGCAGGATATCAACGGCCAAAGGGTTCATCAACGGCAGCGTATCTAATGATGTGTTACCCCGATATAAATGAAAAATATCCAGCAATACCTTCGCGGCGGAATGACCGCTTTGCATGGCCACATACAACACATCGCTCACGTTGCTTAAAATATTTAAAAAGCCCCACATCTCCAGCTGCGGCACTACTCCGCTTTTGTCGCTAAAATCAAGAATAGCGCGGTAACGTTCGGCAACTACATCTAAGCTTATGTTGGAACTGTTGATTGCGCCCATTGCCGGGGCGGCCATTCGCTTACAGCCGATCTGTGCCAGCAGGCCCATTTCCATTCTCACTTGCTCGAGTGCCTGTTTTCGCGTTGCTTCATCATCCACGATCCATTTAGCAAATCCAATGCTGTCTTCAACTTTTAAACCCAAATCGTCAAGCCGTTTTTTTGCATCTGTTATGGTGCCGCCGGTTCTTAAATATTCCTGCAGGCTATCTATCCAAATCTCAACCGACCGAAACCCGGCAGCCGAAGCGGTTTCCAGTTCTTTAACAAACCCAAGGTTATGGCCGCGGATGGTGGACATGTTGAGGCAATAGATGAAGGCGGGTTTATCAGCTGGCTTTGAAATAGCTCCCCCTGTTTTATTAACTACTGCTACAGCCGCGGCTGCACCTGCAAGCTGTATTGCTTTACGACGGTTAATGGTTTGTTGCATTGGCATATGCGATTGATAAAACGGTTTAAATTAACAACAAATACCGGCTTAAAACACACATATTAAGGAATTATATCCGATTAATGCCGTCACCCCGGAATATTATGCGTACCTTTAAGCACGACCAACAGGAAAAACTGCCCTTCGATTCCCCATAGTCATACCCTATTTCTTTATTCCGGTAATTTAAAATAACAGTTTTGTAAGCAAGGATATGATAAAAAATAATTCCGACGAACTACTTATTGCCAACCAGGAACTTGCTTTTCAAAAAGTGGAAAAGGGAAAACGCGCGGCTGAATTAGTGATTGCAAATGAGGAGCTGGCTTTTCAAAACAGGGAGAAAGAAAACCGTGCGGCTGAATTGATAATAGCCAATAAAGAGCTTGACTTTCAAACCAGTGAGAAAAAAAACCGTGCTGCGGAATTAGTCATAGCTAATAAAGAGCTTGCCCTTCAAAATCAAAGAAAAAAGAGTAAAGCTGCCGATTTGGTTATCGCAAACAGAGAGCTTGCCTTCCAAAACAAAGAGAAAGAGAAACGCGCCGGCGATTTAGTAATAGCCAACAAAGAACTCGCCTTTCAAAATCATGAAAAAGAAAAACGGGCTGCGGAACTGGCTATAGCAAATAAAGAACTGGCGTTTCAAAATCACGAGAAGGAAAAACGGGCAGAAGAGCTGATAGTCGCGAATAATGAACTGGCTTTTCAAAATAACCAGAAGGAGCAGCGCGCGAACGATTTAGTGATTGCTAACAAAGAACTGGCTTACCAAAACGATGAGAAAGAAAAACGGGCCGCGGAACTGGTCATAGCCAATAAAGAACTCGCGTTTCAGAACAATGAGAAAGAAAAACGAGCGGGGGAGCTGGTAATTGCTAACAATGAGCTGGCTTTTCAAAATGGTGAAAAAGAACAACGTGCAGACGATTTAGTGATCGCCAACAAAGAACTTGCATTTCAAAACGAAGAGAAAGAAAAACGAGCCGCAGAGCTTGTTATTGCCAATAAAGAACTTGCCTTTCAAAATAACGAGAAAGAAAAACGAGCCGCAGAGCTTGTTATTGCCAATAAAGAGTTGGCGTTTCAAAACGAAGAGAAGGAGAAACGCGCTGAAGAATTGATCATCGCAAACAGGGAGCTTAAACAAGCTGAAGACGATATTCGTAAACTTAATGATGGGCTGGAACAAAAGGTACTGGAGCGTACTGCGCAGCTGGAGTCGGCTAACAAAGAACTGGAGGCATTTTCGTATTCTGTGTCACACGATTTGCGTGCGCCAATCAGGGGTATCAACGGTTATACAACTATTTTGATGGAGGATTATGCAGACAAACTGGATGCCGACGGTATAAAAGTCCTTCAGTCCATTTTGCACAATTCGAAGAAAATGGGAGAATTGATCGATGATTTGCTTGCGTTTTCAAAATTGGGAAGAAAGCAAGTTACTGTTTCGGCGATCAACATGTCTGCTCTTGTTCAATCGGTGATCGACGAATTGTTATTTGAAGACGGTGAAAATATTCCCAAATTTAATTTTAAGCTGCTTCCGCCTGCTAAGGGAGATCAGTCATTGATAAAACAAGTGTGGATCAATTTAATTTCAAATGCCATTAAATATTCAAAGTATAAATCAGAAACCATTATAAAAATTGGCGCCCGGGTAGAGGACGACCTTGTGATCTATTACATAAAAGATGAGGGGTCAGGATTCGACATGCAATACTACGACAAGCTTTTTGGTGTTTTCCAGCGGCTGCATTCGCAGGAGGAATTTGAAGGGACGGGCATAGGCCTGGCTATTGTACAAAAAATTATAAGCCGGCACAATGGTACCGTTTGGGCGGAATCAAAAGTAGACGAGGGGGCATGTTTTTCTTTCAGCTTGCCCGGCATTAACTAAACAAAAAACCATGAATTACGAAAACGTTGAAATTTTATTTGCCGAAGATAGCATGGATGATGCTACGCTCACTATCCGCGCCCTAACCAGAAGCGGCTTTACGAACAAACTCCTTCACGTGAAGGACGGAGCTGAAGCGCTTGATTTTTTTTATTGCAATGGCGAATATGCTTCGCGGAACAAAAAAGAAAACCCAAAACTCATTTTGCTCGACCTGAAAATGCCAAAAATGTCGGGAATGCAGGTACTGGAAAAATTAAAGTCCGACCCGGATCTTAAATCCATTCCGGTGGTCATACTCACTTCCTCGAAAGAAGACCCGGATATAGAAAAGTGCTATAGCCTTGGCGCAAACAGTTATATTGTAAAGCCTGTTGACAGTAGTAATTTTTTTCAGGCGATAGAAAAAATAGGTATGTACTGGATGATATTAAGCCAGTCGCCGCATTAATATAATAGGGTCAAGACGATACTAATACTTAAAGAGCCGAAACGATGAAAGCGATTCTTAAAATACTTATTCTCGAAGACAATGAAACTGATGCAGATTTACTTAACAGGGAATTGAAGAAATCGCTGTCAAGTTTCACCTCCATAGTTGTTCAAAACCGCAAAGATTATGAGAAGGCTTTTCACGACTTTAACCCCGATATTATATTATCCGATTATTCGCTTCCCGCTTTTGATGCAGCTGCAGCCTTTCATATCAAACAATATCACGCTCCTCATATTCCTTTTATTATTGTTTCCGGTATTATAGGAGAGGAAAATGCCGTTGAGCTTATTAAAATCGGGGTTACCGACTACGCATCAAAAGATAAGCTATTCTCATTAGCCCCCAAAATTGAGCGGGCATTAAAAGAAACAGAAGAAAGGAAAGAGAAAAAAATCATCGATGAAAAATTAAAAACACAAACCATAGAATTAATTATCGCAAACAACAAGCTTATTTTTCAAAATGGGGAGAAGGAAAACCGCGCATTGGAACTACAAATTGCCAACGTGGAGCTTGCCTTTCAAAATAGCGAAAAGGAAAATCGGGCGGCAGAATTATTGATTGCCAATTTAGAACTGGCCTTTCAAAGCGACGAGAAGGAAAACCGGGCCGCAGAATTACACATCGCTAACCAGGAGCTTATCGTTCAAAACGAAGAAAAAGAGAAACGGGCAATTGATTTGGTTAGCTTATCCGGCGAATTACAGGCCGGGCAGAAAAAATTAAGGCAGGCTAATAACGAACTTAATGAAAAAACCCAGCTGCTTATTAAGCAGGAAGAAAAGGTTAGGATCATTAATCAGGACCTGTTACTATTAAACCAGGAACTGGAAAGACGGGTTATCAGCCGGACAAAAGAGTTAGCTGAAAGCGAAAACCGGTTTCGCAATATGATGGAAACCATTCCGCAGATAGCCTGGACAAACACGGTTAAGGGCGTAGTAACTTTTTACAATCAGCGCTGGTATGATTATACCGGCCTGGAGCACCATGAACCTGATTTACCGGGGTGGAAAAACATAACGCATCATGATGATCTGCGCGTTACTTTAGACGCACTAAGTGCGATTTTGCAAACCAGCGAGGGCGGCGGGTTTCAAACCCGTTTAATGAGTTCGGACGGTGAATACCGGTGGCACCTGATTCGTTTGATGCCAATAAAAAACAATGAACACGAAGTACAGCTTTGGGTGGGTACAGCAACTGATATACAAGAGTTAAGGTTATTGCAGCAGCAGAAAGATGACTTTATCAGCATCGCTAGTCACGAACTTAAAACACCTATTACCGCGCTTAAGGCTTCCCTTCAATTTTTGAACAAAATAAAGGATGATCCTTCACATGTCCTGTTTCCAAACCTTATCGGGCAGGCAAACAAGAGTTTAGATAAAGTTACCGTACTTATTGATGACCTATTAAACACGGCCATGGTAAACGAAGGAAAGCTTCGCCTTAACCTGAAATCCTTCATCATAGCTGAATTAATTGATGAATGCTGTAATTACATACGCCGGGAAGAGGTTTATACGGTACTTACTAAAGGCGACCTTAAACTTAAAGTTTACGCAGATGTCGATCGTGTAAACCAGGTAATGATAAACTTTATTAATAACGCCATTAAATATGCCCCGGAATCAAAAATAATTACAGTATATATTGAAAGGGTAAACGATATGGTAAAAGTATCGGTAACCGATACCGGCCCGGGCGTTATACCTGATAAACTGGGGCATTTATTTGATCGTTATTACAGGGTAGAAGGAAACGGCATACAAGGTTCCGGCCTGGGACTGGGGCTCTACATTTCTTCGGAGATCATTAAAAAGCATAACGGGGAGATAGGAGTGGACAGCGAGTTGGGCAAGGGCACAACATTTTGGTTCACGTTGCCTGTTTCTTAGATATACCTCAAATTCCGGCATATTCACTCCCGCGACCACGACAAAGCGTATCTAAATCGTTCGGGGTCAAACCGGTATATTCATTAAGTTATTCAATTTTTAAATCTTTCCCGCGATTTTTTTGTAGTATAGTAACCTATATTTAATAGAATCATTATGGCAGCCGACCAGATATGCGAACACATCGAAAAATTGGGGCAAATAAAACGGCCAAAAGATGATATTTGTGAAGAATGTATAAAAACCGGGGACGAATGGGTGCATTTGCGTACCTGCCAAACCTGTGGCGTAACATTATGCTGTGATGCTTCTCCAAATCACCACATGACAAATCATTACCATACTTCGGGGCACCCGGTTATTATCTCGGCCCAGCCCGGTGAAAGATGGATATTTTGTTATGCCGATGATATTATTGTTGAATATTAACGCATAGCACATCTGATAAAAACTATTGTCAAAAAAGCATGAAAGATCGCTGGCCCGAACTGAAGTTTGACGATTTAAAGGACACCATTACCACCGTTCAGCTATGGACGCAAATCGTGGGGAAGGTGCGCATGGTTAAAATGCCATGGCTGAACCATTCGTGGCATGTTACCCTTTACGTGTCGCCGCGCGGTTTAACTACCGGAAACATTCCTTACGGCGATGGTAACTTTCAAATTGATTTTGATTTTATATCTCATCAACTAATGATCATATGCAGCAGGGGTACGCAGCAGCATATTGATCTTTATCCGCGTACAGTTGCCAGCTTTTATAAGGAGCTTTTTGAAAAGCTGGCCCTTATGAAAATTGATATTAAAATTTATGCTGCCCCGAACGAAATAGATCCCGCGATCCCATTTGAAAGAGATGAAACGCACTTTCAATACGATAAAGACCAAATGTACCGGTTTTGGCAGGCGCTAACTAAAATCAATGTGGTATTTAACAAGTTCAGGGCGCGGTTTACCGGCAAATGCAGCCCCGTACATTTCTTTTGGGGCGGATTTGATTTGGCCGTTACACGCTTTTCGGGCCGCACGGCACCGAAATATACCGGCGGAGTACCCAATATGCCTCTGGAAGTTATGCAGGAGGCCTATTCCCACGAAGTGAGCAGCTGCGGGTTCTGGCCCGGCAACCCGCAGTTTCCATACCCTGTGTTTTATTCCTATTGCTACCCAACCCCGGAATCGTTCAGTGAGCAACCTGTAAAACCGGACAACGCTTTCTTTAGTAAAGAAATGGGTGAGTTTTTTCTTAAATATGATCATGTAATCCATGCGCCGGACCCGGAAGGATATCTTTTAGAATTCCTGCAATCCACCTATGAGGCGGCGGCCAATACCGCCAATTGGGATAGGAAAGCTTTAGAGTGTGATTTGACCTATTTCGAACATAAATATCAGAGGTAAACTGAATATCTATTGAAAAAATAAGCCCGGTCTGCATATGCAAACCAGGCTTTTGCAGTACCCGGAGCCGGGGTCGAACCGGCACAACCGTGAAGTTATTGGTGTTTGAGACCAACGCGTCTACCAATTCCGCCATCCGGGCACATTTAGAACCGGGCTGCAAATGTATCTAAACTCTCCTTAATCCGCAACAGGTATTTTTGCCGGTAATAACAATCTGCTATTTCGTTTAATCGATTTTCCTTAGCTGTATCGTCCAGTTCGACGTAACCCCTGGTGGCGCTGTCTATTTTTTGTTTGATATCACCCTCAACGGCAAGTACTTCGGCAGTGAGGTGGCCCAGCTGTTCGGCATCTTCAATTTCCATCAGCCGCTCGTTGATGTCCATCATCTCCATTAAAAAATCTGCAGGCAGCTGGGGCTTCGCGCCTTCCACAAGTAATTCATGGGTGCGCAATATGTATTCCAGCCGCTTATATGGGTCGGATAGTGTTTGATACGCTTTATTATTCAGGGTGGATAGCTCCAGTATTTCCTGTTGTTTGTCATCATCCTCGTTGGCATGAAAATCCGGGTGATACTGTTTGCTCAGCTCGTAAAATTTCTTTTTGAGCAGGGCCATGTCCGGTGTGAAAGATTCTTTGATGCCGTAAAATTCGAAGTAATTCATGGTGCAAAGGTAGTCCGAAAGTCGGTAAAGTCCGGAAGACCAAAAGTAAAAATATAAACAAGGGTTTGAAAGATGACACATTGCAGCTTCTTTCCGGCTTTACTGACTTTCCGGACTTTCAGACTTCTCCAAATAATTCTCATATTTACACATTATTTCACACTATGCTATACGAACAAATGCGGCAGAAGCCGTTTTTTATACTGGGCCCATGCGTAATGGAAAACCAGGAGCTTTTGTACCAGGTTGCTGAAAAGGTTGCGGAGGCGGGGCAGAAGTACAATGTACCGGTCATCTTTAAATCGTCGTTTGATAAGGCTAACCGCACCTCCATACACTCATACCGCGGGCCGGGAATTGAAAAAGGCCTGGAGATGATACTAAAAGTGAAAGAGCGTTTTGGCTTGCCGATCACTACCGATATTCACGAACCGTACCAGGCCGCTATTGCCGGGGAGGTGGTTGACATATTACAAATACCTGCATTTTTATGCCGCCAAACCGACTTACTGGTTGCAGCAGCTAAAACCGGTAAAATCGTGAACGTAAAAAAGGCGCAGTTTCTATCGGGCCAGGATATGTTTTACCCGGCGCAGAAAGTTATTGAAGCAGGAAACACGCAGGTGATCTTAACCGAACGCGGCAATATGTATGGTTATAATAACCTCGCTGTTGATTTCAGGAATATTTATGATATGAAGGCCTTTGGTTACCCGGTATGCATGGATTGCACGCACTCGGTACAGCGGCCGGGCGGGGCGGGGGGCAAAACAGGCGGCGACCGTACCTTTGTACCTATGATGGCCCTGGCGGCAAAGGCGTTTGGTGCTGACGGGTATTTCATGGAGATACATCCCGACCCTGACCACGCACTGAGCGACGGTCCAAATATGGTAAAACTACAGGACCTGGATAAAGTAATGGCGCCTTTGATAGATAAAATATGAAAGAAATTGCCAAAAGGGTTTTTGATATCGAGATAGAATCATTGCGTTACGTTGCCGATGCTATCGATGACGAATTCAGCAAAGTGGTGCAGGCTATATTAAATGCCAGCGGCAAGCTTATCGTTATCGGGATCGGAAAATCGGGCATTATCGGGAAAAAGATAGCGGCCACCTTTGCCAGTACCGGTACGCCCAGCTTTTTCCTGCACCCGGGTGAGGCATTTCACGGCGACCTGGGTATGGTGGGCGCAAATGATATGGTTATCCTGATATCATACTCGGGCGAAACCGATGAGGTACTAAAGCTTATCCCGTTTTTAACCTGGAACAAAAACACCATTATCGGCATCACTGGGAATCCCAACTCAACGGTAGCCAAAAACAGCCATTATCATTTAAATATAAATATAAAGAGTGAAGCCTGTCCTTTGGCATTGGCGCCAACATCGTCGACTACGGCGGCACTGGTAATGGGTGATGCATTGGCCGTAGCGCTGATGGAGTGGCGTCAATTTCAGCAGGAGGATTTTGCCCGATTTCACCCGGGCGGCAGCTTGGGTCGTAAATTACTCATCCGGGTAAAAGACCTTATGCGGACCGATAACCTGCCGTTTATAAACGAAAATTCATCCTTTACAGAGTTGCTGCTCCGCATGTCGGAAGGCCGGCTGGGTATGGTGATCGTGGGCGATGCAGGTCATGTGAAAGGCATTATTACCGATGGCGACTTGCGCAGGGCATTGCTGCGCAATCCCGATACATCGAAACTAATAATTACCCAAATGATGACCGCGACGCCTGTTTTTATCGAAGAGGACGAGTTCATCAACCAGGCCGAACAGGTGATGATGGACAAAAAGATAACTACGGTTTTGGTCGGCTCGGCGACAAATAGGGATATTACAGGTATTTACCAGATATACAACCAATAATTCATTTTATAAATGTGGAAACTATGCATCATAGAAATACCACTTTTATAAGCCAAACCGTGATTATCATAGGCGGCGGAACTACCGGCCTTAGTTTGCATCAATATTTAAAGAATAATCCTGAACGCGGCTATACGTCGCTGGGGTTTTTTGATGACGATGCTGGAATGAAAGGCTTGCCTTCATATCTTGGAAGTATAGACGATTCCATAAATTATGCGGTAACATTTAGCGTTGATGAAATTTTTTGCGCCCTGCCCGCTTCGGCTTTCGAAAAAATAGAGCAGTTAATGCTTGGCGCGGATAAAAATCTAATCCGCTTTCGCCTGGTTCCCGGGCTTGATGAATATGATGAGAGGCTCGCTTATATTGAGTATTTCGGTGATATACCTGTCATCGCCTTACGGCACGAGCCGCTTCAAAAATGGTTTAACCGGTTTGCAAAACGCCTGTTCGACGTTGTTTTTTCATTGTTTGTTATCATTTTTATTTTCAGCTGGCTTTTTCCAATCCTGGCTATACTTATAAAAATGGGCTCGAAGGGCCCTGTGCTGTTTGTTCAGCAGCGGTCAGGGTTAAACAATAGGCCATTTAGCTGTTATAAGTTCAGGAGTATGTATGTTAATACCGAGGCGCACAAAACACAGGCGTCGCGGGGCGATGAGCGCATAACAGGCATTGGCGCATGGCTTCGCCGTACGAGTTTGGATGAACTGCCGCAGTTTTTCAATGTGCTGACAGGCAGCATGTCGGTTGTTGGGCCGCGGCCGCATATGATAACGCACACGCGGCATTATTCGGAACTGATCGATAAGTATATGATACGGCACTTTCTCAAGCCCGGCATTACCGGCTGGGCGCAGGTGAACGGGTTTAGGGGCGAAACCAGGAATGCTGAAGCCATGCTGAACCGGGTGGAGGCCGATGTGTGGTATCTTGAAAACTGGTCGTTTTTACTTGATCTGAAAATTGTTTTTTTAACCGCCCTGATCCTTTTTAAACGGGACGAAAACGCTTTTTAATATGCCGGTTTTTTACGATCAGCTGAACAGGGAAATTAAATTGGCCGGCGCGCCGAAACGGATCATTTCGGTTGTTCCCTCACAAACAGAATTGCTGTTTTATTTAGGCCTGGATAAGGAAGTTGTAGGTATTACTAAATTTTGCCTTTACCCTGAAGATAAGTTTAAGTCAACCACAAAAATTGGCGGCACCAAACAACTGGATATCGCCAAAATAAAAGCCTTAAAACCCGACCTCGTCATAGCAAATAAAGAAGAAAATGAGCGCGGCCAGATAGAGGAGTTAGCTACCTTTTGTCCGGTTTGGATAAGCGATATTTATAACCTTGATGGCGCCGTTGATATGATTGAAAGGGTAGGCGCATTGGTCGGCAGGGAGGGAGAGGCAAAAGATTTGAGTCAGGAGATACAGCAACGATTCAACACCCTTTCGGCAACACCGTTAAATTTACGCGCCGCCTATTTTATCTGGCGAAAGCCTTATATGGTAGCTGGTAAAAACACTTTTATCGACAGCATGCTGCAAAAATGCGGGTTAACAAATGCCTTTGATACAGAACGCTACCCCGAAGTGAGCGCCGCGATGCTGGCGGATGCAAATCCTGATGTTATTCTTCTATCGTCCGAGCCTTATCCTTTTAAAGAAAAACACATTGCCGAATTTAAGGCTATACTACCTTCCGCAACAGTCAAACTGGTTGACGGTGAGCTGTTTTCGTGGTATGGCAGCCGGCTGCTGTATGCGCCGGAGTACTTCGAAAAACTGTCAGAAGAGCTTAAGTCGGTGTAATCTGAAAATTAATCGGTGAAATCATTCAAATAATCTGTGAAATCATAGATAAAAATCTATCTTTGCAGCCTCTAAAAATCCTAGATGCGGGAGTGGCGTAATTGGTAGCCGCACCAGACTTAGGATCTGGCGCTTCACGGCGTGGGGGTTCGAGTCCCTTCTCCCGCACAATATTGTAATAGCCGTTAACTATAAGTTAGCGGCTATTGTTTTATCTTACAATTATCAAATCAGAAAAGTAAATTTGTGAAATGACCCAACGCTTTTATTTTGATACTTCCGTTTTTGGAGGAATGTTTGATACCGAGTTTGAAGAAGAAACCACATTACTTTTTGAGAAGGTTAATTTAGGGCAAATTCTATGTGTTTATTCGAATTTGACCGAAAGCGAATTGACAAGAGCCCCAGCTAAAGTTCAACAGTTTTTTACAAACATAGCAAACGATTATAAACAGCTCATCAAAGTGACGCCACAAGCACTAGTCCTGGCACAAACTTATATCGATGAAAAAGTAGTTGGCCCGACAAGTTTGGACGATTGTATCCATATTGCGGTGGCAACATTAAACAAAGTCGATATACTGGTAAGTTGGAATTTTAAACATATTGTAAACGTTTATCGTATTCGGGGTTATAATTCCGTAAATTTACGTTTAGGATATTCAACATTGGAAATACGTTCACCTAAAGAAATTGTCGGCAATGAAAACGAAAGATAAAAAAATAAAGGATTTTGATACCGTTAAAACCTTTCGGGATATTAAAGATAAAATAACAAAAGATATTCAGGGGATGAACTTTGAGCAGTTAACTGCTTATCTAAACAAAAACAGGCTAAAACCTAATAGCTGATTGGTTACTGGCGCTTCACGGCGTGGGGGTTCGAGTCCCTTCTCCCGCACAACTGGGAATGGTTTGAATACCATTCCCATTTTTTATTTTATGCTGATTATCAGTAATTTAATAAATGCATTTCCGCGACAATTACATGGGATTAGAACACCTAACTGACCATAACCTCCCTTTCATAATCGCCTTCATTGGTTTCTTTAATAATAATTTCTACAATGAGTTCGGCGATTAAATTTAATAACTCTTAATTCGTCAGTATCAATATTCTGATAAGTTTTTAACGTCTGTTTTTTTGCGATAATATATAAAATGTGTTGTAGAATAGTAACCTCTATAGATGAAAACATCACCATGACAGAGCGTTCGTAAGTTTTATATCAACGAATAAATGAGTAAGTTTAAAATAAAAATCTATGCCTGTCAGTCGCTTCAGAAAGAAAAAACATAAACTTCAAAAAAAACCTAAAACAAGTAGACCAAAGCCTTACGAGGTTATTAAACACGACATGGTTGAAATTGGAAACATATTTCCTGAGGACATGCCATTTGAAACTCGTTTAAAGGTAATTCTGGAAATGGGTAAAAATGCGACTGAAAATTTTGAAGCCGATTATTTAAGGCTGGTCGATTATCTCAAAGAGTATGATGCGCTGTATCTTTTATCATATTCTGTTTTTTACTTTCTCGCCAGTCAGGAAGGTATTGACAGGGAAGCCATCGAAGGCTATGATGATTTTCCGCCTTTTTACATAGAAGTTTTGCAGGCGCTTGCCTTATTTCAGCCACGATCATATTCACCTCAACCATTAGTCGAAAAGAGCCGGGAATTTTATGAGTTGTTACAAACGCTAAATAGAAATCAGTCTTATCGTTATTTTCAACTAGCTAATGCTGTAAAAACTGAACAGGAATTACATGCCGCCACCTTACGTATGGAAATGATGACCCATACCTTAGCCGTGCGCAATTGGGCGTATGAACCTCAAATGCGTGAAGTATCCTATGACTTGGCTAACTTGGTAAGAAATGATTTCAGCCAAAAAATTGGTATTGATCCGATCCAACTACTCGATATTTTATTCAATTCGGTGTCATTGACCAATGAGCGTTTAAACGAACATTTGAATAAATTGCGCAGCTTAAAGGTTAAAAATTATTTGGACGTTTTTGAGCGATACGAAAAAGCGTTCCCCGAAGTCGATCGGCAAAGCGACGAGGTTAAAAAACAAATCTGGCAGCAATCGGGAAGGAATATCAAAATGCTGTCTTTCTTTTTGTTCTCGCACGCCGATTTATATCTACCAAAGTTATTCACGTTCAGCTTCGACGACTTTAAGAAATTGGGGAAATATGAGGGTGACGATGAAGTTTTGAGGAAGATTTTTGATGATCTTTCTTTGAATTTTGAAGATTTGAAAGATTATGACAGGGATCACATTTTTTTAAACAACCCGGTCCATCAAAAGCCATTCATTAAAGTGGAGGACGGTGGTTATTTTTCAGCAATGAATTTCCTGTTTTTTCATCTTGGTGTCGATTTGCTGGAAGGGTTCATTGCTCGTGATCAGCAGCTTCGGGATAGTTACCTAAAAGCTAAAGGTAAATATTTGGAGGATAATCTTGAAAAACTTTTTGCATCGGCTTTTCCAACTGGCACCTTGTTGTCAGGGAGTATGTGGCGCGACCCGATAAGCAAAAAAGACTATGAAAACGACTTAGTATTACTTATAAGTGACTTTGCCATAATTATAGAAGCCAAATCAGGCACAATTACACCGCCTGCACGTCGCGGCGCAACAGACAGATTGGCAAAAACCTTGAAAGAACTTGTGGTTGATCCTTCGGAACAAGCTATTCGTTTTCAGAATTACCTAAAAAGTAACCAGCAGTTGCATCATTTTAAAACCAAACGGGGAGTTATAAATGAGATCGATTCCTCAAAAATCAAATACTATGTGCCGCTTGGTGTTACGCTATCCAATTTAGGTGGTATAGGGTGTAATCTCAAAAAACTGATTGGAGCCGGACTTGCTGAGCACAGTTTGGAGGAGCTTGCACCTTCAATTAGTGTTAAAGACTTGGAGATTATTTTTGAATTGCTGCCTTTAGAAGCGCAAAAAATACATTACCTGTCACGTCGCCGTGAGTTTGAAGCGCACATGGAATTTCATGGTGATGAAATGGATCTTTTTGCTTTTTATTTAGATAATGGGTTTAATATCGGTGAGACCGAGTATGACGGCAGCTATCATCTTAATTTAACTTTAAAATCAAAAGAAATTGATCCGTATATTATTGGGAAAAGCCGTGGCGTAAGCGTAAAAAAACCACAATTAAAAATGACAAAGTTTTGGTCTGATTTATTGAATAAGATAGATACCGGCAAAGGTCAAATGTGGGTACAGTCGTCCTATGCGCTATTGAACGCACCTGAAGATGATCAAAGGAAGTTTGAGCAAGAGTTTGAAAAACTCAAAAATATGGTACGAAAAGGAAAGGCGCCCAAAGATCATAATTGGATGTTGATGTCATGCGGACCGGCAAGACGGAAATATGCGATTATCGGCTATCCTTATCAAAATATTACTAAAGTGGATCGTAACGATATATTAAACCGTATTGTTGCCGGTGAAGACATAGGAGAGTACCGCGGAACCGTAATCATTGGTCAAGATATCGGTCGTGGTCACTATCCTTATTCAGTATTAGCCGGCCGACTTGAAACTGATTTCTTTGACAGCTTAACAATAGACTGAATTATTATGACAATTCAATTAGATTCTAGTGTTATGTTATTTGTGTAGCGACGGTTAGTCTGAAGTCGAAAGTCTTAAGTTCTATGCCAAAAAAGCATAAATCTAACTTTTGACTCAAGACTTAGTACTATTAACTTAATACTAGTTAAATACAGTAATTAGCAACTAAAATACTACTCATTTTCGACTTATATATTTCTCTGATTATCAATAAAATATCTTCAAGATGTTCTAACTCCTGCACAGGTTCCGCACTGTTTAAAAGCCGTTAACTTTTCAGTTAACGGCTTTTTTTGTAGGTATTTATTTAAGTCAAAACCACCACTTCGTGATCCGCAACCGACTTAACTTCAAAATTAGCCCAACCGTTATTTACCGATACGGAAGCATTGTGGTCAGCAACAAGCAAACGCAAGCTTTTGCCGCTTGCGCCAGCCGGCAATTTGACGTTTACTTTAAGCGGGCCAATTGGGAATAAGCTCATGTATCGGCTGGCGCCAGGCGGCGGCATTGGTAAGATTAACCAAATGCATAATCAACCGGCCCGGCTGGGCGTACAGGTGACAGTCGATCACACCCGCACTCTCTACTTTTAGCGGAATATTGTCTTTTGCGGCCCCGCGGATAAGGTTTGCCAGCACGTCACCATGATCGGGTAAATTATCCTGGCCAAAGCGGCGGTCGATCACTCCCTGTACACGTGTGCGCTTCCACTGCTTACGCCACCAGGCAATATCATAGCGTTGTGGATCGGGCTCCGTTATATTTGTTTGTCCCCAGCGGGTAACCCGCCTGTACTAGGGATGCTCATCATTCGGTGTAGTTTGAATAGCCGGATACCCTTGGCCACCGAAACAATATCCACGGCAGCGATTGTGACTGATGCTACAGCAATTTTTTTTAGGAACGAGCGCCTGTTGTCTCCCCCGGTTAATTTAAAATCACTCATAAAGCAGGTATTACGAAGGTGTTCATTGATTGTTATTTTTAAATTAAAGTAAAATTGTCCGGATATTTTGGTCTTGCCAGTTTCTCATCATCAGAAAACACAATCCCTGCCTTAATTTGTTCATACCGTGGTATATATAATTTAATTAATAATTTTATAATCAAACTAAACTAAGATCATGAAAAAAATTATCACCGCTATGGCAATTGCTGCCTGTTTTCTTTACGCTTGCAAGAACAAATCAAACGCTGATAGAAATGACTATTCTTCAATATCCGAAAGAAATAAACAAGTTGCTTTAAAAGCCGACCGTGCGCTGGGCAGGGGCGAAGTAGATTCGGCGTATAAGGATTGCACGGCAGATTTTATAGAGTATGGCAATGGCGAATCAAAAACCACCAAAAATCTGGATTCAACAAAAGCATATATGAAACTATTTGTGAGATCTTTTCCTGACTTCAGGATTGATAATTTACATGCTTATGCAGATAGCAATTCCGTGGTGGTAACCGGCGATTGGAGCGGAACTTTTAAAAGCCAATTCAGGGACATCCCGCCAACAATGAAATCGTTCAAGGCGCCGGACGCCGATATTTTTACCTTTAATAAAGATGGGAAAATTATCGCTCACAGATCGATCCAGTCGGAAACAACTATACTTTACCAATTGGGAATTTCGTTGCCGGCAAATAATTGACTATATACCAGACTTACGAAGTTTAACTCGTAGCGATTTGTTTTTAAAGGCCTCGTTGAGGGCGTCGCCGTTTGAAAATTTCGTAAGTCTCTCTGGGTTCCATCAACTCATTTCGAATAAAACTTGTCCCAAAACAAATATCTTGCCCTGTCGTTCTCATGCTGCAGGCGGGTATTCACATCAATATTCATAAAATTGACGGCGCTGCCATTGGTGTTTGGCGTCCATTTTGGTAAGCCGGGGCCGTTGGGATTGCCGGTCTTGATGAAATTGGCGAAGTAGTTTTCCATAGTAGCCGAAACTTTATAATCGTCGGGTGTCCAGGCATAAACCTTGTTGGTTACCAGGTTACCCATTGCAAACTCTATTTCGGATGCGTGTGATGCACCGATCATTGATTTAATAGCGTTATTATCCTGCGCCGGTTTCTCATTCACCATAGGCGGTCTCGGGGTCGAAAACACATACAGGTAAACAGGCTGGCCGCCGGTTTTGGCCTGCAGGTCGGCCCATTTCCAGGTACTGTAAGTGATAAACCTGGCGCTCGCCAAAGCTGTGCTTGAGGTAATTACTTCTTCTTGTGTATTGCCGGGATACAGCTTTAAAAGCTCATCTGCATTATCGCCGAATTGCTGTTTTATTTTTTTAGCATAGTTCTCCGGTGTCGGCGCATCGCCGCCCATGAAAGCCCGGAAGGGAACTTCGGCAGAATTCCAGCCAACCAGCAGCGGGACATGCGCCTGCTCACCAGCCTCAAAGGTCTTCTTCGGGAAGTCGGTTAAAAAGTACCCGTCTACAGTTGGACTGGCACCAAACGCGCCTGGTTTGGCAGCGGCATCAAGTACCTGCGCAGCAGACATGGCACGCAGTTCGGCCAATGACTTTGCACCCGCCTTCTCAGCAAAAGCAAGTCCTTTTTTTTCGCCGTCCGCAAGTGGAATGGCAGGAAGGGTCGGCTTGATCATCGCGCCGCTTTCGCCGATAGCGCCTGCGATCAGGTGTTTTGATAATGGCGATACCATTTGGGCTGATACCGAGATAGAGCCTGCGGATTCGCCGGCTATCGTTACCCGGTTTGGATCGCCACCAAAAGCGGCGATATTTTTTTGTACCCAGCGTAATGCAGCGCTTTGATCCATCAGCCCATAATTTCCCGAAGCGTGGTGCGGGGATTCCTGCGTTAATTCAGGGTGCGACAAGAAGCCGAATACGCCAAGCCGGTAATTCACCGTAAGGGTAACTATGCCTTTTTGCGCCATGCTTTCACCGTCATAACGAAGCTCTGATCCGTCGCCGCCGACAAAACCGCCGCCATAAAAGTAAACAAGTACGGGCAATTTTTGCGCTGATGATTTTGCAGGCGTCCACACGTTCAGGTATAAGCAATCTTCACTCGTTGTATCGGCGCGAAAAACCATATCGGCAAACACCCTTTTCTGCATGGGCATGTGGCCAAAATGATCGGCTTTGCGTACGCCTGTCCAGTCGCCGACAGGTTGTGGCTCTTTCCAACGCAGATCGCCTACAGGCGGTGCTGCAAAGGGGATACCTTTAAAACTGCGGATGCCAGTCGCCGTATTGTATGTGCCCCGGAGCGTTCCATTATTGATTTTAACCTGCGGGCTGTTTTGTTGCGCAATGGCAGGCGTTAAGAAAAATAGTGCGGGGAGAACGAATAAGAAAAAAGTCTTCATATTAGTTAGGTTAGTTTGGTCATCAAAAATAGTAAAGTATATTGAGGATTTACAGCCCACGAACAAATCAACAATCGGATAAAAAGCTATATTTAACCTGTCAACCCAACCCATTATGCGCGATTACTATTTAGCCCTTGTCATCCTCATTTCAGCGGCAGGCTGTTCAAACAAAAAACAATACGACAAAATTATCCGCAACGGCCTTGTATATGATGGCAGAGGCGGCAATCCTTATAAAGCCGATGTAGCTATTAACGCCGATACCATAGCCGAAATAGGGAACCTGCCTGCTAACTCGGCTAAAGAAGAAATTGACGCACATGACATGGCGGTTGCCCCTGGCTTTATCAACATGCTGAGCTGGGCGAACGAAAGCCTGATACAGGATGGCCGCTCGCAAAGCGATATCAGGCAGGGCGTAACGCTTGAAGTAATGGGCGAGGGGAGCAGCATGGGGCCGCTTAACCCGAAAATGAAAGCTGAAATGAGTAAAGATCAGGGTGATATTCACTTTAAGGTTGCCTGGAACACGCTTGGGGAGTACCTCAACTACATGGAAAAAAAGGGCATGTCATGTAACATAGCCTCCTTTATAGGCGCGGGTACAGTACGTACAAATGTAATTGGCGAATATAACCGCCAACCAACACCTGCAGAGCTCGAAAAAATGCAGCTGCTGGTAAAACAAGCCATGCAGGAGGGGGCAATGGGCGTAGGCTCGTCTCTTATTTATCCACCCGATTTTTTTGCTAAAACCGACGAACTTATCGCTTTATGCAAAACAGCATCTGCCTACGGCGGCTCATATATTTCACATATGCGCAGCGAAGGAAATAAACTAAACGAAGCGGTGGGCGAATTAATTACGATAGCCAGAGAAGCCCACATACATGCGGAGATATATCACTTAAAAGCAGCCGGCAAAGATAACTGGCACAAAATGGACAGTGTTATACGCCAGGTTGAAACCGCACGTAAGCAGGGACTGGATATTACGGCAGATATGTACACCTACCTTGCCGGGGCTACCGGACTTACTGCATCCTTTCCGCCATCGCTGCAGGACGGTGGTTTTGGTAAATTATGGCAAAGGCTGCACAACCCGGTGATCCGTGCGCAAATGGCAAAAGCCATGAACACAAACGCCACCACTTGGGAAAATCTTTACTATGGCGCCGGTTCGCCCGATAAGGTTTTACTATTGTCATTTAAACAAGATTCGCTGAAAAAGTATACCGGTAAAACATTGGCAGAGGTGGCAAAGATCAGGAAGAAATCGCCGGAGGAAACTGCGATGGACCTGATCGTGCAGGACAGCACACGGATTGGGGTTGCCTATTTTTTAATGAGCGAGGATAATGTTAAAAAGCAAGTGGCATTACCATGGGTGAGTTTTGGGTCGGATGAAGGGTCGTTCGCCAATTCGGGGGTATTTTTGAAGTCGAACCCCCATCCCAGGGCTTACGGTAATTTCATCCGGGTACTGGGCCAATATACCCGGGACGACAAAGTTATTACTTTACCCGATGCTATCAGCAAGCTGGCTTATCTGCCGGCAAAAAATCTAAAACTAAAAAAACGGGGTGCATTGCTGACGGGCTATTATGCAGACGTGGTGATATTTGATCCTCAAAAGGTGCGGGATCATGCTACCTATTCTAATCCGCACCAATATGCAACCGGCGTAGCTGATGTATTTGTAAACGGAGTGCAGGTATTAAAAAACGGAGAGCATACAGGCGCCTTGCCAGGCAGATTTATTAAAGGGCCCGGTTACGGGAAGAAATAATAAGTTCACTTTAATTTAATATTTAAAACACCAGGGCGAATTTTGCGTTTTCATACGTATCGTTTTTTATAAATCAGCGTTTTTTAATATCTGAAGGCCTAATCTTCAATTGAAACCGGTTATATAAAAATATTATCAGCGTATGGTTGCACAAATATCGGGTGAAGAATATAAGAACATTTTCAACTGCAGCCCCGCTGCTATTCTTGTTATTAATACCGATGCTCCCATATATACCATTCTCGACGTAAATGACGCTTACTTAAATGCCACAAATACCAACCGCGATGAACTGGTGGGAAGGGGCGTATTCGCGGCATTTCCGGCTAACCCTACCGATGAGGAGTCAAAAAATATAGAGCGGACTATTTTTTCGTTTGAACAAGCTATAACTGCAAAAAAGCCGCATACCATGAGCAATTACCGGTATGATATCCCGGTGAGGGGCACAAGCGAATTTGAAGAAAGGTACTGGACAACCACCAATAACCCTATTTTAGATGAAAACGGGAATGTGAAATATTTTATACATTCCCCGGCTAACGTTACAGAGCTTTATAAACTTGGGGAAAGGGAGAAGGCTGGTATTGAGGCGCTCAAAGCTCAACGACAGCAGCTTCACTCTATTTTTATGCAAGCTCCGGTAGGTATCGCCATATTCCGTGGCCCCGACTATATTGTTGACCTTATAAATCCTCCGCTGTGCGAGATATACGCGAAGACAGTTGAAGAAATGCTGGGAAAACCGGTTTTTGAAGTTCTCATTCATGCGAAGGGGATTGGATTTGAAGAAATACTGGATAACGTCCGGCTAACCGGAACTCCATTCAAAGGAGAAGGTTACCCGGCTCCAATTGTTCGAAATGGCAAGCTCGAAACTGTTTTTTTTAATTTTGTGTACGAGCCATTCCGTGAAATAGACGGAACCATAAGCGGGGTTATTGCTGTGGCCATTGAAGTAACCGAACAGGTAAATGCAAAAAAACAAATAGAAGAAGCTGAAGAGCGGGCCCGGCTGGCAATTGATGCCGTGGGGCTGGGTATTTTTGATTTAGACCTGACAACGGGCCAAATGATCACATCCAAGACATTTGCCAATATTTTTGGCTTTGAAAACCCAGTACCACGAACCGAATATGTAAAGGTTTTTCATCCCGATGACTTGGAATTACGCGCAAAGGCGCACGCCGGGGCAGGCGACGCCGGGCACCTGTTTTATGAAGCTCGTGTAATTTGGCCCGATAAAACTATCCATTGGGTACGCATTGAGGGCAAGGTATATTACGATGAAGCATCAAAACCGCTGCGTATATTGGGCACGCTTTTGGATTTTACGGAACAAAAAAAGATAAAAGAAGCACTTGCGGAAAACGAGGAACTGCTACGGAATATCACGACAGCAGCGCCGACGGGATTATGGATGTCAAACGAACAGGCCGCAATTACTTATGTGAATCAAACCTGGGTTGACTGGACGGGCCGTGCATATGCGGAGCACCTGGGAGAGGGATGGTTAAATTCGATCGTTCCGGAAGACCAGGAAAAGGCCAGTAACGCGTTCATAAATGATTTAACTAACCGGGACCTGTACGAGGTTGAATTCCGGATAAAATACAGCGATGGCACAACGCATTGGTGTGTGGCCAATGGAAGTCCGCAATACAATGCTGATGGTATTTTTACAGGGTATATCGGCGCCTGCGTGGACATTACCGAACAAAAGCACCTGCAGCAACAAAAAGATGATTTTATTGGTATAGCCAGTCATGAATTAAAAACACCGGTAACCAGCATTAAAGCCTATACTCAGGTGCTGGAGCGGATGCTTAAAAAAAAGGGCGAAACGAAGGAGGCGGATATGATCGGCCGTATGGATGTGCAGATCAACCGGTTATCCAGCCTGATAGGCGACCTGCTTGATGTAACCAAGATCAATTCGGGCAGGCTGCAATTTAACGATGTGGCATTTGATTTTAATAAGCATGTTAAAGAACTTATTGAAGATTTAAAGCCAACAGCCGAAAAACATACCCTGGTAGAAAATTTTTCGCCTACAGGTCTCGTATATGGCGATAAAGAGCGCATTGGCCAGGTTATTACCAACCTGGTAACCAATGCCATTAAATATTCCCCAAAGGCCGATAAGATTATTATAAATATTTCTTTAGAAAATAACGAAGTGATGTTATGTGTACAGGACTTTGGAATTGGTATTGACGGGGCTAACCTGCATAAGGTTTTTGAGCAGTTTTACCGCGTGAGCGGCGATATGCAGCATACCTTTCCGGGACTCGGATTGGGTTTGTACATTTCATCCGAAATTATTAAACGGGAGGGTGGAAGAATTTGGGTTAACAGTATCGTGGGCGAGGGTTCAACATTCTGTTTTGCCTTACCGCTTTGGAATAAATAGATATTAATTTTTATCCTCCTAAATAATTGAACCATGGATAGGTTGAAAAAGATAATGATTGCCGATGACGATCCCGGTATATTGGATGCGGTTAGCATTATGCTTGAATACGAAGGGTACGAGGTTAAAAGTACGCTGAACGGCGCCGACCTGTTAACTATGGAAGGTGAACTGCCTGACCTGCTACTACTTGATATATGGATGTCGGGAACCGACGGGCGGGATATTTGCAGGCATTTAAAGCAAAAGACACTTACCAACAAATTGCCTATTGTTATGATATCGGCAAGCAGGGATATTGAACGCTCGGCGATAGAAGCCGGGGCCGACGATTTTTTAGCGAAACCGTTTGATATGGATGATCTACTAAAGAAAATCGAAACGCATATTGTTTTGTAGCTATTGGTTGAACCGGTTAAAAAGTTGTAACCGTTGTAAATGTTTGGCTCCCCGCAACATTTACAACTATATAACATTTCTTCAACCTAATCCTAAACAACCGCTTTATACTTTATTTGTGAAGGATATTTTTCATCTGAACCGATGAGCTTTGAGTGTGCCGCGCAGATGTGCATCACAGAAGCGCTAGCATCATGGCTGAAACCATTTTTTGGATACGCACAGAACAGGCAGAAACGCTGCGTTGCACAAAAATTGTTCCATAACGCTTCTAACTGCATGGTAGCCTGACTGTTTCCGCGCTCCCATAGCAATGCCACCATTTCGCCGAAAGCACGAACCTCGCGGCCGTTTTTGCGCGCCCTCTTCATTATTGCGTTAACAGTTTCAAAGAAATATTTTTCGTCGGGTAGTCCGTTTATCATAAATTTTGCCAGCGTTTCATCAGCATCCAGCGGAATGTATTGATCTGCCTTGATCAGTGGCGACAAATCTAATCCGCGTACCCTCAGACGACTGTTCAATGCCTCCAGGTGTGCCCCCGTCGCAATAACAACAACGCTGTCGCCGGTGTGAAACCCGTCACTTGCGTAATCCGCAAGTGTATTTAACAACATCGTATCGTTATCGTAAATTTGAACAACGTGATCATCTGATGCGATTGTGCCCCAAAAGGCTTTCGTGTCGCAACGCTGCCACTCATTATTAGTACTCATTGGTATCGGAATTAATTAATACGAGAAAAGTTAACTATTCGAAGAGATTGAATTATAATCAGGGTTAACAAATATAAGAAGGAACGGTTTAAATTCCAAATTGTTTTTTTAATAAACTGGAAAGGACCCCGATGACGATACAGGTTATCTGGTCATCCAACAAACAACCTGTATTTATTATATAACAAGAACAATTTGAGATCAAACACAATCAGCCCGACCAACCACCTGAAAAGAGATTTCACATAGTCCAGCAAACCCGCGGCAGGTTTCTTCGGAACATATTGAATGTCGTTTTCGATCATCCCGTCAGAATGTCCGTCGACATCCCGCATCTCATCTAAAATGGTATCGCGGATAACCGCATACCTGTTTACTATATCGTCCAATTCGGTCAATTCCAGGAATGTTGCGGTGCCTTTTTTTTGCTTTTTTATCAGTATTTCGAACCGGTCCTGTAAAAAGGTGCGCTGCTCGATATTTTTGCGACGTTTCATTATGCCTCCCTGCCGGAATGGCTTCAAATTCGATGCCGCGGATTTAATACATTGATTATTAGTAAATTACAAATAGATGTTTTTTCTAATTGTATCACTTTAGTACATGTGGGTGTACGTTTTCGATCGGATTATAACATTATCCGGCTTAGTGGCCTTCTACTTTATGATATTTAGGCGGCACCGTTTGCAAATACGCGTAGATTGCGTCAGCTTCGTTGTCACTTAACCTTTGGAATTTAGGCATTGGCGGGTGTAGCTTCCGGTCGGGCGCCTCGCCATTTTTTAAAGCTTTACGAAACTGTTCAGGTGTATAGTTACCGATGCCTGTTTGCTTGTCGGGTGTGATATTGGAGGCGGTAACCTTAATGCCTTGCGGGCCTTTGAGCTTAAAACCACCAGCCAGGTAGCCTTTGGTTTGGTTGGGGTATTCCGCATTAATAGCTGCCACGCTTTTTGAATGACAATGGAAACAGCCAATGTTGTCGACAAGATAATAACCAAGCGCTATCGGGTCGGACGGCTTTGTAATGCCGTCTTTAAAGGGAACCGGCTTGGCGGTCGTACCCATATATATTTTGCCTATCAATGTAAAGTGTGTTGTTCCGGCAATCCTGTTGTCGGCAGCAAGCGCGGGATCGTCAGAGCGCAGGTAAATAATGATATCGTTGATATCTTCATCTGCCATATTGGGCCGCAGCATATAGGCCAGGAACCGGCCGTTACGTGAAATACCTGTTCTTAATAAATATTTTATCTCCGCATCCGAATAGCTTGCCGTAGCGCCATGGGTTTTTGAATGGGTTAAATTGGCGGAGTATACCTTCCCTGCAATGCCCGGTACATCTTCGATCGGGTTGCCGGTAAATTTGTTGGTCGGCCGGTTGTAATGGCAACCCGCGCAAATGGTGTACACCAGGTTTTTACCATGTTCGAAAGCCTGTGAAGATGAGGTAGCTTTATAAGTAGCTTTTGTGGTATCAAATCGTGTTTTGCAGCTGATAAAGATGATAAGGGCCACCATAATAGTAATGGCGAATATCCATTGATATTTTTTCATGGCATCGGAAGGTATGTTATTCATTAATACATCACTATAAACATAAATGTTTTGCAAAGACTCATCCAGCCGAATATATTTGAAGAGGTACAGCATATTCATCGCCTTCAATTCGAATTAATTCGAAAAAATTCGTGTCTATTCAATACTTTAGCCTATCACAATGCAAACCAAAAACAACAAAAAAACCATACGGGCCTGGGCCATGTTCGACTGGGCCAACTCGGCATACAACCTGGTCATCACCTCAACTATTTTCCCCGCCTATTATGTGGCTATAACGGCCAATACGAAAACGGACAACCATGTTATGTTTTTCGGGAAGAGCTTTGTAAATACTGCCTTGTCCGACTATACCCTGGCAGCAGCTTATTTGATCATAGCACTGCTTTTGCCTATCCTTACTTCTATTGCCGATTACCGCGGCAACAAGAAAATATTTATGCAGTTTTTTACCTGGCTTGGCGCGATATCGTGCTGTGCGCTATACTTTTTTAAGTTTGACACGCTGCAAAGCAGCATGATATTTTTCGGCTTGGCAGCCGTAGGTTACAGCGGCGGTTTTGTGTTCTACAATTCATACTTGCCCGAAATTGCTACGCTCGACATGCAAGACAAAGTGAGTGCAAAAGGTTTTACCTACGGTTATATCGGCAGCGTTTTATTGCAACTGATCTGTTTTATGTTTGTGCTGAAACCCGGCTGGTTTGGCATAGTGGATAAAAGTTTCCCGGCCCGTTTGTCGTTTTTGCTGGTTGGTATCTGGTGGATCAGCTTTGCCTATATTCCGTTTATTATCCTGCCAAAGGGCAGCCCAAATGCCAAAGCCCATCACCACGATTTGATCCGCGGCGGATTTATCGAACTTGGCAAGGTATGGCGGCAGGTGAAAAAAATGCCGGTTCTCAAACGTTACCTGCCGGCTTTTTTCTTTTATTCCATGGGTGTGCAAACCATTATGCTGGTAGCAACAAGCTTTGGCGCCAAGGAACTAAAAATGGAAACCAGTTCCCTGATACAAATTATTCTCATTATCCAAATAGTCGCCATCGGCGGTGCCACGCTGATGTCGCGACTGTCAAATAAATACGGGAACATTAAAGTGTTAATGTATGTGGTTATCATCTGGATAGGGGTCTGTATCGCCGCTTATTTTACCACAACCGCAACCGAGTTTTATATCCTGGCAATGATCGTTGGTTTGGTGATGGGCGGTATCCAGTCGCTCTCGCGTTCCACTTATTCCAAGCTGATACCGCAGGATATACCCGACTCTGCATCCTTTTTTAGCTTTTATGACGTTACCGAAAAATTGGCCATAGTAGGAGGCATGTTCAGCTTCGGGCTGGTTGACGATATCACCAACAGCATGCGCAATTCCACACTGGTTTTATGTTCCTATTTTATTGTGGGCCTCATGTTATTAATTTCATTGCTGGCTTTTGAGAAAAAAAACCGCAAATTTTCTCAACTTAGCGCCGTTTAGTTTTCCTGATGAATATAGAGCTTTTTATTCCCTGTTTTCTCGACCAGTTATTTCCCGATACTGCCTTCAATACCATAAAAGTGCTTGAAAAGGCCGGTTGTACGGTACGTTACAATCCAGCACAAACCTGTTGCGGACAGCCCGCCTATAATGCCGGTTTCTGGGACGATGCCAAAACAGTTGGCAGTAAATTTTTAAACGATTTTTCTGAGGATAGCGTTATTGTCAGCCCGTCGGCTTCCTGTACCGGGATGGTAAAAAATTACTATACTGATCTGTTCAAAAACACCACCTCGCATAATAAATGTCGCAGCATACAGGGCAATATTTATGAACTGTCGGATTTCCTCGTAAATATCCTGGAGGTCGACTATTTCGGCGCTGAGCTGGAGGGTCGTGCCGTTTACCACGATAGCTGTGCCGCTTTGCGCGAATGCAAAATTAAAAATGAGCCCCGCCAGCTGTTATCAAAAGTGCTTGGCCTGGATATGATCGACCTGAAAGACAACGAAACCTGTTGCGGCTTTGGCGGAACATTTGCCGTTAAATTTGACGCGATCTCTACCGCTATGGCACAGCAAAAAGTCGATAATGCATTGGCAGCTGATGCCGAGTATATCATCTCGACTGATGCCTCCTGCCTGCTGCATTTACAGGGTTATATCGATAAAAATAACCTACCTATAAAAACCATTCATTTAGCCGATGTGCTGGCGCATGGCTGGGGGAATGTGTAGATGATTTTAGATTTAAGAATTACGATTTCGGATTTTTATTTCGAAATTCGAATGTTCGATTTCGGATTTATTTTAAAATCAGCATAATTCCAAAATCAAAAAAACGGCGTAGCCTTCTTGAACGCCAATAAAAAATAAATTAAACCGTGAAAAATCAGCGGTTCAGAGGGCAAGGGCTTTATCGTGAATAATTCTTAAATTCGCCACTCAAAATATACGATCACTTAGTAGGTGATTTAATAAAACACAATTTTATAACGCATAAATCATAGTTGTAGATGATTAATATTACACTCCCTGACGGTTCCGTTCGTCAGTATGACAAAGGAACCAGTTCCATGCAGATCGCGTTGTCGATCTCCGAAGGATTAGCACGAAACGTATTAGCAGCCGAAGTTGACGGCCAGGTTTGGGATGCCGGCCGGCCGATTGAACAGGATGCTGCCGTAAAACTTTTAACCTGGAATGATCTGAAAGGCAAGGCCACTTTCTGGCATTCGTCGGCACACTTAATGGCCGAAGCGCTTGAAGCCTTATACCCGGGAACCAAATTTGGTATCGGGCCGGCTATTGAGACCGGCTTTTATTACGATGTCGATTTCGGCGATCGCGAATTTTCATCCGACGAGTTCAAACAAATCGAAGATAAGATTCTCGAACTGGCCAGGGCTAAAGAGGAATTTACCCGCACGCCGGTCAGCAAGGCAGATGCTATTGCATACTTTACAGAAAAAGACGACGAGTATAAGCTGGACCTGATAAAAGATCTGCCTGATGGCTCCATCACTTTTTATACACAAGGAAATTTTACCGACCTGTGCCGTGGGCCGCATATCCCCAATACGGGATTCATTAAAGCGGTTAAGCTGATGAGCGTTGCCGGCGCATATTGGCGCGGCGACGAAAGCCGCAAGCAATTAACCCGCATCTACGGTGTAACGTTCCCCAAGCAAAGCGAGCTAACCGATTACCTGCACTTGCTGGAAGAGGCCAAAAAACGTGACCACCGCAAACTGGGCAAGGAAATGGAACTGTTTGCCTTTTCCGAAAAAGTGGGAATGGGTTTGCCGTTATGGCTGCCAAAAGGGGCCGCTTTACGCCAGCGTTTGATTGATTTTATGCAAAGGGCCCAGGTTAAAGCCGGTTACGAACAGGTGATCACACCGCACATCGGCCATAAAAATTTGTATGTAACGTCAGGCCATTACGAAAAATACGGAGCTGATTCGTTCCAGCCAATAAAAACGCCGCAAGAAGGGGAGGAGTTCTTTCTAAAACCAATGAACTGCCCGCACCATTGCGAAATATACAAAACCAAGCCACGGTCGTACAAAGACCTACCGGTGCGTTATGCTGAATTTGGTACTGTTTACCGGTACGAGCAAAGCGGCGAGCTGCATGGTTTGACCCGGGTTCGTGGCTTTACACAGGATGACGCACATTTATTTTGCAGGCCCGACCAGGTAAAGGATGAGTTTAAAAAAGTGATCGATCTGGTGTTGTATGTATTTACAGCACTTGGATTTGAGGATTATACCGCCCAGATATCCTTGCGGGATCCGAATAACAAATCAAAATATATTGGCAGCGATGAAAACTGGGCTTTGGCAGAATCACAAATCATTGAAGCTGCTGCAGAAAAAGGGTTAAAAACTATTGTTGAGCTTGGGGAAGCTGCTTTTTATGGGCCTAAGCTAGATTTTATGGTGAAAGATGCCCTGGGCCGCAAATGGCAACTGGGTACGGTACAGGTGGATTACAATTTGCCCGAGCGTTTTGAACTGGAGTATACCGGCAGCGACAATCAAAAACATCGCCCGGTGATGATACACCGTGCGCCGTTTGGCTCGCTGGAAAGGTTTGTAGCTGTGCTTATTGAGCATTGCGCGGGCAATTTCCCGCTGTGGCTTTCGCCGGAACAGTTTATCATATTGCCTATATCTGAGAAATATGAAGATTATGCAAAAAAACTTTCAGAATCGTTAAAAGATTCGGATATTTGCGGGCTTATTGATTTCAGGGATGAGAAGATCGGTCGGAAGATACGGGATGCCGAAGTCAAAAAGATCCCTTATATGCTTATTGTAGGCGAAAAGGAAGCCGCAGAAGGCATGGTTTCGGTAAGAAAACATGGCGAAGGGGATTTAGGGAGTATGCGGATTGAAGATTTTAAAAAACAAATAATTAAAGAAATAACAGTATAACTTGGCATTAAACAAACCCTTCAACAGAGGACCAAGGCTCCCCTTTAAGAAAAAGGAAGCTGAACACAACATTAATCAATTTATAAGGGCTGTAGAAGTTCGCCTTGTAGGCGACAACCTGGAGCCGGGTATTTACTCGTTAAGAGATGCTTTGGCTATAGCCGAAGAACAGGAATTGGATCTTGTTGAAATATCGCCAAACGCCGTACCGCCTGTTTGTAAAGTAACCGACTATAACAAGTTTATTTACGAGCAGAAGAAAAAGCTGAAGGAGATAAAAAATAACGCCAAGCAAACCGTTATTAAAGAGATCAGGTTCGGACCTAATACCGATGACCATGACTTTGAGTTTAAATTAAAGCATGCCATCAAGTTTTTAGAATCGGGCGAAAAGGTGAGGGCTTACGTACATTTTAAAGGCCGCGCGATAGTTTACAAAGAACAGGGCGAAATTTTATTATTGCGCTTTGCCCAGGCATTGGAAGATGTAGGTAAAGTAGAGCAATTACCAAAACTGGAAGGCAAGCGGATGTTTTTAACCGTTACGTCGAAGGGAGCTAAAAAATAGAAGCAAGAATTTTAGAAGCAGGAAGCAAGAAAAAATTCTGGCTCTTGAATCTTGACTTCTTGCTTCTCAACACGAATAAATTTTAATAAACATATATACTCTGACATGCCAAAAATGAAAACCAATTCCAGTGCTAAAAAGCGTTTTAAGCTTACTGGAACCGGTAAAATCACCAGGAAGAACGCTTACAAAAGCCACATCTTAACCAAGATGTCGACCAAGCGTAAGCGCAATCTTACCCACACCAGCTTAGTATCTGATGCTGACATGGGTAACGTAAAACGTATGCTTTGCATAGGTAAATAATTAACAAATTAATTAACCAGGCTTTAGAGTTTTAAGTTTCCCGCTAAGCGGCAACACTCACAGCCAAAAAACAACAACATGCCACGTTCAGTTAACGCAGTCGCGTCGAGAAGACGCCGGAAAAGGATCATGAACCTCGCCAAAGGTTATTGGGGTTCAAGAAGCAAGGTTTATACCGTTGCAAAAAACACAGTCGAAAAAGGTTTACAGTACGCTTACCGCGACCGTAAGACCAAAAAAAGAGAATTCAGGGCTTTATGGATACAGCGTATTAACGCAGGTGCCCGTCAGCATGGCATTTCGTATTCACAACTAATGGGTAAATTAACCGCTAAAGAAATTGGTTTAAACCGTAAGGTTTTAGCTGATTTAGCGATGAACCATCCAGACGCTTTTAAAGCAATAGTTGACGCAGTAAAATAAAGCTGAAACAATTTTATATTAAAAAACCCGCTAATTGCGGGTTTTTTGTTTTCTGTCCCCGGGCATTACGAGGCGCGAAGCGATCTTTAGCTGCAGGTCGGGTTAGCAGTTTCGCCGCATCCATATATCGGATGTGCAATTATAAGATCAGTTCGTCCCTCGTAATGGCGTGGACAATTTTTATAAAGCAATCACGTGCTCTTCCGGGCTGGCAATATCCATGTATTGCTTAAAATTATGGACGTCAGTGTCAACCATATTTTTAAACACCGGGTTTAACACATGTGCTACGCTTGCACCTAACCCGCCTGCAGGCGGCTGGTAACTGATAACCACATCCACAAGAGTTCCTTCATTAAATGAATCCCTAAAGCGCACTTTGCCCGCATTATCGATAATTGAACCGGGTAATGAGCTCCAACCGATCAATTCGCCGGGAATGTCCTTTACAATTTCAGCGTCCCAGCTTACGGTGGCTACACCTGTAGGAAGCTTCAGCTCCCAGTGTGAGCGTTCGTCATCCAGCATCTCAACCCTTTCAAGGTGGTTCATAAACAAGGGCAGGTTGTCCAGCTTACGCCAGAAGTTATAGACCTCTATCCGGGGTTTGTTAATCGTAAACGACGACCGGATGTTTACATTCATCGGGGCGGTTGAATTTTTACCGATCTGTGAATAAAGCTCGCAATGCCCGGTAACGCCACGGTTAAGTAAATAGCCGCCGGCTCCCAATTTCAGGATGCTTGTAAACGGGCTCGAAAATAAATGCCGGATACCTGAGTAGGCCAATTTTACACCCGTCGCGATTGAAACGTAACGTTCGGGCCAGTTTAAATTTATATTTTCCTTAACTGGGGAGGAGCTGTGTTGTTCTAATGCCAATGTCGCCATAAAGTTGTTTGTGTGTTGTTATTGTATAAACAATTTTTATACCAACCGTTTCTTTTATTTTAAATATTTTAATTTAAAATAAAAATAGGTAATAAATATATAGGTTTAGTGGAGTTTTGTATTTCTACTTCGATTGTCAATACCTGAATTTAAATTTTGACAGGTCGGGCAGATAATTTTTAGGACGCTTTAGTTCATATTGGTAAATCACCTGTCCTAAATTTCTCATAAACGGGAGACATACTGTTTTGTACTCATACTTATTATCATTGTAAATTCCATCGTCATTGGATTGTACAACCGCCGTCAGCTTAAACTCCACTTTATTCTTAAAATCGACTAGATAAGCATTGTCAATATCATAACCGTACGAATCGCCGATCTTATTAAATATCCGGATGTTAGGATCAACAACAGCCAAGCTATCGCCGCCATAAAACAGCCATTTGCAATAAGCCGGGTAATACCCGGGGCTGTTATAAGTAGGTTTTTTGCTTTCAGTCGGGTACATGCTCATATAGCGGTATATAAACTGATAGTCATCTGGCTTTACGTTAAATTGCTGCTCTTTTGGATAAGTTTCGGGAAACATGAGCCGTTTTAATACCGATTGCTGGTCGGCAATGGTGTAAACATTGTTATCGCGGAAATCATATGGCTGCATAACCAGTTTGTCGTTTTTGTCCAGGTAGCCTTTGCCCTGTATCATGTTATCCAGGTGCATAGGGTATTCCCTGGCATCATATTGCGCCGGCTGGTGATAGATGAGCTTATTGCCCTTGTAAAAATCAATGGCGTTTGTATGTTTAGCGCCCTCGCCACTATCGCCAATTGCCAGGCGCCTGATAATGCGGGTGTGATTTAGTCCATACTTCTTTAGTTTATCATTGATCTCTCCCCGGCCCACAAATTCATACAACCGGTTGTAAGCATAATTATCGCTAACAAGCAAAATCTGTTTGATATAATTTTCAATGTCGGGCAGGCCGTTTGCAGACGTTGTGTCTATAACCATTTTGGTTTCGCCGGCAAATGAGCTGTCGGTTTTCATAGTCGTTTTCCTCGTCAAACCATTGATATGCAGCTCGTTCAGTTTCTCCAGCGCAAAAATAGATGTGGGCAGTTTGACCGTGCTGGCCGGGTAAAAATAGTGGTTGGCATTTAACCGGTAGCTGTAAGAGGTAAAATGCGGTACGTTATTTTTATCCCGGTTGATTTGGGTGTAAAGTATCTGCACCTCATTGTGGGTTGGATGATTAAGGATATGACTAAATAGCTCCGGATGCGATTCGAGCAGGTTCTTTAGAAAAACAGTATCGGTTTGCTGCGCTGATGCGGAAAGGCTTATTAGTATGAATAGCAGGACAAGGTATTGTTTCATTTATCGGTTGAGTAAGTTTAATGAGCTTTATTTGATTGAAGAGTTTTTCAGTTAGTGTCCTGATTGATTCCCAACCAATCAACAACTCACACAATCAACTTACTCAACCAATTCAAAACACAATATACAAATGTAATTTGCCATTCTAATTTCTTATCCTATTTTTGCGATGCTTTAGGTTTTCTTAGAGGTAACACTTTAAGAGATTAAAAGGGAATACGGCGTAATTCCGTAACTGTCCCGCAGCTGTAAGCTCCATAACCGTTGTCCATTCAATTGGCCACTGTCTATTAAAAAAAGACGGGAAGGCCGGGCAAAAGGGGAGTAAGTCAGAAGACCTGCCAGAGCATAAATATTATTCATAGCTTTCGGGGATTGAAGCTTGGATGTGAAACTTTTCTATCGTTTCCATTCGAACCTTTTCATTTCTGTATGCTGTGGGTTTAAACTCACAATCATGCAAAAAAGTGCGCATAAGTTTAGTTTCAGGCTTCTGACGTTGTCGGCTGGCTCACTATGCCTTTCATTTGCATCCACATTTTCTGCTTCAGCTCAAGCCGACAGCGCTAAAAAGCTTAAAGAGGTAAATATTAAAACAAGGCCTCTGCCTAAAATCCAAACCATTACGCCCTCTCAGCAAATTTCAGCCGCCGATTTCGACCGTTACAGCGCATTTAACGTCGCTGATGCAGTCAGGGGTTTTGCGGGGGTTAATATAAAAGATTATGGTGGTATTGGCGGCCTTAAAACCGTATCCGTGCGTAGCCTTGGGGCAGATCACCTGGCCGTTTTGTACGATGGCGTGCAGATAAACGATGCTGAAAACGGGCAGATAGACCTGGGAAGGCTTAACCTGGAAAATGTACAGGAAATCACCCTATATAACGGGCAGCCGCCCGAAATTTGTCAGCCTGCACGTTCATTTGCCTCGGCAAGCGTGCTTTCTATTAAAACCATTCATCCGAATCTTACCCGGGCAAAGCCTTACGAAATATTACTTGGTGTTAAAGGCGGCTCGTTCGGTTTAATAAATCCATACCTGCAATGGCAGCAAAGGTTGAGTAATAAATGGTCGTTTATTATCAATAGCTATTGGGAAAATGCTAACGGGCGTTATAAATACAAAGTAAACGGCGACGGGTCGGATACATCATCTGAACGCAGCAATGCTGATTTAACTGCGCTGCAGACGGATGGCGCATTATACTGGACAAAGAGCGACAGTAATAAATTCAACCTTCACGTCAATTATTACAATTCGGATAGGGGGTTGCCAGGCGCGGTTATATTTTATAACCCGGTCTCGCACCAGCGGATGTGGAACAGGGATATTTTTCTGCAGTCCGGGTATGAGCATTTGTGGCGAAACAGCCTGCACATTCTTATCAACGCGAAACTTTCCCAGGATTATACACATTATACTGACCCGGATTTTTTGAATAACAATGGCGGCTTGAATGAACAATATACGCAGCGGGAATTTTATTTGTCGGGCGCGTTAGCCTATCATCTTGCATCCGGTTGGGAATTATCATATGCATCCGATGCTTCAATTAACACACTTGCGGCTAATTTGTACAAATATGCCTATCCAACACGGTTAACATGGCTAAATGTGCTGGCCACTAATTTTACATCCGGCAAATGGCGTTTACAGGGCAGTTTATTAAATACGAATATTAATGAATCGGTTAAAAGCGGCAACGCGGCACCCTCGAGGAAAGTGCTATCACTAACTTTAATGGCTGCATACCGGCCATTTAGCAACAGCGATCTGCAATTCAGGGCTTTTTATAAGGACATCTTCCGCAACCCGACCTTTGATGAGCAATACTATTTTACGGCAAATGGCGCGCGCGGCATAAGACCAGAATTTGCCAGACAATATGATTTTGGTGTTACTTACAAAAAAGCGTTCGATAATTTTTTTGAATATATCACCCTTACCGCAGATGGCTACTATAATACTGTTACGGATAAAATTGTAGCGCTGCCAAATCAAAATCCGGCTATATCATCCATTATTAACCTGGGCAAGGTGGACATCAAAGGGGCAGACATAGGGTTAAAATCGCAAACCAGGCTGGCGAGTGACTGGCGCAGCGTCCTGTCGGTAAATTATACCTACCAGGATGCTATCGACGTTACCGACCCAACTTCTTCCTTTTATCGCCAGCAAATACCTTATACGCCTAAAAATACCCTTGCTTTAAACGGTGGTTTCGACTATAAGCGGCTGGGTATTTATTATAACCAGGTATTGTCGTCATCAAGATACTACCTGAGCAATAACACCCCGCAAAACTTTGTCGACGGTTATTCTGTAAGCGATGTGTCGGTTATTTACAAGCTCATTTTTAATAACCGGGACGCTGCAATATCGCTTAACCTTAATAATTTATTTAATACCAACTATGTTGTCGTAAGGAGTTTCCCAATGCCGGGACGCTCTTTCATTTTATCATTTAAAACAAAAATCTAATCAAAAACAAGTATGAAACGTTTAAAACTAATTGCTTTAGCAACAATCACAGGCGCATCTTTTATCCTGGCATCGTGCCACAAGGATAAAAAAGTGGTACCGGTTTCCCCGCCGGTAACCAATGGTTTATATATATTGAACCAGGGTTTATTTAATAATAATAACAGTACGCTGTCTTTTTATGATTATACCGCCAAACAGGTCACCCCAGATATATTTTCTTCGGTGAACAACAGGGGCATGGGCGATACCGGGAACGATATTAAGATATACGGCTCAAAAATGTACATCGTTGTAAACGTTTCGAGCACGGTTGAGGTAGTTGATGCAAAAACAGCGAAAGCTATAAAACAGATAAAACTTTTTAACGGCACTACTGGCCGCCAGCCGCGTGATGTGGTCTTTTACAAAAATAATGCATTCGTAACCTCGTATGATGGAACAGTAGCTGTAATCGATACAAGCGCACTGACTGTGAGCCAATACATCCCCGTAGGCCGCAACCCTGAGCAATTGGCGGTAGCGAATGGTAAATTATATGTCGCTAATTCAGGAGGCCTGGGTTATCCGAATTTTGATAATACCGTATCTGTGATCAATTTAGCTACATTAACCGTAACAAAAACATTAACTGTTGCGGCTAATCCCCAAAACGTGGCTGCTGATGCTTATGGTAATGTTTATGTATCATCTGCCGGTGATTATGCAAGTGTTCAACCGAGTTTGGCGGTTATTGATGATGTTGCCGATGCAGTAAAGACGCAAACCAATTTTGACGGAAATTCAATGGTCATCCAGGGAGATAATCTTTATTTTATTACATCCGCCGGCAAAATCCTTGTTTATAACGTAAAATCGCAAACCGTTACCAACGCTAATTTCATTTCGGACGGTACGATAATTACTACGCCCTACAGCATTGCTGTTGATGGTACAACGGGCGAGGTATTTGTGACCGATGCCAAAAATTATTCATCAAACGGAACTTTATTTGCTTTCGATAAGACAGGGAAAAAAGAATACTCGGTTACTGTGGGGATAAATCCTGGCAAGGTTGCCTTTTTGAGAAAATAAAGAAGTTTTTATTTAAACGGATTATCATTAATTTTACTCAATAATTTCAACTATGTCATTACAAAAGATCAATACCCGTACAATTGTACTCATCCTGATGATCCTGGCTGCTGCCGCTATGCGTTTGGTTAGCTATAAGTTCCCTTATATATTGAGCAATTTCACCCCGGTTGGCGCCATCGCGTTGTTTGGCGGTGCTTATTTTACTAATAAATGGAAAGCTTATCTTGTTGTATTGCTGACATTGTTTGCAAGCGATATCGCGATAAATTATTTATACACTTCCAAATGGATAATGTGGTATAGCGGTTCTTTCTGGGTTTATTTAACCTTTGCCATTATGGTGTTTGTTGGCAGCAGGATCAAAAAAGCAAATGTTGCCAATGTTGGTATCGCTTCACTGGTTTCTGTGGCCATACACTGGCTTATAATCGATTTGCCGTGGATGTACGGAACGCTTTACCCGCATAGTTTAAAAGGATACGGCCAGTCACTGGTTGCGGCTATCCCGTTTGAACGGAATATGATATTGGGCGACATTGTATTTTGCGCCATCCTTTTCGGTGGTTTTGAACTGGCAAAAAGCAAATACACAGCTTTACGCGGCAAAACCGAATTGGCTGTTTAAATAAAATGAATTAAAAGAAAAGCGATCCGGTTATCGGGTCGCTTTTTTTGTGGAATAAAATCCAAACCCATTGTCATTTCGACGACGAAGGAGGAGAAAACTATACATATACATTTCCGCCTTGCACAGCGTGCAGGGTGTATAGTTTTCTCACTACGTTCGAAATGACATGAGGCTCAATTAATTAACATGAAAAAGATCGTCGTATTAACCGGCGCGGGTATCAGCGCGGAAAGCGGGTTAAAAACCTTCAGGGACAGCGATGGCCTGTGGGAAGGTTATAACATTGAAGATGTCGCTACACCTGAAGCCTGGCTGCGAAACCCTCAGCTAGTTCAGGATTTTTATAATATGCGGCGTAAAGCCGTGCTGGAAGCCAGCCCGAATGCGGCCCATTATGCGCTGGCCAGTCTCGAAGACAAATACGATGTAACCATCATCACCCAAAATATAGATGATCTGCACGAAAGGGCAGGGTCCACTAATGTGATACACCTGCATGGCATTATCACCCGCTCGCAATCGAGCCTTAATCCTAACCTTACTTACCCGATTGAAGGATGGGAACTCAAAATGGATGACGTTTGCGAGTTGGGCTCTCCATTACGGGCGCACGTGGTGTGGTTTGGCGAAGCAGTACCGATGATTGACACAGCGGCCCGCATTTGCAGCAAAGCTGAACTGTTTATTTTGGTGGGTTCGTCGCTGGCGGTGTACCCTGCCGCCGGCTTGGTTAATTATGTGGCGCGAAATGTGCCTAAGTATATTATCGATCCCAAAATACCATATATCGATCAAAACCGGTCCTTTACAAAAATAGAAGATAAAGCAACGGTTGGCGTACCGGCGCTAATTAGTCAATTAATGAATCAGTGATTTAGTGATTGACTAATCTCAGATAGCTTCAAATATTACAAAATCAACGTAATCCGCAAATCAAATGAATCAACGGTGTATCTTCAATTGGAGCGGAGGCAAGGATAGCGCGCTGGCGCTGTACCATTGCCTGCAAAACCCTGAACTGGATATCCGGTACCTGGTTACCACGATCAATGATGCCGCTGACAGGATATCTATGCATGGCGTACGCACGGCGCTTTTGATCCGGCAGGCCGAAAGTATCGGCATACCATTGTACCAGATACGGCTTCCCGAAATGCCTGATATGGATACTTATGACCGAACCATGCGCGAACATTTGGAACGGTTCAGGAAAGAGGGGATAACCCACTCCATTTTCGGTGATATATTTTTGGAGAACTTGAAGGCTTACCGCGACGAGTGCCTTGCCGAAGTGGGTATGACTGGCATCTATCCGTTATGGAAACGGGATAGTCATGAGCTGATCAACGAATTTTTCGAACTGGGTTTTGGTACAGTGATCGTTTGCACTAAGGAAAGCCTCGAACAAATAGCAGGGGAGGTGATAACGCCGGCGCTTATCCGGTCGTTACCAACGGACGTGGATGTGTGCGGGGAAAACGGCGAGTTCCACACCTTCGCTTTTAAAGGCCCCATCTTTTCCGAAGCCATCAAATATAAAATCGGGGAGAAGGTTTTTAAAGAATATAAGGCCCCCCATGACGCTATGAAAGATCAGGCAGGGCGAAGCCTTTCAGGCTTTTGGTATTGCGATTTATTGCCGGAATAAGGGCGTTTTCACCGCAATATCTACACCAAATATAATTTTGTTATAATACATAACATACTATATACCAACTGTTTATAGTTAATAATTAAACAAAATATATAACAGACAGCGTATTTTTAAGGCAAAATAGGCGGATTTTGCCAAATATAATTTTGTTTCGCAGAATATCAACAATTAAATGGCTTTTAATAAGCAAGTTAGATACGTTGACAATTTAATAATTGTAGCGATTATAACTTTCTTTGAAATCCTTACGCATTTCGTGAAACCTGGCCAAAACGGTTTTCAAAAACGCCTCATCCATCAATTCAAATACACTGTTTACGCCGTCGAGCAGGTCGGCTTCAGCGATCTTGTAGATTTGCTCCAGGGCGCCCTGTTCTATTTTGATAATGAACTTGTTGTTCATGTTCAGGATGGATATTTTAAAATCGGGGTGGGGCAGTTCGGCGATGATTCTCATAAAAATAGTTTTTCTTTCTATTTGTCATGCTGAATGAAATGAAGCATCTTCTCCGCCGTGCATGGGGCTACATATCGGTTTGAGAAGATCCTTCGCTTTGCTCAGGATGGCAAATGAGTTCTTTAGCAACTTTGAGGCTAAATAAAAGATTAAATATGAGATTGGCCTTATTTACTTTTAACTAAGCATCATTACTTTTGCCTTATGGCAGAGGACTTAACCATAACAGCATCAACCGATAAAGCTGAACAATATCAATCATTAATTCCGCAGATAGAGGCGTTAATTAACGGCGAACCCGATTTGATAGCCAACCTGGCCAATATCTGTGCTGCGTTAAAGGAACAGTTTAAATGGTTTTGGATAGGATTTTATTTAGTGAAGGATAACGAACTGGTGCTTGGGCCCTTCCAGGGGCCGGTAGCCTGTACGCGTATCGGGATAGGCAAAGGGGTTTGCGGGGCAGCCTGGCAACAAGAAAAGACGCTGGTTGTACCTAATGTAGATGAATTCCCGGGACATATCGCTTGCAGTTCGCTGTCACAGTCTGAAATTGTAGTGCCGGTATTTCACGGTGGTAAGGTTATTGCTGTGCTCGACGCGGATAGCGAAGCGCTGGCACATTTTGACGAAACCGATGCCCGCTACCTTGAACAGATCGTAAAGCTTGTAAACTTTAAATGAGCAAAATATTTTTGATCCCCGGGCTCGGTGCAGATACCCGGGTATATAACAACATTGACCTCAACGACCACGAAGTTATTTGCGTAGACTGGATAGAACCGCATGAAACTGATACTTTAAACACTTACGCCCAAAAGCTTATTCATCAGTATCATATCACACCAAAATCGATTGTTATAGGCAATTCGTTGGGCGGTATGATAGCGATTGAGATCGCCAAAATTATTCCGCTGGAAAAGGTGATCCTTATCTCAAGCATAAAGACTATTGACGAAGAGCCGCGATATTTTGCTTTTTATCGTTCGGTTCCGCTTTACAGACTTTTACCCGGGAAGTTATTGACATCGATGGGCTTTATGTTAAAACCGCTTCTTGGAAAAATGAATGAGGCGGATGCCTGGCTTTTTAGTGATATGCTAAAGAATTCATCACCAACGTTTTTAAAGTGGGCCATGGGTGCGGCTTTAGCGTGGGATAACAAAATTATCCCACCTAATATTTATCATATTACCGGCGACAGGGACAGGGTTTTCTCCTATAAAAGAATAAAGAACGCGACAATTGTTAAAGGTGGCACTCATATTATGATTTTTGATAAGGCTAAAGAGATCAATAAACTATTGAAAAAGATATTAAAGAAATGAAACTGCCCGAATCGTATTACATCAGCAGCGATGTGGTCGCGTTAAGTAAAGACCTGTTGGGCAAATATCTTTTCACGTGTATCGACGGATTAACAACCGGCGGCTATATTGTTGAAACGGAAGCCTATAACGGTGTGATCGATAAAGCATCGCATGCCTATGGCAACCGTATGACCGGTCGTACAAAAACCATGTTTATGCATGGCGGCATCGCGTATGTTTACCTGTGTTACGGTATTCACGAAATGTTCAATATCGTAACATCCGTTGAGGGACAGCCGCATGCCATTTTGATCAGGGCCATACAGCCAACGGAGGGGTTAGATGTTATGCTGCACCGGCGCAATATGCCGGCTTTAAAGCCCAATATCACTTCCGGCCCGGGTTCCGTTGCCAAAGCATTGGGGATATCACGTAAAATAGATACGTTCAGCTTACAGGGTGACACAATTTGGATAGAGGACCGCAGGTTGGCCTTTCCCGACAAGGATATAGCCGCTGTGCCCAGGGTCGGCGTATCCTATGCGGGAGAAGACGCATTGTTGCCTTATCGCTTTTATGTGAAGGGAAACCCGTATGTAAGCAAGCCAAATAAATAATTATTTTTACCGTGGTTATAGAGACGCCCCGAACCATCGGGGCGTCTCTACAGTTTTGCAATTTTTAATAGATAATGACTTACCAAAACACATTAGCCTTTGCCCAACGCCTAGACGAGCAGGACACTTTAAAAGAGTTCCGGTCTAAATTTTTAGTTCCCCGGCATAACGGGAGAGAGGCTATTTATTTCTGCGGCAACTCGTTAGGCTTGCAGCCCGTGTCCGCTCAAAACTATATCAATCAGCAATTCGCTGCCTGGGAGAACCTGGCGATCGAAGGGTTTTTCAAAGGGGATGACCCGTGGCTAGGCTATCATAAAAAACTAACCAGGACGCTTTCGGGGATACTGGGCGCAAAAGAGCCCGAAATCACCGTGATGAACTCACTTACAGTAAACCTTCACTTGCTGATGGTAAGTTTCTATAAGCCAACAAAAAAACGATTTAAAATATTAATGGAAGGCGGCGCTTTTCCGTCAGACCAGTATGCCATGGAAAGCCAGGCCAGGTTTCATGGCTTTGACCCAAGGGAAGCTATTGTTGAAATATTGCCGAGAGAAGGAGAATACACTCTACGAACGGAAGATATCCTTCAAAAAATAAACGAACACGCCGATGAACTAGCCCTGGTATTATTTGGCGGGATCAATTACTTTACCGGGCAGTTCTTCGATATAGCCGCAATAACCAAAGCGGCGCACAACGCAGGTGCGTATGCCGGTTTCGACCTGGCGCATGCAGCGGGGAATGTTACTCTGCAGCTTCACGACTGGGATGTTGATTTTGCCACGTGGTGTTCGTACAAGTACATGAACTCGGGTCCTGGCGGGGTCAGCGGCATATTTGTTCATGAAAAACATCTTAGTGACGAAGGATTACACCGGTTCGCGGGCTGGTGGGGATACCGCCAGGATAAGCGCTTCCTGATGGCGCCGGGGTTTCAACCCGATGCAGGTGCTGCGGGCTGGCAGGTGAGCACCAGCCCAATTATGCTGCTTACCTTGCATAAAGCGGCCCTTGATATATTTGAAGAAGCCGGCGGTTTAGCCCCCCTACGTAAGAAAAGCGACCTGCTGACCGGCTATCTTGAGTTCGTTATCAACGAGATCAATGCAAGCAAGAATGACGAACTGTTTAAGATCATTACCCCAAAGAACAAAACCGAGCGCGGCTGCCAGCTATCGATTGTATGCAAGCAAAACGCGAGGGAAACGTTCAATTACCTGACCGACAATGGCGTGATCGGTGATTGGCGCGAGCCTAATGTTATCCGTTTAAGCCCTGTGCCGCTTTATAACACGTTTAAGCAAGTTTTTGAGGTAGGGCGAGTATTGGGGGCGTCGGTTGAAAAGAATTGATTGTGGAGCGAATGCGAACATCGGAATGCTGATTGCGAAATTCAAAATCTTCAATGTTCTTAAATAACATTGCAGCTTTCCAACCCTAACAACATTTCAACCTTACAACAGCATAAAACATGCTCAAAATAGCTTACGATCCCATTTATATCCATCCTTTGCCGGAGGGGCACCGGTTTCCGATGCTGAAATATGAATTGATACCTGAACAACTATTGCATGAAGGGTTGATCAAACCGGAAAATTTGTTTTCGCCGGGTACGGTGGAAGAGGACATTATTTTGTTAACGCACGATAAAGATTACTGGGAACAATTGCGTGACCTGACCTTACCGGTGAAAGAACAGCGGCGAATTGGTTTCCCGCTATCAGCAATATTGGTTGAGCGCGAAGTTAGGATCGCTAAAGGCACAATTGATGGCTGCCACTTTGCATTTGAATATGGGGTTGCTTTTAACGTAGCCGGTGGCACACACCATGCCGGTACCAACTGGGGCGAAGGTTTTTGTTTGCTGAATGACCAGGCTATCGCCGCTAATTATTTACTAAATAAAGGATTAGCCGGTTCTATCTTAATTATCGATTTAGATGTGCACCAGGGAAACGGCACAGCCGAAATATTCAAAAACAACCCGAAAGTGTTTACCTTTTCGATGCACGGCGCCAATAACTTCCCATTTCGTAAGGAAATATCCGATTTGGACATCCCACTACCCGACAGGATTACGGACGACACTTATTTAGAGTTGCTGTACAACGCATTACCCGGGTTAATTAAACAGCAACAGCCGGACTTTATTTTTTATCTGGCAGGCGTAGATGTACTGAAATCGGATAAGTTAGGTAAGCTGGCCTTAAGTAAAAATGCCTGTATAAGGCGCGACCGGTTGGTGTTTGAGCTGGCTATAAAAAACGATATCCCGGTTCAGGTAAGCATGGGAGGGGGGTATTCGCCCGATATTAAAGATATTGTTGAGGCACATTGCAATACTTACCGCGTGGCGAATGAACTGTATTTTTAATCCTGTCCAATTATCGCAATAGCTTTGTTCTGATGTTTTTTGCTGATAAACTGGAACCTGAAGAATAGCAAGATGGAAGATACAGCTAATCCAAGCACCAACCCATACCAAACGCCCTGCACACCAAGATTCAGCTTTATTCCCAATACATAACCAATAGGCAAACCAACTACCCAATAAGCTAAAAATGTGATAAATGTTGGCACATTTACATCACCCATGCCTCGAAGGATTCCCAAACCAACAACTTGTGTTCCGTCGAATAATTGGAACAAAGCGGCCAGTATAAGCAACTGTGCTGCAATGGATATTACCATTTTATCTGTAGTATAAATCCAGGGCAATACATGATTAAAAACGGTAAAGATCAACGCTGTAATGCACATAAATACCAGTACGATATGATAGCTGGAGATAGCTGAATGCCGCAAGTTTTTATGATCGTTGGCGCCAAAATAGTTCCCGGATTTTATCGCCGCCGCCGCGGATAGCCCGCTTGCCATCATATACGTCATGGAAGCGAGGTTAATGGCTACCTGGTGGGCTGCCTGCTCGTGATAACCGATGGTGCCAATAAGAATGGCCGCCGCACTAAAGGCACTTATCTCAAACGTGTACTGCAGGGCAACCGGGCCGCCAATGCGCAGTAGCTGAACGCACCGTAGGCGGTCGATATTTTTTAAAGCGAAATCTGTTAAATATTTTTTGAAATTCTTCGATTTGAAAACATAGGCGCTCATCACGACAGCCATGATGCAACGGTCGGCCAGGGTGCTATACCCAACGCCTCGCACACCCATAGAAAAGCCCTTCACCAAAATAATTCCCAAACAAATATTAAATACATTTCCCCAGATAGAAATACTCATGGCCTGTTTGGTAAAGCCGAGCCCTTCGGTAAATTGTTTAAAGGTGTTAAATACCAGCATAGGAATCGTTGAAATACCCAGCAACACTAAAAACGGCTTCGCCTGGCTTACAACTTCCGGCGTTTGATCCAGGTGATCCAATAAAAAAACAGATCCGAATAAGGTAATAACGAAAAGGATAACGCCTGTAATCACATTGATAAACAAGCTGTTAGAAAGGAGCCGGCCGCATTCAGCGAAGTTATTGCGCCCGTTATGCTGGGCAATCAATGGAGTAATACCGTATGAAATACCGATGCCAATGATCAGCATGACGACAAAGATGCTTGTGGCGAGAGATACCGCGGCCAATGAAACAGTCCCGGCAAAATGCCCCACAATGATGGTATCCGAAGTTTGAACCAGGGTGTGCCCCAGTTGCGATATAACAACAGGAATAGCCAAGCCCAGGTTATCGCGGTAATGGGATCTGTATTTGTGAAAGACGGTCATTGGAGGTGGAGATTAGTGATCAGAGATTAGAGGTTGGTGGTTAGAGGTTAGTTATTTGCAAATTTGAAGAGAAAAATGATCAACCGGGACGGCCTAATCGCTAACCTCCAACCTCTGATCTCTCTAAGCCGCTGTATAAAATTCTTCTTTTTCGGTAGTATGGATACGAATAACGCCCGAAAGCACCAGGTCGACCAGTAACCGCTGTGCGCGTTTCCGGCTTATTTTTAGCAAATCACAGCATTCTTTAACGGTAATCTTCCCCGTATTTTCGAGATGCTGAAGCAGCGTCTTTTCTTTTTCGGAATACTCGATCAAAACACCATTATTATCCGATGACCTTTTCAGAACATCGACCACAACCTTGCTGGCTAGGATGCTTTTATCCTTTACCCTTACATAAACCCACCATTTTCCATCCTCGGCAAGCGAATAATGCGGCTTAACAGGGCTTTCTTCGGTATTAACAACCAGCACCACCTTATCATCTATATAAACTTCTTCAAAAACAGGGTCAAGCGCAGGCCTGGCAAAAAAATGGGCGGCTTTGGTTATCATGTACCGTTCTTCATCTTCAGATTTTACGCCCCTTATGGTGCCGTCGTCATCAACACCGATCAATAGCCGTCCGCCCTTATTATTGGCGAATGAAACCATGGTCCGTGCGATCTTTTCACAGCTGGTAATCGTTTTTTTAAAGTCGAGCGTTACACCTTCGCCCTCAAAGATCATCTTTTTCACATTCATAATTCGCTTCCCTTTTTAACTGGTTTATAAGGCGTAAATATTTCCATCCACCTTTCCGGATGGATAATCTCATTAAAACCAAATTGTTTGTATAAACCGTGGGCATCGGCTGTCGCCAGCGACCAGCGTCTTAATCCCTGCAATTCGGGGTGATTAACAATGGTTTGCATCAGCCATTTCGATAGGCCGAAACCCCTGTAATCCGGCAGGATGAACACATCACAAATATAAGCAAAAGTAGCCTTATCGGTAATCACCCGGGCCAGCCCGGCCTGTTTATCCTGCTTATAAACTCCAAAGCACATCGAATTCTCGATCGCTGTACGTAGTCTTTCCGGAGATATACCCTGAGACCAATAAGATTCGTTGTTTAGATAATTATAGATTATTTCAAAATCAAGCAGGCTTTGATCGGTGGATATCCGGAATCCGTTTTTTAAAAAATTAGCATCGTTCATAAAGGATTTAGTCATTGGTCATTAGGCATTGGTAATTGGCAAGCTGGTGTCTTGAAAATTTAAATTTCGCACATACAATTCATTTAACACCGATGCGCATAGCTGACCGTTTTTATCGTACATATCAATAGGGTGGACCTTCAGGTACTTACCAATTGTGTTTAATTCATGTTCGCAGGCGGCTATTTCGTCGTCGCTGATATGAATATTGAAATAAAGATCGGTTAACGCGGGTTTAAGATATTGAATTTGCGCCGATTTTGACCATGCAATTATGTTATAGCCCTTATGGCTTAATAACTGATGAAAAAGTACAGGGTAAAACGGGTCGGCAGCCGAAAAAATTGTGCCGCCGAATATGGATCGGTTATAATTTCTGTTTAAAATGCTTTTATTGATCTTAACCTGGACGCCGCGAAAGCCGGATTCAAACTTTACGACCCAGATGCGCTGGAAAAACAGGGAAGGGTAGAAGCGCATTACCCATTTTAACGTCCATTCTGATACCAACATATTGGCTAAATATCAGAATTTTTGGGGTAAAATCAAGGTGGTAGAAACGCAATGCATTGCGTCTCTACGAATTCGCTGTCACCATACCAATTTGTAACCGACACCGCGTATATTAATAAGCTGCACAGACGGGTCGGTTTCGAGGTGCCTGCGCAGTTTGGTTATGAAAACATCGAGGCTGCGGGCGTTAAAAAAATTATCGTCGCCCCATAAATTTTGCAACAGGGTTTTTCTGGTGATCGTATCCTGTTTATAATGGCATAGCAGTTTTAGCAGTTCGCTTTCGCGCGATGTAAGCCGCTGCGTTTCGGTTCCGTATTGAAGTGTATTACGCGCCGGGTCAAATATAATTTTCCCGATCTGCATTATTTCGTTAGCAATAGACTTAATAGACGGTGCCGGCGTAAGCAGCCTGTTTGTACTTAACAATACCTTCATCCGTACGATCAGCTCTTCAACACTGAACGGTTTTTTCAAATAATCATTTGCCCCAATTTCAAAACCGGCGATCACATCCTTAACCTGTGATTTTGCTGTAAGAAAGATGATAGGCGTGATTTTATCCTTTTCCCGTATCCTTTTTGCAAGCTCAAATCCATCCATTTTCGGCATCATAACATCCAGCACCAGTATATCTGGCTTTTGCCTGATGTATTGGTGCCAAGCCCTTTCACCATCGGCGCAAAGCGTAACTTTAAAATCGCGGACCTCAAGACTCTCTCGTACAATATGGGCAAGGGCCAACTCATCTTCGGCAAATAAAACTTCTATTTTATCCATCAGTTAAAGGTATGGAAACAATAAATTCACTGCCTTTATTTATTTCGCTTTTAACTGTGATGCTGCCGCCATGCGCCTCTACAATATACTTTACATAGCTTAATCCCAGTCCGGTTCCCTTAACCGAATGTATATTCCCGGTTGGCACCCTATGAAATTTGTCGAATATCTGACCAATATGGTCAGACGGAATGCCAATGCCGTTATCCTTAACCGAAAACACCAAAAGACCAGTATTTTTATAGCAGTTAATAACAATATCAACAGGTTCGTCGGAGTATTTAATTGCATTATCAACTATGTTTATCAATACATTTCTGAAATGCAGCCGGTCCGCGTAAATCAGTTCAACTTCATCTTTATTAATAAAGGCTATATCGGCAGTCTTGCTTGTTTTTGACTTTTCGGATTGGATCACGTCGGCCACTAAATCATTAATATTGACATTTTCTTTATCAAGGTTAATTTCTCTGTTTTCAAAAGCAGCAATGTCCAGCACCCTGGTTACCAGGTCGTTCAGTCGCGATAATTCATTCCTGGATGTTTGCAAGTAACGCTGCGTTTTTTCGGGATCCCTCAACACGTTAAACTTTTGCAGCCCTTCGATTGCAACTGTCATGGTTGCTATTGGTGTTTTTAATTCATGGGTCATATTATTGATAAAGTCATCCTTCAGGTCGGCGAGTTTTTTTTGGTCTATAATTGTCCGCGCAACATAGTAGAAACAATAAATGGTGAATAATATGAGCAAGATTGACAGCACCAATGAGAACAGCATGTTTTTAATGATCGCATATTGCGGTTTATGAAAAACCGCACCAACATAAATAACCGGACCACTTATATTAAATAGCGTAAAGCCCTGGTATTTGTAAGGATACACGGCGGTTGCAGTATAGTGTATATTTGATTTAAAACGGGGCAAGTTTTGTTTAGAAGCAAACACCCCAAATGGAGAATATATATGCATTTTATCAAGTTCGCGTTTTAGATACCACCAAACTTTATGAGAGGCTGCAGCTTCATAATTGGGTGGAAGTTCGTAAATGCTGTTTGGGAGCGAATGGGTGAATTTGCGCATAGCATCGCCGGATGCATTGGGGTGTGCTTTTACAAATTCCATCAGTTGAGCAGAATGTTGCTGAATATCGTACATTCCCAATAACACAGTAAAGCTATTCATTAAGGCCGGTTCATAAAACGACATCTCCGTTAAGACAGCGGAGGGTGTGGCGTTATAACTGAGCTTCTTTTTATAAAAATTGAACCTAGATGCTGTCGTATTGAAGGGGGACATTGAGCCGGAGTACTTATCCGATATGTGAATGATCAATACAGCATTGGTGATGTCCTGGTCGTGAAGCGTATCAATTTTAATGATTGTCTCGGGAGGGGCGAGGCGCTTCGTTAAAACCCGGCGGATAGAATCAAAATAATCTCTTTTACAATCGTCCATCGCTTTTTGCGTGGCAATATTGACGTTGGCATCAAATTTTTCCTTATTAATTCGGTAGGCATTAACAGTCCAGTAAGTTTGAAATATGATTATTCCCAGGAGTGCTAGAGTAATGAGGATGAATACAGCAATAGGTAACCGGGTCATTTTTGTTTTTTTCATATTTTTTAATTTATAACTAAAAGTAACCTCTTACAGCGGCACTGCTATAAATTGTTAACATACATTAACATAAAATATGAAGTCTTAAGTTTACCCGTCACATTTAAAAAGCACTTTTGACAACTCCGCCGTCAGCACGTAACAATGCGCCGTTGGTTGCTATCGACAGGTTGCTTGCTATATAGGCAACCAAACCGGCCACCTCATCGGGCTCAATAAAGCGCTGCAGGATAGAGGTAGGCCTCATGTTTTTGAAGAAGTCCTTTTCAATTTCTTCAACGGTTTTATTTCCCGCTGTGGCCAGATCGTTCAAAAAAACGCCAACACCTTCGGATAACGTCGGCCCGGGCAATACGGTGTTTACTGTAACGCCGGTACCTTTGGTTAATTCGGCCAAACCACGGGAAACGGCTATTTGCGCGGTTTTGGTCATCCCATAGTGAATCATTTCTTCGGGTATTTGTATAGCTGACTCACTTGAAATAAATATAATACGGCCCCAATTTTTTTGTATCATTTTGTCAAAGTAAGCCCTTGACAGCCTGATACCGCTCATCACATTCACTTCAAAAAATTTAAACCAGTCCTCATCAGGTATATTGCTAAATTGTTTAGGTTCGAAAATACCTACATTATTAACCAGTATATCTATTTCGGGCAACTGGTCTATTAAAAACTCAATTTGTTTTTTATCGGCAAAATCAGCCGCTATTCCTTTAACATTTACGTTGCCGGTTTCTTTTTTTATTTTTTCGACGGCCAGGTTTACCCGGTCGTCGCTACGGCCGTTTATAATTACTGCGACGCCTTCATTTGCCAATGCTTTTGCTATTGCAAAACCGATACCGGCCGTTGAACCGGTAACCAACGCTATTTTGTTTTCTATTCTGAGATCCATGGATTGTTTTCCTTAAAAAAAACAAGTGTATGAATGTTTTCACTTTGCATCAATTATTAGAATAAAAGATGTGACGGGGTTGACACTCCCTTAAATATCAATCATTATATTTTTCTCATAATTAATGTTATGTTAACTAATATATCAAATTTATAGGGGAACCTATTTGAAGTTCCCCTATTTAAAATATCAATCTATTTTAACGCATCAATCTGTGCCTTCATTTTTGCCGCGTTGGCGTTATCTTTTTTACCCCTGTAGTAATTCATCATGTTGGTTAACGCATCAATGGATTTTGGATTTAATTCAACAGCCTTTAATAAGTACGGTTTGGCGATATCAAATTGCGCACCTGCTTTTGCTATTTGCTGCTCGTATTCTTTTTGTTTGTTAGCCGGTAAACTATTTGCGGCATTGTAGGTGTCAATCGCCGGCCGCATTAATACATAACCAAGGTTTAAATTAGCCTCGAAATAATTCGGATCGATCTCAAGCCCTTTTTTATACATCTCGGCTGCCTTAACATAGTTATCGAGTACTTTTTGACGCATTGCGGCTTTAGCGGCTGGGTCCTTTATTTTTCCCAAATTAGCAAAATCAGCATCAGCGATCTGCGAATAGGTTAACCCGGAATAGTAATACAGTGTTTTATTTTTAGGATCATTTGCAATGGCGGTCTCAACAGAGCTTATGATATCATTCTGCTTGCCGGTTTGCAAAGCGATCTCGATCTGTCTTTTACGCAGCTCCGAATCTTTCGGATATTTGATAACCCCTTCGTTAACTGCTTTCAACGCGCCAACAGTATCTTTCACATGTAAGTATATTGCTGACATATCCAGATAAGCCTGCGGGTTTTTTGAATACTTAGTAGTCACCAGCTTGTTATAGTTGCTAATGGCATACTGGTAATATTTCGGATCGACACTGCCCGCGTTTGTTGCCGCCAGTGCGGTATAGAATATCGCGGTGGTATCCTCCGGTGAAAGCGCACGGTAATTATCGAATGATTTATACGCGTTTACGTATTTTTTATTTTGATACTCGTTCACCCCCTTATTTAACTGGTAACGCTCCAACCTTATCGTAGCTTCGTTTAATAATTTGGCGTTTTCGTTTTTTGTATCGGCTAGTTTTGCTTGCTTCAGGGCCTCTGAAGCGGTATTGTAATTCACTGCCGAAGTAGTTTCAACAGAATCTTCTTCAGCCAATGCGCCATATATGGCTGCCTTTACTGCATACGTAAGCGGCATGGTTGCGGTTTTAGCATTCGCCGAAGCTTTATCAATGGAGGTTTTTGCGTTAGTAAGATTTGTTTTTGCTTTTGCTTTTAACATCGGAATTTTTTGGGCACTTGCACTTGTCACCGAATAGCTTTCATATTCGGTTTGTGCGTTACTTAATTCACTCTTCTGTGCAAGCGCTGCTGTTGAAACCAGGCCTACCAGGCCAGCCATCAAAAATTTAATTTTCATGATTTATTATTGATTGTTTAACTCCTTTAATTTATTATTTACCTGGTCGGCCCGATCCCGGTTGCCGATTTTCATGTAAACTAATTGCAATACGTGCAGGCATTTAACATCATTTGGCGATATTTCATTTGCCTTCTCAAGCCACTGCATCGAACGGGCAATATTTTGCGTACTATCCTTCTCCTTTTTGATCTCAGCTTGTTTTAAATACAACAAACCGAGGTTAAATATAGGATCATATGCTGAATTATTCAATTCTATAGCGCGCAAATATAAAGATTCCGCTTTATCGTATTGATTTAAATGATCGTAACAATTTGCTGCTACAAACGCCACATCAGCATTATTGCTGTTCATATCAAGTAATGCCGGCAATAACGGCGCTAACGCATGGTAGTTTTTTTTATTATTATAGATATTGGCTTCATCCAGTAATAAAGACCTGTCGGCAGGTAATGACCTCCTGGCCTTTTTTATAATTTCAAGGGCAGCAGTGGTGTCTCCTATTGCCTGGTAAGTATTCGATGCAGCCTCAATGTGTTCGGTTCTTGCGCTATCGTTACCTATTAACCGGGTATAGTATTTCGCCGCCTCGTGTAAATTACCAAGTTTGTTATCCGAGTAAGCGATATAAGCGTTTAACGGTTTAAATGATGGCGCAAACCTTTGGGCCTCAGTGAATAATTGCAATGCGTTATTAAAGTCGGAATTTCTCATATACCCAAACGCTTTGCGTATATAAACATTAGCCAGGCAATGTTTTACATAATCCATTTCTGGTTGATACCTGTAAATCCTCTTGTTTGCAGCCAGTTTATCAACCAATTCTACCGTTTGACTAAAGAATGCCGGAGACTGATTCAATTTATTTAATGAATCGATATACAGGATGCTGGAATTAACAATGGCCCGATATACGAGTTTGGAGAGGTTGGATGAATCGGCGTGCGTAGTGATCAGGCTATCCACAGATTTCCTGGCACCGGCCAGATATCTTAAATCCTTTTTTTGTTTATAAAATGCAAGGTTGTTCACCACGCTCTTTAACACTTCTGTTTGGCAAAAGGCTGATGAGGCAGTGAACAACGCTATTAAAACCAGTAAATTAATTTTACGGCCCTGCATTATTATTTATTCATTTGGTTGGTCGTCACCCTCTGCCGGCTCTTCGCCTTCAGCTGGTTCTGCACCTTTTTCGGTATTTTCATCTAATTCCAGATCGTCCTCGTCATCATGCTCAATTTTGGCAACCGAAGCAATCTCGTCGTTTTCCTTTAATGTGATCAGTCGTACTCCCTGTGTGGCCCTGCCCATTGTGCGCAGTTCACTTATAGCAATCCTGATTATAATACCCGATTTATTGATGATCATCAGGTCTTCTTTATCAGTAACACCTTTTATGGCAACAAGTTTGCCTGTTTTATCGGTAACGTTCAGGGTTTTTACACCTTTCCCTCCCCTGTTGGTTACCCTGTAATCGTCAATATCGGTACGCTTGCCATAACCTTTTTCAGAAACTACCAGTACGGTGGTTTCTGGGTTGTCGATGCTGATCATACCAACTACTTCGTCCTGGTCATCATCAAGCGTTATACCCCGAACGCCGGTTGCTGTACGTCCCATCGGGCGCACTTTCGACTCGTTAAAGCGAATGGCACGGCCTGATTTTAAGGCCATTACAATTTCGCTGGTGCCGCTTGTCAGGTTTGCCTCAAGCAGCGAATCGCCGTCGTTGATATTGATGGCGTTGATACCATTTGCCCGCGGACGTGAGTAAGCCTCGAGCGAGGTTTTTTTGATGGTACCTTTGCGGGTACACATAATAATAAAGTTATTCTCGAGGTATTCCTTGTCCTTCAGGCTGATCAGCTTAATATATGCCTTAATATTTTCCTCTTTCGGGATATTGATAATATTTTGGATGGCGCGCCCCTTCGAAGTCCGTGATCCTTCAGGAATTTCAAATACCCTGAGCCAGAAACATTGCCCCGATTCGGTGAAGAAGAGCATATAATTGTGGTTTGAGGCTATAAGCAGATGCTCGATAAAATCGGCATCGCGGCTATTACTGCCCAATGATCCTTTTCCACCCCTGCCCTGCCTGCGGTATTCGGTTAACGGCGTACGTTTGATATAGCCTTCGCGCGAAATGGTGATTACTACGTCCTCATCTTCGATGAAGTCTTCGGTCTGCATTTCTGCAGATGAATGCACCATTTCGGTTTTACGCTCATCGCCATATTTCTCCCTGATCTCGATCAGTTCGTCCTTGATGATCTGCATACGCAAACCTTCATCATCCAGGATAGAGTTTAAATACTCGATCAGCTTCATTAATCCGGCGTATTCCTCTTTGATCTTATCCCGTTCCAGACCCGTTAACCTTCTTAAGGTCATATCCAGGATAGCGCGTGCCTGGATATCGGTTAAGCCAAACTGGGTTATTAAGCCTTCGCGCGCGTCGTCCGGTGTATTTGAAGCACGGATCAACCTGATCACTTCATCAAGATGATCTAAAGCGATCAGTAAGCCTTCTAATATATGCGCGCGTTTTTGCGCTTCGGCAAGCTCAAATTTGGTACGGCGGACAACAACTTCGTGCCTGTGCTCAACAAAATGATGGATCAGGTCCCTCAAATTAAGCAGCATGGGCCTGCCATGCACCAACGCAATATTATTTATGCTGAACGAGGTTTGCAGCGCGGTATACTTGTATAAATTATTCAGTACGATGGCCGCATTCGCATCCCGTTTTATTTCATAAACCACCCGTATACCTTCCCTGTTCGATTCATCGCGGATAGCAGAAATGCCTTCCAGCTTTTTATCGTTTACCAGTTCGGCGGTGCGCTCAATCATCAGCGCCTTATTAATTTGATAAGGCACCTCCGTAACTATGATGCGCTCGCGGTCGTTATTATACGTTTCAATTTCGGCCCTCGATCTGATCACTATGCGGCCCCTGCCGGTTTCAAAGGCTTCTCTCGCGCCTTCAAAGCCGTAAATGATGCCGCCTGTCGGGAAATCCGGGCCTTTGATGTACTTCATCAGCTCGGTTACTTCTATCTGGCGATTATCGATCAACGCTAACGTGGCATTAATAACCTCAGTTAAGTTGTGCGGTGCCATATTGGTGGCCATACCCACAGCGATACCCGATGCACCATTTACCAGTAAGTTTGGAAACTTTGCAGGTAAAACGGTAGGCTCCTGTAACGAGTCGTCAAAGTTGAGCTGGTAATCAATGGTGTCTTTATTGATATCGGCAAGCATCTCTTCGGCAATCTTTTCCAGCCTTGCTTCTGTATATCGCATAGCCGCAGGCTCGTCACCATCAATTGACCCGTAGTTGCCCTGGCCTTCAACCATAGGATAACGAAGGCTCCACTCCTGGGCCATACGTACCATGGCATCGTAAACTGATTTATCACCGTGCGGGTGATATTTACCCAGCACCTCTCCCACTATACGGGCCGATTTTTTGTAAGGTTTGCTGTTATTTAAGCCCAGGTCGAGCATACCATATAATACCCGCCTGTGTACCGGCTTTAAACCGTCGCGGACATCGGGCAGCGCCCGGGATACGATAACCGACATTGAATAGTCAATGTAGGCTGACCGCATTTCTTCATCAATATTTATCGAAATTATTCTGTCTTCTGGTATGTTTCCGTTTCCTGTTTCTTCGGCCATTTTTTATTTTGTGTTGTAGATTCTTCTCGTTAGCTGTGTGTTAAAATAGGGTTTTAAAACGACCTGCGAAGTTAAAAAAATTAATGGTTTTATTGTGTCAATATTAGCAAGAAATATGGGGATATTTCGAATTTCGGATGTTCGATTTTTCACGATTATTTGTTTTCATAGGCGTTCAAGAAGGCTTCGCCGTTTCGGATTTGTAAAAATACGAAACTAAAAAATCAAATAATCCTCTAATCTTATAAATCTTAGTTCCGACTTTTCTACTTACTTCACCCTCTTCCAATATTCTTCAACAGTCATTCCGGTGGGTAATGTGCCTTTTAGGGTTAGCGTATCATTCCTCAGCGTATAAAAATAATGAATAGGTATATTGGTGATCTTCGATGGCTGGCTGCAAAAAGTCTCGGTATCAATACAGGTGTCCCCTACCATTACGTAATTCCCGGCTTCATATTTTTCGGGCTTTGCGTCTTTTTCAATGGCGAATGCTTCATAGCGGTCGGCTTTGTATTTACGGCGTAAAGCATAGTCAACTGTGGCGCCTTCCTTTTTTCCGTTATAAATACCGCCGACAAACTGCCATGTGCCTTTAAGGTTTGGTGGGGCGGTGAATGAGCATAGCGTGATCGCGATAAAAATGATGGTTAGCTGTTTCATAATACGTTTGGGTTCCATTCCAATAAGTCATAACGGTTATGTATGGCTACGAGATTGCTTCGTCGCACCCTGCCCGCCGGCAGAAGGCTCCTCGCAATGACAAAACGGTTTATTGTTTAATATTTATACCCAGTTGATTCCTTTTTTTAATAAAGATAAGGTTTTCTCTTCTTCGCTGCCGGGTTTGGGCTGGAAATTATACAGCCATTTGGCCGTTGGCGGCAGGCTCATTAGTATTGATTCGATGCGGCCGCCGGTTTCAAGGCCGAATTTTGTGCCGGCATCATATACCAGGTTAAACTCGGCATAGCGGCTGCGGCGCTGGTACTGCCATAACTGTTGCTCATTTGTATATTTTTTATCGCGGTTACGCTGTACCAGCTCGCTGTAAACGGGGATAAATGACCGGCCCAATGCTTTTGAAAATTCAAAGATCGTTTCCCAGTTTAATTCTTCAGTCGCGGTTAAACGGTCGTAAAATATGCCGCCTATACCACGGGTTTCATTACGGTGTTTGATAAAAAAATAATCGTCGGCCCACAATTTAAAGCGATGGTAGAATTCAGCATTGTATTGATCACAAACTGATTTTAAATAGCCATGAAAATAACGGGCGTCATCATCTATAATATAATGAGGTGTCAGGTCGATACCGCCGCCGAACCATCGCACCGGTTCCTGGCCGGGAATAAATGACGAAGGCATTTCAAAATACCGGATGTTCATGTGAATAATGGGCACCATCGGGTGATTGGGATGGATCACGATAGAGATACCCGCTGCGAAAAAATCGTCCTGCTCAATTTTCAGCGCATTTTTTACTGTTTCGGGTAATTGGCCGTGTACGGCAGAAAAATTAACCCCGCCCTTTTCAAATATAACACCATCTTGAATAACCCGGGTGCGGCCACCCCCGCCCCCCTCGCGTTCCCACAATTCCTCTTCAAATCTGGCTTTGCCATCAAGCTGCTCAAGCGCAGCGCATATTTCGTCCTGAATTTGTTTATAGTCTGCAGCGATCTGTTCTTTGCTAATCATCAGCGCAAAGTTAGTTGATTTGGTGAGAAGTAAATGGTTGGTGATGACCAATCTCAGGGCAAACGCATTAAAATAATTAAAGAAATATTTGGAATAAATAGACAGCGTAAGGAGGCTCTGATGGGA
>JAQBOM010000007.1 GCA_028288025.1 Mucilaginibacter sp. | reverse complement strand
CGCACGCCAGTTAGTAGGCCACAAGCATATTACAGTTAACGGTGAGGTTGTAAACATTGCATCGTATACATTAAAAGCGGGTGATGTTGTAGCAGTTCGTGAGAAATCTAAAACGTTAGAAGCAATTACGCACTCAGTAGCCGGCAGAAGGATCAACAAACATAGCTGGCTGGAGTGGGATGCTGCCAATTTAACTGGCAAATTCCTTAACTATCCAAACAGGGATGAGATTCCTGAAAACATCAAGGAAAACTTGATTGTCGAGTTGTACTCTAAATAAGATATAAGATTTTTAGATGTGAGATTTGGGATAAATCACACATATCAAAAGAATAAATTAAATATGAGATTTTAGATTAGGTACAGGATAAAAGACGAAAGGCGTCGCGTATCTCACATCTAAAATCTATTAACAAATAAAATAAAGGATATAAATGGCAATTTTAGCATTTCAAAAACCAGACAAGGTTATCATGCAGAAATCAACTGATTTTGATGGCACGTTTGAGTTTCGTCCGTTAGAACCAGGCTTCGGTATTACCATTGGTAATGCCCTGCGTCGTATCTTGCTTTCTTCATTAGAAGGTTATGCGATCACTTCAGTTCGTTTTTCAGGAGTGATGCACGAATTTTCAACCATAAAAGGTGTTGTTGAAGATGTAACCGAGATCATATTAAATTTAAAACAGGTAAGGTTCAAAAAATCAGGTGAGACAGGCGACAGCGAAAAAATATTTGTGATCATCAATGGTCAGGATGCTTTTACTGCCGGAGATATCACCAAGTTCTCCAATAACTTTACTGTTTTGAACCCCGACCTGGTAATCTGTAACATGGATTCGTCAGTAACGCTTGAAATAGAGCTTACTGTTAACAAAGGCCGTGGTTACGTTGCCAGCGAAGAAAATAAAAATCCTGACGCTAATGTAGGTGTAATAGCTATCGATTCTATTTACACGCCCATCAAAAACGTAAAATATACCATTGAAAACTATCGTGTGGAACAAAAAACAGACTATGAAAAATTAGTTCTGGATATTACCACTGATGGCTCAATTCATCCTGAAGAAGCGCTTAAGGAAGCTGCCAAGATATTGATCCAGCACTTTATGCTGTTCAGCGATGAGAACATGATGCTTGAGGCACAGGCTAAGGAAGAAACCAAAGAAGTTGACGAAGAGATCCTGCATATGCGCAAGGTGCTGAAAACTGAACTGGTTGATCTTGACCTTTCTGTACGTGCATTAAATTGCCTTAAAGCTGCCGACATCCGCAGCCTGGCCGATTTAGTGTCGTATGACGTTGCTGACATGCTTAAATTCAGGAACTTTGGTAAGAAATCATTAACTGAAATTCAGGACCTGGTTAAATCAAAAGGTTTATCTTTTGGTATGAACCTGTCGAAATTTAAGTTAGACGAAGAGTAAAATTAGAGATTAGCGATTAGAGATCAGAGATTAGTTCTGAAACTTTAATCGCTAATTTATTATAAGACAAAGAGTTCGCAGGTTGGCGACTAATCTCTAACCTCTGATCTCTAATCACTAAAAGTAAGCGAGAGCATAATTCCGAGGGCTTGAGTTGATCGCCCGACGGTATGCACGTGAAATAAATAAAACAATGAGACACGGAAAAAAAGTAAACCACCTGGGCCGTACCGACAGCCATCGTAAAGCGATGCTGGGTAACATGGCCTCATCGCTTATATTACACAAGCGTATTACTACAACTTTAGCTAAAGCCAAAGCTTTACGCGGATATGTTGAGCCCTTATTAACCAAATCAAAAAGCGATACTACGCATTCACGCCGTATTGTATTCAGCTATTTACAGGACAAAGACGCGGTAACTATCCTGTTCCGCGAAATTGCTGAAAAAATAGCCAGCCGTCCCGGTGGTTATACCCGCATCATCAAAATGGAAAATCGTTTAGGCGATAACGCTGAAATGGCAATGATCGAGCTGGTAGACTATAACACTGTTTATGGTACTGAGGCTGGTAAGGCTGAAAAGAAATCAACTCGCCGTCGTGGTGCTAAAGGTAAAGCAACTGCACCTGAAACAAAAGCAGCACCTGCCGCTACCGCTGAAGTGACTCCTGCTGATGACGAGGCTGTAATTGAAACTCCGGTTGCGGAGGCGCCGGTCGCTGAAGCTGCACCTTCTGTTGAAGAAGCTCCTGCTGCTGAAACAGAAACACCAACAGCATCAGCTGAGAATGAAGAAAATGCTGAGAAAGGCGAATAATTAGCCGCTTTAAAAATAAAACGAACGCCTTGCTTATTTAAGCAGGGCGTTTTTGTTTGCATTTTTGTCATTCTGAAGAATCTTCTTCACCTAACAAGTATCCCGCATGTGCTGGCGTAGAAGATTCTTCGTTATCACTCAGAATGACAAAGGCTTTTCTTTTTGTCATCCTGAACGTAGTGAAGGATCTTCTTCACTTGACAAGTATCCCGCGTGTCATCGCGCAGAAGATTCTTCGCTGCCGCTCAGATGACAAAAGAAAAATTAAATAAAATATTTTATTTTTATGAATGCGCCATTATAATTTCTACACTTATATCCTGACTAACTACACCAAAAAAGTATTATACACAGGCGTTACTAACGACCTGGAAAGAAGACTATGCGAACATTATTTCGGATTAGATCAAAAAGACAGTTTTACCAGTAAATATAAATGCTACTATTTAGTATGGTACGAAAGGCACCAATACATCAACAATGCAATTGAATACGAAAAAGAAATAAAAGGCTGGTTGCGCAGTAAGAAAATCAAGCTAATAGAACAAGATAATCCTAATTGGAACTTTCTAAATAAGGATATCATGGAATGGCCGCCTGTACGCACCCCCTAAAAAATCTACCTTTGTCATTCTGAGAGTAGCGAAGAATCTTCTTCACCTAACAAGTATCCCGCATGTGCTGGCGTAGAAGATTCTTCGTTATCACTCAGAATGACAAAAAGGAAAAATAATATATGCCTTCGGGCATCAAACAAATTGCTCTATCACCTGCTGTAGCTGGTTGGCTTGCATTACCCCGCTTTGCCGCCATTTCGACTCGCCGTTTTTAAATATCATCAGTGTAGGTACGCTTTTTACATTGTAGGCGCTCGCCGCCGAGGGATTTTTATCGATATCTATTTTTAAAATGGTCACTTTGTCGCCGAGGCTATCCTTTACCTGTTTCAATATAGGCGGCATCATTTTACATGGCCCGCACCATTCTGCCGAAAAGTCGATTAGCACCGGTTTGTCCGAGGCTATAATTTCCTTGAAATTTGCCATAGCAATTTGGATTAAATAGTAAATAAAGGTAACGTATTTGAATGTTTAAAGTTTCCTTTGTATATTCAAATGTTATAACTAAACCGGTGTAACAATTATGAAAAATCCACCTGAACCTTCCGGAAAACAGCGTATTCAGTCGATCGACATTTTGCGCGGCGCTATTATGCTGATAATGGCCATTGATCATAGCCGCGATTTTTTTCACAATGCCGGCGCATTCAGCGACCCAACGGATATGGCAACAACAACGCCGATCTTGTTTTTTACCCGGTGGATCACTCATTTTTGCGCGCCAAATTTTGTTTTTTTAAGTGGTATTTCGGCTTGGCTGGCAGGTTCACGACGGACAAAAAGCGAATTGAGCGCATTCCTGATTAAACGGGGCTTGTGGCTTGTTTTTGTGGAGGTTGTTATCATTACATTTGCTTTTTCCCTTAATCCGCAGTATAATTTTATCGTATTCCAGGTGTTATGGGTAATTGGTTTAAGCATGATCATACTGGGCCTGTTGGTTCGGGCACCAAAAATAGTTATCGGCATTATCGGTGCGCTGATATTTTTTGGGCATGATATTATCGATTATCTTCAGCTGCCGAAAACCGGTATCGAGGCAACTTTGCTAAAGCTATTGCTCGTCACCAGGGGTTCAATTATCCCGTTAGGCCAATCTCACGCTATATTTGACTTGTACGCCCTTATTCCATGGACGGGCTTAATGCTGCTGGGGTATGTGTTCGGCTCGCTGTACAGCTCATCTTTTGACGCAGTCCGCAGGCGGAGGATATTGCTTTATTCGGGCCTGGGTTTATTGACGTTTTTCGTTGTATTGCGATATTTTAATATTTATGGCGATCCTTCTCATTGGTCGTTACAACGCAACGGGACTTATTCGTTCCTTTCATTTTTAAACGTAAGCAAATACCCGCCGTCGCTGTTGTATTCCTGTTTAACTATCGGCACCGGTTTAGTCATTTTATCGCATATTGAACGGGTAAAAAATAAGGTAACGGATGTACTCGTCATTTACGGTAACGTGCCTTTTTTCTATTATATACTTCATTTTTATCTCCTCAGGGTGATCAACATCATTATATTTTTTGCCCAGGGTTATACGACCAGTCAAATTAGCAATCCCAAAGCGCCATTCCTGTTTAGTCCGCCAAACTTTGGTTTTGGCTTAGGCGGCGTATATGTAGTTTGGTTTATTGTAATTGCGTTGCTGTATTTTCCGTGCAGGTGGTTCAGCAGATATAAACAAACGCACCGGCAGTGGTGGCTGAGCTATCTTTAAGGATTTCGGATGTCGGATGTTCGATTTCGGATTTATAGGTTGTTATGTCATCAATCCCAGCAGGCTTTTTTTAAAGTCCTCTCCTTGCGCCACCGCTAAAGCGTTAGCGCACGCGGTTGGAGAGGATTAGGTGAGGCTCTTAATGCGTTACTTCGGTCTGGCACCATTTACAGGCTGTAGGATATTGTTGTCGGACAGCCAATCGGCAAGCCGGTCGGGCCAGTTTTTTATTGATTTTAACTTTGAGCGGTAGCCCATATTAAAACCATGCTGTCCCTGGGTAAAAAGGTGCGCTTCCGCGGGCACTTTGGCATCGCGGTATTTCTGCAGCAACTGCATTACAGAAATTGAACAACAGGGATCATCATTGGCGGCCAGTAAAAATATTGGCGGGGCATCATGCGGCACTACATTAGGTATAAAACCCGGTCCGGGATATATCTGTATTAAAAAGTTTGGTTTTGCGTTGGCGCGATCAATGATATCAGGAGCATTTGGATCACCGCTCCCATTTTCGAAGGCTATCATATCAACCACCTCGCCGCCGGCCGAAAAGCCCATCATGCCAATACGGTTGGGATCGAAGCCAAACTCCGCCGCACGGCTGCGCACCAATCGCATAGCTCTGAAACCATCCAGTTTGGCGTGTACCTCAACTTTATAGGGCGAAAGCGTATCGCGCCCCAGGCGGTACTTCAGCACAAATACGGCAACACCCAGGTTATTCAAAAACTTAGCCGGGTCTATGCCTTCAGCATTAAAAACCAGTAGCCTGTGACCCCCGCCCGGACAAATAACCACCGCCGCGCCATTGGCTTTATCTTTCGGCGGCAAGAACACGGTTAGGGACGGGTTATGGATATTTTTTACCCAGTAAGATTTAGCTTGCTCAGGTTCGTTACGGCGCTTCTCAAAACCGGGTGCGCCCTTTTGCCAAAGCGGTATTACAAATGAATCTGTTTGCGCGCATAATGCTACAGGAAATAGCAGGAGGCCAATAATTGCTTTGATATATTTAAACATATCTGGTTTATTTAACTAATCTAAGTTATTGATTTTTAACAAAGGGTGAAGTGCCGGCAGCATTAATTGCTCCGTCATCGCATAAAAAACGAAGCGCATCATAAATTCCGGGCAAAGCCACTGATCCATGATCTTTGTCGGCGTAATATTTATGCAGCCAGTGTAAGCCGTTCCCTGGGTTGCTCTCCAATATGGAAATCAATTCGAGAATTGATCTGACATGGTTCGTTGAGCCGGTGGTGTCGTTTTTTGCTTGTTTGATATCGATACCCGCAGGCATGGTATTGGCAACACCGAGAAACAGTGACGTGCCGGTAAAATCCCCATCCTTAAATTTTGCTGCTGCCTTGTTCAGTATTTTTTTATTATCCCACCACATGCTTGGGTCAATGGCAACGTAGGCATTAAACAGTTTAGTTTGGGTTATTAAAATATTCATCACCACCAACCCGCTTAGCGAATGGCCGATTATTGCTTTACGTTGTGATGCAGGATAAACCGATTCAATATATGGCACCAATTCTTTTTCTATAAAGGCTATAAATTTTTCGCTCCCGCCTGAATTTATCAAACCAGGCAATTTATTTCCTTCGGGTCCAATTAACGACCTGGTTGGTGTAAAGTCCCGCGCCCGATCTGAACTTTTAACAGCCACTACAATCAATTCAGTATTGGCAACATGATGGTTTAACTCACCCGGCTGTTTCAGCATAGCAACAACAGAAGCGCAATGGGCATCGCCATCAAGCAGATAAATCACCGGGTAAAGTTGTTTGTTTGGCGTTGACGCCTCGTAGCTGGAAGGAAGATAAACCCGAACCTTTCTAACCGTACTAAGTATTTTTGAATTAATGCGATCTGTTCTCCCCCATATACTGCGGTTGTGTTTAATAATTTGCACACCAACAGTTACCATACCGGCTAATAATAAAAGAAGCAGTGCGAATACCATAGAGGGTTACGATTAAGCTAAGCTATTGATTTTTGGCGATCGGCAAATTATAAGGTTGAATTAAAATTTAGCAACGCAGTCGTGCATATTGATCAATGCCTGGAATTGAATTAATAACGTAAATAATAAATAAATTGATATTTTAGCTTTAAATCAAATTGATATGCAAATAAGAAAGCTTGTTTTGTGTGCAATAGCGGCAGCTACGATCGGCAGCCGCGCGAATGCGCAGAAAGTTGAATTTACGGAGTACGACCTGCCCAACGGCTTGCACGTTATTCTGCACGATGATCATCATGCGCCGGTTGTAGCCGTATCGGTTATGTACCACGTGGGCTCGAAAAACGAAGCTGCAGGGCGCACAGGCTTCGCGCATTTTTTTGAACACCTGCTGTTTGAAGGCAGCGAAAATATTAAACGCGGGCAGTTTATGAAAATTGTGTCGGCCAACGGCGGACAGAACAATGCCAATACGACGCAGGACAGAACTTTTTACTACGAGGTGTTCCCCTCCAACGAGCTGGAGACCGGCCTTTGGCTTGAAAGCGAGCGTATGATGCACCCGGTTATTAACGAGATTGGCGTAAAAACCCAGAACGAGGTGGTAAAGGAGGAAAAACGCCTGAGCTTTGACAATCGCCCTTATGGCAATGTGATCAATGATATAGCCGGGGCACTGTTTTCAAAGCATCCTTATCATTACGGTGTTATCGGATCGATGAAGGATCTGGACGCTGCAAAGCTGGATGAGTTTAAAGGCTTTTTTAAGCAGTACTATGTGCCAAATAACGCGGTGCTGACCATCTCGGGCGATATTGATGTAGCCAAAACAAAACAACTGATCGACGCCTATTTTGGTTCGATCCCGCGCGGAGAGGCTATTGTTTATCACAAAACCGAGGAAGTGCCAATCGCCAAAGAAACAATTGATACCGCTTATGACGCTAACATACAGATACCAGCCATATTAGCTGCTTATCGTGTACCGGGAAGAGATACCAGGGATTCGAAGGTAATGGAGATGATATCATCTGTTTTATCCGGCGGCGCAAGCTCAAGGATGTATAAAAAGATGGTCGACGACAAAAAAGATGCATTGCAGGTTTTCGCATTTAATTATGCGCTGGAGGATTATGGGATGTACATCATTGGCGCATTGCCAAGCGGGGGCGCCGCGCCAAAGGGTTTGCTGACGGATATGGACGAGGAAATTATCAAGCTCCAAACCGACCTGATCAGCCCGGAAGATTACCAGAAATTGCAGAACCAGTTTGAGGATAATTTTGTAAGCGCCAACACACGGATGCTTGGCATTGCCGAAAACCTATCGAACGGGTACACTTTTTATCATAAAGACACAAACCATATTAATGAAGAGCTAACCGAGATCAGGACGATAACGCGGGAAGAGATAAGGGATGCTGCCCGCAAATACCTGAACACCAGCCAGCGCGTGGTATTGTATTACCTGCCGGCTAAAAAGGCCCAATAATTAATTTATATCACACATGATCATGATGAAAAAATATATAATGATAGCAGCCGGCGCATTGTTAATGCAATATGCCCAGGCGCAAGTAAAAGTGGACAGGAGCAAACAGCCAACGCCGGGCCCGGCGCCGGTTTTAACCATAAAAGACCCGGTTGTTTACAAAATGCCAAACGGTATTACCCTGCTGGTAGTTGAAGACCACAGGTTGCCAAAGGTTTCGGCCAGCTTTGTTATTGATGCAGGGCCGATCACGGAGGGAGAAAAATCGGGTGTAATGAACCTTATGGGCAGTATGCTGAACGAGGGCACCAAGACAATGCCCAAAGCCGTATTTGACCAGGCTGTTGAAAAGCTGGGCGCAAACGTAAACCTGAGTTCGACAGGAGGTTCAGCATCCGCTTTAACCCGCTATTTTAAAAACGCCTTTACGCTGATGGGACAAGGCCTCAAAGAACCGGCATTTACGCAAGAATCATTCGACAAGCTGAAAACTCAGGCTATCACCGGCTTAAAAGCGCAGGCGAAAAGCGCGCCCGCCATTTCTTTCCGGGTGACCAACGCCCTGACTTATGGCAAAACACACCCAAACGGCGAGTTTGAAACAGAAGAACGTATTCAAAAACTAACGCTGCAGGATGTTAAGCAGGCTTACAGCAAATATATCACCTCTTCAAGATCATACCTGACCATTATTGGTGATATTAAACCAGCTGATGCGAAAGTGCTGGCAACATCCGTGTTTGGTGGGTGGACCGGAACGATGTTAACATTGCCAAAACTGGCTGTGGTGCCAAACCCCGCAACAACCGAAATTGATGTGGTTGACCTGCCCAACGCGGTACAGTCGGAGATAAAAGTGGTTAACCTGGTTGATCTGAAGAAAAACAACCCCGATTATTTCCCAGTGCTGTTAACCAACTACATACTGGGTGGCGGTGCCGAGAGCCGCTTGTTTATGAACCTGCGCGAAAAGCGCGGCTTTACTTACGGCGCTTATTCGAACCTGGGTACCGGCAGGTTCCAAACTACCTTCCAGGCCTCGGCTTCGGTAAGGACCGCGAAAACCGACAGCGCGGTTATGGAGTTTTTAAACGAGATCAAGCGTATACGTTCCGCAAAGGTGTCGGACGAGGAATTAACAACGGCAAAGGCTTTATATAACGGGTCATTCGCGTTAGGGCTGGAAGATCCGGCACGTATGGCAACCTTTGCCAGCACCATCCTGATCAACAACCTGCCTGCTGATTTTTACAAAACTTACCTGCAAAGGGTAAATGCCGTAACGGCTGATGATGTGTTGCGTGTTGCCAGGAAGTATATGAATTATGATAACACCCGGATCGTCGTTGTTGGCAATGCCTCACAAATGCTTGCCGGACTTAAAAAGTTGGGCTACCCGGTTAAGCTGTATGATGCTTTTGCCAACCCGGTAGTTGAAGGTGCGCAGTCTAAAGGCGTGGCTGATATTAAGGCATCGGATGTTATCAAAAACTATATCGATGCGATCGGCGGTGTTGCTGAGCTAAGAAAAGTAACATCATATTCCGTAAATATGTCGCTGGCTACCCAAGGTATGACATTGGCCGTAATCGAGAAAAAGATGGCGCCTAATAAAGAGTTAATGGCCATATCAATGGGCGGAAATGTGGTGATGAAATCATTGTTTGACGGCGAAAAAGGCTACAGCCAGCAGGGCGGCAACAAAAAGGATATGACTGCTGAAGAGATCGCTCAGAAGAAAGTGTTCACGTCCGTAACCGAACAGCTTGATTACTTAAGCAACCCCGCGTTTAAGCTGGCAGTAAAGGGAATACAAAAAGTAAACGGTTCGGATGCCTACCAGGTGACAGTGACCGACCCTACCGGGAAGACATCAACCGAGTATTACGATGTTAAAAGCAAATTGCTTGTGCGGAATGAAAGTACAACAACCCAGAATAACAACACCGTTTCGCAGACGATTGATTTGAGTGATTACCGCAAGGTGAACAATGTGCTGTTCCCTTTTAAGCAAGCCCTTACTATTTCCGCAGGCGGGCAGGAGCAAAACCTGTTAATGACTGTAACCGATGTTAAATTGAATACAGGCGTTACGGCCGACGATTTTAAATAGCCGCCGATAAACTTAAATTAAAAAGCTTGTCCCCACCACTGTGGGACAGGCTTTTTTACTTTGCAGTTACGCTGTGGCGTGACGGTTGAGGTATCTTTGTATAAATCAAAAATTCTATGAAAGTTGAAATATGGTCGGATGTAATGTGCCCCTTTTGCTACATCGGCAAACGTAGGTTTGAAGATGCGTTAGGGCAGTTCGCGCAAAAAGATAAAATTGAAATTGAATGGAAAAGCTTCCAGCTTAACCCCGGCCTGGTTACAGACCCGGAGATAAAAATAGATGAATACCTGGCCGATAAAAAAGGCTGGGGGCTTGAGCAGGCCAAACAAATGAACACGCATGTAACGCAAATGGCGGCTGAAGCTGGCCTGACCTACAATTTTGATAAGGCGGTGGTCGCCAACAGCTTTAACGCGCACCGCGTCAGCCACCTGGCTAAAAAGCATGGGTTGGGCGTTGCGATGGAAGAACAACTGTTCAAAGCTTATTTTACCGATGGTAAAAATATCGACGACAAGGAGACCTTAGTCGGGCTGGGTTCGGAAATTGGTTTAGATACTGCTGAGATCAAACAAACACTGGAAACCAGCGCTTATGCGGATGACGTGCGACGTGATATTGCAGAAGCACAATACCTGGGTATACAGGGCGTGCCGTTTTTTGTGATGAATGGCAAATATGCCGTTTCCGGCGCACAGGCTGTACCCGTATTTGAGCAAACACTCGAAAAAGCTTTTGATGAATGGCAAAAGGAAGCTTCAAAACCTAAACTAGAGGTTATTGAAGGCGAATCATGCGGGCCTGACGGGGATTGCTGATTTCAGAATTAGTTACTTTGATCTCAAAAAATTTGGTATTTTTGCCTTATAAAACTTAGTGTATTCTTTACACTAAGAAAATTACGAAATATACATGGATCCTACCGTCCAGTCAGTTACCGTGTACCGTACTACTCTGCGCGTTGCTGTCGGCGCGTTATTTTTTATGGCCGGTTTATGTTTTGCCAGCTGGGCATCACGCATCGCTACGGTACAGCAAACCATGGGCCTTTCGGACGCCGCGCTTGGCGCTGTGCTCTTTTCTCTTCCGGTAGGTTTAATGTGCTCCCTCCCGTTTTCGGGCTGGATCATCACCAAAATTGGCAGTAAACGATTGCTGCTTTCGGCCATATTGGTTTACGGGGTGGCTTTGGTTAGCCTGGGACTGGCAAAAAATACGTTTCAATTAATTATCTGCCTGGTATGCTATGGCTTTGCCAGTAACGCAGTTAACATCTCGGTAAATACACAGGCTGTTGCCACCGAGGGACTTTATGAGAAGCCAATTATGGCCTCGTTTCATGGATTGTGGAGCCTGGCGGGTTTTACCGGCGCCGGCATAGGTACAATAATGATCGCGAACGGGGTAAACCCCTTCCATCACTTCGTTATTATCTTAATGGTACTTATTATTGGTGTTATTACCGCATCAAGGTTTTTGTATGATGATAGCGAAGCGGTAAAAAATGTGCCATCGTCTACTATGCCATTGCTGATGCGCCTCAGGCTGATGATCCCCTTGCTTACGCTTGGAACCATTGCATTCTGCTCTATGATCTGTGAAGGCGCTATGTTCGACTGGAGCGTAATCTATTTTAAAAAGGTAATTGCCGCTCCTATAGCTTTACAAGGTGCGGGCTTTACCGCTTTCATGTTCACTATGGCCGGGGGCAGGTTTGTTGCCGATTGGTTTGCGCACCGCTTTGGATTGAAACGTACATTGCAAATTAGCGGCACGTTAACCACTACCGGCTTGCTAATAGCTGTGGTGTTTCCGCATTTTTATACCGCTATGGCGGGATTTTTATTGGTTGGCGCCGGCGTTTCTTCCGTTGTGCCGATGGTGTACAGTGCCGCCGGAAAATCAAAAACCATGTCGCCTGGCGTGGCGCTGGCAGCTGTTTCGACAATCGGCTTTATCGGGTTTTTAGTCGGCCCGCCGCTGATCGGTTTTATCGCCGGCCTGGCCACATTAAGGGCGTCTTTCGTTTTTATAGCCATCATGGGCACCAGCGTCGTCATATTATCATCGCGGGCCAAAATTTAACTATTCCCTGTCCAGTTCGTCCGCGTGCGGATTCAGGATGAACTCAAATTTTTCATACCCGTTGTGAAAAACAAATTTCAGCCTTTCTTTTGGCGCCGTAATATCCAGGGATATCGCGCCCAGCGTTTCAGGTAAATTATCCCTTATCAGTTTAAGGTCGGTAATACGCGGCATTTCCACAAAAATATTGTCGCCGTTAGCGTTAATTTCCCATCCCGGCAAACCGGCTTCTTTTAAAACTTCTATCCACTTTTGCTGGTAAGCATTCATATTATTCGATATATATGCATAAAAGCGACCAATTTGATAAAGGTTTTAATTATTTATTGATAATTATGTATTGTTAAAGTCTGCCTTTTACCTTTCACCTAATTTTCCCATCTTGCATGGACAAACCGGAATTGTGAACGACAAAATAAAAGCTTTAAAGAAAAAACGTGAAGAAGCCCTGTTGGGCGGCGGCAAGGCGCGCATTGAAAGCCAGCATAAAAAAGGAAAGCTTACCGCGCGTGAGCGGCTTCATTTTTTGATGGATGAGGGGTCTTTCCAGGAGATCGGGATGCTGGTATCGCACCGTTCCACGGACTTTGGCATGGAAAATGAAAAATATCCGGGCGACGGCGTTGTTACGGGATACGGAACTATTAACGGCCGGTTGGTATATGTTTTTTCGCAGGATTTTACCGTGTTCGGCGGCTCGCTGTCCGAAACCCATGCCGAAAAGATCTGTAAAATAATGGATCTGGCCATGAAGAATGGCGCACCCGTGGTAGGATTGAATGATTCCGGCGGCGCGCGCATCCAGGAAGGGGTGGTGTCGCTTGGCGGCTATGCCGATATATTTTACCGCAATACGATGGCCTCGGGCGTAGTGCCTCAAATTTCGGCTATTATGGGGCCCTGTGCCGGCGGCGCAGTGTATTCTCCCGCTATAACTGATTTTATTTTGATGGTGGAAAACACCTCTTACATGTTTGTAACCGGCCCCAATGTGGTAAAAACCGTTACGCATGAGGAGGTCACCTCAGAGGAGTTGGGCGGGGCAACAACACATGCCACCAAATCGGGCGTTACGCATTTTGCCTGCCCCAACGAGATAGAGGCCATCCAAAATGTGAAGAAGTTGCTGAGCTATATGCCGCAAAACTGCGAGGATACGGCACCTTCATTACCCTATGAAATAAAAAATGAACTGCGCGAAGAACTGAATACACTGATGCCCGATAATTCGTCGCAGCCTTACGATATCAGGGAAGTGATTGACCATGTGATCGATGCCGGTTCGTTTTTGGAAGTGCATAAAGATTTCGCGGAAAATATAGTGGTGGGCTTTGCCCGCCTGGCGGGCCGTAGTATTGGTATAGTGGCGAATCAGCCCGCATTTTTAGCTGGTGTGCTTGATATTCATTCGTCAACGAAGGGTGCCCGTTTTGTGCGCTTTTGCGATAGCTTTAATATCCCATTGCTGGTTTTTGAGGATGTGCCGGGCTTTTTGCCGGGCACCGACCAGGAGTGGAACGCCATCATCACTAACGGCGCCAAATTACTCTATGCTTTTTGTGAAGCCACCGTGCCGCGTATAACCGTGATCACCAGGAAGGCCTACGGCGGTGCTTACGATGTAATGAACTCCAAGCACATCGGCGCGGATATGAATTTTGCCTGGCCAACTGCCGAGATTGCCGTTATGGGCGCAAAGGGGGCCGCTGAAATTATTTTTAAGCGGGAGATCACTTCCGCCGAAGATAAAGAAGCCAAGTGGAAAGAAATGGAACTGATGTATTCCGACATATTTGCTAACCCTTATCGTGCCGCTGAGCGCGGTTTTATTGATGAAGTGATAGAACCTTCGGAAACACGATTGAAGCTCATATACGCCTTTAAAATGCTCGAAAATAAGGTAGTGAACAACCCAAGGAAGAAACATGGGAATATTCCGCTTTGATTTCGGATTTCGGATTTACGATTTATTCTAATTTTAAAACTTGTGGACTGCATGAAATGACGGAACAAAACTAAATCCGAATTGAACATCCGAAATTCGAAAATACAACCATGCACATCGAACAAATAACTCCCGAACTTACTCATCGTTTGCGGCGGGACGTTTTATACCCGGGCCAGAAGCTGTTTGAAATGGAAATGGATGAAGACCGCGATGGGATCCATTTCGGGGCTTTTAAGGATGGCAAGCTAGTGGCGGTTGTTTCGCTGTTTCAAAAAGGGGAAAATTTTCAATTCCGCAAGCTTGCTGTTGATCCGCAGGTGCAAAACACGGGTGTTGGTACCGGCTTGTTAAATTATGTTACCGATTATGCACTTGCTAATGACGGTAAAAGAATATGGTGCAATGCAAGGGATACAGCCATTGGGTTTTATCTGAAAGCCGGGTATAAATTGACCGGGCAACAGTTTTCAAAGAATGGATTTGACTATGAGATCATGGAAAAGGCCATTTAGACTCCTGATTCATAAAAAAACCGGCGTCTACTACACGCCGGTTCAACTAACTAATAACTGATCTTCAGAAAATTTACTCACCGCAAAAGAAAGGTTGTTAAATGAAGGTACTGTTAAGCTATCAACAATTTAATGGCTGTTTATTTTTGCTGTCAAACATTATCAGCAGCTTTATTATATTTGCCTGCGCCCACTACCAGGGCATACTACACATATGGCTAAAAAGAAAACCGATGCGCCAAAGCATGTTGCTATTGTAACTGAAACCTCACTGTCATTTTTCGAAAAATATATCAATAATCCATCGCCGACCGGCTTTGAATGGCCCGGCCAGCAACTTTGGCTGGATTATTTGAAGCCTTATATTGACGACCATTACGTTGACAATTACGGCACAGCCGTTGGCATTATCAACAAGGATGCCCCTTATAAGGTAGTGATTGAAGCGCATGCCGACGAAATATCGTGGTTTGTTAATTACATCACCAGCGACGGGCTGATTTATGTTATCCGCAATGGCGGTTCTGATCATCAAATAGCGCCTTCGAAGCGTGTAAACATCCATACGGATAAAGGCGTAGTGAAAGCCGTGTTCGGCTGGCCGGCTATCCATACCCGTACCGCCGGGGAAAAGGAAGAAGCGCCGACCCTTAAAAATATATTCCTTGACTGTGGCTGCACTACCAAGGACGAAGTTGAAAACATGGGCATTCATGTAGGCTGTGTGATCACCTACGAGGATGAGTTTATGGTGCTAAACAACCGTTATTATGTAGGCCGTGCGCTGGATAACCGCGCCGGCGGTTTTATGATAGCCGAAGTAGCACGCCTGCTCAAAGAGAACAAAGTTAAATTGCCATTCGGCCTATATATCGTAAACGCGGTACAGGAGGAGATAGGCCTGCGCGGCGCTGAAATGATAGCCCATCACATTAAACCCAATGTGGCTATTGTAACGGATGTAACGCATGATACCCAAACACCGATGATCAGCAAGATAACCCAGGGCGACCTGGCCTGCGGCAAAGGGCCCGTTGTATCATATGCCCCTGCGGTGCAAAATAATTTGAACCGGCTGCTGATCGAATCTGCCGAAAAGGCTAATATTCCCTTCCAACGGCAAGCCTCATCCCGGTCAACCGGTACCGACACCGATGCTTTTGCTTATTCAAATGACGGGGTGCCATCGGCGCTGATATCGCTGCCGCTGCGTTACATGCACACGACTGTTGAAATGATACATAAAGAAGATGTGGATAATGTGATAAGGCTGATATACGAGTCATTATTGAATATCAAAGCGGGCCAGGATTTCAGGTACATCAAATAATTATTTAGCAATACCACAAACATTTTAACCCCATTTTTATTATTTACGTTTAATCATCGTACCTAAAAAGATATGAAACCAACACTACTTATTTTAGCCGCAGGAATGGCCAGCCGCTACGGAAGCATGAAACAGATCGACGGCTTTGGCCCCCATGGCGAGACGATTATTGACTACTCCATTTATGATGCTATTAAGGCTGGTTTTGGTAAGATAAGCTTTATCATCCGGGAAGAATTTGCTGATGCTTTTAAGGCAATATACGAACCGAGGTTAAAGGGCCGTGTAGAGACAGACTATGTTTTTCAAAGCTATGACCTGAAACCTTTTGGTATTGATAAAACCATTGAACGGGCCAAGCCATGGGGTACCGCACATGCCGTTTTAGCTGCACGTAACCAGGTAAAAGAACCTTTTTGCGTGATCAATGCAGACGACTTTTATGGTTACGATTCATTTGAAAAAATGGCTAAATTTTTAACCACCGAAGCTGGTGATGATACCTATTCGCTTATCGGGTACCAGATAGATAAAACCTTGTCGGATTATGGCTCCGTTTCGCGCGGTGTATGTAAGGTTGATGAAAACGGCGATATGGTTGAAATAAATGAGCGCACCGAGGTTTATTTTACCGACGGCGGCAAGGTTGCTTATAAAGATGAAACCGGTGAGCACCCGCTACCTAACGATACCCGTGTATCGATGAATTTTTGGGGATTTACACCTGCTGTGTTTAAGCAAAGTGAGCCGATGTTTAAAGCCTTTGTAGAGAAAAACGAAAGTAATCCAAAAGCCGAATTTTTCATCCCGTTGGTAGCCGACGGTTTAATCAAAAGCGGCGAAGCATCATTTAAGGTTATCCCGACCGCTTCAAAGTGGTTTGGCGTTACGTATAAAGAAGATAAACCTATCGTACAAAAAAACATATCCGACCTGGTTGCTAACGGGACTTACCCGGAGAATTTATGGCCGTAAACAATATTTTTTCATAGATGATCAATCCCGCTTAGGCGGGATTTTTTGTTTTGCTTTCAAAAGAAATGTTTATTTATCAATCCCCAAACCAACCAATCTTCCTGCTGTTCTTTCTCTACGCGATATAGTTTGATATGCAAACAGAAATTTTAGGAAACGCAGGAAGCATTAAACAACAGGGCAACGTTTTAATTATAAAATCCCGGGAAGCGGAAGCGCGTATTTGGGTTTATAGCCCGTCAATTATCCGGGTTTGCATTAGCAGGGATTATAAGGAAGAAGGTTCCTTTGCGGTGATACAGGAGCCTGCGGGAAAAATGGATATTACTGAATCTGGTAATGAAATTGTGGTTACCACTTCAGCGATGCAGCTGCGTATCAGCAAATCGCCCTTGAGGTTTAATTTTTATACGGCAGAGGGCAAGGTTTTAAGTGAAGATGACCCGCGTTTCGGGGTTAACTGGCAGGATGCGAGGGTGACGAATTACCGCAAATTGATTGCCGACGAAAAGTTTATAGGATTGGGCGAGAAAACTGGGAACCTTAACCGCCGGGGCAGCTCGTATGTGAACTGGAACACCGATGCTGCCCTGCACGATGTTAATGCCGATCCGTTGTATAAAACATTCCCTTTTTTTATCGGGCTGCATAGCGGACTGACCTACGGATTGTTTTTTGACAATACCCACAGAAGTTATTTTGATTTTGGGGCGACAACCGACGAGAAGATGAGCTGGTTTGGCGCGGATGGCGGTGATATGAACTATTACTTTTTCGGAGCGCAAAGTGTTCCGCAGATCATAGAAGATTATACCTGGCTCACTGGCCGTATGGAGATGCCGCCGCTGTGGAGCCTGGGTTACCAGCAATGCCGCTGGAGCTATATGAGTGCGGACGAGGTGCTTGATATTGCGGAGAACTTCAGAAAGGAAAAGATACCTGCCGATGTGATGTACTGCGATATTGATTACATGGATGAGTATAAAATATTCACCTGGAACAAGAAAACCTTCGCCGACCCAAAAGGTATGATAGCCAAACTAAAAGCCATGGACTTTAAGCTGGTAACCATTGTTGACCCGGGAATAAAAGTTGAAAAGGGATATAAACAATACGATGAAGGCGTAGCTAAAAATTATTTCGCTACTTATCCTAACGGTGAAAACTATGTGGCCAACGTTTGGCCGGGCCGCTGCCATTTCCCGGATTTTTTCAGGGCCGATGTGCGGGAATGGTGGGGGAAATCATTCACCGCGCTAACTGACCCGGGCGTGGAGGGTTTCTGGAATGATATGAATGAGCCGGCAGCCTGGGGGCAAAACATTCCCTGGCTGGTAAAGTTCGGCGACCGTTATATGTCGGAGGCGCGCAATGTGTACGGGATGGAAATGGCCCGCGCCACTTATGAAGGCACAAAAAAGATATTAGGCAATAAGCGGCCGTTTGTGCTTACACGGGCAGCCTATTCCGGCGCGCAGCGATACTCGGCTGTTTGGACAGGGGATAACTCGGCTTATGATGCGCATATGCTGCTGGGGCAGCGGCTGGTGAACAGCCTGGGCATAACCGGGATGTCGATGATCGGCGTGGATATCGGTGGCTTTACAGGCGACCCGACGCCCGAATTGATGGTGCGCTGGAACTCGCTGGGCGTTTATACACCGATGTTCCGCAATCATGCCCAGGAAGGCACCATTATGCGCGAGCCCTGGTGCTGGGGAAAGAAGAATCAAGCTATTATTAAAAAGGATATTGAACAGCGGTACCGGATGCTGCCTTACCTGTATTCGAGCTTTTACCAGTCGTGCCAAACAGGGATGCCGGTAAGCCGGACGCTGGCAATTAATTACACTGGTGATGAAAATGTTTACGACGTAAAATACCAGAACCAGTTTTTATTTGGCGATGCCATATTGGTGTCCCCGGTTGAAAGCACCAAATTTACCGGAGAGGTTTACTTGCCGGAAGGAGACTGGTACCGGTTGAGCACGGGAGAAAAATTTAAAGGTGGCAAGGCCATAACCGTACCGGCTCCGTTAACCGACTTGCCTGTATTTATAAAAGCCGGAGCTATCATCCCCATGCAAAATGTGATACAAAGCACGGCTGAAAAAGGAGATGGCATTTTGGAGGTCAATGTTTGGTATGGCGACAAGGCCAATAGCTTTGTTTACTACGAGGACGATGGCGCATCCTATGATTATCAAAAAGGCGTGTATTATAAACGTGAGATCAGTTTTGATCCGGAAAAGCATGAGATTACTTTATCGAAAGCGGAAGGTTCTTTTACTTCAAAATACGACAGGGTAAAGCTGGTGCTGCATGGGTTTAAAGCGAGCAAAAGTATTCGTGTAAACGGGAAAGAGCTAAAATCTAAGGATTTCAGTTTTGATAACGACAATCATATTATTGCTGTGATTTATTAGTAACATGGTTCATCTCTCACCACCAAAAATCATGTCATTTCGAGCGATAGCGAGAAAACTATACATATTCACCTGGCCATGCAAAGCGGGGAGCAGGTGTATAGTTTTCTCCTCGTACCTCGTCGAAATGACAGGGAATGTTGCATAAACAAAAACCCCGGCAATTGCTTGCCGGGGTTTTATTATAATAAACCTTATCAGGAGATTACTTCACTTCTTCGAAGTCAACATCTGTAACAGTGTCGGCATTGCCTTCAGCGTGACCGCCTGTCGGGCCTTGCTGACCGTCGGCGCCTGGCTGGGCCTGGCCGGCATCAGCAGTGGCTTTGTACATCTCTTCGGATGCAGCGTTCCATGCATTGCTCAACTCGGTTTGCGCAGTTTCGATCTCATCAAAGTTTTTAGCAGCATAAGCCTCTTTCAGTTTCTTCAAGCCATCCTCGATAGGTGTCTTTTTATCAGCTGATATCTTATCGCCATACTCCTTCAATTGCTTTTCGGTGCTGAATATCAGGGCATCTGCGGCATTTAGTTTTTCAACTTCCTCTTTTGCTTTTTTGTCAGATTCAGCATTTGCTTCTGCCTCATCCTTCATTTTCTTGATCTCGGCATCGGTTAAGCCTGAAGACGCTTCTATACGTATCTTCTGCTCTTTACCGGTAGCTTTATCTTTCGCGCTTACGTGTAATATGCCGTTGGCGTCAATGTCAAAAGTCACTTCAACCTGCGGTACGCCGCGTGGTGCCGGTGGTATGCCCGCCAGGTTAAATTGTCCTATTGTACGGTTACCTGCAGCCATTGGGCGTTCACCTTGTAAAACATGTATCTGAACTTCAGGTTGATTATCAGATGCAGTAGAGAAGGTTTCCGCTTTTTTAGTTGGGATAGTTGTGTTTGCCTCTATCAGCTTGGTCATAACGCCACCCATGGTTTCAATACCCAATGAAAGCGGGGTAACATCCAGCAGCAACACATCCTTCACTTCGCCGGTTAACACACCGCCTTGTATGGCAGCGCCTATGGCAACCACTTCGTCCGGGTTAACACCTTTTGAAGGCGCTTTGCCAAAGAATTTTTCAACTGCTTCCTGAATAGCAGGGATACGGGTTGAACCACCTACCAATATCACTTCGTCGATATCTGAAGTTTTTAAACCGGAATTTTTCAACGCTGATTTACATGGTTCAATGGTACGTTTTATCAGACTGTCGGCCAGTTGCTCAAATTTAGCACGGGTTAAAGTTTTAACCAGGTGTTTTGGCACACCGTCGGCAGCGGTAATGTATGGTAAGTTTATTTCGGTTTGGGCTGAGCTTGATAACTCGATCTTAGCTTTTTCAGCAGATTCTTTTAAACGCTGTAAAGCCATTGGGTCCTTACGGAGGTCAACGTTTTCGTCGCTTTTAAATTCGTCGGCCAGCCAGTCGATAATTACCTGGTCAAAGTCGTCACCGCCAAGGTGAGTATCACCATCGGTTGATTTTACTTCGAACACGCCATCGCCCAATTCAAGGATAGATACGTCATGTGTACCACCACCGCAGTCGAACACGGCAATTTTCATGTCCTTGTGCGCTTTGTCGAGGCCGTAAGCCAGGGCAGCAGCAGTAGGTTCGTTGATGATACGGCGTACTTTTAAGCCTGCAATTTCACCGGCTTCTTTAGTAGCCTGGCGTTGCGCATCATTAAAATAAGCCGGTACGGTAATAACCGCTTCGGTAACTTCGGTGCCTAAAAAATCTTCAGCGGTTTTCTTCATTTTCTGAAGGATCATTGCTGAAATTTCCTGCGGCGTATATTTACGGTCGCCGATCTCAACACGCGGGGTGTTGTTATCGCCTTTTACCACTTTATAGGGCACACGTGCCACTTCTTTGGTAACCTCGTTAAACTGGTTACCCATAAAGCGTTTGATCGAATAAATAGTTCTTGTTGGGTTGGTAATGGCCTGGCGTTTTGCCGGGTCGCCAACCTTGCGCTCGCCGTTGTCAACAAAAGCGACAACCGACGGCGTGGTACGTTTACCCTCGCTGTTGGCGATAACTACCGGCTCGTTACCTTCCATTACCGCAACGCAGGAGTTAGTTGTTCCTAAGTCGATTCCAATTATTTTAGACATATGATTATAATTTCTGGATTGAATGATTGTTTGTTACACAGTGTTTAACAAGGGTTGTGCCAATATGGGTTTGGCAGGGAATTTTGCAGTGAAAGCTGAAAGGTAAAAGGTGAAAGGTAATAATTCGTCAGAAAAGATTGAAAAAACGGTGACAGGTTGGCAGATTTCTAAAGGACGTGAAAGCTGAAAGGTTAAAGGCAGAAAGTGAAATTTGTATATAAAAAAAGCTTAAATTTGTATATGGAAACTTTAATTGTACAGCCTAAAAATAAAGAGCAATTAACTGCTTTGAAGGCAATTATGAGAGCCCTGAAAGTTGAATTTAAGACTGAAAAAAGCGCAGAGCAATCATATAACACTGAATTTGTGGCTAAGATGAAGCAGAGTGAAGATGATATAAAGGCAGGAAGAACTACTAAAATAGAACCTGCCGATATATGGAACTTAGACTAACTGATATCGCGAAAGGAAGACATCAGGTTTTTTAATAGAAGTGGACAATCCCATATTGTCAAAAAAATTGAAAAGCTTCTTATTTCAATCAAAGAAACGCCATTTCGTGGCATTGGTAAACCGGAACCACTAAAGCACCAATATTCGGGTAAATGGTCAAGGAGAATTGACAGCGAGCACCGGCTTATTTATGCAGTTGAAAATGAGACCATTTATATTTATTCTGCAAAAGGACACTATCACTAATCAATTTCGAATTTAAAATACATTTTAATCCTTACCCAAAGTTATATATTTGTACCCCAGTTCGGGATGTAGCGTAGCCCGGTATCGCGCCAGCATGGGGTGCTGGAGGTCGGAAGTTCGAATCTTCTCATCCCGACATAGAAAAAGCACATTTGACATTTAGTTGAATGTGCTTTTTTGTTGGTTATAAATGCTTACATTGAACAAAATACATAAGTATTATGGCTGAAACGTTTTTATTACAAGGCACCGCAAAGTGGAGTTACGATTATGAAATGGCTGAGTTTACCGAAACGCAGAAAGCTTTGGCATCAATGACGTCATTTGTCCCGCCATTGCACCGGCATGAAGGGAACATTGCTTTAACGAATTCAGAGATTATTATTGAAGGTGTTGGTGATGACGACGAGGATCTGTCAATTCAACTCAACACGCTAAAGCAAATTTACCTGGGATTTGATGATGTATTTTCCGCTTTATCAGTGAAAAGCTTTGGACTATTTTGGCAGCCATTGAGAATAGAATACTATATTTCTGCTGTTGAGACGCAATCTATATACCTTATCATTGATTTCAACGGTATTTATACCCATGATAAGGATTGGTTTAAAACGCTTACTCAAATGCTTGAGTAATAAATCGCATAAATTACACTAACCTTGCCGGCTTTTTGTTTGTGGTGAATCAAAAACAGAGCTTTTTGGTTGTTGTTCGTAAGTCTATCGTTGTTATCTTGCAACCAATTTAACCTCTAACGCTATCAGGCAATGAAAAGGGTGCTTCTACTATTATTTATCCCGGCCATAATTCTTACTGGCTGTTCTAAAAAGACGGACATTTCGCAGTCGGCTATATCCTTTACCATAGGTGGTAAGAGTTATGGGACTGTTAAAATTGGAAGCCAAACCTGGACATCGGAGAACTATAACGGATCAGGAGGATTAAGCTATAATAATGATGCAGCTAACGACGCTGCCTATGGCAAACTCTATACATATAGTGAGGCAGCGGCGATAAAGCTTCCTTCGGGATGGCGTTTGCCAACCAGAAGCGACTTCGAAACTTTATTAATCACAATGGGTGCAGCTCAATCGAATGGTTATTATACACTTTCCGACATATCAGCCCTTAAACTAATGTCTAAAACTACATGGATTTTTGCGAACGGCACAAATACCTCAGGCTTCAATGCGGTTGCAAGTGGATTTTGGTCTAATAGTTTTAGGAATTTAGGGAATATGACAAACCTGTTGACGTCATCTTTATTTCCTAACGGAGAGCGTATAAGTTTGGAGATACTTCAAACACAATATCAGGTTTTGATAGACCTCAACGCAGTTATACCCAACGAAACAGATCGTGGATCCGTTCGCTTTGTACGGGACAATTGACAGCAGTCTTCACATTCTCAATCGTAGCGAGACGGAACGCCCTAAAGCCTGCACCAGTTCGGAGTCGAGCGATTGGTTGTCATTTTTTTGCTTCCAAACCAGTTTGGTATCTCTTATCAGTTCTATCTTTTCACCATTCAGCAATAGCTCAATTTCGTTGGTTGTATTGTTGATTTGCTTGCTTTCGATGATTTGGTAAATGTAATCGTCGTCCTTAAATGTTATTCTGAGTGGTAACCCCATGTGCTGTATCTCCCGGGGCAAAGATAGGTGTTCCGGGTAATGATTATTATAATTTAAAGAAGTATATTTAATTGGGAATTAAAATTGATGCTGTATGCAATCGCGTACGTACACGACCGCCCTGTAAAGTTCGCGATTGCCGCGCTATCGCTCGCAATGACATGGTTTTTTAAATTTTTGGCCCGTAAAAAATCCGAAATCGAAAATCCGACTTCCGAAATCCTTCCCTACTTCACCCGCTTATAAATGTCTTTCAAATTTCTGCCCATTTCTTTGTAATCGAGGCCGTAGCCCACTACGAATTCATTCTCAATTTCGAAGCCGGTGTATTTTAGCTCTTCGAGGGGTTTCTGTACAGCGGCGGGTTTGAGCAGGAGTGAGCATAGTTTTATGGATGTGGGTTGCTTTACCTTTAGTTTATCGATCAAATAATGAGCGGTGTTGCCGGTATCGACAATATCCTCAATTATTACTACCTCGCGGCCTTTAATATCTACACTAAAATCAATATCGTCGCGTATTTTCAGGCTGCTGGTGGTGCCGCCGTAGTACGAGGCCAGCTTGGTAAAGGTAATTTCGCAGGGAATGTTTATTTGTTTGATGAGGTCGGCAATGAACAGGAAGCTGCCGTTTAGTACGCCAACAAATACCGGTACACAATGTTGATAATCAGCATTTAATTGCTGACCGATCGCTTTCACTCGTTTCTCTATAGCTTCGGCTTTTATAAGGGGTTCAAAGGCCAGGTCGGCTATTTGTATTTTCATAGCGCAAAGTAGGGAAAATAGTCCGAAAAGTCAGTAAAGTCCGGAAGTCCGAAAAGTTAATTTTTTATTCGAAAGACTGTTTTTTAGTCGGTAAATCCGAATGATTGTTGTCGGTTTGGCGTTAGTTTGTCTCGCTGACTTTACTGACTTTTCCGACTTCGCAAGAAAAATCTATCTTTACGCCTCATGACGGATTACCAGGTTCATACGTTACCCAATGGTATCAGGATACTTTTTAAACACGCGGCATCAACCATAACGCATTGCTGTTTTATCGTGAATGCCGGTTCGCGGGATGAGGCGGAACACAAAGAGGGCCTGGCGCATTTTATTGAACATTTGCTGTTTAAGGAAACCGAACGCCGCAGCACCAGCCAGATACTGAACCGCCTGGAACTGGTTGGCGCAGATCTGAACGCTTACACCACCAAAGAATACACCTGCATACATGCCTCGCTGTTAAACCAGCATCTTGAACGGACGGTTGACTTGTTCGAAGATATTCTATTTCATTCAACGTTCCCGGAAGACGAACAGGAAAAGGAACGCGGGGTGATACTGGACGAAATCGCGTCTTACCTCGACCAGCCCGAAGAAGCCATACAGGACGACTTTGAGGAACTGTTATTTAACGGGCACCCGATGGGTAAAAATATTCTGGGTACACCTGAAACTGTTTCAAAATTTAACTCTTCAGATATACAAAGTTTTATATCACTCAATTACAATACATCCGAAATGGTTTTTGCCGTTTTTGGCAATTACGATTTCAAAAAGGTAGTTGGGTTGGCAGAAAAATATTTTGGACCTGTGCCGGCTAATAGTACGCCCAAGCATAGATTGAAGCCGGTGGGCAACTCCGGAGCATCGCTTATTTTGCATAAGCAAATTTCTCAAACACATTGTATAATTGGTAACACAGCTTATTCCGCCGGCCACCCGCTAAGAGACGGCCTTTGGTTATTAAATAACTTACTGGGTGGCATTGGCATGAGCAGCAGACTGAATCTGGAAATACGGGAAAAATATGGAATTGCCTATACCATCGATTCAAATTACACACCTTTTACTGATAGCGGCATTTTTTCAATATATTTTGGCACCGATAGGGAAAAAGTGGATAAGGCCACATTTTTGGTTCATAAAGAGCTTAAGAAACTGAGGGATAAAAAGTTGGGCGCTCTGAAACTTCATCAGGAAAAGCAAAAATTCATAGGCCAGATAGCATTGGCAGAAGAAAATCGCATGGGGGTAATCATGTCAATGGCTAAAAATCTCATTGCTTTTGATCACGTGTATACGCTTACGGAGATATTTGATAAAATAAACGCCGTTACTGCTGAACAATTGTTAGAAATAAGCAACGAAATTTTTGATAACAGCAGAATGATAACCCTGCTATTTGAGCCTAAAGAATAATCTTTTAGTTTTGTATAATGAAATTCCCCATCATAGCATACGGCGACCCTGTTTTACGGCGGAAAGCTCCGTCCATTGAGCCGGATGAATATCCTCATATTAAGGCCCTGATCGACAATATGTTCGAGACTATGTATGGCGCTCACGGAGTTGGCCTGGCTGCGCCGCAAGTTGGCTTATCAATGCGTTTATTTGTGATCGACGCGTCGGTATTTTCAGATGATGACGCTTCACTAAAGGATTTTAAAAGGGTGTTTATCAATGCCTGTATCTTAGACGAATCGGGGGAGGAATGGCCTTTTAACGAAGGGTGTCTCAGCATTCCCGAAATAAGAGAGGATGTTTACCGCAAGCAAAATGTTAAACTTTCTTACTACGATGAGAACTGGAAACATCATGAAGAGACGTTTTCGGGCATGGCGGCACGTGTTGTCCAGCATGAATATGACCATATTGAAGGTAAATTATTTACCGATAAGCTTAGCCCGCTGCGTAAACGCCTGATCGAAAAAAGACTTAACGATATTTCAAAAGGCATGGTTGATGTGGATTATAAGATGAAATTCCCGGCGGTTAAAAAGGGAAGATAGTATCAAGTAATTACTATCAAGTATCGAGAGGCAGAACCAAGAACCAAGAACCAAGAACCAAGAACCAAGAAAGCTGCGTTTTAAAGAAAGTATGGCGTCAATAAACTACACACGTCATGCCGAATTTATTTCACTGTTGTCCGGTAAAAAATCAATTTAATAAAAAAGCTTCATTAAAATGATTATTTGAAGGATTATGTCTTGAATCCAATTTCCAAGCCCATTAATTTAAGTTGA